>JBDGUF010000023.1:0-56328 GCA_042216105.1 Halorientalis sp.
CCCCCGACCATCTGGTCCGGAACCAGGCGTTCTGTCCGCTGAACTAGCCGCCCTCGAAGGGAAGGCGTCTACAGGAGGGGCAGGTATAACGGTTATGAACCGCGGGAGATCAGGGCTGCTCGCCGGTCTCCAGCGTGAACGAGTCCGTCGGGTAGGCCGTACAGGTCAGACAGTACCCCTTCTCCATCTCCTCCTCGTTGAGCGTGTCGTTGTTGCTGTGACGGATGTACTCCTCGGCCGGTCCCTCCTCGATGTGGCCGGCACAGGAGAGACACGACCCTTCACGGCAGGCGTAGGGCAGGTCCCAGCCCTGCTCCTCGCCCATGTCGAGGATGTTCTCGTTGTTCGCGATCTCGATGGTCTCGCCTTCCTTGGCGAACTCGATCTCGTAGGTCTCGACCTCGTCCTCGGGGATCGCGTCGGGGTCGAAGCCCTCGTCTTCCTCCTCCTCGCCACCTTCGGCGAGTTCACCCTCCGAGCCGCCGGCGACCGCACCGGCCGCGACGCCGCCACCGATGGATCGGTTCATCGGCTCCGGGAACTCCGTCTCCGGGACCGTCTCGGCCCGCTTCTCCAGCACCTCCTGAGAGATGTCCTCGTTGGCCTCCCAGCCGGTCCCCTCCGTGTAGTGAAGGGCGACCACGACGAGCGTCAGAAACGCCCCGATCAGGATTCCTGCACTTACCATATCGCCGGCTACGGAATACGGGTTTAACTAACTGACGGACTTCGAGTCGTCGGAAACACCCGTCGAGGCGCACGCGTCGCGCAATCACTCCTCGCGGCGTGTGACCTCGTGACGGCCGAACCCGTACCGCAGCCGGTTGGCCAGCCGCCGCGAGAACCGCCCCGGTTCCTCGTCGGTCGCGCGCGAACCGAACCGCTCCGCCAGCGCCTGGTAGATCAGCGGCACCGGTACCTCCTGTTCCAGCGCCTCCTGGACGGTCCAGGTCCCGGTGGAGCCGCCCGCGACGTGGTCCGCGACCGTCCCGAGGTCGCTGCCCTCCTCGCGGAAGGCCTCCTCGCAGAGTTCCAGCAGCCACGAGCGGATCACCGCGCCGTTGTTCCACGTACGCGCGACCGCTTCCAGGTCCAGGTCGTACCGGCCGTTGGCCAGCAACTCGAAGCCCTCGCCGTAGGCCTGCATCAGCGCGTACTCCACGCCGTTGTGGACCATCTTGACGTAGTGGCCCGACCCCGCCGGCCCCATCCGGTCGTGACCCTCGGGGCCGGTCGCCACGGCGTTGAAGACGGGAACCAGCTCCTCGTAGGCCCACTCGGGGCCGCCGACCATCAGGGAAAAGCCCAGTTCCGCGCCCGCGGGGCCGCCCGAGGTGCCACAGTCGAGGTAGGCCGCGTCGGTCGACTCCGAGCGGCGCACGGAGTCCGTGAACTTCGAGTTGCCGCCGTCGACCACGATGTCGTCGCCGTCGAGGTGAGGCGCGAGTTCCTCCAGCGCGGCGTCGACGGGATCGCCCGCGGGGACCATCAGCCAGATACGCTTGTCGTCGTCGAGTCGCTGTGCGAGGTCGGGAATGGACTCCGCGGGGGTCGCGCCCGCGTCGGCCGCGTCCGCGACGGCCTCCTCGTCCACGTCGAAGGCGACCACGTCGTGACCGGCATCGAGACAACGGTCGACGACGATCCGGCCCATCCGTCCGAGTCCGATGACGCCGAGTTCCATATCCTCGGGTCGACAGCCCGGCAAGTAGGGGTTGTGGTTCGGCCCCGGCGAACCCGGCGCGGCGATCCCGGACGCCGGGACCGAAAAGTTATACACGCGACCGGAACAACCGGGAGGTATGGGCCTGATGTCGTCGGTAGTACGGTAGCGCGGCGGCCAGTCGCACGTATTTTCGGGCCGACGCGAGACCCGCTGTGGACCACAGCGACGACGTGACACCGACACATGAGCGCAATCTAAAACATGAGCGAGTTACCCGACAACTACGATCCGGACCAGGTGGAGCCGAAGTGGCGCGACCAGTGGCAGGAGATGGACGTCTACGAGTACGACGGCGATTCCGACACCGACTACGTCGTCGACACCCCGCCGCCGTACCCGACCGGCAACCTCCACATCGGGAACGCGCTGGGCTGGTGTTACATGGACTTCGCCGCCCGCTACCACCGACTCGCGGGCGACGACGTGCTCTTCCCGCAGGGGTGGGACTGTCACGGCCTCCCGACCGAGGTGAAAGTCGAGGAGAACAACGATATCCACCGGACGGACGTGCCCCGCGACGAGTTCCGGCAGATGTGCATCGAGCACACCGAGGAGCAGATCGACGCGATGAAAGAGACGATGGCGACGTTGGGGTTCTCCCAGGACTGGACCCACGAGTTCCGGACGATGGACCCCGAGTACTGGGGGACGACCCAGCGATCCTTCGTCGAGATGGCCGACGACGACCTGGTCTACCGGGACGAACACCCCGTCAACTGGTGTCCCCGGTGTGAGACCGCCATCGCCGACGCCGAGGTCGAGACCGAGGACGGCGTCGACGGCCAGCTATACTACATCACCTTCGAGGGGGCCGACGAGGACACCGAGGACATCGAGATCGCCACGACCCGGCCCGAGTTGCTCGCCGCCTGTGTCTCGATGGCCGTCCACCCCGACGACGAGCGCTACGCGGACCGGATCGGCGACCGCTTCGAGGTCCCCCTCTTCGGTCACGAGGTCGAACTCATCGCCGACGAGGAGTCCGACCCCGAGTTCGGGACCGGCGCGGTGATGATCTGTACCTTCGGGGACAAACAGGACGTCGAGTGGTGGGCCGAACACGACCTCGACCTCCGGATGGTGTTCACCGAGGACGGCCACCTCGACGACGGCGCCGGCGCGTATTCCGGACTCGCCATCGACGAGGCCAAGGAGGAGATCGCCGCCGACCTGGAGGCAGAGGGGTACCTGAACGACACCGAACCCACCGAGCAGGCCGTCGGCCAGTGCTGGCGGTGTGACACGCCCATCGAGATCCTCTCGAAGGAACAGTGGTTCGTCGAGGTCGACCAGGACGCCATCCTCGAACGCGCCCAGCAGGTCGACTGGATCCCCGAGCACATGTACGACCGGCTGGAGGACTGGACGACCGGGATGGAGTGGGACTGGGTGATCTCCCGCCAGCGCGTGTTCGCCACGCCGATCCCCGCCTGGTTCTGTGACAACTGCGACCACATCCACATCGCCGGCCCCGACGAACTCCCCGTCGAACCCACCGACGAGGATCCCGACATCGCCGAGTGCCCCGAGTGCGGGGGCCAGGAGTGGACCGGCGAGACCGACGTGATGGACACGTGGATGGACTCCTCGATCACGCCGCTCTACGTGAGAGGGTGGCCCGACGAGGAGTTCGAGCCCACCACCCTCCGCGAGCAGGGCCACGACATCATCCGCACGTGGGCCTTCTACACCCTCCTCCGGACCGACGCCATCGAGGACGAGATCCCCTGGGAGGAGGCCCTGATCAACGGCATGGTCTTCGGCGAGGACGGCAACAAGATGTCCAAATCCCGGGGCAACTTCGTCCAGCCCGAAGAAGCGGTCGAGGAGTACTCCGCCGACGCCTTCCGGCAGGCGATGGCCCTGGGCGGCCAGCCCGGGAGCGACATCCAGTTCCAGTGGAAGGAGGTCAAATCGGCCTCCAAGTTCGACACCAAGATCTGGAACATCACGAAGTTCGCCGCCGGCCACCTGAGCGACGACGACCTCAACCGCCCCGACCCGGCGTATCGCGACGCCGACAAGTGGATCCTCTCGCGGACCTCGGAGGTCGCCGACAGCGTGGCCGCCCACATGGACGAGTACCGCTTCGACGCCGCCCTGCGCGAGTTGCGGGAGTTCGTCTGGCACGATCTGGCCGACGACTACCTCGAACTCATCAAGGGCCGTCTCTACGAGGGGCGTCCCGGCGAGGCAAACGCCGCCAAGCAGGCGCTCGGGACCGCGCTGTCGGCCGCCCTGCGGATGCTCTCGCCCTTCGCTCCCTTCCTGACCGAGGAGGCCTACGACGGCCTGCCCCACACCGAGGGCAGCGTCCACGCCGCCGACTGGCCCGAGATCGACATGCACGACGAGGAGGCTGAACTGGCCGGCGAACTCATCGCCGAGGTCGCGGCCACGGTCCGGGGCTGGAAGTCCGACGCCGGCATCGCGCTGAACGCCGAACTCGACAAGGTCGAGGTCTACCCCGAGGAGACGCCCGAGCGCGCCGTCGACACCTACGACCTCAGCGAGGCCGTCAACGCCCCCGTCCACATCAGGGAAGGCGTGCCCGCCGTCGAACTCGTCCCCGTCGAGGTCGACCCAGACCACAGCGTCATCGGGCCGGAATTCGGCGAGCGGACCGGGCAGGTCGTCGGCGCGCTGGAAGACGCCGACCCCGAGGACGTGAAACAGCAGAAACAGCTCGACGGCGAGATCGACCTCGATCTCGGCGGCGAGGTCGCGGTCGTCCCCGGCGAGGCCGTCGAGATCCACGAGGAACACCGCGCCGAGTCCGGCGAGGAGGTCGAGGTCGTCGAGTCCGACCTGGCGACGATCCTGATCTACAACTAAATTTTTACTTCCTCGGGTGCCGCGCTCCGCGCGGCACCACTCGTCGCAAAAATTTAGTATAAAAACTCGCTCGGCGCTCAGCCGGTGGCTTCGCGCCGAGTGAACCGCGCGCCTGCGGCGCGCGGATGCTGGCGGCGACCGCACCGCCCGCGTCACAGCCACCGGCCGTGTTCTCCGGTACGCGACACCTTACCAGGCTGTGGGCCGAAGGGATGTGGGCATGTCTCACGACGACGACGAACACGACTACGACCGGGTTCACGAGGCGGTGGACGAGCGCGTCGAGCGACGGGAGGACTGGGCGCGGCGGCGACGCGAGGGGATCCCCACGGACGAGAACCTGCTGGTGATCGCGTGCATGGACGAGCGGATCCCCGTCGAGGAGGCGCTGGGACTGTCCCTCGGCGACGCGCAGATCTTCCGCAACGCCGGCGGGAAGGTCACGGACGACGTGATCCGCTCGGCGGCGCTGACGACGAACTTCTTCGACACCGAGGAGATCGTCGTCGTCAACCACACCGACTGCGGCATGATGAGCGCGAGCGACGAGGCCGTCGTGGACGTACTCGAAGCCCAGGCCGGCGACCTCGACGCCGTCGACCTCGACCCCTCCCTGCCCGAGTTGACCATCGGCGACGCGGGGCTCGCGGAGTGGGTGAAGATGACCGACGACATCGACGAGGCCTGTGCGGCCCAGGTCCGACACCTCGAAGCGTCCGACCTGATCCCCGACGACGTGACGATCACCGGCTACGTCTACGAGGTCGAGAGCGGCGAACTGCGCCGCCCCGGCGACCGCGTCGCCGCGACGGTCAACACCCGCGTCGAGTGAGGACGGGCCCGTGTGCGGGCGGCGACCACCGTCGTTTTGCCGGTCCCGCCCCTCCCCCCGCCATGGATCAGCGGGTCTACGACCACGCGGAGACGCTGGTGGACTGGAGCGCACGCATCGAGGCCGGCGACGACGTGGTCCTCCGGGTCGCGGAGGGTGCCCACGACCTGGCGGTCGCCGTCGCCGAGCAACTGGGCGAGCGCGGCGCGAACTGCCTGACCGTCTACAGTTCCGACGAGATCTCGCGGGCGTACCTCCGGGGCCACGACGGCGAGTTCGACGCGGACCCTGCCTACGAACTGGAGATGTACGAGCGGGCAGACAGCGTCCTGTCGCTGGGCGGTGGCCGCAACACCACGGCGCTGGCTGACGTGCCCGGCGACCGCCGCCAGGCCGCGGCCCGCGCCCGCGCGGGCATCCGCGAGGCCCGCCTCGACACGGACTGGGTCTCGACCGTCCACCCCACCCGCTCGCTCGCCCAGCAGGCCGGCATGGCCTACGAGGAGTACCGGGAGTTCGTCTACGACGCCGTCCTCCGGGACTGGGAGGAACTGGCCGAAGAGATGGCCCGGTTGAAGGACCTGCTCGACGACGGGCGCGAGGTCCGGATCGTCGGCGCGGGGACCGACCTCACGATGTCCGTCGAGAACCGGATCGCGGTCAACTCCGCCGCGTCGGTGGCCTACGACTCCCACAACCTGCCCAGCGGCGAGGTATTCACCGCGCCCGTCGTCGAGTCGGTCGAAGGCACCGTCACCTTCGACGTGCCGATGACCGTCTCGGACCGCCGGGTCCGGGACGTGGAACTGACCTTCGAGGACGGCGAGGTCGTCGAGTACGCCGCCGCCCAGGGCGAGGACGCCATCGGCGAGACCCTGGAGACCGACGCCGGCGCGAAGCGGTTGGGCGAACTCGGGATCGGCATGAACCGCGGGATCGACCGCCCAACCGACCGCATCCTCTTCGACGAGAAGATGGGCGGGACCGTCCACCTGGCGCTTGGCCGGGCTTACGAGTCGAACTTCCCAGAGGGCCGCGAGGACGAGCGCAACGAGTCGGCGGTCCACGTCGACCTGATCCGGTGGATGGACGAGGGGTCGCGGCTGGAGGTCGACGGCGAGGTCGTACAGGAAGACGGCGTGTTCCGCTGGGAGGACGGCTTCCAGTCCTGACCATCACCGGCTTCTTCCAGCCCCCAGCTATCGAACGGAAAAATTCGAGTGTGGGGATTTTTGCCACGGGCGTCGAACCACGGGTGGATGGTCGCGGACGCCGTACTGAAGGGGGCACTGCTGGGAGGCGGCATCGTCGCCGTCCTGGGAGCCACCGGGCTGTGGCTGTGGGGGCGGTCCGATCGGAGGCGGGTGTCGCTGGCGGACGCGGCGACCGACGCGTGGGAGGGGAGTACGCCCCCGTCGGCCACCCTCTCGGTCGAGGTCGACCCGGACCTCGCGGTGTCGGCCGACCCGCGGAAGTTGCGGGAGCTGTTCGCGGCCCTGTTCGAGAACGCTGTCGAGCACGGCTCGACAGGCAACCAGAACTCTCCGAGTTCTGGTGACGTTGCCGAGGAAACCTCGGCAAGCCATCGGACGCAGTCCGATGACGCCGTGGAACACGGTTCCACGAGCAGTCGGCCGTCGGCCGACGACGCGGGCGATGGCCGGGACGTGCAGGTTCGCCTCGTCCGGACCGACGACGGGTTCGCGGTCGAGGACGACGGGCCCGGCATCCCCCCGGCGGACCGCGAGCGGGTCTTCGAGCTGGGGTACACCACCCGAGCCGACCGCCCGGGGCTCGGCCTCGGACTGGTCCG
The DNA here is from genome assembly GCA_042216105.1 of Halorientalis sp. Taxonomy (GTDB): domain Archaea; phylum Halobacteriota; class Halobacteria; order Halobacteriales; family Haloarculaceae; genus Halorientalis. The sequence continues at coordinate 7,207 of JBDGUF010000023.1, forward strand.
GACGCTCTGTCGGGCCTACGGCTGGGAGGTCGCCGTCGCGGAGAGCGAGGACGGGGGCGCGCGGATCGTCGTCTCCGGCGTCCGCTTCTACTCGACCTGGGAGACCGACGACGGCGGGGACTGACCGAGCGGACGCGAGCGACCCCGCGGGTGAGACTTTTCACGCGGGCGCGACGATGCGGACGTATGGAGGCCGATCCCACGCGGTTCGTCGAGGGCATCGTCCACGAACCGACCCAGACCGAGGGCCGGGGACTCGACCTCACGGTCGCGGACGTGTACGAGGTGACCGAGCCCGGCCGGGTCGACTTCGGCGGGGGCGAGCTCGAACCGGCCGGGACCGAGCCCCACCCCAGCGAGAAACGCGACCCCGACGACGACTACGAGTGGTGGCACCTGGAGGCCGGCCAGTACCTGCTCGAGTACAACGAGTCCGTGGCCGCGGACGCGCCGGCGGACCTGCGACTCGTCGTCCAGACGCGCGACGAACTGCTGGCCCGCGGGGCCTCCCACCCGACGCTGCGGGTCGACGAACTCGACCGGGTGCCGCTGTCGGTCGGCGGTGCCGGACTCCGGCTGAAGGAGAACGCTCGCGTGTCGACGGTGGTCGGTCTCGACTAGCGCCACCACGCGCTCCGGCGGTCGTCGTAGTCCGCCTTCCGGAACGGCGGCGCGAGATCCGCCGGCTCGTCGGCCCCGAGGGCGTCCCCGAGCCAGCGGCCGACGTGCCAGCCGACCGCGTCGGGCGCGAGTCCCGTCAGGTAGATCTCGGCGCGGGTGTAGCGCTCGATCGCCCCGTCGCCGTCGGGGTCGATCCCGGTGAACTGGGGACACGAGCCGTGGGACCGGTCGGCACCGTCGCAGGGGAGCCGGTCGGGGAACGAGATCACCACGTCCGCGGCCGCGCGGTCGTCGACCCGGCGGAAGGAGACGTTCCCGGGGACCGTCCCCGCCGCGCCGTCGGCGTAGTAGGTCAGCGCGTGGTCGATCTGGTCGCGGACCCGCGTTCGGTCCTCGACCGAGACGTTGCGGTCGTCGACGAAGACGGTCAGCTCGGGATCGCTCCAGGGGACGGGGCGCTCGGTCGCGTTCGGCCGCGGTTCGGTCGTGAGCGTGCTCTCGGCCGCCATGATGTCGGCCGGGCGGTCGTCGTGGCCCTGGCCGAGGACGTGCCCGAACTCGTGTTTGAGAACCCGGCGGGTCGACTCGCGGCTGAAGCCGCGCCGGATCCGCACCGTGACCGGTTTCGGCTGCGTCCGGAGGTCATCGACCAGCGGCGCACAGCCGGCGGCGTGGCCCTCGATGCCACAGCTCGTCACTTCGTCGACGACGCGGACGACCACGTCCGGGTTCGAGGCGTTCGGTTCGAGTCGGAAGTCGACGGGGTGGCCGAGGTACCGCCGGGCGTTGGCCTCCCAGAACGCGATGGTCGCGCGGACGTCGGCGGCGTACGCGGCGTCGGCGTCGCGCGGGCCGAGGTCGAGCCCGACCACGAACTCCGTCTCGGACCACGGTTGGGTCCCGGCCCCGAGCGACTCGGCCGGCAGCGAACACCCGGCCAGCACGACGGCGGCGAGGACGGCGACGACGGTGACGGCGCGGCGTTGCATCTACCGGTTCGTGGGCTGGGATCGTCAAGACGGTTGTGGGCGACGGATGCGGGGAGCCGTCGCTCACGGTGTCGAGCGGCTGAGGGGAGTAAGCCCCCTTCTGTTCGGTCCGGCATTCGGCTCAGCACCCGCGCCAGGTCGCCGAACCGGCGGTGTCCGGGCTACCTGACGGCGCGGGCTTGCACCGGTGAGGATTCGCCGTTCCATCCGTTCTCCGCGGTCGGGCTCGCGGCTACGCCGCTCGCCTTCCGGAGGTCGAAGACCTCCCGACGCTTGGCCGGTTAACTCCCCCTCCCTTGCGGTCGGGGTTCGCGGGCCGCATCGCTCGCGCGGAGGGGTCCTCGAAATCCCCGACGGGATTTCGGGATGCCACGGTCGCGAAGCGACCGTGAACATCTCGTTTCTGTTCCAGAGCCAGCGGTCTCCCGCTCCGGGCTTGCGCCCGGTCACCCGCCCGGACGGTGGGGGGACTTTCCTCATGCCCCTTGCGCAGCGCGGTCCGGGGCACGGGAGCCGGACTCCCTCTGCCACACGGACGTAGGCGACGCGCGGGATTAAGACGTTCGGTCGACCCGGGAGCGGAGGATTTCTAGAGACGATAATTAGGAATCTTCAAGGATCTGGTTCCCATAACGGGGACAATGCCAGAGGCAGCGGGCGATCTCACGCAGACCGACGGCGTTCGAGCGGTGGAACTGGCCCGGGACGCCGTCGAGTCGTTCGTCGAGAACGGCAGACGGGAACAGCTCGGGAGCATGCGCGACGCCTTCTACACGCGGACCGGGGCGTACGTCCGACTCGAGAACACCCACGGCCGGGGCCGCCTGCGCGGCTGTGCCGGGAGTTACGACTGGAACGACCACCTCGGCGAGGCGCTGGTCGACGCGGCCATCGACGCCGCCAGCGAGGACTCCTGTGGCTCGACCGTCGACACCGCCGAACTCTCCTCGATCGCGGTCTCGGTCTGTATCGTCGGCAACGTCGTCCTGACCGACGACCCGCTGGCCGACATCGAACTCGGTCACCACGGCATCGCCATCGAGCGCGGGGCCGAGGGCGGCTGGCTCTACCCCACGGTTCCGACGGAGAACGGCTGGAGCGCCGCCGAGGCGCTCGACCGGGCCTGCCGGACCGCCGGCCTCGCCCCCGACGCCTGGGAGGACGAGGACGCGATGGTCACCCTCTTCGAGGGCCGGGTCTTCCGCGAGCGCGAACCCGAAGGCTCGATTCAGGAAGTGGACTTCTGAAACCGCCTGGCGAGCGCCGCGCTCGTCGCCATCTCGACGACGCCGAAGACCACCGCCGGGAGCGCCGCCGCCGGAACCCCCGCGCCGACGGCCCGTTCGGAGGCCGGCGTCACGTCCCTGTCGGTTCCGGCGCGACGGCCGAGAGGGGGAGAGAACACACCCCAGTGACACCGGTGATTCCCGCAGACTGAGAACACGCGCCGGAGTTAGCCCGCTGGTGAGCCTCGTCCTAGATGGAGGGATCGACTATGACAGTCAGAGACGTGGCGACCACGGGGATCGAGACGGCGGGTCCGGACGCGACGGCGGAAGCCCTGGCCCTGCGCATGGAAGAAGTCGGCGTCGGGAGCATCGTCGTCGAGACGGAGATGGAGCCGGTCGGGATCGTCACCGACCGCGACCTGGCGGTCGAGGTGCTGGCGGCGGGTCAGGCCCCCGACGAGGTGACGGCGGCCGACATCATGACCGAGACGCCGGTCACGGTCGAGGCCGACGAGGGGATCCTGACCGCGACGAACGCGATGGCCGAACACGCCGTCCGGCGGCTCCCGGTCGTCGACGACGGCAGCCTGGTCGGTATCGTCACGATGGACGACCTGGTGGTCCTGCTGGTGGCCGAGTTGAGCAACCTCAGCCGCGTCGTCGAGGCCGAATCGCCTACCTACTGAGCGCCGAGTCCCACCCGCTCGGCGTCTTCGAGCGCCCGTTCTGTGGCGGCGTCGATGTCGAACTCGCGGACGATCGCGCCGTCCTCGATCAGCGGCTCCAGCAGCGGGTCGCCGTCGGCCGGCCCCTCGCGGTCGGCCAGGCCGACGTGGTGGCCGCCGTCGGGCGTCCGGTAGGCCTGTTTCGTCCCGGAGAGTTTGCCCCGCTTGGCCGCGGGGTCGCCCTCGACCTCGACGATGTCCAGCGCGAAGTCGATCGGGTCGGCGTTGCTGACGTAACTGCCGACGCCGAAGCCGTCGGCCACGTCCCGGAGTTCGCGGATGTTCGCCGGAGTGATCCCGCCGCTGGCGAAGACGTCCACGTCCTCGTGCCCGCGGGCGTCCAGTTCCCAGCGCACTTCCCGGAGGATGTGTCGGAAGTCGCCGCGCCGGGAGCCGGTAGTGTCGATCCGCACGCCGTCGAGGTCGGGGATGGTCTCGGCGGCGCGGACGGCCTCGTCGGTCTCGTCGCTGTAGGTGTCACAGAGCGCGATCCGGGGGACCTCGGGCGCGACCGCCTCGTCGAAGGCCCGCCAGGCCCGCTCCTGTTCGCCCTTGCCGAAGGAGATCATCAGGGCGTGGGGCATCGTGCCGCCGGCCTCGCGGCCGATGACCTCGCCGCCGGCCACGTTCGAGATGCCGTCCATGCCCCCGACGAGGGCGCTGCGCTCGACCATCGCGGCGATGGAGGGGTGGACGTGACGGGTCCCGAAGCTCAGCACCTGCGAGTCGGGCGCGGCTCGCTTGGCCCGCAGGGCGGCCGTCGCGACCCCGGAGGCGTGGGAGAGGAATCCGAGGAGTGCGGTCTCGTAGACGGCGAAGTCGCGATAGGGGCCCTCGATGCGACAGACCGGGCCGCCGTCGAACAGCTGCCCCTCCCGGAGCGCGTACACGTCGACGGGCAGCCCTTCGAGCAGATGAGCGGCGTCTCTGACGCCGGCGAGGGCCTCGAACTCGCCGGTCGGGAACTGGTCGGCCGTAACCTCGGCGACGACGTGGGGGTTTCGGCCGGCGTGGTCCAGCGACTCGACGGTCCGGTCGAAGTAGGCGTCGGTCGCACGCCCCTCGGCGATGGCCTCGGGCGGGACGATGTCGAAGGCGGGCATGGGAGAAGGTACCGTCGCCCCGACGAAAAGCCTACGCTTCGCCGCCGATGGCCGGGAGCGCGTCGACGGTCGGCCCGTTGACGATCCGGACGCGTCGCCCCTCGCGACGTACCCGGAAGGCGTCGCCGAACGGGCTCGACTCGGGCAGGACGTAGACGTTCTCCCCCGGTCGCCGACTCGCCCGCGAGGCGAGGATCGCGCGGTAGGCCCGCTCGAACTGCCGGGCGTCGGCGGTCGTGTCCCACAGACTCGCCCAGACGTACCCGTCCTTCCCGCCGTTTCGGTAGGGGACGATCCGGTCGCCCGCCCAGCCGGCGGAGTAGCGGCTCTCGTACCCGTAGACCGCCTCGCCGCGCTGGTCGATGGCCCCGTTGGCCCACAGCATCGCGTAGATGGCCGCCTCGCCGGCGGTGTCGCCCGCGGGATTCCGGTCGTACCGGTTCCACTCGCCGGTCGAGCGGTCCGCGACGGTCACCGAGACGGGCTCCTCGTCGGGATAGGCCTCGGGGTGGATCACCTGTTCCGTGCTCGCCGGGAACCGCTCGTAGAGGGCGTCGACGGCCGCCCAGCCGCCCCTGTCGCGGATCGCCTCGACGAAGTCCGGGCCGGTTGCGTAGGGGGCGTAGATCGTCAGGAACAGGCCGACGTTGAAGTCGGTGGTCCCGCCACCGCCGCCGCCCTGCCGGGTCGGGCGGTCGACGCACCGCCAGGTCCCGCCACAGCGGTCGGCGTACATCGCCTGGAGGTTGTTGGCCTCGCCCTCGATCACGCTCAGCTGTGCCCGGCGGGCGTCCCCCGTCTCGGTCGCGGTCCCCAGCGAGAGCTGCTGGTGCTGGAGCGCGTGGACGAGTTCGTGGACCAGCGTCGACCGGTCGACGGTCGGTGTCGGCGAGTCGCTGACCAGCACGATCTCGCCGCGGCGGGGCGAGTAAAAGCCCTGGACGGACGTCGAGAGGGTCTGCCCGCGGTCGTCGGCGGTCGAGGTGTGCTCCCCGACCAGGAGCAGCGCCTCGTAGATCTGGTCCTCGAAGCGGTCCCGCCCGCCGCCACCGCCGTAGCGCTCGCCGTACTCGGCCCGCGAGATCACCGTGACCGGCACCGACTCGCGGAACTCCTTCCCGCGGAGGTGCTCGATCCGGGCCATCGCCCGAGCGACGACGGCGTCGCGTTCGCGCTCGCTCAGCCCGTCCGCGACGGTGACCGAGATCGGGTCGTCGTACCAGTGGCCGGCCTCCCAGCCGCGCCGGTCGAGTATCGGATCCGGCCGCCCGCCGCCGTCGACGGGCGCGGTACAGCCCGCCAGCGCGAGCACGGCGAGCAGGGCCAGCGCGGCGACCGCCCGTCTCACGACGGACGCACCGCGTTCAACTCGGCGACGGTCGGCGCGTTCACGATCGTCACGGTGTCGCCGTCGCGGGTCACCCGGAAGGCGTCGCCGAAGGTGCTGTCCTCGGGGATCGTCCAGACGTTCGCGCGGCCGTCGACCGGACTCCCGCCCCAGTACCCGAGCAGTCGCCGGTAGCCGTCGGCGAACTCCCGGGCGTCGGCGGCCGACTCCCAGGTCAACCGCCAGACGTAGGCGGTCTCGTTCGTCCCGGCGTCGGCGTTCGCGTAGACGTGGAGCCGGTCGCCCTCCCAGCCGTCGGTCACCGGGAAGTCGTAGTTGTACGGGTCGGACGGGTCGCCGGTCGTGATCGAACGCGGCGGGACCAGCCCCGGCCCGGACCGGTCGAAGACGGTGTACGCGAACATCGCCGACAGCCCGGACTGTCCGATCCGGCCGTAGTCGGCGCGCCGGCTCCCGCCGACCGGCGATTCCGGCCGGACCCGCCGCCAGCCGTCGGTCGCCGCGTCCGCCAGCGCGACTGGTTCGGGCGCGTCGCGGGCGCCGGTGTACTTCTCGGGGTAGATGGCCTGTTCAGCGCTTGCGGGCGGGTCCTCGAAGGCCGCCGCGACGGCCGCCCAGCCGCCCCGCTCGCGGAGGTGGGCGATCAGCCCGGGACCGTCGCTGTACGGGAAGAAGTTCAGCAGGTAGATTCCGACGTGGATCTCGGACAGCGACGGGGCGGACCCGGGCGCGGAGAGACAGTCCCACTCGACGCCACAGCGGTCCCGGTAGGCCAGCCCGACCGTCCGGGCCTCGCCCTCGATCAGCGCCAGCTGCGCGTTGCTCTCGTCGCGGGTCGCGGCGGTGATCGCGGTGAGGTTGTGGTACTGGTCCTGCAGGGCGTGGACGAGTTCGTGGCCCAGCGTCCGCTCGCCCTCCAGTGTCGGCTGGCCGCCGTCGGAGACCAGCTTGATCGTGTCGTTGCGCGGGTCGTAGTACCCCAGGACGTTCGCGCCCCGGTTGTCCCGCTGGACGCGGATCGAGGAGCGATCCTCGCCGACGAAAAACATCGCCTCGAACTTCGCGTTGTCGAAGGTCCGCAGCGACGCGGGGAGGGTCGGGGAACTCTCCGACCGGAACTCGGCCCGGGAGATGATCTCGACGGGGACCGACTCGCGGAACTCCCGGTTCCGGATGGCCTCGACGCGGGCCATCGCCCGGGCGACGACGGCCTCGCGTTCGCTTTCGTTCAACCCGTCGCCGTTCGTCACCGAGAGGGACTCGGTGGCCCAGTACCCGGCCTCCCAGCCCAGCTCGTCGGCCGCCGGATCGTCGCGGGCCGGCGTCCCGGTGTGGGCCGGCGTCCCGGCGTCGTTCGGTTCGGCCTCGGTTCCCGCCGCCCCGTCGGTCGCGGTGTCGGCGACCGGGGTCCCCGGCGCGTCGGTCGCGGTGCCGGGCAGGCCGCTACAGCCCGCGAGGACGAGGAGGGCGGCAAGCAACAGTCCGTGCGCGGCTCGCATGCCCCGACCCTGGGGCCGGGGCGGGAAAAGTGGCCCGGCCGGGGAAAGGGATTTTTCCGAGTCGGCCGTACCGGCGGACATGGCGTTCGACATCGACTCGACGGCAGTGGTGGTGGTGGACATGCAGAACGGCTTCTGTCACCCCGACGGGAGCCTCTACGCGCCCGAGAGCGAGGCCGTGATCGATCCCATCGACGACCTGGTCGAGCGGGCCCGCGATGCGGGCGTCCAGGTGGTCTACACCCGGGACGTCCACCCGCCCGAGCAGTTCGAGGACGCCCACTACTACGACGAGTTCGAGCGCTGGGGCGAACACGTCGTCGAGGGGTCCTGGGAGGCCGAGATCGTCGCGGAACTGGACGTGCGGCCCGAGGACCACGTCGTCGAGAAACACACCTACGACGCGTTCCACGAGACGGAACTGGACGGCTGGCTCTCGGCGCGTGGCATCGACGACCTGCTCTTCTGTGGCACGCTGGCCAACGTCTGTGTCCTCCACACCGCCGGGAGCGCCGGCCTGCGGGACTACCGGCCGGTGCTGGTCGAGGACGCCATCGGGTACATCGAGGCGGACCACCACGAGTACGCGATCGAACACGCCGACTGGCTGTTCGGCGAGGTCACGACGCTTGAATCGGTCGCCTTCGAGTGACTCACTCGTCGATCCGGAACACGCCCTGTCCCGACGCGACGGTCACCCGCGTCCCCTGCGGGTCGCGGCTCTCGACGGACGCCTCGGCGACCGCCGACCCGTCGCCGGTCTCGACGACCGACGCGGTCGCTTCGAGGTCGTGGGCCGCGTCGTCGAGGACGTTGACCGTCGCACTCAACAGGTCGACCCGGTCGTTGACCGGATCGGGCATCGTCGTGCGGATCGCCAGTTCCGTCGCCTGTTCGATCAGCGTCGTGACGATCCCGTCGTGGACGACCGGCGGATCGGCCTCCTGATCGGTGAGCCGCTCGTCGAACGGGATCGTCAACTCGGCCTGCCCGTACTCGATGTCGCCCATCTGCACGCCCAGCCAGGAGAGATAGCCGTTGTCCCGCTCGACGGACATCCGGAGCATCACCGGCGCACCTTCCGGAAGGTCGTTGGCCATGTGTGCAACACGTGGACACCCCTCCATCTTTTACTCACCGGTTCTTTCGACCCCGCGAAGCGCCGTCTCACCCGCGAGCCACGGCGACTGCCACCTCGTCCCCGACCGCGAACCCGTGATCCGGGCAGACGAGTTTCACGCCCAGCGAGTCGCGCCCACAGAACAGCGACAGCCCCGTGATCGACTCGCCGTCGGCCCGGACCGTCACGTCGTCCCACGCGACCGTCCGCCCGTCGCTGGTGCCGACCCGCCGGTCGAGAAACTCGACCGGCCCGGCCGACCCGCCGAGGACGCCGCCGCCCTCGTAGTGAGGGAGGCCGCCGTCCAGGGCACACTCGCGCCCGCCGACGGTCGCGGCCACGCCGGCGACGGTCCCGGGATCCGGGTGCGCGGGAGCGTCCAGCACGGCGTACGTTGCCCCGGTCCCGACGACGGTGCCGGTCCCGTCCCACTCGACCGGAGTCACGTCGATGCCAAACTCCAGCGGGAGCGAGCCCGACGCGCGGTAGTGGTCGGCGTCGGGCGGGCGAACGCCGAGGTGGAGGTGGTCGTCGACCCACGGGGCGAAAAACCCCGAGCGGATCAGCCGGCCCAGCCGATCGCCGGCCGCGATCCGATCCCCGGCCGCGACGGCGGGGTCGACGTGGAGGATCCTCGCGACGTACTCGCCCGTGTCCACGAGGATCAGGTGGTCCTGCGCGACGGCGTAGGGCTTCGAGGGCGCGTCGACGGTCCGGGTGTCCAGCACGTCGCCGGCGACCGGCGAGGGGGCGGGGCCGCCGTCCGCGGGGTCGCGGTCGTCGTCGCCGTCGACCGCCACCGCGGGGTAGCAGTCGACGGCCGCGCCCGCGTCGTGGGCGGCGTACGGCGAGTTGTACAGGGAAACGCGGGAGTAGCGGTCGAGCAGGGCGGCGTCGAGCGTGACGGCCATCGGCGGACGGACGGTCGGGGCACACGTCAACCCGTCGGAGCGAGCCGTCAGGTCCTTATCCGCCGGCCGCCCTCCCTTCTACCATGCGAGTGGTCCGGGGACGGGGCGAGGACGCCGACGCCGACCGGGCGGTCACCCAGTTCCTGCTGGAACACGCGGGGACCGCCGGCGAGCCCGCCGTCCGGGTCTGGCGACCCCACCGACAGGTCGCCTTCGGCCCCCGGGACGCGAGCGGCGACGGGTACGAGGCCGCCGTCGCCGCCGCCCGCGAGCGGGAGTTTCCCGTCACCGAGCGCCGGGCCGGCGGCCGCCCGGTCGCCTACACCGGCGACACCATCGCCTTCGCGCGGATCGAGCCCGTCGCGAACGAACGGACGGGGATCGAGGAGCGCTACGCCGCGGTGCGGGTCGACGTGCGCGACGCCCTGCGCGAACTCGGCGTCGACGCCGAGCGCGGCGAACCCGACGCCGCCTTCTGCCCGGGCAGTTACTCCCTGCAGGCCGCCGGCGGCAAGGTGGTCGGGATCGCCCAGCGGGTCACCGGCGACGCGGCGCTGGTCGCCGGGATCGTCGTCGTCGACGGCCACGAGGAGATCGGTGCCGTGCTGGACCCCGTCTACGACGCGCTGGACGTGCCCTTCGATCCCGAGACCGTCGGGAGCGTCGCGCGCGCCGGCGGCGAGGTCGACCCCGTGGCGATCATCATGCGACTCGAGGACGCGCTGGTGGGCGACCACCTCGGGAGCGTCGAGTGGGTCGACGACCTGCCGACCGTCGAGTGGGCCGACGAGTAGTCAGTCCTCGCCCGGCGTCGCGCCGCCCAGGGGCGAGCCGTCGCGATCGGGGAACGCCGCCGCGAGCGCGGGCGTGCCGGTCACGGCGATGGCCAGCGCCGCGAGGCCGAACGCGACGATGCCGGCCGCGCCGACCGGGCTGGCGACCAGCTGTGCGAGCGCGACGTTCTCGGCGGCCGCGTACGCGACGACCAGCCCCGCCGACCCGTTGAACACGCCGTGGAGCAGTGCGGCCGCGATCACCGACTCCGCCCGGGCCACCAGGTAGGTGTAGACCGGCGAGAAGGCGACACAGGCCGCGGTCATGACGCCGATCCCGACGATCGGGAAGTCGGGGAAGTTGTAGCCGGCCGCGATCACCGGTGCGTGCCAGAGGCCCCACAGCGCCCCGATCGCCAGCGAGGCCTTCCAGAACCCCAGCGGCGCGAGTTCCCACAGCAGATACCCGCGCCAGCCGAACTCCTCGCCGAAGGCGAAGACCGCGTTGACGGTCGCCCCGAGCGCGACGGCGAGCGCGAGCGCCGCCGCCACGCCCGCGATCCCGCCGGGCAGGTCGAGCCCGGGGATCGGATCGACGCCGGTTTCGAGACCGATCCCGGGCACCGCGAGCGCCAGCGCGAGCATCAGGCCGACCAGCGCGAGCGAGCAGCCCACGGCCGCCGCGAGCCACAGGGGGCGGCCGACGCGCAGGCCGACGGTCGACAGGGACACGTCCCGGGCGAGACAGACCACCAGTCCCGCGACCAGCGGGGAGAACATGTACGCCGGCGCGAGCGCGACGGGACTCACGTTCGCGAGCCGGGCAGCCACGACCAGCGCCACCGCGGCCGCCAGCAGGACGCCGACGAACAGCCCGAGTCGTTCTCGGTCGACGCCCGTCATCCGTCCGACACCACCGTTCGGAGCGCGGTCCGTCCGGCGTCGCGATCATCCGCGTCGTCGTGGAGGGCTGACATGTGCGACTCGTCAGCACACGGAGCCATAAGTGTTGGCTCGGCCGACCGTCCGCGAGTTTTAGGACCCACCCGGCCCGAGGGAGGGTATGCTCATCCGGAACGCGACGCTCCCGGACGGTCGGGAGCGCGACGTGTTGATCGAGGGGGAGACCGTCGCGGCCGTCGGCGAGGACCTGCCGGTGCCCGACAGCCCCGACGAGCGGCTGATCGACGCCAGCGGCAAGCGACTCACGCCGGGGATGATCGACGCCCACGTCCACTTCCGTGAGCCCGGCTACCCACACAAGGAGACCTGGGAGACCGGGAGCCGGTCGGCCGCCGCGGGCGGCGTGACCTGCGTCGTCGACCAGCCCAACACCGACCCCCCGACCATCGACGGGGCCGCCTTCGACGAGAAGGCCGAGCGGGCCGGCGAGGCCTCGCTCGTCGACTTCGGGATCAACGGCGGCGTCACCGAGCAGTGGGTGCCAAGCGCCCTGCTCCAGCGCCCGATGTTCGCGCTCGGGGAAGTCTTCCTCGCGGACTCGACCGGCGACATGGGCATCGACGTGGAGCTGTTCGCCAGCGCGGTCAAGACCGCCGCCCGGCAGGACGCCGTCGTCACCGTTCACGCCGAGGACGCCACCGAGTTCGAGCCCGGGGCGAAGGAACGGGACGACGCCGACGCCTGGAGCGCCTACCGCACCGCCCGCGCCGAGGCCGCCGCCGTCCGGGCCGCCGCCGAGGTCGGCGACCGCTTCGACGCCCACCTCCACGTCGCCCACACCTCCACGCCCGAGGGCATCGACGTGGCCGACGAACACGGGATGACCTGCGAAGTCACGCCCCACCACATGTTCCTCTCGCGGCGCGACCTGGACGAACTCGACACGTTCGGCCGGATGAACCCGCCGCTGCGCCGCGAGCGACTCCGACGGGGCGTCTGGGAGCGCGTCGTCGACGGCACCGTCGACATCGTCGCGACCGACCACGCGCCCCACACCCGCGAGGAGAAAGACGCCAGCATCTGGGAGGCCCCCTCGGGCGTGCCCGGCGTCGAGACCGCCCTGCCGCTGCTGCTCGAACGCGCGCGCCGCGACGAGATCTCCTACGAGCGGGTCCGTGACCTCACGGCGAAAAACGTCGCCGAGGTGTTCGACCTCCCGACGAAAGGGCGGATCGCGGAGGGGATGGACGCCGACCTGGTCCTGTTCGATCCCGAGGACAGCCGCGAGATCCGCGGCGAGGACCGCCACACCAAGTGTGAGTGGACGCCGTTCGAGGGACAGCGCGGAGTCTTCCCCGATCTCACGCTGGTCCGGGGCGAAGTCGTCTACGAGCGACTCGGCCCCGGGTCGGCCATCGACGCCGCGGAGACCGGCGAGACGACCGACGAACGGTTCGGCGACGCGGTCGGAGTCAACGTCCGCACCATCGATCGGTCGACCGAACCGGACGCGACGGCGACCGACACCGACGGCGGGACCGGCGACTCCGGTAGCGGGCAGGACCCGGTCTGACGGTTACCAGGCACCCCCGCGAGCACGCCCCAGCCGCGGTTCCGGGATCGGTAGCGTTGTCGGGCGGTCGCTGGCGGTCGCGGACCAGCATCCGCCGCGCACAGCGCGGCGGTTCTCTCGTCGCGGAGCGCACCTCGTGAAGTAAAAAGGTGGTTAGTCGTCGGCCTCGGCGGTCGAGCCGTCGCTGGTCGCGTCGAGGGTCCCGCCGCAGTGGGGACACTCGTCGTGGCGGAGGGCGGCGGAGTGTTCCCGCACGTCGCGCATGACCTCGGAGATGCGGTCCTCGGCCTCCAGTTCCTCCTCGACGGAGAGTTCGACGCCCTCCACTTCGAGCAGGAACTTCGCGACCTCCGTCGCTTCGTACATCACGTCGTCGAGTTCCTCGGCGGTGAAGAAGTCACACATCGCGCCGTAGAGGAAGGTCGCGCCGGCCTTGCGGACCTTCTCCTCGAAGGAGGCACGCGCCTGGTTGACCGCCTGTGGCGTGTAGGTGTCGGTCATGAACGGGACCAGTTCCGGCAGGTTCTCGCCGATCTTGGTCATCTCGACGCCGGTCTCGGTCCGGAAGTCCGCACAGAGTCGGGCGATGGCCCACTCGCGGGCGGTGATGTAGGTCCGGTCCCGGAGGAACTCGTTGGCGCGGTCGTAGGTGCCGCCCTCGATCTTCTTGAAGCGATCGTACTTCTGCACGTCATCAGGCACAGACGGTTGCGGGGAGGTACCCGCGGACTCGTCCTCGTCGGGCACGGACGGGTGGGCGGACTGGTCGGTGGCTTCGGCGTCGTCCTGCGGGTCGGCGGCCGCGTCTGTGGGCTGGTCCTCCGTCGGGGACTCCCGGGCGTCGCGGTCGTCGTCGGCGTCGGACACGGGAGAATCGGGCATAGCAGGTGTCCGTGCCCCGGGCGAAAAAGCGTATCGGCGGCGTCGGCCGCGCGTCAGACGGGGCCGGTCCGGACGCGAAGCGGGGTCGTGGATTTTTGACCCGTCGGCACGAGAGTCATCGTATGAACGTGTTGCTGGGCATCGACGGGAGCGACGGATCGTTCGAGGCCCTCGCCGACACCATCGAACGGGCCGAGGAGGCCGGCGACGAGGTGACGATCGCCATCGTCGACCGCGATGACATCGACCTCACGTCCGAGGAGATCGAGACGGAAGTCCGCGAGCGACTGGCTGGAACCGAGATCGACCCCCAGATCCGACACCTCTCGGGGCACGCCGGCAGTCGACTGGTCGAATTCGCCGAACAGGAGGAGTTCGATCGTCTGGTCGTCGCCGGCGGCGAGCGCAGTCCGCTCGGGAAGATCAACTTCGACGAGACCCTCGAGTTCGTTCTACTGAACGCCGAAACGACGGTGACCCTCGTCAGATGACCCGCGAGTACCCCGACGAACCCGCCGGCGAGTTCCCGAGCCCGCCCGACACCGTCACCGACGGCGAGGGCCGCGAGATCCGGTACCGCACCGGGAGCGACGACGACACCGAGGCCCTCGTCGGGATGTACCTCGACTTCGATCCCGAGGACCGCGCCCAGGGGATTCCGCCGGTCCGCGAGGAGCCGATCCGGGACTGGCTCGACGTGTTGCTGTCGGAAGACTGCCTGAACGTCGTTGCGCTCCACGACGGGGAGCCGGTCGGCCACGCGACGCTGGTCCCCGACGAGGACGGGAGCTACGAGCTGGCGATCTTCGTCGTCAGGCCCTACCAGAGCGCGGGCATCGGCACCGAACTGCTGGAACACCTGCTCGGATACGCACAGGACGAGGGCGTCGACCGCGTCTGGCTCACCGTCGAACGCTGGAACGACCCCGCCATCGCGGTCTACAAGAAGGTCGGGTTCGAGATGACCAGCACCGAGAGTTTCGAGCTGGAGATGGCCATCAGGCTAGAATAGGTCCACGTCGTCGGGATCGGGGTCGTCCCCCTCGTCTTCGAGCCACGGCGGGGTCCCGTTCGGATCGGTCGCTGGCTCGGTGGGCTCCTCGTGATCGGCGTCCAGTCCGGGGTCGAACGGGTCGTCGGAGCCGTCTTCTTCCCCCTCCTCGACCGGTTCGGGATCCGGGTCCGGCGGCTCCAGCGTGGACGCGTCGGGATCGTGGCCCTTGCCGTCGGTGACCGGTTCCACCTCGGCGGTCTGTGAGTCGGTCAGGGGCACGCTCGGATCGACGGTGATCTCGCCGTCGACGATGATCCCCTCCTCGACGGACCCCCAGTGGCGCTGGACGTACTCGTGGAAGTCCCCGTGTTCCCGGGGCGTGTAGTTGTAGACGAGGTCCTCGAACGGCGAGGCCTCGACGTAGGTCGGGAACCAGCCCTCGTAGTCCTCGAAGTAGGTGAGCGCCTCCGAGTACCCCTTCCCGGCCTTGCCGGGCGTGGCCTCCTCCCGGATCCAGTCGATCTGCTGGCGGTTGAGGCCGAACTGCGCCAGCGTCTCGGGGTCGACCCGCGGCGTCCGGAAGAAGTTGATCGTCGAACACTGGTCGATGATCGTCCGACGTTCGTTCTCCTGACCCACGTCACGGTCGGCGGACTGCTGGATGAACTCCCGGGGCGACTGGCTGACGAACCACAGCGCCGCGTCGTAGCGGGCCCACTCCCGGGCGGCCTTCTGGAGCCAGCGGGTCATCTCCTCGGAGTGGAAGAGGACGTGAGCCTCGTCGATCATGAACACGAGCTTGCCCCGGGTGCGCTTGGCCTTCTGGGCGACCTGCCCGAGCATGAGCTGGAGCATGATCGACTTCTCGGCGTCGCTGGCGTCCCGGAGTTGCTGGAGGTCCAGGTAAGCCATGTCCACCTCGGGGTCCATGATCCCCGCGCCGGTCTCGAGGTGGTGATACTTCCCGCCCTCCTTGAACCCCGAGAGCTTGTCCAGCAGGTCGCTGACGCGTTCGACCTTCTGTTCGATCTCGGCGGCGTGTTCGGTGTGGGTGTACTTGTCGGGGTTCTCCAGCATGTCCCCGAGCGTGTCGATGAAGTCCTCGATGGTCGGGCTCTCGCGGGCGTGGCTGTCCAGGTCGTCCTGGTAGATGCCCGCGCGGTTGTAGGTGCCCTCGAGCCCCTCCTCGATCGTGGCGACGTAAGGGCCGGGGTCGATCCCCTGCGAGCGGAGGATGCCCGCGAAGAACTGGGTGGCCTCCTCGATCTTCATGCGGTAGGGGTCGACGCGGCCGCCCGCCGATTCGCGGACGTGGTCGGGCAGCGGCTGGATGTCCAGCGGGTTGATCGTCTGGGTGCCGTCGACGACGATGTGTTCCCCGCCCAGCAGTTTCGTGACGCCGTCGAACCCGCTCTGGGTGTCACAGAGGATCAGCGTGTGGTCCTCGCTCTGGAGGTACCACCGCGCGGCCGCCTTCGTCGAGGCGTAGGTCTTCCCGCTGCGGGACTTCCCGATCGTGAGGACGTGCGGGGCGCTCTCGCGCTCGAAGGGGTCGGCCTTGAGCATCGCGCCGTTTTGCTTGTTGCGCCCCCAGTCCATCCCGGTCGGTTCGCGCACGTCGGTCCCACAGAACGGGAAGGTCGCGCCGATGGCGCCGCCTGGCACGGAGGTCGTCTTGTCCATCCGCGAGGCCTCGGTGAATACGTCCCGGCCGGTCGGCGCACAGGACTGGAACGCCTCCAGCTGTCGGCTGGTCGGGACGACGGCGAAACAGTCCGCGGGCGAGGATTCGAGCGTGTCCCGGACCATCTCGGCCTCGTCGTCCAGCACCGACCGCTTGGCGAACTCGACGTCGTCGAACTCCTCGATGGCCGACTCGGCGCGCCTGATCGCGGCCTCCGTGTCGGCCCGGACGGTGACGTAGCCCGAGAGGTCCCACGGCTGGGTCCGGGTCGTCCGCAGCAGTTCGCGGTACGTGGCGTAGGCGTCCACGTCACGGTCGATGTCGGCCGCCGACACGTCGGAACTCTCGCGACGCTCGTGGCCCTCCGACTCGATGTCGGCGATGGTCTGTTCGAGTTCGGCGGTCTTCATGCGCTTGTCGGTGGCCCCGACGTGGAAACACACGTCCACCTCGACGCCCCGGAGGGTGAACAGATCCCGCAGGAACAGCGAGTCGGGTTCGACGGGCCACTCGGCGATCCAGAACGTCCGGCAGTACTCGTCGCCGACCTGCACGTAGTCGCCGCTGGCGTCGAGTTCGTCGGGCGCGAACAGTTCGTCCATGCGGGCCTGCTGGGCCTCGGACAGCTCCTCCTCCTCGATGGCCCGGATCAGGTTCTCGCTCGGGACGGCGTCCTGTCCCGTCCAGTACTCGCTGAGGAGTTCGATGTGCTCCCGGACTCCGATCCGGGAGGCGTCGAGCCCGGCGATGCCGCCGACGGCGTCCTCGACCGTCGAGAGCCGGTCGAGCAACGTCGCGTACTGGCGTTTCTCGGCCGTCTCGGGATCGACCCCGGCGAGCGGGTTGAGCATGTCCCAGACGCTCACGTCGCCCGGCGACTGCACGTCACCGGGCGTGACCTCGACGACGACGTAGTAGCGCCAGTCGTTGGCCGCCCACTGGGGTCGGTCGGTCTCGCGGTACCAGTCGGCCACGTCCTCCAGCAGTTCCCGCTTGTACATCGCGGTCTGGAAGTCCGAGTCGAGCGTGTCGGCACTCTCCGCGCGCCGTTCGTACTGGCCGACGATCTCCTCGGGATCGTAGTCGCCGGTCGTCGCGAACAGCTTGAAGTCGAAGTCCTTGATCCCCTCGTCGATCACGCTCGACAGTTGCGCCGCGAGACTGTCGAGTTCCCGGTCGGACCCGAGCGCGGCGTTGGTCGGATCGACGCGGACGACGCCGACGTACCGGCCGTCGTCCATCTTCGCGGTCCCCTCGGGCTGGAACCCCCGAACGCCGGGGATCGACTCGGCGACGACCGTCTCGTGGTCCCAGGGGAACGTCCGCGCGCGCCACAGCGAGTGGAGCCACGCCTCGACGCGCCCCCGGGGCGTGGAGTACCAGTCGGTCGTGATCTTGGCCGCCGTCGCGACGAACGTGAAGATCCCGGCGACGATCAGCGCCGGGAAAAAGAGGCCGTAGGCGTCCGACAGCAGCGCGAACAGCGCGACGAGCGCCGCGAGCCCGGCCGGGACGTACATCACGAGATCCGCCGTCGTCAGCGGTCCGACGATCTCGATCGACGTGTCGACGTAGGGCGGGATCAGCTGACTCGGGTCCCGCGTCCGCCGCTTTTCGCGCCCGTTCTCGCTCGGTCGTGGTAGGTCGTTCGACATCGGTGCTCACCTCCCGTCCTCCGCGTCGTCGCGCGCCGGCTCCTCTGACCCGTTACCGCCCCGGGGCAGTCCGGGACCGCCGTCGGAGCGCGCCGAGTCGAGCCTGCGAGGCTGGCCGTCGGGCAACCCCTGCGAACCGCGGCTGGCCGGCCCGACCCGCTCGACGCCGCCCTCGGGACTGCGCCGGAGCGACTTGTTGAACTTCCGGCGGATGTTGCCCATCCGCTCCTGGTAGCGGCGCTGATCGTGCCCCTCGCTCCGGATCTCGTGGAGACCGAACACGAGCAGCGTCCGCGGGATCATCTTCGTCAACACGGTGTAGGGCAAGAGGACGAACGCGACCGTGAGGCCGGCCGTCGCGGCGATCTCGGCCGTCGTCCCGGCACCGAGGTTCAGCCCGACGAGGAACCGGAAGATCACCGCCTGCATGATCTTCATGATCAACAGCGCACCCGTGAACACCAGCCCGACCTTGCCGGCGGTGCGGGCCATCGTCGACCGGTAGGCGTACAGGACCCACATCGCCGGCCACAGCGCGGCACAGACGAACGCCAGGATGAACTGCATGTACAGCACCCCGAACGCGGTCATCAGGAGTGTCCCCTTGGTCCCGCTGAGGAGGGGACTGAGGACCTTCAGGTTGCTACTCTTGGTCGCCTCCAGTATCGGCATGTACTCGCTGGCGGGCGGCGCGATCAGCTCCGTCACCGCGTCGGCGCTGTGATAGAGGAAGGCGACGGCGATCCAGCCCAGCAGGATCAACAGGAACCCGCGGACGAACCGCTTCGCCGTCCCGCGGTCGGGCGTGCGCTGTCCCTTCCCCAGTGCGAACATCAGCGCCGGGAGCAACCCGGCAAAGCCCAGGAATCCGAACACCCAGTAGTACGTGTAGGTCTTGTGCCACCAGTCCGCGAACTTCCCGGTCCACGCGCCGGGGTCGATCCACGTCGGCGGGTTGGCCGCCTCCCCCGGCGCGGGGACGCTGAAGATGATCCCCTTGTCGGCGAAATCCCGCGCTACCTTCGTCGCGTCGTCACCCAGTCCGTCGAGCAGGCTGAGGATCGCGCCCTTGACCGCCTTCTGTGCGACCGACTGGAGATCGATCCCGAGGAAACTGCTGTCGCCACCGCTGTCGCCGGTCCCGCTACCGGCAGTGGTGTTCCCGTCGGTGGTGTTGCCGCTGGTACTGTTGCCGCCGGTCAGCGCGCTGTCGCCACCGGTCGACCCGTTCTCGGTCCCGTTGGTGGTCTGTGCCAGCGCGTCGACGCCGTCCGTCGTCGCGACACCGGCGGCCGTGGCAGTACCGGTCGCGGCCGTCACGGGCCCCACGAGTACCGTGGCGAACACCAGCGCGAGCAAGACGTGTCGTTTCATCGGACGTTACGTTCCCCCGTGTGGTCGGTGATGTGGCTGTTCGGCCGTCGGGAGACGATCCCCCGTCGCGTGACGCCGGCTCGTCGGAGGCTGTCGCAAGCCCCCGTGCGGGGCGGAGATCACTCGTGTGCCGTCAGAACGGCAGCGTGGCGATCACGCCGAAGATGTTGCCGCCGGTGAGCCCCTGCATCAGGCAGTCGGCGATGTTCAGGTTGCTGAACATCGTGTCCAGCAGGGCGACGAACAGCGGCGGCACGAACGCTCCGGCGGCCGTCTTGCCGGCACCGACGAGCGCCTGCTTGCCCTCGAACTGTTGCTGGGCGCGCGAGGAGCCGAGCTTGTTGAACGCGACGGTGCCCTGCATGACCGCCTTCACCAGCAGGAACATCGAGATGGCCGCCAGACCGAACGCCACCAGCGAGCCGACGGGGACGCCGCTGTTGCACAGCACCCCCTGGACCTGCGGGCTGGTGCCACTCTGTGCGACCGCCGGCATCACGGCCGTCGCGGCCAGGACCTCGAACGTCAGCACGCTCAGCAGCGCCGACGCGGCGATCACGAGCAGCGCCAGCAGGCGACTGGCCCGCGGCGACAGCGCGAACAGCTGGCGGTCGAGTCGCAGCCGGAGCCGCGAGACGGGTTCGCCGAGTCGCGTGCGAACGGCCTCGATCGACATCTCAGACACCCCCCGAAGCGTCCACGTTCCGTTCGATACCGATACCACTGACTGTCGTCTGTGCGACGTGTTGCGTTGCTTGCTTCCCCATATGCTAAACCCCCCTTAGCATACCCGGATCGGCGTCCGGTATACGCCATATAGTTGGCGAGGAAAATCATAAACGTTGGGGTCACTTGACAAACGTGTTTATAAGTAGCGTTCCGGACACCGCCGTCAGCCGTCGGTTTCCCGCGTCCGGCGTCGATCCGGCCCGGTGCCGATCACACCGAGAGGACGGGCTGGCTGGCGTACTGGAGGACGTACTCGGCGGCTTTCCCGAGGACCTCGTCGGGGTCGCCCGAGACCGGTTCCCGGGGGACGACGAGGAAGTCGGTGTCGACGGCCTCGGCGGTGTCGAGGATGACGCTCCCGGGGTGGTGGGTGAGTTTGGTCGTGACGAACCCCATCGCCGTGGAGTGGCCCATCGAGACGCCGCGGTCGGCCGCGAGTTCGTCGACGGCCTCCATGAACGCCTCGGTGTCGGCGGCCACCGCATCCCCTTCGAGTTCGCCCGACTCCAGGCTGTGAGCGACCGACTCCTCGAGGACGTACAGGGCGTGTACGTCCGCGTCGTACCGCTCGGCGACGGCGACGGCGTACTCGGCGGCGTCCAGCGACTCCTCGCTGCCGTCCAGCGGCGCGAGGACCTGGTCGAACTCGACGGCTGACATGCCCGACCGTCCGCCCGGCAGGGGCAAAAAGGCACCGAGCGCACGGGGGATGCGCCGGGTCTTTTATGTCGGCGCGAGCGGTACGCCCGATAATGTTCGACACCGTGGTCATCGCGACGGACGGCTCCGAGAGCGTCGAACGGGCCGTCACCGTGGCGCTGGACCTGGCGGCGAAGTTCGACGCGACGGTGCACGCGCTGTACGTCATCGACGGCAGCGACGTCGAGGGGTCGCCCGAGCAGGTGCGCGCGGACCTGCGCGACGCCCTCGAAGACGCCGGCGAGGACGCTCTCGAAGCCGTCGTCGAACACGCCGACCGCGAGGTCGACACCGCCGTCCGCGAGGGGGAGCCCGTCACCGAGATCTGCCAGTTCGTCGAGGACTTCGACGCGGACGTGATCGCGATGGGGACTCGCGGCCGCCACGGCGAGCACTCGTTCCTGCTCGGGAGCGTCGCCGAGGGCGTCGTCCGCCGGTGTCCCACCCCGGTGTTGACCGTCCGACAACTCGACGCCGACGAGGAGCCTCCGACGGACGTTCGCGCCTGAGACCACGGACCGTGCCCTTCTTGACGCCGCCCGCGCTGTGAGCGGTATGGACGACTGGCTCATCGACGACGACCGGCTCTCTCTGGCCCGGAAGTCGCTCCTCCCCGGTGAGGGCTTTTTCCACCCGGACTCCGTCGCCGAGGCCGAACAGGAACGCGAAGCACGGGAAGCGCTCGCCGACGCCCCTGCCGTGGTCGTCGCCGACCCCGACGCCGACGGCCTGGCCTGTGTGGCCCTGATCCGGGAACTGGTCGCCGAGGCCGCCCTGATCCCGGCCGGCCCGCGGGACATCGCGACCGCGCTGGAGTACGTCGCCGAGTACGCCGAACCCGGCGTTCCGGTGTTCGTCTGTGACCTCTGTCCCGACAGCGAATCGGACCTCGATCACCTCGACCTCGTCGCCGAGCGCGCCGGCGAACTCCACTGGTTCGACCACCACCAGTGGGACGACGACCTGGGTGCGCTCGTGGACGAGCACGTCACCCGCCGGGTCGTCGGCGAGTCCGACGAGGAGTGTACCGCCGACGTGGTCGCCCGCTCCCTCTCCGCCGACGTGCCCGACTACCTGGAGGAACTCGCGGCCGTCACCCGCGACCACGACCTCTGGCTCCGGGAGGACCCCCGCAGCGACGACCTCGCCGACTACGCCTACTGGGCCGAGCCCGAGGAGTACATCGAGACCGTCCGGGAACACGGCGCGGACCTCCCCGAGGAGGTCGCGGACTTTCTCGCCGAGCGCCGGGTCGAGAAGGAGGCCCTGATCGAGAAGGCCGTCGACCGCGCGGAGATCCACGAGATCGGCGACTGGACCGTCGGCGTCACCTACGGCCGGTGTTCACAGAACGAGGTCGCCGAAGCCCTCCGCGAGCGGGGCACCGACGCCGCCGTCATCGTCAAGCCCGCCGGGAGCGCGAGCATCCGCGGCACCGACGAATTCGAGCGCGCCCACGAGGTCGCCCAGCGCGTCAACGGCGGCGGCCACCCCAAGGCCGCAGGCTGTAAGCCCGACATCTACGACGACATGCTCGACTACGCCCACCACTGGACCACCAGGGGCGCGGTGGCCCGCCAGGTCATCGTCGAGGCCTTCCACGACGTGAAGCGGGCGGCGGAAGACGAAACCGGGACCGACGAGAACGAGGGCGACTCGTAGATCAGTCCCCGGCGACCCACTTCTCGGAGTAGGTCGTGCCACAGTCACATCGGGCGTAGGCGTGGATCACGTCGCCCTCGGCGTAGAGGCCGCCCACGTCCTCGTTCTGCTCCTCGGCGAACGCGAAGACGAAGCGTGCGAAGTGGTCCCCGTCCTCGTCCCGGTCGGGGCAGACGCCGCCGGTACAGCCGTCCGCGATCTCGCCCTCGTGGCCCATCGCGGACTGGGCCAGCGTCATGGGGTCGACGCCGACCGCGCGCTGGAAGGCCGACCGCCCCTCTTCGCCGGGAAGCACCAGCACGATGCCCCCCTCGACGCTCTCGCCGACCTCCGCGAGGCGGTCCATCCCCTCGACGGCGCGCTCGTCGAAGTACAGCAACACCTCGTCCGGGCGCTCGCCCGCGAGGAACTGCTCGCGTTTCTCGTCCATGCCCGCTCTCGCGCGCGCGAGCACTAAAGGAACGCGAATGGCGGCGGTGGCTGGCGGGGAGTCGGAGAGGCCACTCGTTCTCGTCTGGCGGTGGCGCGAGACGGAAGCGTGAGGTCCCCGTGAGGAACGGCGAACGGGGATCCAAAATCGTTGATTGTCGGGATGCCAAGAGGGCTTCCCTCTGTTGAGCACTCGGAAGACGGATCCAGTGAGTCCTCGGGTGGACGAACGAACGACCGACGGGAGTGAACGAGTCGGCTGGGGAGGGCGTGGGTTGCGGTTGTTGTGCGGCGCGGGAGTCACCAGCATCCGGCGGCCGCAGGCCGCCGGTTCACTCGGCGCGAACGGAGTGAGCGCCGAGCGGTTTTTCCCCAAGTTTTTGCAACGGGGGTTCGCCAGGCGAACCCCCCGCAGTAAAACGTGGTCTCTAGATAGTGAGGAACGAACTCACCATCGACTTCGTGAAGATGGCGATGAGCGCGCCGAGCCAGGTGAGGATGACGAAGTGCATGTAGGCGTTGAGCTTGTGGCCGCCGTCGGTCTCGCGGATCATCAGCGAGGACAGCAGGGCGTTGAACACGATGACGACGATGAGCAGGAACTCGATCAGGGGGATGTCGTAGACGCCGGTGTTGATCAGGGAGTTGACGTTAAACTGCGAGGAGGTCTGCAGGCCGAGGCTCATGCCGGCGAGGATGTTGACGACCTGCAGGCCGATGAAGAAAGCGAAGGTCGCGGCCGACGAGATCCCGTACAGCAGGCCGATCAGCGTCGTCGTGGCCTGGGAGCGCCGTTGCCGCAACTGGAGGACGATGTTCATGTTCTCGGAGATGAGTTCGCCCAGTTGCTTGGGCGAACCACCCATCTCCCGGCCGATGAGGTACATCTCGGAGAACTTCTGGATCAGATAGGACCGGCAGTCGGCGGTGAAGTACCGCCAGGCCGAGGAGGGTTCGATCCGCATGTTCAGCCGCTTGTAGAGGTCGTTGATGTCGTCGGTGAGCTTGCCGAAGTCCTTGTTCCGGAGCGAGGAGAGGACCGTCGAGGTAGTCGACTGCTTGGCCCCCTCGGCGGCTCCGAGCGCGCGGATGAACGAGGGGAACTCGTCGTCGCGGGCGGCGATCTCCTTCTCGACGCGACGGACGTAGAGGCCGGGGATCAACAGCGGGGTGACCGGGACGGCCACGTAGAGGGGCAGCGGGACGGACGCGAGGGGCAGGATCATCCCGAGCGTGATCGGGCTGATCCCGAACAGGCCGCCCAGCGAGACGAACCCGAACACGAGCGTCAACGAGATCCCGGTCGCGAAGACGGCCATCAGTTTCGTGTCGAGTTCGGTCGTGACCCCGTCGGGCTGGTACCACAGCGGGTCGTGTGGGGCCATCGTGCGGATCACCAGATAGAACCCGGACTGGACGAAGATGAAGAGGAGGATGACGGCGCTGACGGTCATCGTCGGGTTCGTCCCGGTCAGGATCGGGAGGACGACGGCGAAGACCAGCGCGAACGTCATCGAGAGGATCATCGACATGTAGAGGTCCTTCATCACCTCCAGGTTCTCCAGCGCGCCGGTGTAGACGGTCTCGTAGTTCTGCATCACCTGTTCCTGCTCGGACAGCAGGAAGTCCTCCAGCGGCTGGCCGGCCCCCAGCGTGTAGGCGAGGCGGTCGAAGAAGTCCGAGAGGGCGTCGCTTGGCACCTGTCTGGCGCGGCGGCGGAGCGCGTCGTCGAGGCTCTGGTTCCAGGTGTCGACCAGCTGGACGACCCGGCGCATCTCCTCGGCCAGCGCGCCGTACTCCTCTTCCTCGGCCAGCGCCCGGAACACCTCCATGCGGTCGATCCGGGTGGTCGAGAGGACGGTCATGTGCGTGATGACCAGGTGGAGGCGGTTGTTGAGCGCCTTCTTCTCCTGCGAAAGGAGGATCTTCGGGTAGAAGAGGGCGGCAGCGAACGACAGCAGGCCGAGCAGGGGGACCGGGACCCGGACGAACATCGGGGCCTCGATCAGGAGCGCGCCGACGACGGTCACCAGGAAGAAGGCGGTCGCCGGGAGCAGGATCGTCAGGGCGTACCGCCGCATCGGGACGTGCATCCGCTGGTAGGAGTCCAGCAGGTCGTCGACGAGGTGGGCGACCGAGAGTTTGAGTTCGTCGACGGTGCTCGTCGGTTCCTTCGAGGCCATCGTTCAGGTCTCGCGGTGGATGTCGAAGGGGAGTCCCTCGATCCCGTCGCGCTGGAAGTCGGCGACCATCTCGTTTACCTCGTGGTACCCGAGGATGTCCTCCTGGATGGCGCGTTCGATGATCTTGGCGCGGAAGTCCAGTTCGTCGTAGATCTCGCGCGTGTCCTCGTAGCCGAGCAGGGTCGCGATCTGCTCTTCGAGGACGTAGGAGTTGTTCATCCCCTGGAAGACGATCTCGTCCTCGACGGGGTCCCAGTAGAAGGACTGGCGGGTGACGACCCCGTCCATCTCCTTCGAGTAGCCCTCGATCTCCTGGACGGAGGTGACCCGACGGAGGACGTCGTCGCCCTGCTTGACCCGGTTCTGGAACAGGGCCACGTCGGCCACGTCCATGAACGTCTCGGGGACGTTGATCGGTTCGCCCGTGAACCGCTGGATCATCGAGACGATGTCGGAGGCGTGGAAGGTCAGCATCACGGGGTGGCCGGTCTGGGCCGCCTGGAACGCCATGCGCCCCTCCTCGCCACGGACCTCGCCCACGACGATGTAGTCGGGCCGGGACCGCAGTGCGGCGGCGACCAGGTCGAACATGTCGACGCTGGTCCCCTCGTCCTCGCCCTCGCGGGTCAGGAGCTGTTGCCAGGTGTCGTGGGGCGGGATGACCTCCGCCGTGTCCTCGGCGGTGTAGATCTTCGAGTCCCGCGGGATGAACGTCATGATGGCGTTCAGGGTGGTGGTCTTCCCCGAGGCGGTCTCCCCGACGACGAACACCGTCTGTTCGTTCTCCAGACAGAGCCAGAGGTACGCCGACAGCCGCGGGGACAGCGTCCCCCACTTGGTGATCTGGAAGATAGAGAGGGGCGTCTCGTCGCCCTGGCGGATGGTGAGGCTCGGGCCCTTGAGGCTCACGTCGTCGGAGTAGATGAGGTTCAGGCGGGACCCGTCCGGGAGCGTGGAGTCGACGATGGGGTCGGAATCGGAGACGGGGTCGCCGATCCGTTCGCCCATGTTCCGGAGCCACTGGTCGAACTCCTCGGGTTCGCCGAAGTCGACCGTCGTCTCCAGCATGCTGTAGACGCTGTGGTCGACGTAGGTCTCGTGGGGACCGATGACGTGGATGTCCTCGTTGGCCGGGTCGCGCATGATCGGCTCCAGCGGCCCGAGCCCGACGATGTCGCGGTTGAGGATGTAGCGGATGTCCTCGTAGGTCTCCCGGGACACCTCGACTTTCCCCATGTCGACGACCGAGGAGAGGGTGTCCATGATGCCGGTGTCCTCTTCGTCTTTGATCCGGGTGGTCTCCTGGAGCAGTTCCTCGATGCGGTCGTCGTACTCGGCCTCGTCGGTCGGGGCCGGCT
The DNA here is from genome assembly GCA_042216105.1 of Halorientalis sp. Taxonomy (GTDB): domain Archaea; phylum Halobacteriota; class Halobacteria; order Halobacteriales; family Haloarculaceae; genus Halorientalis. The sequence goes on from JBDGUF010000023.1 coordinate 33,650, forward strand.
TGGTCACCGACTTCTGGAGGAGTTTGTCCCGGACCTGACTGTAGACGGCCGACTCGGTCTCGTCGAGTTCGGGTTCGATGGCGTAGTACTTGGTGTCCTGGCCCACGTCGCCGTAGATGTGGACGAAGATGGGACCCCCGACCGGGTAGAGGACGTTGGGTCGGTCGCTCTCGTACTCGTCGTCGGCTTCGTCGATGAACAGCGGGAACTCGCCGGTGATCTGTTTGAACTTCTTGAGGTGGTCCTGCAGGTGGCGGCGTCTGGCCGCGTGCTGCCTGAGTTCGTCCGAGGGTTTGGCGGTTCCGTGTTCGGTCATGGTTACGCGACGCTCCGGCTCTCGATGACGATGCCCGTCCCCGAGCGGACGGAGTACCCGATGGTGTCGCCGACCTGTTCGCCCATGCCGGCGAAGCGCTTCACCGAGATCTGCCGGCGCACGTCGTTGCCGACCTCGACCATCTCCAGTTCGAGGAACACGTCGGCGATCGACCGGAAGGGGCCGATGGCCTCCTCGTCCAGCGTCGAGGGGTCGACGGTGAGGACGATCACCTTCCCCCGGGAGATCACGTCCCGGAAGAAGCCGATGATCTCGAGGGCGGCCTGTCGTTCCTCGTTCTGGCGGACCAGCGCCTCGAACTTGGGGTCGTTGCGCAGGATCGAGTCGAAGGTGTCGATGATGATCACGTCGGTCTGCCACATCACCTCCGCCTCCATCAGGCGCTTGAGCAGTTCCTTGCGGTCGCCCTCCTCCTCCTCGTCGGTCAGCGTGTTCGTGTCGCCGATGTCCGCGTGCAGGAACAGGCAGTTCTCCTGCAGCAGGTGGTCCACCATGTCGTAGGACAGCGAGTGCATCTGGTCGAGGAAACTCCCGACCGTCAGCTCCGTCGAGAGCATCGTCACCGTGTGGCCCTCTTCACAGAGCCCGTAGGTGAGCCGCTGGCTCATGGCGCTTTTCCCGGCCCCGTAGTCGCCCTCGACGAGGACGATACTTCCCGGCGGGATGCCGCCGCCGAGTTCCTTGTTGAGCCGGTCGTGATCCTCCAGTCCGAGCGAGTAGAGATCCTGTGTTGCGATACTCATACGCGGAATCTGAACACCTCCTCGTCTTCGTTGACGATGACTTTCACGCGGTGGTCACCGCTGGTGAGCCCGTCGCCGCCGTTCGGGCTGATCTCCAGGCGAACGACACCGCCGGAGTCCCAGCTCTCGGCCCCGCCGACGACCGTCACCGTCACGTCGGTCTCGTACTCGCCGTCGACCAGGACGTCGATACCGGCAGCCTCGGATCGTAACTCCCGTGATCCTGTGTTTTTGACGTAGAGGGTGATGTTGCCCGTCGTCTCGTTGTAGACGGCGGCCGACCCGCTGTCGCTGATCACCTCGATGTCGGTGCGGACGTTCTCGCTGACCGAGAGCCCGCGATCGCTGATGGCCTGGCTCACCCGTCCGACCGTGTCGGTGAACACGCCGGCGACGCTGGCCGCGACCATGATGGAGGCGATGAACAGGATCATGTGTGAGACGGAAACGCTGGCCATCAGTCACGCACCTCCGTCAGCATGTCGACCCTCCGGTGATCGGTTTCGTCGCCGCGACGCCCGGGCCGGTGACGACCGTGGCGCGCTCGGGCGTCCCGTCGACGGTGACGTTCAGCGTCAGCCGTTCCGTCGGGAACCAGTTACCGGTGTCCCGGTCGCCGTCGACGCGGGTCTCCGTCCGCCAGTCCGTCTGGTAGACGCCGTCGACCAGCACATCCGTGTCCGAAAGCGTCAGCGTCGTCTCCCCGCCGTTGGTGACGTTGACCCGGACGGTACAGGGCGTCGTGTCGACGACCTCGGCCGCCGTGACGGTGATCTCGGTCTCCTGAATGCGGTCGAACCGTTCGTTCTGTCCCTCGATCGCCGTCCGGATGCGCTCGACGGAGTCGGCCGAGGCGCTGTAGAACACCCCGAACGCGATCATCGCGCCGACGACGATCACGGCGAACGAGGAGGTCACGCTGACGCCCATCTCAGTTCACCTCCGCGGTGCGAGCGACGCCGGTCCCGGTGACGACGGTCACCTGGGACGGCACGTCGCTCGTCCGGATCGTGATGTTCAACCGTTCGCCCGGGAGCCACAGCCACGTGTCGCTCTGCCCGGCGACGGTCGCCGAGTCCTGCCAGCCGGTCACGTAGTCGTTCCCGACGATGAAATCGGTCGCGTTGAGGCCGATCGTGGTCGCGCCCGTGTTCTCGACCAGCACCGTGAGCCGGTCGGTGGTGCCGTCGTACTCGGCCGACGTGACGTTGATCGCGGTGTTCTCGGTCCGGAGCGCGTCGTCGGTCCGGGCGTCCTGTGCCGCCGAGACCCGCTCGAAGCTGTCGGCGACGGCGCCGTACAGGAGGCTGAAGCCGATGAGCAGCCCGACGAAGACGATCGCCGCCGAGCCGCTAACGCTGAAGCCCATCACCATCACCTCCACGGGCCAACAGCTGCATCGCCGCCCCGTCGGCGGCGTCCTCGCCCAGCTGGCTGATGTAGCGCAGACTCCGGGTGTGATGGTCGATCGTCAGCGAGCCACCCGACCCGTCGTCGTCGAACCCCGACAGGAACGATCGCAACTCCGTGGCGACCGACTCGTCGAGCCAGTCGATCCGCTCGTAGTACTGGATGGCCTCGGTCGTCTCGCGAACGCTCGACTCCGCGACGAGGAACTCCAGCCACTCCATGACCAGCAGGTCGGCCGCGTATCCGTCCGGGAGCGTCCGCAGGTACGGTTTCCCCGGCCCGTCGTCCGCCGCAGTTCCCTCGGAGTCGACCGTCCCGGCCTGGCCCGTCCCGGCGGTCCCGGTCGTCGCGGATTCGGACTCGGGTTCGGGTTCCGGCTCCGATTCGGGTTCCGGTTCCAGGTCCGGCTCGGGCTCCGATTCCGGCTCCAGGTCCGGTTCCGACCCGGAGGCTTCCGGTTCGGACTCGGGTTCCGGCTCGGTCTCGACGGCCGTCCCGCCGGCCGCGTCGTCCCCCGGTTCGTCCTCGTCGTCACCGGCCGACGGGAGCACGTCGTCGACGTCGGTGGACTCCACCACCTCGCCGTCCATCCCCTCGTCGGCACCGTCGTCCAGCCCGTCGTCGAAGTCGTCGAACCCGTCTCCGTCGTCGACGGCCTCCTTGAAGTCGTCGTCTTCGTCGATGGTGTCGGCTTCCCCGCCGAGATCGTCGGCGAGCTCCTCGCTCTCGTCGCTGTCACCGTCCGCGTCGTCGCTCTCCTCCCCTTCCGCCCAGTCGGCGTCGCCGGACTCGTACTCCTGTTTGAGTTCCTGGAAGGACTTCCCGCCGTCGCCGTCGTCGCCGCCATCGTCGTCGAAGTCGTCGAAGTCGTCGAAGTCCCCGCCGTCGTCGAGGTCGTTCATGTCGTCGTCCATACCACCGAACTCGCCGCCGTCGTCGAGGTCGTCCATGTCGTCGTCACCGCCGGTGTCCACGGCGTCGCTGACGCTCCCGAGATCCTCTTCTACCTCGTCGTCTTCCTCTTCGACGAGATCCTCGTCGAAGAAGCCCTCGGCGTCGGCGTTGGCGATCTCGTCGTCGATCTCCTCGTCCTGGTCGTCGTCCTCGTCGTCGCTGAACAGGCCGAAGCTGCCGTCCTCGAAGCCACCGCCGCCGCCGGCCCCCGCCTGGATGTCGTCGGCGAAGGGGTTGACGCCCCGGGTGACCATCTCGTAGATGTCGAGCAGTTTCCGGATGTTCTCGTCGAGGTCTTCGACCTGCTCGCCGATCTGTTCGTTCTCGTTGCGGACGGTGTTGACCGTCGACTGGAGGCTGCCGACCTCGTTCTCGAGTTCGTCCAGCCTGTTCTCCAGTTCGTCGGTGGCCGGACCGCCGCCACCGCCGTCCATGCCGCCGAACTCGTCACCTTCGTCTTCGAACCCGCCCAGGTCGTCGTCGCCGCCGAGCCCGCCCAGATCGTCGAGGTCGTCGTCGCCGTCCTCGGCCATCAGACCCCCGTCACCGCCCATGTCACCGCCCCCGCTGTTGCTCATCTCGCCGCCGAGGTCGCCCTCCTCCTCCTCGTCGGAGAGTATCGAGTCGAAGACGTTCTTGATACTCATGCCGACGACGCCGCTGGCCAGGAGCGCGACCAGCGGGGCCAGCCCCTCCGGGACCAGCCCCGCCACACCGCCGGCGAACACGTACCCGACCGGCCCTGCGGCGAGACTACTCATCACTGTCGGTATTCGCCCCTTACGGTCTTCAACCTGTCGGCTATGGTATCACGACTGATACTCGTCAGACGCTTCAACTGGAGATTTCGGACGAATTAGCCGAAACGGTGTCTCAGATCCACCTGCAGTCGATGGCGGAGCGTTCCCGATACCGCGAGTCCTGTTATCACCGATGGAAACGGCGGCGGTTTAAGAATCCCGGCGGGTCAGATTGTCTCGGATCCCTCGTTGGCGCTTTTGACCGTGAGGTCGCCCGAGGCACCGTCGAAGCGGAGCGATCGGCCGTGGTCGCCGCCGACGTCCTCGCCGACGAGGGGGATGTCGAACTCCTCGAGGGTCGCCTCGACCTGTCGCATGTTCCGGACGCCGATGCCCGAGCCGTTCTCCGAGAAGTCGAGCATGTCGCTCCCGCCGGCGACCTTCGCGCGGACGTGCTCCCGGTCCGCGCCCGCCCGTTCCATCTCCGCGAGCAGCGTCTCGATGCCGGTATCGGCGTACTTGGCGGCGTTGGGATCCTCGATGCCGTCGGCGGAGGGGAGCATCACGTGGACGAGCCCCGCGACCCCGGCCTCGGGGTCGTGCAGCGCGACGCCGAGACAGGAGCCCAGCCCGCTCGTCGTCAGCGTCGCCTCGGTGGTCGTCACCTCGTACTCCGCGATGCCGACCTTGACCCGTTCCTGTTCGGGGCTGCTCGCCGTCCCCTCGTGGCTGTCGTATACTTTCATTCGAAGATCCGTTCCACGTCCGCCTCGGTCTCGTCTTTCCGGTCGATGTCCAGGTCCGCGAGCGCCTGTCGCAGTTCGGCGTCGTCGGGGAGCGCGAGGATCTCACACCCGAATTCGAGGTCCGCCGTCTGCATGTGGGACTCGATGACGAACGCGTGTTCCTGGTGCTGGCCGACCTGTGCCGCCAGCGGGTCGACGATCGCCCGTCCCATGTCGTGGACCACGCGGGGCGGCGTGTGGTCGACCGAACTCTCGAGGACGTTCGCCCAGCCGTCGATGAACCCGCTGGTCATGATGTTGCCCAGCTCCTCGATGGCGCTCTCGTGCATGTCGGTGAAGCCCTCGCCGTCGGGCTCCATCGGCATCAGCGCCTCCGCGACGGTCGTCGCCGACTCCTCGTCGAACAGGACCATCAGGTACCCGCTCGGGGTGCCCGAGAACTCGACGGCGGTCCCGACGTAAGCCTCGTCGTCGACCTGTTTGGGCACGTCCTCGACGGGTTCGAAACTGATCCCCGTCACCTCCGCGTCGGTCTCGATCCCGGTCATCTGCGTGACGTTGTCCGCCGCCGTCGCCGTGCCCGCCTTGGTCATCTCGTTGAAGACCGACAGCTTGTCGACCGGGACGGCGTCCTCGCCGGTCCCGCGTTCGGCCATCAGTTCGGTCAGCCGGTCGTAGCCCGGGAGCATGTAGATGTAGAAGCTGAGATCCTCGCCGGGCCACTCGATGTGGCTCTTGAACACGAACACCTGCTCGGTCGGGTCCTCGGCGGCCGGAAGCACGTCCGCGCCAGTCGCCTCGACGTATCGGGGCGGCGAGTGTTCGATCGTCGTCCCGAGGAAGTCGGCCCAGCCGTCGATGAACCCACTCATCATGATGTTGCCGATCTCCTCGACGCTGGACTCGACCATCCCCTCGCCGGTCGCGCCGCCGGGCAGTGCCTCGACGATGGGACCGGTACAGGCCGCCTCGAACACGAGCGTCGTGTCGCCGACCAGCGCGCCTTCGAGGTCGAACCCGACGCCGACCAGCTCGCGCCCGGCGAGTTCCTCGCCGACGTCGGCCCGGTCCATGAGCGTGATCTTGGTCACTTCCACGTCGGCCTGGATGCCCGTCATCTGGGCCAGCATGGCCGTCGCCTGCCGGGCCCCCTCGTCGGCGAGCCGGTTGAACGTCTCGAGCGACTGGATGTCGACTTCCATTATGCGCCGACTGCGTCCTCGATCGCCTCGATCACGCTGGGCTTCTGGAAGGGCTTCGTGATGTACCCGTCCGCGCCGGCCTTGACCGCCTCCTTCATCTTCTCCTCCTGCCCGACGCTGGTACACATGATGACCGTCGCGTCCGGGTCGCCGCTTTTGATCTCGTCCGTCGCCTCGATCCCGTCACGGATCGGCATCACGATGTCCATCATGACCAGATCCGGGCGCTCCTCCTTGTACACCTCCACGGCCTCGACGCCGTTCTCGACTTCACCTACGATCTGGTGGTCTTCCTCCAGAATCTCCCGCAACAGGTTCCGCATGAACTCCGAGTCGTCCGCGATCAGTACCTCTGACATCGTTACCGATTCGTACCGCGAATATCGGCATAAACCCTTCCGTCAGATTATCGCGTTTGAATACGAGCTACGGCACGGAACGGAATCGGTTCCAGTACCGCGGCGAGGACGAACCACCCAGTATCGGATTCGATACCTGCGGAATCATCCGCGGACCGGAACGGTCACGTTGCGCCGGTAGACGGTTCGGGTCCCGTCGAAGCTCTGGACCCGGACGGCGACGATCGCCCGGTAGCTGTCGTTCCGGATCCGGGCGTGACGGAACGCGCGGTCGTCCATCCGGAGCGTGACGCGGCCGGCGACGCTCTCGTCGAGGGGACGGGTCGCCGACCGCTCGAACCCGAGCCGCGGTACCCGGACGCGGTAGAGCAGGCGCGGTCGCCCCTCGACGCGGTCCACGTCGACGACGGCCGGCGGAATCCGGAGGTAGGAGACGTTCGTCCCGAAGCGCCCGGGCGTGATCGCCAGGTCGGCGGCCGGGTCGCCGACCACGGTCGCGTCGGCGGTGCCGCCCCCGAGCCGTGCCGCCCCGCGGGTCTCGGGCGTGAGATCGACGACGCCGACGAGCGGGCTCGACAGGAGGAGAACGAGGGTGACGACGGCGACGGTCCCGAGCTGGAGTCGCCGGACCGACGGGAGCGATCGGTCAGCCATGCGTCGCCGGCGGCCGGAGCCTCACAGCTGGAACCCCTCGTCCTCGCGGACGGTCTCGAGGAGGTCACCGATCGAGTCCTCGGGCGAGAGGTCCGTCGATTCGAGCGTGCGAACGATCGCGTCGGGCGGATAGCGGACCGGAACCGACGCCTCCATCAGGAGGATCCCCAGCACTTCCTCGACGGGCGTGTCCCGGTCGATCTGCTGGGCGTACCACATCACGAGGTTCTCGAAGATCGTGACCACGTCGTTGCTGACCATCCGCTGCTGGGAGACCCCGCCGTCGAACGCCGCGGTGATGTCGAACCCGTACCGGGAGTTCGACGCGTCGAGGTCCTCGGTGAGCCAGTCGTGGACCTGTTCGGCCGTTATCTCCGGTTCGGGGTCCGGCTCGGACTCGGGCGATGCCGGAGCCGACGGCGCGCCGGCCGGTTCGGGATCGGTGTCGGGCTCGGGCGGCACGGGCCGATCGTCGGCCGTGTCGCCCTCGATCCGCCCGGTCGAGTCCGAACCCGTGTCGGCGATGGGATCGCCCGACGAGACGACGTAGCGCCCGTCGTCGAGTTGCTTGACGCGCTCGTCCTCGGCGATGTCGAGTTCCTCGGGCGAGAGGACGGGTCCCTCCTCGGGGTCGCCACCGGTCGGCTCCTCGTCTGGGCCCGGGGACATGCTAGGGACTGCCGTGACCGAGCGCAATAATTCCGTCGGTGGTGTCGGACGGTGCGTGCCCGGGGGCAGCGACCCGCCGCCGAAGCGGTGGGCCCCATCGGTGACCCGAGATGTCACTGGCCGGTGTGAAAAAACGGAGAAGTGTGTGACCGGGGTTACAGCGTGGCGGCGGTCTGGCCGCTCAGCGACTGGGGCACGGTGAGCAGCACCGTCGATCCCGACCCGTCCTGCGTGGAGACCTCCAGGGTGGCCGACTGGCCCTCTTTGAGGGGATCCGGAACCGCGGTGGCCTCCACGGTGCTGGTGGATGGATCGTCACCGAGCGTGATGATCAACTCCATCCGATCGTCGGGGCTGTTGATGATCTTCGCGGAGCCGTCCGAGTCCTTGACCGGGTTGACGACGAAGTACCCGTTGTTGTTCCCCGTACCGCTGTTCTCGGCGCTCTTGGAGACGATGCTGTAGGTCCCGCTGTCGTCGACCCACTGGATCGTCACGTCCTTGAGGTCGATGTCCTGCGCGCCGGGTGCCTTCGACACCATCAGCGAGATCTTCCCGATCGCGTCGTTATCTTTCGAGTTGGTCGTCGGGATGGTCTTGCCGCCGATGTTCAGAGTGGCTCCGGTCGTCTTCTCACCGGTTTTGGCCACGATGTCCAGCCGGTTGGTGACTTGCTGCGTACTCTGCTGACCCGTTTCCTGTGACTGGCTCTGCAGGAAGCCGGCCGTGTTGATCAGGACGCCGGCCGCGATCGCCGCGACCAGCACCATCGCGATGAACACGATGAGGGTCCCGATACCGACCTGCCCTCGGTCGTCTTCGTCTGTGATTTTCTCGAACATGGTTGTTACCTGTGCCCGAGCGACCGTCACGGCCGACCCGGACTCTACACTGACAGAATCAGGTCTCGGTAATAAACCTGACTTGCCAGTTATCTCTTCTGAAAATAGGTGGTTAGGAAACGATTATATCGATCTGTAACGCCGATCGGGAGGAATTGAAGCTGATAATCGAACTCGATTCTCGGTTTCGTCTGTGATAACGACCGTTTCCTCCGGCGGTTCGTCGGGCAGTCACTCGTAGGTGACGAGGCTGTACATCACGAACAGGTAGCCGAAGGTCGTCAGGCCGCTGTTGACCAGCAACAGCCAGCGGGTGCCGGTGAAGTCGTTGATGAACGCGCTGATCATCGTCGCGGCGGCTCCGGCGACGGCCAGCGAAAACCCCAGCGAGAGGTGCAACATCGCCTGTCGGGAGGTTTGTACGTACGCGCGGATGGCCATGCCGACCATCGTCAGCCCGGCCACGACGAAGACCAGGGTCGAGGCGGCATAGAGGATTTCTACTGTCATCACGGTCCCTACGGAAACCCACGGCGGAACCCACCTTAAATCCACGCTTGAAAATATCTCTGCTGATAACTACCCGTTACAGGCGGGCCGAGAACCGCATGAAAGCGTCGGGTCTCGTTTTGCCAGTGGGTCGAAATCCGAGAATCAGCTCTCCGAGAGCGTCCGCCAGGCCTCGTCGAGTTTGTTCGTGACCTCGGACCGTTCCTCGACGGCCACCGACAGCTCTTCGGAGAAGTCGACGGTGATCTCGTCGACGTTGCGCCGGTAGACCTTGATCCGGCGGCGGTCGTCCGAGAGGATGTTGTCGTGGAGTTCGAGCAGGTCGTGTTCGGTCAGCTCGTCGATCCGACGGTAGCAAGTGGCGATGGGGATGTCCAGCTCCTCGCTCAACCCCTGTGCCGACTGGGGCTCGTCCGTCGCCTCCAGGATCTCGGCGCTGTACTTGTTCCCGAGCGTTCGGAGAATCTCGGCGGGTGGCATTGATTATCAGATAATGAATTTTCCCAGTTATAAAGTTGGTGGGTCCGACAGCCCCTCGAGACGGAAGCAGCGTCGGAGTGGAACGGGCTGGTTTCAGATCTTCGTAACCACACAGGGTCCGGTTACGGCCGTTATCGTAGCGGATAACGACAGAGAGCGCCGCTCAGATCGGCGATTCGTCCTCGCTCATCATCGAGAACGCGCTGGCGTTCTCGTGGACCGTGATCCCGCCGTGGTCGATCTCCATGGGGAAGATGTCGGTCTCGATGTTCTGTTTGCGCATCTTCGCGACCCAGACGTAGCGGTTGACGCCGGATTCGGTGGGGGTCTGGATCAGGTAGATGTTCCCGTCGGTGAGGTAGTTCTCCAGCCCGATGTCGGTGTCGGGGAACACCGCGCCCTGTTCGTTGGTCATCAGCGTCGTCAGTTCGTTCTGCCGGAGGATGTCGGTGAACTTCAGCAGGTAGGTGCGTTTCTCCTGTTCGTTCTCGAAGAACAGTTGAAACATCGTCAGCGAGTCCAGCACCAGCCGCTGGTAGTCTTCGTCCTGGATGTCCTCGAGCAGCAGGTCCAGCGAGGAGGTGAAGTCGTTCTCCCGGAGCAGGACCTGCTTGTCGAACACCTTGATGTCGCCGCTCTCGACGTGGTCGGACCAGTTCTCGAAGCCGATGGACTCGGCGGCCTCGCGGATGTCCTCCTCGTTCTCCTCGAAGGAGAGGTAGATGCCCTTCTCGTCGAACAGCTCGACGCCGTTGTAGATGTACTGCAACCCCAGGATGGACTTCCCGGCCCCCGGATTCCCACTGACCAGCGTCGTCGAATTCGTGACGATCCCACCGTTGAGGATCTGGTCGAGTCCGTCGATCCCCGTCTTCGTTTGCTCGATCATGTTCCGTTGACGAGGTGTATACGCCGCGAATTGAAAAAGGGTCCGCCGTCGGGACGGAAAGACGTGGGCTTCGGACCGATCGGGAGCGGCCGGGAGAGGTGGCTTGGGCCCGGATCCGCCCGGTCGCTACTTGTGGACGGCCTGTGGATCGACCCAGATGACGAACCCGTCCTCGTCGTCGTGGTTGATGACGCCCCGGACGGCCTCGCGTCCGCTCTCGGGCGCTTCCTCGATGGTGTCGGGGTCGAGTTTGACGACCTGTCGGACCTCGTCGACGAGCCACCCGGCGGCTTTCCGGTCAGCGATGATCTCCGGGTCGAAGACGATGATGCGCTGGGCGTCGGCGTCGGCCCCGTCGATCCCGAAGATCACCTTCGGGTCGACGATGGCCGTCGTGCGCCCGCGCAGGTCCATCACGCCCTGCACGTAGTCGGGCGCGTTCGGGAGCGCCGTCAGCTCGCCCACGTCGACGATCTCGGTCACGTAGTCGATGTCGACGCAGTAGGTCTCCGGACCGAGTTCGAACTCCAGTACCTGCCCCGTCGCCTCGGCGGCGTCCGTCAGTGTCGCCTGTGACATGGTGGATTCGACCGTCGGAATCGGTCTGTCCGTATCCGACACCCGATTCGGACTTAAGACTGCCCCCCAGGCTATCACATTTGATTACGGAGGCGGTGTCTTTATTGGTTGCTCGCGGATACCACCGGGACGGAACTCACGGATGCCGAAACGCCCGCCGCGGACGGACTGGCTGTGGGACACACCGGAAACCGTCGGCGACGCCGACCCCCGCCGCGACCGGCTCTACGGAGGGAGCTGAATGGCGGCGACACGGGCCGTCGTCACCGACGATTCCCACTTCATGCGAAGTGTCATCTCCGACATGCTCGAGGAAAGCGGCGTCGAGGTAGTCGCGGAGGCGCGCAACGGTCACGAAGCGGTTCGGGCCGTCCGCGAACACGACCCCGACGTGGTGACGATGGACGTGGAGATGCCCGAGATGAACGGCATCGAGGCCGTCGAGGAGATCATGACCGAGAACCCCACGCCCGTCCTCATGCTGTCGGCTCACACGGACGAGAACGCCGACGTGACCTTCGAGGCTCTGGAGAAGGGGGCGATCGACTTCTTCACCAAACCCGGCGGGGAGGTCTCGATGGAGATGTCCCGGCTGGAAGACCAGCTGGTCGAGATGGTGCAATCGGTCGCCGAGGTCGACGTGAGCGCCGGGGCCAGCGCCGACGCCGCCACTCCCCCGGCCCACGCCGATGGCGTCGAGACGGCGGAGACGGCGACTGCCGGCTCGGCCGGTGAGGCCCAGGCCGAAGCCGAATCCGGACCCGTCGCCGAGCCCGCGGGGGCCTACGTCGACACCCCGACGCTGTTGCTCGGGTCCTCGACGGGCGGGCCGACCGTCGTCGAGCGGATCATGGCGGAGTTGCCCCTGGCGGCGGACCTGCGCGTGCTGATCGTCCAGCACATGCCCGACGGCTTCACGGGCCGGTTCGCCGAGCGGCTAGACAGACGCAGCGACTACGACGTGTCCGAGGCGACCGACGGGGCGCGCATCGGCGGCGGCGAGGCGCTGGTCGCGACCGGCGGCAAGCACATGGAGGTGACGAACTACGCACGCGGGCGGCTCCGGGTCGCGCTCACGGAGGCTCCGCCGGAGAACAGCGTCCGGCCGGCCGTCGACGTGACGATGCGCACCGCCGCCGACTGCATCGCGGGCCCGATGGTCGCGGTCATCCTGACCGGCATGGGGACCGACGGTGCCGACGGCGTCCGCGCCGTCTCGCGAGCCGGGGGCCACGTGATCGCCCAGGACGAGGGGAGTTCGGCGGTGTACGGCATGCCGAAACGAGCCGTCGAGACCGGCGTCGTCGACGACGTGCTCCCGCTGGAGTCGATCACCGACGGCGTGCTCGACGCGATTACGGAGGGCTAAGATATGGACGACCAGTATCTCGACGCGTTCATCCGCGAAAGCGAGGAAGCGATCACCGAACTGAACAACTCCCTGCTCGCCCTGGAGTCCGACCCCGAGGACGAGGAGGCCATGGAGTCGATCTTCCGGACGGCCCACACGCTGAAGGGCAACTTCGGCGCGATGGGCTTCGAGGACGCCAGCGACCTCGCCCACGCCATCGAGGACCTCCTGGACGAGATGCGCGAGGGCGACATGGAGGTCACCCCCGAGGTGATGGACCTGATCTTCGCCGGCGTCGATCAGATCGAGGTCATCGTCGGCGAGATCGAGGAACACGGGGAGTCCACGACCGACACCGACGAGATGGTCGCCGAGATCCGGGGCGTCCTCGAAGCCGAGACCGGCGAAGCCGGCGGCGGAGACGACGAGTCCGGCGACGCCGACGCCGCTGACGGCGACACGGTGGACGGCGACACCGCCGGAAGCGACGGCGCGGACGACACCGCCGGGGTCGACGACGCAGACGAGGACGACACGGCGGGCGACGAGTCCGACAGTGACTCGGTGGAGGACGCCGACGTGACGGTCGATACCTCCGTGTTCGCCGACGCGAGCGTCGACACCGACGAGGGCTACCAGGTCCGCGTCGTGGTCGGCGACAGCGACATGAAAGGCGTCGACGGCATGCTCGCCGTCGAGGCCGTCGACGACACCTTCGAGCTCCTGGCCGCCGAGCCCGCCCGCGCCGCGATCGAGGACGGCGAGTACGACGACGGGTTCGACCTGCTGGTCGACGCCCCCGACATCGACGTCCTGCGGAGCAGTCTCGACAACGTCTCGAAGATCGACGCCTTCGGCGTCGAACTGATCGACGACCTCGACGGCGGCAGCGACGACGGCGGCGGCAGTGCGACGGCCGCGTCGGCGGACTCCTCGGTCGACGAGATCAAGTCCGTGCGGGTGGACGTGGACCGGCTGGACGAACTCCACGGGCAGGTCGAACAGCTCGTGACCAGCCGGATCAAGCTCCGCCGGGCCGTCGAGGACAGCGACATGGACGCCGCCAGCGAGAACCTGAACGAGCTGGACAAGATCAGCGCCAACCTCCAGAACACGGTGATGGACATGCGCCTGATCCCGCTGAAGAAGGTCGTGGGCAAGTTCCCCCGACTCGTGCGGGACCTGGCGCGAGAACTCGACAAGGAAGTCGACTTCCGCATCGAGGGCGAGGACATCGAACTCGACCGGACGATCCTCACCGAGATCTCCGACCCGCTGATGCACATCCTCCGCAACGCCGTCGACCACGGGATCGAACCCCCCGAGGAGCGCGAACGGAAGGGCAAACCCCGGGAGGGGACCGTCGAACTCCGCGCGACCCGGGAACGGGACCACGTCATCATCGAGGTCGAGGACGACGGCGCGGGACTGGACCCCGACGAGATCCGCGAGGAGGCCATCGAGAAGGGCGTCCGCAGCGAGGCCGAACTCGAACGGATGGACGAGAGCGAGATCTACGACCTGGTCTTCCACCCCGGGTTCTCGACCGCCGAGGAGGTCACCGACACCAGCGGGCGCGGCGTCGGGATGGACGTGGTCCACGACACCGTCACGCAACTGGACGGGTCGGTCTCGGTCGACTCCGAACCCGGCGAGGGGACCACCGTCTCGCTTCGCCTGCCGGTGACGATGGCCATCGTGAAGGTCCTGTTCGTGCAGGTCGGCGACGAGCAGTACGGCGTCCCGATCAAGAACATCGACGAGATCAGCCAGGTGAACGGGACCAAGGTCGTCAACGGCGAGGAGGTCGTCGAACACGACGGCGACATCTACCCGATCGTCGACATCGCCGAGGCCTTCGACGTGCCCGACGCGAAGACCAACGGCGACGGCATGCTGGTCCGCATCCGCGAGTCCGAGCGCCAGGTCGCGCTGAAGTGTGACGACGTCACCCAGCAGGAGGAGGTCGTCGTCAAACCCCTGGAGGGGATCCTCAGCGGGACGCCCGGGCTCTCCGGAACCGCCGTCCTCGGGGACGGCAACATCGTCCACATCCTCGACGTGGTGACCCTGTGAGATGACCGACAGCAGACAGGAGTCACGCGAGGCCTTCGACGACCTGCTCGCGTACATCCAGCGCGAGGTCGGGTTCGAGACCGGCTTCTACAACGACGCCTACCTCGACCGGCGGATCACCGCCCGGATGCGCCGGACCGACGCCGACAGCTACGGGGAGTACCAGCGACAGCTGACCGACGACGACGGCGAGGCCGAGCGGTTGCTCGACTCGCTGTCGATCAATGTCACCGGCTTCTTCCGCAACCCCGAGGCCTGGAGCGGGATCCGGGACGTGTTGCAGCTGCTGACCGACCAGCGCCGGTCGGTCCGGGTCTGGAGCGCCCCCTGTGCCGACGGGCGGGAACCGTACTCGCTGGCGATGCTCGCACTGGACGACGACGAGATCGACGCCCGCCGGCTCTCGATCCTCGGCACCGACATCAGCGACGACGCGCTGGCGGTGGCCCGGGAGGGCGTCTACGAGACCTCCCAGACGACCGACATCGGCGAGGAACTGGCACCCCTGGAGGACTCGACGGCCTACGTCGAGCAGGACGGCGACCGGTTCCAGGTGAAAGACCGGGTGAAAGAGCTCGTGGAGTTCGAGAACCACGACCTCATCCGCGGGGACCCGAAACGGAACTTCGACCTGGTCCTCTGTCGGAACCTGCTGATCTACATCGACTCCGAATACAAGGTGCCCATCTTCGAGACCATCGAGGGGTCCCTCCGGGACGACGGCTACCTCGTCATCGGGATGACCGAGACCCTGCCCCACGAGTGCCGGGACACCTTCGAACCGTTCGACAAGCGCCACCGCATCTACCGCAAGGCATAATGTCACTCTACGAACTCGAACGCGAGGGCGACGTCGAGGAACTGAAGTCGGTCATCCGGACCAGCGACAACCCCGAGGTGCGGGCCCGCGCCGCGAAGATCATCGGCGACTTCGACGAGGAGACGCTGGAGGGTCACGACGCCGTGCCGCCGCTGGTCGAGTTGGCCCAGTCGGCCGAGGACGACCGCGTGACCGCCGCCGCCATCGACGCCCTCAACCAGCTGGGAACCGACGCGATCGAGGAGTTGATCGCCGACATGGCCGGCCTGGACATCGGCGAGGACCAGCAGGCCGACTGGGCCAAGGCCAAGGCCTTCGCGCAGGCGCTCGGTGCCGACGTGCCCGAGTTGCGGATGGCCGCCGCCAACGCCCTGGGCGAACTCGGGAAGACCGACGTGTTGCCCAAACTGCTGGAGCGGCTGGACGATCCCGACCCCCGCGTCCGGGCGCGGGTCGCCCGCGCCTGTGGCCGGCTGGCGGACGCCCGCGCGACCGACGCCCTGATCGAGCGGCTCTCGGACCCGAAAGCCGAGGTGCGCCGGGAGGCCGCCGAGGCGCTCGGGAACATCGGCAACCGGCAGGCCCTGACCGCACTGCTTTCGATGTTCGACGACGACCGCGCGCCGATCCGGCGCATCGCCGTCGGCGCGATGGGCAACTTCGGCGACGCCCGTCCGGTCGAGGGGCTGGTCTCGGCGCTGTCCGACGACGACGCCTCCGTCCGGCGCACGGCGGTGTACTCGATCATCGAACTCCTCTCGAACGTGCCGACCGACCAGAGCCACGAGATCCGCGAGACCGTCGTCGAACAGCTCAACCGGACCGACGACGAGAGCGTCCTGGTGCCGATGATCGACATCCTCGAAGAGAGCACCCAGAACCGCCAGCGACGCAACACCGCCTGGCTCCTCGGTCGGGTCGCCGATCAGGACAGCGCCGGCTACGGCCGGATCGTCGACGCGCTGGTCGAGACCCTGGAGGACGACGACCAGATGACCGCCCAGTTCGCGTCCACGAGCCTCGCCGAGATCGGCGGTCGGCGAGTCGAGAGTCGCCTGCTCGACGTGGTCGACGACCCCGGGTACGACGAGGACATCCGCGCACAGGCCGTGTTCACGCTCGGGAAGGTCGGCGGCGATCGGGCGCGCAAGCGCCTCGACGAACTCATCGAGGAGACCGAGAGCGAACAGCTCAGGAAGAAGGCCTTCTCGGCCATCTCGAAGCTCGGCGGACGGGAGGTCCAGTGAACCGCGTATCGGGCGTTCGTACGGCAGGAAGGTTAATACGCTCCGGGAGCGAAAAATCCGACACGCGAACCACGACGCATGAGCGAGGGTGAACAGAAGCTAGCCGACGACCAGGGGAAGTTCGCCCGGGTCGTCAAGGACGGGCGAAAACTCAACGACATCGAGTGGAAGAGCGGCCGCATCATCCTCTCGAACAAGCGGATCGTCCTCGTCAGCAACGAGGGCAAGCGGACCATCCCGCTCTCCGACGTCGACGGCCTCAAGGGCCGGGTCGACGTCAACCAGACCATCGCCCGGGTGTCGGGCTACGTCTCCCTGCAGGTCGGCCAGAACGTGACGCTGGTCGCCCCGAACGACACGGACTCGTTCAAGACCAAGCTCTACGGCGCCTTGCTCAACCAGCAGGTCATCCTCGCGAAACACCCCGCCGTCGAGGGCGGCGTCGTCCAGGACACCGAGTGGAAGAAGGGACGGCTCAAGATCGGGGACGAACGCGTCGAACTCGCCATCTCCGACGGTCAGTTCGTCGAGATCCCCCTCGACGACATCGGCGGCGTCGACGAGGGGGAGCGGACGGTCATGGGCGACGAGCGCCTCGTCCTCGAGGTCGAACACACCGAGGACGACGGCACGAGCGTCCAGACCCACATCTCGGGCACCCGTCGTCACACCGTTTTCCTCCGGAGCCTCCTCCGGGAGGGCGAACAGCGCGCGGAGGTCAACGCCGACCTCTCCGAGCGGGAACACGAGGTGTTGATGGCGCTGTACTCGGGCGTCTCCCCCTTCGAGATCCCCAACTTCGTCGACATGGACGTCGAGAAGGTCGAAGAGGTCTACGACCGGCTCATCGAACTCGACATTCTGGAGGAGGTCCGGACTCGCAAGGAGGTCCGGCTGAAGGCCCGCGGCCGCCACATCGCCAGCGACGTGATGGACGACCGATGACAGCCGTCACGTCTTGACGGCGGAGCTCACTGGTTCACGTCTTCGAGTTTGTCGCTGACGACGATGCGACCTTTGGCCGTGAGTTCCGTCTCCTCCTGGCCGTCGGCTATCAGCCCTTTCTTCCGGAGGTCGCCGAGCAACATCTCGACGTGGCTGGGTTCGGCGTCGATGACGCCGGCCAGCGAGACGCCGGGGCCGGTCGAGTAGACCGCGACCAGCAGTTCCGTCTCCTCGTCGGACAGCTCGATGTCCTCGAGGTCGGCGACGATGTCGCTGTACTCCAGGCGGAGATAGCGGCCGAGGATGGACATCTTCCGCCCCGAGTCGACGGCGGCCAGCGAGGTGATCGCCTGCCCGTCCTGCATGTGCCGGACCGACAGCACCTCCCGTTTCCGTCCGTCGATCTCCCGGGTGTTGCGCTCGAACCTGGTCACCGTCGAGAGATCGACCGTGAACGACGAGTCGGGGCCCTTGAACCGGACCTGTCGCGGCTTGAGGTAGAGTTTCGCGGGGTGGAAGGCGGCGTCGGTGACCCGACCCCCGAGCCGCGCCGGGTGTTTGACCGTCATGGTCGTGCCGTTGAGCAGGGCCTTGAACAGGACGGTCGAGAACTTCTCGATCTTGTCGTCGCCGGCCTCGACGGCCGCGACGTGGCGGCGGTCGTCCTTCCGGAACGCGATGGTCACCGTCGAGTCGAAGAACTGCCCCAGGTCCTGCGGGACGTGGCCCACGGCCACGTCGAAGATCGAGGACAGCGGGATCGTGGTCTTGCCGGCGTCGGCGGCCAGCACCAGCCGTTTCTGACTGAGGAGGATCCGGCCCGTCACCGGCTCGCCGCGCTCGGAGGCGCTGGCGTTGAACTTGGCCACGAAGTCCGCGATCACTGATTCCGACATGCTGGGGGAGACTGGGGCATACGCGTGGTCGAACTCGAACGGTTGCGTCCGGATTCCCGTACGCTTGCCAGTGTCTAGACGGCCAAAACGTTTGTGCGCGTATCGAATCCGGAGCCGTCCGGCGCTCGTCACTCGGTCAGGTCGTCGGCGATCGACGAGAGTCCCGCGTCCGGCTTCTCGGTCGCTTCGTAGACGGTCCGCTCGCCGGGCGCGCGCAGGCCGTACTTGAACCCCTCAGTAACCACGTCCAGCAGGACCGAGCCGCCGACGGACACGTCGGCCTCCGTGACCCAGGCCTGGAGACGGTTCCGGCCGTCGCCCGGGTCCCGCGCCAGCGTCGGCGTGTCGTAGGCCCCCGTGATCTCGGGATCGCCCTGCAGGCCCGTCTCGACCCGCGCGTGACAGGTCCGGCCGTCGACGACGAGCCGGACCACCTCGTCGGTCGGAACCGTCGCGTCCTCTGGGACGACGACCTTCGGTCGGTCGGTCCGGCCGACGCGTTCGAGGGTCGCCCGGTGGGTGACGACGGCGTCGTGATCGCTCGGAACGCGGTCGGACACGTTACTCGTCGCCCTCGCCCAGCAGGTCGGCCACGTCGCCGGAACCGCGCTCGGTGATCTTGGCGTTGATCTGACGGACCTCGTCGCTGATCTCGCGGCCCCGGACGGTGACGCGTTTGCGCTCGCCGTCACGGCTGGGCTCGAAGCCGGTGCCGCCGTCCGAGAGGATGGTAGTGAGTTCCGGTCCGCGCACGTCGGCCCGCATCGGTCGGCCCGCGTTGTCCGACCCGCCGGTGAGTTCGAGCTGGTACCCGTCAAGGCCGACGGCCAAGCCGTCGACTTCCTCGCCGAGTTCGCGGCCCATGAAGCGGTTCGCGTCCTGTCCGTCCACGTCGACCTGGTAGGTGTCGCCGCTCTCGGGGTCCGCGACGACGACGGTGAAATCTGCCATTGGTCGATTCAGACCGTGCCGAATAAAAAGCCCGTCGGAACGGACCCGCGATGTCGCTTCGAGAACGTCAAGTAGGTCCGGACCGGAGTTCGTGTGTGGACAGAGATTCGTTGGAACGCGAACTGGGTTCGGCCTTCGGGGGGTCCGAGCGGGCGCGCCGCGTCGTGGCGCGGCAGGCCCGCGACCTGGCCGACGCCGGGAAGATCGAGGCCGAACTGGGCTTCGAGCTGACGGTCGACGCCGTGGTCGACAACCTCGAAGACGCCCCGGAGGAGTACGGCCTGGTCGAGCGCTGGAACTGGTGGCTCGACTCGCTGGAACTCTCCCACGGCGGCTACAACCGGTTTCGCGTCCGTCCCGACGCCGTGGAGGAGTAGGAGATTCGACCGAACGGGAGAATCTCCGAGCGAGCGAGCGGTGACGGGGGAACCGTAGCGAAGTCGACCACCACGGCCTTGAGTAGCGACGCCCTAGGAGAGGTCACATGGCCGAGCAGGACGGGGAGACGACATCGGACGCGTCGGCGGGTTCCCGATCGGCGGGGGGACCCGACACCACCGCGCCGACCGACGACGGCTGGCTCCGGCTCCGGGTGGCCTGGCGGCTGGTCGTCGTCACCTGGCAGTTCCTC
This sequence comes from Halorientalis sp., assembly GCA_042216105.1. Classification (GTDB taxonomy): domain Archaea; phylum Halobacteriota; class Halobacteria; order Halobacteriales; family Haloarculaceae; genus Halorientalis. Next base: position 53,681 of record JBDGUF010000023.1, read on the forward strand.
CCGCTTCTCGTCGCCTACGCCCGGGATCGGCGGCGCTTCCTGCTTTTCGGACGCGGACGGGAGGTCGACGCCGAGACCCGGGTCGCCCGCGCCGAGGAGTTGCTGGAGACGCTGGTGACGCTCGGCCCCACCTTCATCAAGGTCGGCCAGATCCTCTCGACCCGGCCCGACGTGCTTCCCGGTCCGTACATCGCCGTCCTCCAGCGACTCCAGGACCGCGTCCCGCCGGCGGACTGGGACGAGGTCGAGCCCATCGTCGAGGCCGAGGTCGGGCCGGTCGACGAGGCGTTCGAGCGCTTCGACACCGAGCCGATCAGCGGCGCGAGCCTCGGGCAGGTCTACACCGCCCGGCTGGACGGGCAACGGGTCGCGGTGAAGGTCCTGCGGCCGAACATCCGGCGGCGCGTCGCGGCCGATCTCCGGGTGATCGAGGCGCTGACGCCGCTTTTGATCCGCGGGGCCGAACCCGGCCAGGCGTTCACCCTCGAAAACCTCGCCGACGAGTTCGCCGCGACCATCCGCGAGGAGATGGACTACGTCCACGAGGCCCGGATGCTTCGAACGGTGCGGGAGAACTTCGCCGACGACGACGGCGTCCGGGTACCCGCCGTCGTCGACTCCCACTCCGGGCCCCGCGTCCTGACCATGGAGTACGTCGAGGGGACGAAGATCACCGACGTGGACCGGCTGGAGGCCCTGGGGATCGACCGGACGGCGCTGGTCGAGCGACTCTTCGACGCCTACATCGAGATGGTGCTGGAGGACGGCGTGTTCCACGCCGACCCCCACCCCGGGAACCTCGCGGTCCAGCCCGACGGCACCATCGTCTTTTACGACTTCGGGATCACGGGCACCGTCTCCGAGCGCCTGCAGGAGCAGATCTTCGAGTTCTACGTCTCCATCGCCCGGGACGACGTGGACGGGATCATTGATTCGTTCGTCGCGATGGGCGCGCTCGACCCGACCGCGGACCGCCGGCTCATGCGCGAGATGTTCGAGGTCGTCATCGAGAGCTTCCGGGGGCGGGAGGTCGACCAGTATCGCGTCCAGCAACTCGTCGCGGAGTTCCAGGCCGAACTGTACGAGTTCCCGCTCCGGCTACCACAGGAACTCGCACTGATCGTCCGGATCACCACGGTACTGGAAGGGGTCTGCCGGACGCTCGATCCCGAGTTCGACCTGATCGAACTCGTGACCGAGTACGTCCGCGAGGAGGGGTACGCGAGCCGGGGCGTCCGGGAACTGCTCGACCGCGCGGGCGAGGAAGTGCAGGCCACCGCCGAGGCTCTCCTGGTTACCGGCCCGAAACTGGAGCGGACCCTCGACCGGGCGGCCCGGGACGACCTGACCGTCCGGACGGCACTGGGCGACGAGGAGGGACTGTTCGATCGGCTCGCGAAACGGGCCGTCCTCGGGCTCGGGTTCGCCGCCTCGGCGGTCGCCGCCCTGATCCTGTTCGTCGCCGGCGACGGGACGGCCGCCGCCGTCGCCGCGTCGGGCGCAGGACTCGCGGTCGTCGGCCTCTACCGCTCGCTCCGGAGCCCGTCGGGGATCAGCGCCGAACCCCAGTTCACCCGACAGAACCTCCGCGCGCGGGAGGAGGTCGCGAGCCACGAGGAGGGGGACGCCAGCACCCACGGCGGGGTCGGCGACGGACCGGAGCGGTGACGCCCGGCGGCCGGATCGACGGTGTCAAACACCGCGGTCGGCTAGGTGTCGGTGATGAACCCGCGGTTCCTCGGCGGTGCCGGCGAAGTCGGCCGGAGCGCCGTCCTCGTCAACGACCGGCTCCTGCTGGACTACGGGACGAAGACGGCCGACCCGCCCCAGTTCCCCGTCGACGCGCCCGACCCCGACGCCGTCGTCGTCTCCCACGGCCACCTCGACCACGTCGGGTCGATCCCCTCTCTGCTCTCCGGTGACCGCCGCCCGCCGATCCACTGGACGCCCCCGACCCGCGAACTGACGCTGACGCTGGCGCGAGACACGCTCAAACTCCACGGCGGCACGTACGACTGCCCGTTCACCGAGGAGGAGGTCCGGCGGGTCACGCAGGTCTCGGAGCCCCACGGCTACCGCGAGACGTTCACGGCCGCGGGCCACGAGATCACGTTCTACGACGCCGGACACATCCCCGGGAGTGCCCACGTCCTCGTCGACGACGGCGAGACGCGGCTGTTCTACACGGGCGATTTCCATACCAGCGACCAGCGTCTCGTCGCGGGGACGACCGCCCGCCCCGAGGCCGACGTGGTGATCTGTGAGAGTACCTACTCCGACGTGGAACACGAGGCCCGGAGCGCCGTCGAGGAACGGTTCGCCGAGAGCGTCAAGACCACGATCTGGGAGGGCGGGACCGTCGTCGTCCCCGCCTTCGCCATCGGGCGCACCCAGGAGATGATGCTGATTTGTGAGGCCCACGACATCCCCTGTTACGTCGACGGGATGGGGACCGACGTGACCGAGATGGTGCTTCGCCACCCCGAGTTCGTCCGGGACGCCGACGCGCTCCGCCGGGCGAAGTCCCACGCCCGCTTCGTGACTGGCCGGGACGGGCAACGGAAACGCATCGCGGACCGGAACACCGCGATCATCACGACCAGCGGGATGCTCGGTGGTGAAGATGTACTAGTACTTCAATTCGCTAA
>JBDGUF010000022.1:0-53176 GCA_042216105.1 Halorientalis sp.
CTTGGATCGAAAATCACCTCGACGGATTCATTCAGAAGTTGCGTTAATCACTAGGTCGCCGGAGTGGTGGTCGGTGAACTCGGTGATCCCGAACTCGTAGGTGCCGCCGAGTTCGACCGGCGGGTCCCGCTCCTGAGCAGCCTCGTGGGCCCGCTCGGACTCGCGGGCGTCCGAGGAGCGCCGCCACAGGCGGGCGATCACCAGGACGAGGACGACCAGCGCGGCGGCACCGGCACCGATCCAGAGCAGTTGCATACCCAGCCCTGCGAGCGCCGGCGGGTAGAGGGTTGTGGCTCCCGGCGGCGTCGCCTCGCGCCGGGGCGCTTACGTGCCCGCCGCCCGACGACACCGGTAATGCACCTCGCCGAGGTCACCTGGACCGACGCCGACGCCGCCGACGCCGACCTCGCCGTCCTCCCGGTCGGCTCCACCGAACAGCACGGCCCCCACGCACCGCTCGGGACGGACGTCCTCACCGCCGAGGCCGTCGCCGAACGCGGGGCCGACCGCTACGAGAGCGGGACCGACGAGTCCGTCGTGGTCGCGCCCGCGATCCCGGTCGGCGTCGCCGAGGAACACCGCCAGTTCACCGGCACGCTGTGGGTGAGCGAGAACACCTTCCGGGACTACGTGCGCGAGACCGTCGAGAGCCTGCAGTCCCACGGCTGGGGACGCGTCGTCGTGGTCAACGGCCACGGCGGCAACGTCGCGCCGCTCCGGGAGGTCTGCGGGCACGTCACCCGCCACACCGACGGGTACGTCGTCCCGTTCACGTGGTTCGACGCCGTCGATCCCGACGCGGTGGGGATGGGCCACGGCGGCCCCCTGGAGACGAGCGCGCTCCGACACTTCCACCCCGAACTGGTCCACGAGGACCGACTCGACGATGCGGCGGCGGGCGGAGCCGACGGCTGGGGCGAGTGGCACAGTGGTGTCAATCTGGCCTACGACAGCGCGGAGTTCAGCGAGAACGGGACCGTCGGCGACCCCCGCGAGGGGGACGGCGACCTGGGCGAACGACTGCTCGACGAGGCGGCGGCGGGGCTGTCGGCGCTACTCGAACGGGTTGCCGAGCGCGAGACCGACCTGCCCGATCACCGCTAGTCGGCGGCTTCGGCTTCCTCGGCGTCCTCGGCGTCGGCCTCCGCCTCGGCGTCGGACTCGTCCTCGGCGGCCGCGTGGGCGTCGTCCAGCGCGCCGCGCAGTTCCGGGACGGTGCTGGCGAGGTCGCTCACCTGCTCGTGGGCGTCCTCGATGTCCGCGAAGACGGCTTCGAGGGCCTCGATCTCCTCGGCGAGGTCGTCGGCGTCCTCGAAGGCGTCGGCGCGTTCGCCCATCGTGTACCACTTCTTGGCGTCGGTGAGGTGCTCCTGTGCTTCACCCGGGTCCAGCGCCGACCGGAGCCCGTTCAGCACGCCCAGCGTGTTGTCGGCGTCGACCGCCCAGATGTCGTCGCCCTCGGGCAGGGCCTCGCGTGCCTTCGCGAGCGATTCCTCGACGTCCTCGCGCATCTCCGAGGCCGCCTCGTCGAACAGGTCGTCGTCGTCCAGAGTCGTCTGACCCATACCGCACGGTTCGGCGGGAGCGAGTATAAAAACCCGCCCGAAAGTGAAAGTGGAACCGGCGGACAGCGACGATACGGGTTCCCGCGAACCGAAGCGGACGGCGGTCACTCCCGGACGGCGGCGCGGCGGTCGGGGATCGGGTCGAGGTCGGCGTCGGTGTCGCCCAGAACCAGCAGCGAGTAGTAGCGCAGGAACGTCTGGAGCGGGACCTGCACGAGCGCGACGGCGGCCAACACGAGGGCGACGTAGCCGACCGCGAGGACGACCAGGAGGGCGATCACGGCGGTCGTGAACGTGCCCCCGGCGACGAAGAAGGCGGCGACGCCGACCACGAGGAGGGGGACGGCCAGCGCGACGGCGACGATACCGATCACGGTCGCCGCGGCCACCCCGACGACGAGGTTGAGCAGGAAGGCGACGAGGACGTAGGCGGCGTACTGCCGGAGGTTCGCGCGCAGCGTCGGCCAGAAGCGTCGCCAGCCGCCGAGGATCGACCGGTCCTGCAGGACGACGACGGGCACGACGAAGTCGACGGTGAACCCGTCGATCAGGGCGGCGAGCGGGAACAGGACCGCGATCAGCGGCACCGCCAGCAGGAGGGCCGAGAGGAGCTGTGCCTCGGACCAGGTCAGGACCGGCCCGGCCGGGCCGGCGACGAGGACGACCCCGAGGATCAGTCCCGCCGCGAGCAGGAAGAGACCGAGCCGGAAGGCGAACAGCCGAAGACCGGCACCGAGATAGCGGCGGCCGTACCGCCGGACGCGGACCGTCTCGTTGCGGAGCGACGCGACGAAGACGAACTCCATGACCGAGCCGACGATTCCGAGGACGACGGCGAAGGCGGCGACGACGGCGGCGATCAGCGCCAGCACGGTCAGCACGTCACCCGCGATGGGCTCGGGGAGTTCCGAGACCCCACCGCCGGAACTGGACACCGAGGTGCCGGCGTTGGCGAAGCCGTTCACGCCGAACCCGCCGGCGACGAAGAAGGCGACGACCGCGAGCCTGAGCCACCGGGACCGGTCGACGGGAACGAGGAACGCACGGGTCGCGTCGATCGCGTCACCCACGTCGTCGACTGCGTGGAGGGGCATACCGCCGCTTCAGCCACCAGCCACATCGGTTTTTCGTCGGATCGGCGAGCGGTCCCGGCGACCGTGGCCGCTCAGCCGTCCACGTCGACGGGTCGCATCAGGGGGTAGCCGTCCTCCATCTCCATCCGGGCCCGGACCGCCGTCCCCTCGTAGTCGACCAGGATCTCCACGTCGAGGAAGCGGCCGGTGAGTTCGGTGTAGTCCGCGGGGCCGTCCGCGAGGGCGCGGTCGAGTTCCTCGCGCCGGATCTCGACGGTCACCGCCTCGCAGTGGGGCTGGTTCTCGATGGCCTCCTCCATCGCCGTCGCGAGCGAGTCGGCGCTTTCCGGGCTCACCGGCGTGCCCGCGAACTGGTGGTACAGCGAGCCGAACTTGATGCCTGCCTCGAAACAGGCGGTCTGTGCGTCGGTCGGATCCATACCGGACCGGGGGCCGGAGCGAGGAAGTGTGTTCCGGGAGGAACGTGCGGACACCGCCCGGCGACCGCGGATCGCGCGACGGTCCAGCACGGAACGCCTTTAAGTGTCGGCCGACTCCGGGAGGTATGGACTACGACGTCGCGCTCGACCGGGCTTACGAGAGCCTGCCCGAGCGCACCGCGAGCCAGCAACGCCTCCAGATACCCGACCCCGAAGCCCAGGAAGACGGGGCGTTCACCCGGCTTACCAACCTCAAATCCATCGCGGACGAGCTGTCCCGCGACCCGGAACACGTCCACCGCTACGTCCAGCAGGAGTTCGGGACCAACGGCGACTTCGACGGCGACCGGAGCCGCTACAACGGCACCTTCTCGGCCGCCGACTTCGAGGCCGTGCTGGAGGCCTACGCCGAGGAGTACGTGATCTGTTCGGAGTGTGGCCTGCCCGACACCAGGCTCACCACCGAGGACCGCACGCAGATGCTCCGGTGTGAGGCCTGCGGGGCCTTCCGCCCGGTCGACGACCGCTCGACGAAGTCGTCGACCGAGACCAGCACCGCGACGCTTGAGGAGGGCGAGACCTACCAGGTGAAGATCACCGGGATGGGCCGCAAGGGCGACGGCGTCGCCGAGAAAGGCAAGTACCGCATCTTCGTCCCCGGCACCAGCGAGGGCGATGTGGTGCAGGTCTACATCGACAACATCAGCGGGACGCTGGCCTTCGCCCGCCCGGTGCAGTAAGGTCACTCAGCCGAGAGGTTACGAACCGTATCTTACTTACTCACGCCGTGGCTCAGGGTTACTCGAATGGACGACCCGGTTTTGCTCACGGGTGCTGGCGGACGCGTCGGCGAGGCGATCCTGCAGGGCCTCGGCGAGCAGTACGACTGGCGGCTCCTCTACCACAATCCGCCGGACGACGAGCCCGACCACGAGTACCTCGTCGGCGACGTGATCGACGAGGAGACGGTCCGGGCGGCCGTCGAGGGCGTGGGGGCGATCATCCACCTCGCCGGCGACCCGCGGCCATCCGCACCCTGGAAGAGCGTCCTGTCGAACAACATCGACGGGACCCAGAAGATGTACGAGGCAGCGGTCGAGGCCGGCGTCGAGCGGTTCGTCTACGCCTCCTCGAACCACGCCGTCGGTGCCTTCGAGACCGACGAGCGCACCCCCGAGATGTACCGGGCCGACGACGACTACCGCCTCGACGGGACCGAACTCCCGCGCCCGGGCAACCTCTACGGCGTCTCGAAGGCCACTGGTGAGGTGCTGGGCCGGTACTACCACGACGAACACGGCATCACGGTCTGTAACGTCCGCATCGGCAACCTCACCGAGGGCCATCCTCCCATCGACTACGAGCGCGGCCAGGCCATGTGGCTCTCCTACCCCGACTGTGCCCACCTCCACGAGCGCACGCTGGAAGCCGACTACGACTACGAGATCGTCTACGGCATCTCCGACAACGACCGCAAGTACTACTCGCTGGAACGGGCCCGCGAGGTGCTGGGGTACGAGCCACAGGACAACAGCGCCGAGTGGGACGGCGAGGAACACGTCGCCGACTACGATTAGAACAGTCCGTCAACGTCCGCTTCTCGCCGCTGTCGTCGCTCGACACGCGCCGAGAGCCGCCGGTAGATCGTGTCCCGGTGGGCCCGATCCCGGGCGAAGTCCATCACGAAGGTGACGAACGGACTGGTCTCCTCGCCGTCGGCGACGGCCTCACGGGCGTACTCGATCCCCCGTTCGAGGACCGACTCGTCGTAGGGGCCGTCCGCGGCGTAGACCGCGGCGGCGACCGCGCTCTCCTCGAAGTCGAGGTCGTCCGGGACGAGTCGGTCACCCTCGTGCGTGAGCGCGAGCGGCGGCGCGCGCTCGATCCGCTCGGGATCGGCACGGAGGGCGGTCAGGTACTCGCGAACGCCGGCCACGTCGACGCCGCGGTAGTCGGCCGGGAGGTCGACGAGGTAGTCGCCGGCGCTGTCGGCCAGCCCCGTCACGCCCGGCCAGTTGCGCTCCGTGGCGTGGTGGACCGCGGCGGTGAACTGGATCAACCCGTGGAGGAACCGCTCGTCGTCGGTCCCCTCCTCGAGGGCGAGCCAGCGGTCCTCCCAGGCGTCGTGGGCCTCGTGGTAGTCCCCGGCGTTGTAGATCGCGATCCCCGCACGGAGCGGCGCCTCCATACCGCCCCGTCGGTGCCGTCGCGGGAAAGGGTTTGGCCAGGAACCGAAATAAGAATCTTGTCGAGGATATCTTCGTGTTTTTATTAGTGTCGGCGGTGACAGGGGAAAACCCGCTCACATGACGGGCAAAACGAATATCCCGAGCGAGGTCGCTGCGACCCGCGGCGACCGCTCCGACGCGTCGACGGGTCACACCGCCCGTCGCCACCGCACCGTCGCGACCGCGGGCCGGGTGTCACTTATAAAACACAGCCCCGTATCGGGCGTTTTTACGTCGTCGTTTTTATAAGCGACCGGAGCAGGGTATAAAAACTACCGGATATGAACGTGGAAATAATCAATGAGTAACAGTAGCAGGGAGTCGGTGATGTCTGAACGCACGGACATCGAGAGGGGGAGCAGTTCACGAACGACCAGGCGGTCGGTGTTGCGGGGGATCGCCGCCGGCGGTACGGCGGCGGTCGGTGTCGGTGCCATGAGCGGGACCGCGTCGGCGGCCGAGGAGCAGTGCGCGTTCGGCCTCAACCTCAAAGAGGCACCGGCGGACTATCCGGTGGTCGTCCGGGATCCCGGCTTTCTCGGTATCGGGGCCGGTGGCCTGTCGGAGACCGGAGCCATCCCGGAGGGGAAAGACGAGGTGGTCCTCTACATCCACGGGTGGCTGGAGTTGCTGACCGGCGGCGCGGCCGACCAGGGGTACACGCTCCAGCGGGCGCTCCGGAAGGCCGGCTACGACAAGCCGACGCTGGCCTACAACTACCCGAGTAGTAGCCCCAACTGGTGGGGCCAGAAAGACGGCGCGGAGAAGTCGGGCCGCGAGTTCGCGTCGTGGCTCCGGGACTACCGCGAGGCGAACCCGGACACGGATATCCGTCTGATCGTCCACTCGCTGGGTGCCCGCACCGGTGCCGGACTGCTGGACGAACTCGTCAACGAGATGGGGGGTGAACCGGTCCGGTCGCTGGAGATCCTCGGCGGCGCGATCTCCCGGGAGGCCGTGACCGTCGACGGCGAGTTCGGCGCGGCCATCGCCAACGGTGCCGAGGAGGTCAACAACTACTGGAGCAGCGGGGACAACATCCTCGACGAGATCTTCCAGATCGGCGAGTTCGGCGCGGAAGCCGTCGGGGCAGCGGGTGCCCCGGACGACGCCGAGACGCCGGACAACTACAACGACGTCAACGTGACGGGGATCGTGAGCGGACACTGTCTCTACTACGATCCCAAGCGGGGCTGTATCGACACCGTCGTGGAGAACTTCCCGACGGGGTTCCAGGACGGCGGTGCCTCCGGCGGGTTCTTCGACGACTGGTTCTGACGGGGCATCCACGACCCCATTTCTGTGGCGACAGGGCTATACGTCGAGTCACCCACGATTCCGGTAGCACTGCCCGGCGCCGGGCGGAGAGAGGACGAGCATGTCTTGGTTACCGCTGGATGCCCTGTCGATGGGAGCCGACGCCCCGAGCGAGTTTCCGATGATACGCAACGGAGAGCTCCGGGGGTCGTTCCCTGCGGATCCCACCGAACTGGTTGTGTACGTCCACGGCTGGCTCGAACGGCTGACCGGCGACGCAACCGCCCAGGCCAACGCCGTCGCCGGAGCCGTCGAGGCGGCCGACTACGACGCCACGGTGATCGGGTTCAACTACCCGGCGAACCTCCCGCTGTGGCACTCCAGCAAGGCCATCGCCACCCGCAAGGGGCGGGAACTCGCCGCCTGGGTCGAGGCGTTCGCCGCCGAGTGTCCGGACACCCCGGTCCGGCTCGTCGCCCACTCACTGGGTGCCCGCCCCGCTCTGGCCTGCCTCGACGAACTCGCCGATCACGGCGGCGCGGTGCGATCGTGTTCGCTGCTGGGTGCCGCCGTCGACTGCGACAGCGTCACCGAGGGCGGGCACTGGTACGCGGGCGTCCGCGACGGGGCCGACCGGGTCCACAACTACCACGTGGCCGACGACACCACGCTCGCCGTCCTCTACCGGTCGGCCGAGTTCGGCGACGAGGCCCTCGGTGTCGACGGCGCGTGCGGCCCGACACCCGACACCTACACCGACCACGACGTGACCGATCGGGTGACGAACCACTACACCTATCTCCAAGAGGACGGGGGCTGTCTCGACCGCGTCATCGCCGACTTCGAGTGACGAAGATCGGTACACCGCTCTATCGCTCGCGGTGTTGTGTGAGAGAAGCGTCCTGACGGAGTCCCCGCGAGCGCAGCGAGCGGGGGCCCGTCAGGACGTGAACGACGAAGCGAGCGCTCACCGGTGAGCGCTCGCGAGGAATGAACGTCCTGACGGAGATTTGAACTCCGGTCCCTGGCTCCGCAAGCCAAGAGGATAGTCCACTACCCTATCAGGACTCATTCCTTCCTTTCGCGGTGTCAAGTAAAGGGGTTACGGTTCGACCGCCGCCGGGGAGTCGCGACTCGCGATCGCCGGACTCCCCGCAGCCGTCGGGGCCGGCGAGACCGGCGACGGGTCGGTCAGCGTGAGACAAAGACGCGTTTGAGTCTCCACAACGGCCTTTTCAGTGGGGATCGACCGAACAGGTATGCGACGACGCACGTTCATCGCGGCGACGGCATCGGTGACTGTCGGTCTCGGCGGCTGTGTCCAGGAGCCCGGCGACGGCACCGACGCGACGAGTCCCGACGGCACCGGCCCGGGGAGCCAGCCGGAGGGGACGGACGGGGAGACCGACACGCCGGACGGAGAGACGCCCGGCGAGGGGACGGACGCCGACGGTTCGGTCGCACGGGCCTGGGCGAGCGGCGGCCACACGAACGGCGTCACCTACTCGTTCACCTCGTGGGGACCGGAGATCGGCGAGAACCGCGACGTGGCCGACATCCGGTTCGAGTCCGGCGCGGGCGAGGTACTCGTCGACGGGACGATCAGCGGGAGCGACAGTTGCGAACGCGCCCGGCTCGGGTCCGTGCGGTACGACGAGGCGGCGGGGACGCTGACGGTCGCCGTCGAGACCACGACCATCGAGGGCTGCGAGGCGGGGGCACAGGCACTGGTCGGCATCGACTACGAGGCGACCTTCGAGGTCGACGGGGAGTTCCCCTCGGAGGTGACGGTCACCCACGACGGGCGGGCAGTCGCGAGCGCGACGTACGCGAGTGCGAGCGCGACGGCAGTCCCACCATCCGACGAGTAGCGCGCCGACGCCCCACACAGGTTTAAATCGGAGAGCGACGAAGGGTCGGGTATGGACGACGAGACGACGACGGGACCGCGGCGGGAACCGCCGGACTGCGGCGGGGTGAGCGAGCGACGGCAACGCTTAAACGGAGTCCAGCCCTGCACTGGGACAGACAGATGGGCGCGATAGCAGATATCTACGCGGATCTGGAGACCGACGAGGTCTCCGAGGAGGAGTTCCGGGAGGCCGTCGAGCAGAAGATCGAGCAGATGGGTGGCCTCGCGGACGAGGAGACCGCGGCCATGCTCATCGCTCACGAACTCAAAGACGGGGAGGTCAACGGCATCGCGGACATCGAACCCGGGATGGACGAGGTGAAGTTCCTGGGGAAGGTGATGGCCGTCGGCGACCTGCGGACGTTCGAACGGGACGGCGAGGACGAGGACGGCCGCGTCATCAACGTCGAGGTCGCCGACGAGACCGGGTCGGTCACCCTCTCCTTCTGGGACGAGCAGGCCGTCTCCATCGACGAGGGGCAACTGGCGGTCGGCGAGGTCCTCCGGATAAAGGGCCGGCCCAAAGAGGGATACAACGGGCTGGAGGTCAGCGTCGACAAGGCCGAACCCGACGAGGACGAGGAGATCGACGTGCAACCGGGCGGGACGACGAGCATCGACGCGCTGACACTCGGCCAGTCGGACGTGAACGTGCGCGGGCTCGTGCTGGACACGGAGTCGGTCCGCACGTTCGACCGCGACGACGGCTCGGAGGGGCGGGTCGCGAACCTCTCGATCGGCGACGAGACCGACCGGATCCGCGTGACGCTGTGGGACGAGCGGGCCGACCGGGCCGAGGAACTGTCGGCCGGGACGGCCGTCGAGGTCGTCGACGGCTACGTCCGGGAGCGCGACAGCGACCTCGAACTCCACGTGGGCGAGCGTGGTGCGGTGGAAGAGATCGACGAGACCGTCGAGTTCACGCCCGAGACCGCACCCATCGACGGCGTCGAGATCGGCCAGACCGTCGACATCGGCGGCGTGGTCCGGTCGGCCGACCCGAAGCGCACCTTCGATCGCGACGACGGCTCGGAGGGGCAGGTCCGCAACGTCCGGGTACAGGACGAGACCGGCGACATCCGCGTGGCGCTGTGGGGCGACAAGGCCGATAAGGAGATCCAGCCCGGCGACGAGGTCTTCCTCGCGGACGTGGAGATCGACGACGGCTGGCAGGACGACCTCGAAGCCGCCGCGAACTGGCGATCGACGGTCGTCGTCCTCGAGGACGGCGCGACGACCGGGGCGGTCGGCGGCGAGAGCGAGACCGGGGCGGCCGAACAGGACGCCGCCGAGACGGGACTGGACGCGTTCGCCGACGGCGAGTCCGCCGAGAGCGACGGCGGGACGGCGACGGTCGAGACGGCGGGTGACGAAGGGGCCGGCGACGCCGCCGAGGGGGCCGGCGAAGTCGTCGAGTTCACGGGGACGGTCGTCCAGACGGGCGAGCCGGTCGTGCTGGACGACGGGGAGGAGACGATGAGCGTCGAGACGGGCGCGACGCTCCAGCTCGGGCAGGAAGTGACCGCACGCGGGCGGTTGTCCGACGGGCGGCTCGACGCCGAGGACGTGTTCTAGGGGCTGAGCGAGCGCGAGCTGACTCACGGAAAGTCTTAAGACGGCGACAGTCCCGGTATGCGGTATGAGCGTCGAGCTTCCGTTCGCGCCGGTCGATACGGTCATCCGACGGAACGCGGGGTCGCTTCGAGTCAGCGCCGAGGCGGCCGAGGAACTGGCGCGGCGGATCCAGCGGCGGGGTGCACGCCTCGCGGTCGACGCGGCCGAGCGCGCGACCGCCGACGGGCGAAAGACGCTGATGGCCGAGGACTTCGACGTCTCGTCGGTGCCGGACAAGGATTCCCTCGAACTGCCGATCGCACCGGTCGACCGGATCGCACGGCTCGACATCGACGACTCCTACCGGGTGTCGATGGACGCCCGGATCGCACTGGCCGACGAGCTCGAAACCTTCGCCGACGACGTGGCCGCCGCCGCGGCCGAGCTAGCACGCCACGCCGACCGTCGAACCGTCAAGGCCGAGGACGTGGAAGCGTACTTCGAACTCGCCCAGTACTTCGGATGAACTTCGGGTATCACGAGGATTGTCTCGACCACCAGACCGGTTACCGCCACCCGGAGAGCCCCGACCGTCTCCGGGCGATCCGACGGTCGCTCTCGCGGGAACACGGCGTCGAGTACGTCGCCGCCGACCCCGCGCCCGAGTCGGCCGTCACCGCCGTCCACGACGCCGGCTACGTGGACGCGTTCCGGGAGTTCTGCGAGAACGGGGGCGGTGACTGGGACGACGACACGGTGGCCGTCGAGGCGACCTGGGACGCGGCGCTGGCCGCGGCCGGGCAGGCGATCTGGGCCGCGGAGCGTGCGCTGGCCGGCGACGACGGCCGCGATACGCCCTTCGCGCTGGGCCGTCCGCCGGGCCACCACGCCGTCGCGGACGACGCCATGGGCTTCTGTTTCGTCAACAACGCCGCCGTCGCCGCACGGGCGGTCATCGACGACGGCGACGCCGACCGGGTGGCCATCCTCGACTGGGACGTCCACCACGGCAACGGCATCCACGACATCTTCTACGATGCGGGCGACGTGTACTACGCCTCGATCCACGAGGACGGGCTCTACCCCGGGAGCGGCGACGTGGACGAGACCGGCGAGGGCGAGGGCGAGGGGACGACGATGAACATCCCGCTCCTGCCGGGCTGTGGCGACGCCGACTACTGCGCCGCCGTCGAGGACTTCGTCGGCCCGGAGTTCGCCGCCTTCGACCCGGACCTGATCCTCGTCAGCGCCGGCTTCGACGCCCACCGCCACGACCCCATCTCGCGGATGCGCGTCACGACGGAGGGGTACGGCGCGCTCACGACCCGGATGCGCGACATCGCCACCGATGTCGACGCCGGCCTCGGGTTCGTGCTGGAAGGCGGGTACGGGCTGGACACGCTCGCCGAGAGCGTCACGATGGTCCACGAGGTGTTCGACGGGCGCGAACCCGTCGAACCCGACGAGGAAGTTACCGACCGCGCGAAGTCGATCTTCGCCGACCTGCGCGATCAGGGCTTCGGCGAGAAGTAACGGGCCAGTTCCGTCCCGAAGTCGTCGGCGAGCGCCGCGACGCCATCATCGACCAGTACCTCGTAGCCGTCTCCGAGCCCGCTCTCGACGTGGGTCCCGAGCGCGACCGAGAACAGCGCGTCGCTGGCCAGAAACTCGCGGGCGGTCGTGAACTCGCGTTCCCGTTCGACGACGTAGCGGTCGTCGTCGACGAACGGGCCGTAGGGCGGGCCGGCGGTGCCGTCCGTCGCGGGTTCGTCGCCGTCCGCGGCCGTCCCGGCGTCGGCGTACTTGTCGTAGAACCCCTCGGCGTGGTCGCGGACGTGGACCGGCGGCCCCTCGTGGCGCTCGACGGCCGGACGCTCGGCGACGGCGAGTTCGACGAAGAGGACGGCCCGATCGTCGGCGAACGCGGCGCTGCGGAACACGTCGAACCCACGGCGGTCGAGCTCGGCGGCGATCCCGCGTCTGGACTTGCGGAGCTGGGGCCAGAGCTGATCGTCGACGAGGTCGGGCGCGTCGAAGACGACGGCGACCGGCGTCGTCCCGCGGGCGGCGACGGCCTCGCGGACGGCGTCGGCGTCGAACGAGTCGGGATCGGCCGGCTCGAACAGGCCCTCGCGAGGGGCGTCGAGCATCTCGCGGGCGTAGTGCTGGAGGCGGGCGACGTTCGCAGGGGAGAGGGCGGCGGCGACGTTGCGTTCCGGATCGGTCGGGTCGATGACGACCAGCGGGTCGTCGAAGGACTCGGCGGCGTGGTCCTCGGGATCGAGTTCGACCGGCGGGTGCCAGTCGGCGGCCGCCTCCAGGAGGGACCGGAAGCCGCCGTACTCCAGCACCAGCAGTTCGGTCAGAAAGCCCGAGAACCCGCGGGTCTTGAGGTCCGCGCCGTAGACGCCGATCCCCTTCAGGAAGGCCTTCGCGACGCGAACCTCGGCGGCGAGGTCGTCGTCCAGGCGCGCCTCCAGGTAGGCGGTGTGGAAGGGGGTGCGGTCGACGGCCGACTGGATGGCCGTGGCGTCGGCCACGTCGTAGCAGGGCACCAGGTCGACGGAAAAGCCCTCGAACTCGCCGACGATGTAGGGGTGTTCGGCGTACTCCTCGCGGCCGTCGGGGAGGACCTCGCGGCCGACCCGGAGACCGTACTCCTCCAGTCGCTCGCGGTCCAGATCGGCGGGAAAGCGGACGAACAGGTCCACGTCGCGGTCGCCGGCCAGCCAGGTGCTCCGGGCGGTGGAGCCGACCAGCACCACGTCGGTCTCGACGGGCAACTCGGCGGCGGCGGCCTCGGTGCGCTCGACGAGTCGCTCGGTGACCGTCCGGAGGCGCTCGCGTTCCTCGTCGTCGGGCGTGACGCGGTCGCACACGGCCGCGACGACGGCGTCGAACTCCTCGGTCATGGAGAGCCGTATCCGACGACCCCGTGAAAGCGTGTCGATGCCGCCCGAAAGCGAAAGCCCTATCAAATAACTCCGGCTACTCGGGAATGCCTGCGAACGTGCCGCCGTAGCTCAGCTGGTAGAGCACCTCGCTGTTACGGTGAGGAGGCCACGCCTGTTCACCGCAGAGACGAGGTTGTCCCAGGTTCGAACCCTGGCGGTGGCGCCTTTCTCTCCCGACACTACCCGCCGAGCCACGGCTCCGCGTCGTGATGGGCGATACCGGGCAATATCCCGACAGGCTAAAGACGAGCCACGCAGAACGCTCGCACACGGGCCCTTAGCTTAGTCTGGTTAGAGCACCCGGCTCATACCAATCACTGACAGCGGTCAGGGATTGTGGGTAACCGGGCGGTCGGTGGTTCGAATCCGCCAGGGCCCATCCACTGACACGAATCTGCTTGGGAAGTCTCGCGCCACGATGCTACCTGTCGGCTGCCGAGGCATCGGCGAGTGTCGAATCGAGCGTCGGTGTGAGCCCCAGCCGGTCGGCGAGGTCCCACATCGTCGCGGCGTTGCTGGAGATCACGGGTACGCCGAGCGTGTCCTCCAGATCGGACAGGGCCGGGACGGTCCGGTAGTTCGTACAGGAGACGAAGACGGCGTCCACAGAGGTATCGTCGGGAACGGCCGCCTCGACCTGTCGCCGGGCGTCCTCGGGGGTCAGGTCGCCGATCTCGGTGTTGTCGACGAGTCCCCGGCCGTCGAGCGCGGCGACCTCAAACCCCGCACCGGTCAGGTACTCCCGTTCCCGGTCGTTCAGTTCCGCGGCGTAGGGCGTGACGACGGCGATCGTCTCGGCATCGACGGCGGTGAGGGCGCGTTTGGCCGACAGGGCCGTCGCGACGGCCGGTGCGCCGGCCGCCTCGGACAGTCTGGACTCCAGTTCCGCGTCGAAGCCGGGGCCGTGCAGGAGACTCCCGGTCGTACACGCGTAGGCGAGGGCGTCGATGTCGGCGTGGGCGAGCAATTCCGCGGCACGCTCGGCACCGCTGGCCATCTCGTCGAGGCCGTCGACGGTCACGTCCTCCAGCGGCATCCGGGCGGCGTGGACGGTCGTCCCGTCGGGGGCCATCGCCCGGAACTCGGGTTCGGCCGTGGTGTTCGAGGAGGGGACGACGAGGCCGAGACGGGCAGTCATTCGGTCACCTTCTCGTCACGGCGATCCGCTTCCCTCGCCTCCTCGGACCGGTCGGCCGGGTCGCCGTGTCCGCCGCCGCCGGGCGTGCGGATCGTCACGGTCGCGCCGGCGGACACGTCGACGGATGCCTTCGAGGGAACTGGCTCGCCGTCGATCAGGTTCTCACCGGTCGCGCCGTCCTGGCCGCCGTCGACGCCGGCGGGCGCGGTGCGGCGGCGTTCAGTGAGCAGGGAAACGGTCGCGTCGGTCTCGACCGTGACCGAGCGTTCGAGTCCGAGCCCGCCCCGGTGTTTCCCGTCGCCGCCGCTGTCCGGCCGGAGGGCGTACCGCTCGACGCGGAGCGGGTACTCGCTCTCCATCGACTCGACCGGGGTGTTCAGCGTGTTCGTCATCCCGACCTGCACGCCGTCCATACCGTCTTTGTCGGGTCTGGCACCGAAGCCGCCCGCGATGGTCTCGTAGTAAGTGAACTCGCCCTCTCGGTCGCCGATGATGAGATTGTTCATCGTCCCCTGCCCGCCGGCGGGAACCCGTTCGGGGATCGCCTCGGCCAGCGCCGCGAGGGTCACGTCGGTCACCCGCTGGCTGGTCTCGACGTTCCCGCCGACGACCGCGGCCGGGGGCCTGGGGTTGAGGACCGTCCCTTCGGGCGCGGCGACGGTCACCGGCTCGTAACAGCCGTGATTCGACGGGATCTCCGGGTCGGTGACCGCCCGAACGGCGAAGTAGACCGCGCTCTTGGCGACCGAGAGCGGCGCGTTGAGGTTGCCGGCCACCTGCGCGGCGGTGCCCGCGAAGTCGACCGCGATCTCGGAGCCGTCGACGGTGACCGTCACCTCGATGGGGATATCCTCGTCGGTCACGCCGTCGCCTTCGAGGACGTCGTGGGCGTGATACTCGCCGTCGGGGAGGTCGGCGATCTCGGACTCGATACGCGCTCGCGAGTAGTCGACGACGGCGTCGAACGCGTCCAGCAACAGCGAGCCGTGGTCGTCGAGCAGTTCGCCGATCCGCTCTTCGGCTCGTTCGTTGGCGGCCCGCTGGGCTCGCAGGTCCGCCCGGCGCTCGTCGGGCGTCCGGACGTTGGCCAGCAACACGTCCAGCACCGCCTCGTTCGGGTCGCCGCCGTCGACGAGGCGGACGGCGGGCAGGCGGAGGCCCTCCTCGTAGATTTCCCTGGCACCCGGCGGCATACTTCCGGGCGAACTGCCACCCACGTCGGCGTGGTGGGCGCGCGAGACCGCGAAGCCGATCACTTCGTCTTCGGGTGCGATGGTCGAGACGAGCGTGATGTCGGGGAGGTGGGTCCCGCCCGCGAAGGGGTCGTTGACGATGAACACGTCGCCCGGCTTCGGGTCGTCGTCGATGATCGCGTCGACGGCGTCGGGCATCGCGCCGAGGTGGACCGGGATGTGTTCGGCCTGTGCGATCATCTTCCCGTCGGCGTCGAACAGCGCGGTCGAACAGTCCTGTCGCTCCTTGATGTTCGGCGAGTACGAGCCGGTGATGAGGACGTGCCCCATCTCCTCGGCGATGCTTTCGAGCTGGTTCCGCAGGATCTCCAGCGTGACTGGGTCGATGTCGTCGGTCATTGTTCGGTCACCTCGGAAACTAACGCGCCGTCGTCACGGACTCGCACGTCCCAGTGTGGGGGGACGACGACCGTGCTCTCGTCCTGTTCGACGATCGCCGGGCCACCCAGCGACTGTCCGGGCCGGAGCCGCGTGCGGTCGTACACCGGCGTCTCGTAGACGCCGTCCTCGAAGGTCGCGTCCCGGGCGCCCTTGAGCGGGTCGCCGGTCGCGGTGTAGTCGATGGGGGGCACGTCGCGGTCGACCGTCGCCGTCACGCGGCAGTTGACCAGGTGGACCGGTTCGTCCATCCGGTAGCCGTACGCGACCTCGTGTGACGCCTCGAACCGGTCGCGAGCGTCCACGGGATCGAACGAGTCACCGACCTCCACGGCGAGTTCGAAGCTCTGGCCGGCGTAGCGCAGATCGGCCGAGTACCGAACCGTCGCTCGCTCGGGGTCGCTGATCTCGGCCAGCACCTCGTCGGCCAGGTCGTCGTAGATTCCCTCGACGGTATCGGGATCGACCGAGTCGAGCGGGCACTGGTAGGTCCGGACCGCGTCCTGTTTCTCGTCGGCCGCCAGCAGTCCGTACGCCGAGAGGACGCCCGAGGCGCGGGGCACGACCACCCGCTCCATGTCGAGGTTGCTCGCGATCGAGACGGCGTGCATCGGGCCGGCACCGCCGAAGGCGACGAGGCCGAACTTCCGGGGGTCGAAGCCGCGTTCGACCGTGACCGACCGGATCGCACGCGTCATGTTCGCGTTGGCGACTCGGTAGACACCACGGGCGGCCGCGACCGGCCCGTCCATCCCCGCTTGCTCGGCGAGGTCGGCCATCGCGTCGTGGGCCGCTTGCTCGTCGAGGGAGAGTTCTCCGCCGAGGCTGGTACTCGATCCGATGTAACCCAGCACGAGATTGGCGTCCGTGACGGTCGGTTCGGTCCCGCCGCGACCGTAACAGGCGGGTCCCGGCTCCGCACCGGCCGACCGGGGACCGATGCGGAGCGCGCCGCCCGAGTCGACCCACGCGATGGAGCCCCCGCCGGCACCGACAGTCTCGATGTCGACCAGCGGGGTCCTGATCGGGCGGTCGTTGATCTCGCCGTCGGTCGTGCGCTCGACCTCGCCGTCGCGCACGAGGCTCACGTCGCTCGAGGTCCCGCCCATGTCGAACGTGACGAGGCGGGCCGGGTCGTCGCCGGCGGTCGCCATCTCGTTCGCACCGACGACGCCGGCGGCCGGGCCCGACAGCGTCGTCAGGACGGCGTTGTGCCGGACGGTCTCGGCGTCGGTGATGCCGCCGTTTGCCTGCATGATCCGGGGCTCGGGCAGGCCGGCGTCGGTGGCTCGCTCCGAGAGGTGGCCGACGTACCGGTCGATGGCGGGTCGCAGGTACGCGTCGACGACGGTCGTCGAGGTCCGCTCGTACTCCCGGAACTCCGCCAGCACCTCGTGGGAGGCCGAGACGGGCACGTCCAGTTCCTCGCGGAGAACGCGGGCGACCGTCCGCTCGTTCTCGGGGTGGGCGTAGGCGTGCAACAGCGAGACGGCGACGGCCTCGGCGTCGTCCGCGCGGATCGCGTCCGCGACTTCCCGGACTTCGTCCTCGTCGACGGCCCGCTCGACGCCCTCGGCGGTCGTCCGCTCGTCGACCTCGTACCGTCGCCGCCGAGGGACCAGCGGGTCGGGTTTCTCCGCGTCGAGGTCGTAGAGGGCGGGCCGGTCCTGCCGGCCGATCTCCAGCACGTCGCGGAACCCCGCGGTCGTCACGAGGGCGGTCTTCGCCCCCGACTCTTCGAGGAGTGCGTTCAGCGAGACCGTCATGGCGTGGGAAAAGCCCTCGATCTCCCCCGGATCGATCCCGGCCTCGGCACAGGCCTTCTCGATGCCGGCCATGACGCCGTCGCTCTGGTCGTCCGTGCTGGGCACTTTGGCCGTGACGAGGTCGCCGTCGACCAGCAGGGTCACGTCGGTGAAGGTGCCGCCCACGTCGACGCCGACGACGCGGTCGCTCATCTACAACACCCCGGCGACACTCAACAGCGTTCGGAGGCCCAGCCAGACGACGATTATCGTCACGATGGCCCCGAGCGCGTTCGCGACCGGGCCGTTCGTGTACTCCCCGAGGAGGTCGGTCTCGTTCATCGCGTAGACGAGGAAGATCGCGACGATGGGGAGCAGGACGCCGTTGACGACCTGCGCGAAGACGATGATCTGGACCGGACTCCCGCCCAGAAGCACCGAGAGCACACCGACCGCCAGGATGACGCCCCAGACCGCGCGGAACTTCGGACTCTTGAGGTCGGAGTCCCAGCCGAGCGCACCCGTCGTCGCCCACGCGCCGGCCAGCGGCGCGGTCGTCGCGCTCGTGAAGCCGGCGGCGAACAGCCCGATGCTGAAGAAGATCTTCGCGTAGGGCCCCGCCAGCGGTTCGAGTTGCTGAGCCATCTGTCCCACGTCGCTGATCTCGGTCCCGGTCGGGAACGCGGCCGCCGCGGTGACCATGATCGTGATCGTGATGAGCCCACCGACGGCGATCGAGAGGATCGTGTCGGTCCGGGACTCGGATAGATCCGCCGGTCCGGACCACCGTTCCTGGACGTTGCTCGCGTGCAAGAAGAGGTTGTAGCCGACGATCGTCGTCCCGATCAGGCCGGTGATGAGGTAGAGTGAGCCATCCGGAATCCCGGGGACGAAGCCGGCGGCGATCGCCCCCAGATCCGGGCCGATCAGGACCGCCGAGGCGACGAAGGAAAGCGCCATGACGGCGACGAGGCCGACCAGCGCCCGCTCGATCAGTTTGTACTTGCCGGTAAACAGCAAGGCCCCGGCGACGAGCCCCATCACGACGCCCCAGACCGTCGAACTCACGCCGGTGATCGTCGCCAGCCCGGCGGCCCCGCCCAGGATGTTCCCGGCCTCGTAGGCCGCGGTCCCGATGCCAATGGCACCGACGACGAGGAAGATGCTGACGTACTCGACGAGCGGGTTGTCGAACCGGTTCCGGAGCGCCTCGCCGAGCCCCTCACCCGAGACCAGCCCGAGCCGGGCCGACATCTCCTGCAGGACGATCGTCGCGACGATCGAGAACGCGATCGTCCACAGCAGGGCGTACCCGAGCCGGGCACCGGTCACACTCGCCGTCGTCACCGTCCCCGGACCGATGAACGCCGCCGCAACCATCGCACCGGGACCGATCGCTTTGAGCCGTTGGATAACGTTCATGATTCTGTATTGTGAGCTGATATCACGATACTACCAGCGGGAGAAAAGGGTTGTTGAGAAAACTGTGCATTCAGTGCATCAGACGTATGAAATCGTGAGAAGGGGGCTTCACTGTTCACACTCTCTCAGTAACACCTTCGAGACGCTCTCTTCGATCTCGACCTCGAAAGGGAGGTCGCCGACGCTTCCCTGGATGAACCGCACCATGAACCAGCGGACCGGTTCGGACGGGAACACGACCTGATAACTGTTCCCCTCGGTCTCACGGACCGTCAGAAAGCCACAGAAGGAGAGCCATTCGAGGATCTCCCCCAGTGAATCGAAGCGCTGGGCGTACTCCTGAGTGTGGTAGGCGGCAACCCGGTCGACGGTCTCCAGAAACGCCGGGTCCGGCCCGTCATCGCCCTCGACGTTGTCCAGAAAGGCGTGGAGCAGATCCACGTCGAGCAAGACGTGTTCGCCCGTGTTCAACATTCGATAGTACGTCTGGAGGTCGTCGCTATCGCTCGCTCGCGCCGACTCGAAGTTCGCCGCGTAGAAGGAGATCGCCTCCCGGATGACTTCGCTCCGGTTCTCGTCGGTCCGTTCGATGAGGTCTTCCAGCGCCGACTGTGCATCGTCGGTGAGAGATACGGTGACACGATCGCCAGTCATGCTGGTACTCAGTCCCGAGAACGGCATAAACGTTGCAGACCGTCGACGGACGAGATGTCGACGAACCGATCGGAATACTGCCGAAACCGGCGGTTCGATCCCCGCGTCAGTCGTCGGCGGTCGCTTCGGCGGTAGTGGTCGGCATCGCGGGCGTCTCCTCGGGGCCGGTCCAGGTCAACTCGCCGTCGTAGTGGAACGCGCGGTGGTCCTGTTCGGGGTCGACGACGGTCAGGGAGAGCCAGCCGTTGTCGAGCAGTTCGGTCACGGCCTCGTTGTCGGCGAGGACCTCGGTGACGCGCTCGACCGGCGCGTGGATCACGGTCGAGAGCCGCAGCGGCTGGTGGTAGGGCTCGTCGGCGGCGGCGAAAAGCGACTGGAGCGGGAGGCCGCCCATCAGGTCGCCGCCGTTGCCCTGATAGACGCCGACGTTGCCGACGGGGTTCTGTGTCACCTTCGAGCCACTGCCGTAGACGGCGGTGTCGACGGTGGCGAAGTAGTACTGGGTGTTGATCCACTGCGTGACGACCAGGGGCCCGGTCAGGATGGCCTCCAGCGCGTCGCCGTCGTCGTCGGTCCGCCAGTCGTAGGAGTGGAGGAACGCCCGGCCGTCCAGGTCCAGGTCCGCGGTGAGATCGCGGGGGCCGACGACGAAGCCGGCGTTGCCGGCCAGGCCCCACTCCGGCCGGGTCTCGGCCCAGTCGGCGGCGCGGCGCTCGACCTCGCGGACGCCGGCGTCGTCGACACCCATGTCCCCCGCGCGCTCGGCGGCCGCGCCGGCCCGAGCGGTCGCCAGATCCGCGCGCAACTGTTCGAGGTCGGCGGCGTGGCTCTCGGGGACCGCGTCGTCGAACAGTTCGATCTCGTCGGTGGTCGTGTCGTGTTCGCCGGCGACGAAGACGGTGTCTTCGGGGATCTCGATCCCGCGGTCGCGGAGGTCGGCCCTGACCTCGTCGTCGTTGCAGATGGCCGCGAGGACGCGGGCGTTCGGGCCGCCGGGGTTGCCGGCACAGGCCCCGCAGTCGAGGCTGGAATCGAACGGGTTGTTCGCCGTCCGGCTGGCGTGGCCGGCGAAGACGACGACGCGGGCGAACTCCTCCCAGCCCAGCAACTCGAAGGCCGTCGCGGCGTACTCGACCTTCTCCTCGTGGGTCAGCCCCTCCCGGAGGTCGGTCACGGCGTCGGGGTTGTAGTCGACCGACGGCTCGCAGACCTCGTGGTCGGCGGGGACGCGCTCGTCGGCGGCGTCGATGGCGTCGTACACGCGGCCGGGCAGGAGGGTGCGGGCGGCCAGGGCCAACCCGTAGCCAGCGCCCGCGCTCTCGACGTAGTTGAACGCGGTCGCGGCGTTGGATTTGAGCGACTTGATCAGGTCCCGGCCCGCGTCGCTGACGCTCGACCAGCGGTCGTAGGCGGCTCGATCGCCGGCGTCGTCCGTCGGACGGTTGGTGATCCGGTGCTGGGCGTCGACGACAGGCGGACAGGCGTCGACGGGCGCGTCGTCGTGGCCCTCGTAGCGCATCGGGATGCCGAAGAAGCCGGCGTAGCCGTGGGTCTCGTAGTCGCCCGCGGCCTCGATGTGGCGACGGATGATCTCCGAGCGCGTGTCGATACAGAACACGAACTGCGCGTCGGGCCGGCCGTCGTCGTCCTGGGTGACCGCGGGGCCGCGGTCGGCGACGGCCTCGACCAGTTCCGAGCGGTACGTGGCCTCCCACGCAGAGAGCCAGACTTCCGCCAGCGGGACCCCGTCGTCGGCCGCGTCGGCGTCGGTCGCCGGGTCCGACGGCACGATCGGCGCGTCGAACAGGTCGGCGAGCGTGAGCCGGACCGCGAGGTACTCGACCAGCGTGATCGGGTACTTCTCCTGCCACGCGCCGCCGTCGGCCTCGCGTTGCTTGACGTACCCCGCCCACCCCGGGAGCGCGGTGAGATGATGCTCGAAGATCGCCGGCCACTCGTCTCTGGGGTGGTCGCCGAGGACGCGCTCGATGGCGTCGGCGGGGGTGGCGGGCCAGGCGTTCCCGGCGTCCGGGATGTCGCCGTCGTGGGGAGCCACCGAACGGACCGCGGCGTAGAACCCGCGCTCGCGGTCGGGCATCGACCAGGTGGCCGTCCCCTGATCGAGGAAGGCCGCGAGCCACTTCGTCAGCACGGCGTCGACGCGATCCGCGGGCGTGGTAGCCGCGTCGGGCTCCGGCGTAGACCCGGCGCGCGCTTCCAGCCGGTCCAGCGACGCCTCGGGATCGGGGTCGTAGCCGTGAGCGTCGAGTTTCGCGGCCAGCACGTCGGGGTCGATCCGCCCCGCCTCCCACGCCCGGCGGAACAGGTCGGGACTGGGGTAGCCGTCGCCGCCGAGCAGGTCCTCGGCCCGCTCGACGGCCTCGTGGAACGGGCGGTCCTCGAACCCGGCGAGGGGGTTGGCCGTCACGAACGAGTGGAGCGGCCAGACGGCCCCGACGCTGTCTCTAGCCTGTTCGACGCTCTCTTCGATCGCGGTTTCAGTATTCATCGTACTCCTCCGTCGAGGTCAGCAGGGTGTCGGTCGCGGGCTGTGCGGCGTTGACCAGTGCCACGTAGAGGCGGCGACTCCGGCGGTACGCGCCCGTCTCGATGGCGACGTAGGCGGCGAGGAACGCCGCCGCGACGACGCCGTGGACGGGCGTCAGGTCGGCCGGCGCGGTCACGAGCGGGACGCCGGTCAGCACGGCGGTGACCGCGGTGTAGACGCCGGCGTAGACGGCGATTGCCGGCAGGAAGACCAGCGGGACGACGCCGTACCGGACAGCCGCCGGGAGGTCGGTGTGCCGGACCGCGGTCCAGGTCGCGTGCAGCGTCGTCAGCGAGATCAGCCCCGCCAGTAGGAGACCGGTGTCGAGGTGGGTCCCCTTCCCCGTGAGGACGGCGAAGAGGCCACCGCCGGCGACCGCCGAGAGGACGACCACGACACCGCCGGCGAGGGTGGGCGTCCCGCTGCTCGGTTTCGCCGGGCTGGTGTGTTCGATCCCCTCTCCGCTCGAGAGGAAGAGATAGGCCTTGTAGAACCCGTGGAGGATCAGGTGGGTGATGGCGGCCCCGAAGAATCCCAGGCCGGCCTGTGCGATCATAAAGCCCATCTGCCCGGTCGTCGAACAGCCGAGCTTGCGCTTCACGTCGGTCTGGACTGTCTTCAGGAGCTTGCCGAGCAGAGCGCTGGCCGCGCCGACGACCGTGACGAGGAGCATGAACGCCGGGTCGGCGGTGACCACGGGGGCGAAGCGGAGCAGGAGGATCCCGCCCGCGTTGACGAACCCGGCGTGCATCAGCGCCGAGGCCGGCGTCGGCGCGGTCATCGAGGAGAGCAACCAGGTGTGGAAGGGAACCAGCGCGGACTGGACCATCGCCGCCAGCAGGAGCAGGCCCGCGGCCGCGAGCAGGACCGGCTTCGACACCGTGCCGACCGCCGTCAGGATGCCCGTGATCGTCGACGCGCCCGTCGCCCAGGCCAGCGTCGCGAGGGCGGCACCGAGGAGCAGACTACTGGCCAGGAAGTACCGGCGGGCGAGGCCGGCGGCGGCCCGGGCCTGGGGCCACCCGCGGACGGTCCCGATCAGGTCGGCCATCACCAGCCCCATCGCCAGCCACGCCGCCCCGAACAGGGCGACGTGGTCGGCGGCGGCCAGGACCATCACGGAAAGCGTGAACGCGAACAGCCGCGCGAAAAAGCGCGTGACGTGTTCGCTCCCGGCCATGTACCGGCGCGAGTAGCTGTGGACGATCCCGCTGAAGAAGGTCACGACGACCCACAGCAGGGCGGTCAACCCGTCGACGGCGACCGGTCCGGGAACCGTCCAGCCGCCACCGGTCGGCGCTCGCGCGGCGAGCGCCCCGAGGCTCGCGACGAGCAGTGCCCACACGAGTCGCGTGAACACCGCCGGCGCGAGCGGCGTCTCCGTCGACGTGTTCGGGAGCTGTCCCACGGTCTCCGTCTCGGTCTGCCCTGTCATCGTTCGGTGGTCGACCGGTTTCCGCCGCCGGACACGGAGGCGACCGTGCCCGAAATCGGGTTCCGGTCGTGTTCACCCACTACTACGAACGGATCGTGTATTAAACCTGCTGATTCTACCAGTCCGTTACACAGAAAGCAATTATAGAACGTTATGGTTTCGTATCGTGTGACGATTTACCAGACCGGTAACCGGCGTCGTCGGGAGCGATCGACCGGGTGCGGCCGTCCCGAACGGGCCGATATCCGGTGACGGCGCGGCGGGACCGATACACGACTCTCACTGACGGTGTGTTTTCCCGATCGGTTCACGAGGGTTCGTTTTGCGAACGGATCGTTCTCGGTCGGCGGGTCCGACGGGCGGTCAGGACTCCGCGTCGGGATCGAACCCGCCGAACGGCGTGGTCTCGTGGCTCCGGACGAGGACCTCGTCGGCGACGGTCAGCCCCATGTCGAGCAGTTCCTGTGCGACCGGCGTGATGTCGTCGTCGGACTCGCCGACGGCGGTCACGAGCAGGTTCTGTTCGCCGGTGACCAGTTCCTGGACCGCGACGACGCCGTCGATGGCGAGGATCTCGGCGGCGAGGTCGCCCCGTTCGGGGATGGAGGCGGTGCAGAACAGCAACATCCGGAGCGGGTACCCCGATTTCCCGTAGTCCACGTCGGCGCTGTACCCCTTGATGATCCCCTCCGACTCCAGGCGCTGGATCCGCTTGCGAACCGTGCTGTCGGAGGTCCCGGTTCGCTCCGCGATGTCGCCCGAGGACATGTTCCGCGCGTCCTCCTGGAGCGCGTGGAGGATCGCCCTGTCCACGTCGTCGATCTCCTCGCTGGCCATGCCGCCGACTTTGCCCGTCGCCGACAAAGTAACTTCGCCACCCGGACGCGCTCGTCGCCGGAACGCACAAGTCACGTCGACCGGTAGCTACGGCAGATCCGGAGCCGCCCGGCGAGAACGATGGACGCCGACCTGGACTTCGAGGAGCTGTTCGAACTCGAACGGGAGTTGCGGGCCGTCGAGCGGGAGCTGCGCGACCGGCGGACGGAGCTTCGGACCGAGTTGACGGCGGCGTTCAGGCGGGCCAACGCGGACACGCTCCACGACGCCGCCGAGCGGGAGTACCCGCTCAGCAAGCCCGAGAAGCGGGCAGTCAGGCGGGAGACGACGGGCCCGGTCAGGCTCTTCCCGGAGTGGGAGGACACCTACCGCGCGGTGGCCGAGGACCAGCGGACGGCCCGGGAGCGGCTGGCCGCCTTCCACCGCGACGCCGTCGAGGAACTCGCCGACGGCGCGCCCTACGCCGTGACCGTCGAGCGCGGCGGGACGAGTCTCGACGAGCCGTACCTCGACGTGCGAGCGCGGGACGGGGACGGCGTGGTCGCCCTGTCGGTCGACAACCCCGTGACCGAGGGGTACGCCTACCGGACGACCGACGAGTACACCGAGCAGGACGTGGAGAACGCGCTCCGGCTGTCGGAGAGCCTGCCGGAGATCGACGTCGAGCGGTTCGGCTTCCTGACCCACGACACCGCCCTTGTCGACGGCGTCGGGATCGACACGACCGACCCCGAGCGGATCCGCGCCCACGTCCGCGTCGAGATCCTGGAGGGGCTCGACGCCGTCGACTACGAGTACGTCGAGACCGAGGGGAGCCCGATCCTCGCCTTCCTCGAAACCGTCGACGATCGGGGACTGGGTGAGGCCTGAACCGGACGACCCCGGAACGCACGGACGGCGATCGACAGCCTTGTTACCGAGTAGCGCAGACCTGTTGGACGACGCAAATGTCGGGGAACGACTGTCCGGTCTGTGGCGAAGAGTTCGATTCGGACGGGGGCGCGCGGAGCCACGCCTGGGAAGCCCACGAGGCCTGCCACTACTGCGGCGAACGGATCGACGGGGACACGGAGGGGGCGCTGTACCGCCACTGGCTGGTCGCACATCCGGAGGACCTGTCCCGGCGGGACTACGAGCGGGCCAGGGACGGGGTCGACTCGATCACGTTCGGCGACCGGCTCGCGGACGGCGGGGTCGGGGCGGCCGTCCGTGGCCTCCCCCGGCGCGCGTTCCTGGTCGGCGGCGGCGTCCTCGCGGTCGGCGGGGTCGCGGCCGGCGGCATCGCGCTCAGCAACGCGTTGCGCGGCCCGGGTGAGATCGAGACGAGCGAGCCCGGCCCCGTCGGCACCGCACCGATCCCCGACGCGCCCGGCGAGTACCGCTACGCCGTGATGGGGCGCGCCGACGCGGCCGCGACCGTCACCTACTTCGGGAGCTGGAAGTGTCCGATCTGTGCGCGGTTCGGCGAGGGACTCCTGCCGGAGCTGGTCGCCGACTACGTCGTGCCCGGCGACCTGCGGATCGAGTTCCGGGACGTCGCCACCCTCGGCGGCGAACCGTTCCTCGGTCCCGACGCGCCGAACGCCGGCCAGGCCGGGCTGGCCGTCTGGAATATCGACCCGGGTACGTACTGGCGCTACCACGAGGTCGTCTTCCGGAACCAGCCGCCCGAGGCGAAACGCTGGGCCACCCCGCGCAGACTCGAAGCGTTCGCGAGGGCGGCCGGCGTCTCCGACCCGGGTGCGGTGCGGTCGGCCGTCGAGAACGACGCGTACGCGGACGCGCTCCGGGCGACGGACCGGCGGGCGCAGGAACTGGGCGTCAGCGGCACGCCGACGCTCGTGATCGGCGACCGCCTCGTGAGTCCGGTGGGGAACCGGCGGCGGACGAGAACCTACATCGAGGACGCGATCGCGAATGCCTGACCTGCCCGACCCGGCGGCCTGGCTGACCGCCGGAACGCTGGTCGCCGCCGTCGCCACCGCCGGCAGTCTCTTTTTTAGCCTCGGCCTCGGGCTCGTCCCCTGTGACCTGTGCTGGTACCAGCGGATCCTGATGTACCCGCTGGTGGTCGTCCTCGGCGTCGCCACGGTCGAGTTGCGGCCGGCGGTCTGGAAGACCGCGCTCCCCCTCTCGCTGGGCGGGCTCGCGCTCGCGAGCTACCACTCCCTGTTACAGGCCACCGCCGGGAGCTGTACGTTCGGCGGTGCCTGTGCCGCCGTCCAGTGGCGGAGCCCGGTGCTGGGACTCACGATCCCGAACCTCTCCCTGCTCGGGTTCGCGCTGGTGACGGGCAGCGTCGTCGCCGCGTCGGGGCTGGTCGGCAGTGGGTCCAGCGCCTGACCGCCGGTCCAGGTGTCGGACCGCCGGACGGCTACTCCACGTCGGGCGCGCGCTCGTCGGTGCGGCCGGGCAGTTCCAGTTCGATCTCCAGTTCGGGCTCGTCGACCCCCTCGAAGTCGACCTCCAGCCCGACGGGTTCGCCGAAGGCGAAGGGGAGTTCCCACTCGTCGGTCGTGATCGTCAGTTCGTCGCCGTCCCGGAGCTGTTCGCCGAGGGCGATCAGGAACCGCCCCGCCTCGTCGGCGTCGAGTCGGTACTCCTGCTCGAAGTCGCGACCCGTCCGAATGCGCGTGCGGTCGGTCTCGTGTTCGTCGACCATCCTCGTTCGATTGTTTTAGGATAGCCTAAAACATAAACTCCCCGTTCCGGGGCGACCGATCACGCGGCCCCGCGGTCGACCGCGTGGCGGGGGACTTACGGCGCTGGAGCGCCTATCGCGGGCGATGACCGACACCGAACGGGCGACGCTGGCGGGCGGGTGTTTCTGGTGTATCGAGGCGGCGTTCGAGCAACTCGACGGCGTCGAGGCGGCCGTCTCGGGCTACGCCGGCGGCCACGTCGACGACCCGACCTACGAGGCGGTCTGTCGCGGCGAGACCGGCCACGCCGAGGCGGTGCAGGTGACCTACGACACCGACGCCTTGGCCTACGAGGACCTGCTGGAGGTGTTCTTCAGCGTCCACGATCCGACGACGAAGGACCGCGAGGGCCCGGACGTGGGGAGCCAGTACCGCTCGGCGGTCTACTACCACGACGACGCCCAGCGCGAGACCGTCGAGCGGTTCGTCGCGGAACTCGAAGCCGACGGGGTCTACGACGACCCCATCGTGACCGAGATCGAACCCCTGGAGGAGTTCTGGGAGGCCGAGGAACGTCACCAGAACTACTTCGAGAAGCACCCGAACAAACCCTACTGCACCGCCCACGTCCGCCCCAAAGTGCAGAAGGTCCGCGAGCAGTTCACCGGTTGACTCACTCCGTTCGTCGATCGAGCCCGGCTTCGCGATACTCAGCCGGACGCCGACTGACTCGTTGCACTCGTCAGTCGAGCCCGCGCTCACTCCGTTCGCGCGGACGCCGACTGACTCTCTTCGCCCATCAGTCGAGCCCGCGCTCACTCCGTTCGCGCGGACGCCGACCGATTCGTGCCCCTCGTCCCCGGGCCGCTACCTCCGTCGAGCGAGCGCCGCGAAGCCGATCGCGAGCGCCGCGAGCGCGGCGGCGAGCCCGAACCCGCCGCCGCTGGCGTCGGTGACCCGGTACCGCGTGGGCGATCCCGTCGCGTCCGGTGCCGACGGGGCGGTCGTCGGCGCGGCGGTCGGCGTGGCGGTCGTCGACACCGCGGTTCGCGTGTCGGAGGGAGTCGCCGTCGACGCGGCGAGATCGACGACCGTCGTGACGGGCGCGCCGTCCCGACGGAAGGGCCGGTCGGGACCGGTCCCGTCGAAGACCCCGTCGCCGTCGACGTCGACGTAGGCGGTCACGGCAACCGAGTCGGCCGTCGCGGCTCGCCGGTACCGGACGGTCAGGGAGTCGTACTCGCCGGGCTCGACGTGCCGGACGGCGAGGAGCCGCCCGGCCCGACCGTCCCTGACGACGAGGAAGCCGCCGGTGGCGAACGAGACGTTCCGGAGCCGGAGCCGGGTCCGGGAGGGGGCCGTCCGGTCCGTCGCGAACGAGGCCGTGGGCTCTGCGAGCCGGCCCGTCGTCCGCCGGAGGAGTCGCCCGTCGAGCCGGGCCGTGACCGTGAGCGGGACGCCCGCGGGCGCGCCGGTCAGGTTCAGCGAGAGGTTGGCGAAGGACTGCCGGCGACCGGTGACGAAGGTCGTCCGCTCGACGCGAAGCCCGTCGGCGTCGAGCGAGACGGCGAGGGGCGTCCCGGGTGCCAGCGAGGTCCGTCCGACGAGTCGCTGTTCGGGCAGTGGATACAGCACCACGCCGTCCGCCGGCGGCGTCGAGAAGGAGACGGCGACGGGGAACAGCCCCAGCGAGGTCGTCGCGGACGCGCTCTCGTGGGTGAACGCGATCTCGAACACACGGACGGGATCGACGGGCGTGCCGGGCCCCTCGTCGGGGCGGCCGTCGCCGTCGGTGTCGTCCGTCGCGCGCAACCGATCGGTGTCGTAGATCAGGTCGAACGTGTTCTCGGCGACGCGACGCACGACGAGGTGGGCGGGCGTCAGGTCGAGGGCCCGCGGCGGGTCGTCGCCGGAGCCGATCTCGACGCCGGTCAGGGACGTGTCGGGGCCCGACAACAGCGACCGGAAGCGCGTGGTCGTGGTGTTGCCGGGCTGGGCGGCCACCGCCGCCCCGAGACCAGGGGCGGACACGCGCAGGACGAGCGTGTCGGCGGGCGTCACGCGCTGTCGGCGCGTGAGTCGGTCGGTGGCCGTCCCGGTCCGGATCCCGTCGAGGGTCGGCCCCGGCGCGACGAACGCCGTCAGGTTGGCGTCGGTCTGCGCCGCGCCGGCGGTCGGGGACGCGCTCGCGACGCCGGCGGTCGCGGCGAGTGCGAGAAGCGCGACTACCGTCGTCACGGCCGTCCGACGTGGGGACATCTAGCAGGCCGTTCCGCCAGCGGGCATATCAGTTTGGCGGCGAGTCGGCGGCCGACGGCGGACGGACGCGCGGCCGGTTCTCAGAGGTTCTCGCGCTGGTAGGAGCCCTCGTAGGTCCCCTCGTGGTCGGCCGCCGCCAGCGTCAACTGGGCGATGCGGGCTCCCTGCTGGAGTTCGACGTCGTGGTAGACTTCGAGCAGACCCTCGCCGCGACCCTCGTAGCCGGCGTCCCAGACCGCCGTGTCGAGCATACAGGAGTTGCGCAACAGCGAGGACCGGGGGTAGAGGAATCCGACGTGTTCTTCGGGAATCGTGATACGCTCGGCGTAGCGGACGACGTACCCGCCGGGTTCGAGGTGGTAGAACCCATCGTCGTCGGGGTCGAGTTCACGGCGGTCACCGACGGTCTTGCCGCCGCGTTCGATCCGGCCCGGACTCTCCTGTTCGAAGACCGCGCCGAGCGTCAGGTCGACGCCGTTTGGCTGGACCTGTGACGCGCGCAGGTCGCCGAGGTGATCGGCCAGGAACGCGCCGCTTCGGAACATGCGTGAGTGGCGGGCGAGCGCCCCCAAATCTCTGCCGGTCCGGACGCGTGGCGACCGCGGGGCCCCCGTGGGACCGGGAGCGCGGCGGATGGCCCACCACCCGGACACGCGAACCGTGGTACTGGATGACATCCAAGGGGTACTAGGGATGCAGGAGACATGAGATCGGAGACTCGTATGATTTATGTCCACGGACAGTCGACGGATAGACGTTATGGGACAGACGCTTACGGAAAAGATTCTCGACGATCACCTCGTCGAAGGCGAGTTGGAGACAGGCGAGGAGATCGGCATCGAGATCGACCAGGTCCTGACACAGGACACGACCGGCACGCTGGTGTGGCTGCAGTTCGAGGCGCTGGGTCTCGACGAGGTTCAGACGGAGCTGGCCGCGCAGTACTGTGACCACCAGACCTACCAGTTCGACTTCAAGAACACCGACGACCACCGCTTCCTGCGCTCGGCCGCCGGAACCTTCGGCGCGTACTTCTCGCGTCCGGGCAACGGGATCTGTCACAACGTCCACAAGGAGAACTTCGCCGCGCCCGGCAAGACCTTGCTGGGTTCGGACTCCCACACGCCGACCCCCGGCGGCCTCGGTCAGCTGGCCATCGGGTCCGGCGGGCTGGACGTGGCCGTCGCGATGGGTGGCGGTGCCTACTACATCGACATGCCCGAGGTCGTCAACGTCCGCCTGGAGGGCGAGCTGCCAGAGTGGGCGACCGCCAAGGACGTCATCCTCGAGATGCTGCGCCGCCTCAGCGTGAAGGGCGGGGTCAACAAGATCTTCGAGTACACCGGCCCCGGTGTCGAGAGTCTGAGCGTCCCCGAGCGGACGACGATCACCAACATGGGGACGGAGCTGGGCGCGACCTCCTCGATCTTCCCGACCGACGAGAAGACGGAAGATTACCTCGCGCGCCAGGGTCGCGAGGACGAGTACGTCGAACTCAGCCCCGACGAGGACGCCGAGTACGACGACCAGCTCACCATCGACCTCTCGGAGCTCGAACCCCTGATCGCCGAGCCGTCGATGCCGGACAACGTCGTGCCCGTCAGCGAGGTCGAGGGCGTCGACGTCGACCAGGTCATCATCGGCTCCTGTACGAACGGCGGCTACGAGGACATCCTCCCGGCCGCGAAGATGCTGGAGGGGCGTTCGATCCAGCCCGACACCGAGATGATCGTCGCGCCCGGCTCGAAGAAGGCCTCCGAGATGCTCGCCCGCGAGGGCTGGACCGCCGAGATGATGGCGGCCGGCGTCAACTACTCCGAGGCGACCTGCGGTGCCTGTATCGGCATCGGCCACGTGCCCGGTAGCGACTCCGTGAGCCTGCGGACGTTCAACCGCAACTTCGAGGGTCGCTCGGGCATCGAGGACGACAACGTCTACCTCTGCTCGCCGGAAGTCGCCACCGCGGCGGCCATCAAAGGCGAGATCGTCGACCCGCGCAACCTCGCCGACGAACTCGGCGACCTCGAAGCGCCCGGCTTCGAGCTCCCCGACCAGTACGAGGGCGCGGAGAACGACATCATCACGCCCGACGATCCCGTCGACGACGAACTCGTCAAGGGGCCCAACATCGGCGACGTGCCGCTGAAGGACGAACTCGACGCCGACCTCGAAGGGGAAGCCCTCCTGAAGATGGGAGACAACATCACGACCGACCACATCATCCCCGCCACGCAGGACATCCTGATGTACCGGTCGAACGTCCCCAAACTGAGCGAGTTCACCCTGAGCCGCGTGGACGACTCCTTCGCCGACCGCGCGCTCGACTCCGACGGCGGCTTCCTCGTCGCCGGCGAGAACTACGGCCAGGGCTCCTCGCGCGAACACGCGGCGCTGTGCCCGATGTACCTCGGTATCGAGGGCGTCCTCGCCCAGAGCTTCGCCCGCATCCACAAGGCGAACCTCTTCAACTTCGGGCTCCTGCCCCTGGAGATCGACGCCGAGGACTACGAGCAGATCGAGCAGGGCGACGACATCGAGGTCGTCGACGACGTCGCCGAGGCCGTCCGCACGGGCCAGGAAGAGTTCACCGTCCGCGTCAACGACGACTGGGAACTCACCGCCACGCTGGACGCCTCCGAGCGCGAACGGCAGATCCTCGCCGACGGCGGGAAACTCTCCCACGTCAAGAAGCAACACGACAGCGGGAGCGGCGCGGCACCCGCCGACGACTGATCGAACCACCGACCATTTTTTGCGGTCGCAGACGCCGATAGCGACGGCTTCGCCACCGTGCCGGGAGAGCGACCGAGGGCGCGGCGCGCGGATCGACGGAAGGGCCACACGCGTCGCAACTGAAGATTTATCATTCTTCCAGTCGAGAAATGGCAGTATGGCAACCGGGGAGACGGGGTGGCTCGCGGCCGAGCGGGAGTACGCGGACGCGGTGATCGGGGACGACACGCTCCCCGAGATGTTCGCGGCGAGCGTCGAACGCAACGGCGACAGCGAGGCACAGCTGTACAAAGGGGGCGTCTATCCGCGGTCGCTGACGCCCGGAGTCGTCGACGAGCCCGAGCTGGGCGAGTACGCGTCGCTCACCTACGAGGAGATGGGCGAACTC
This sequence comes from Halorientalis sp., assembly GCA_042216105.1. Lineage (GTDB taxonomy): Archaea > Halobacteriota > Halobacteria > Halobacteriales > Haloarculaceae > Halorientalis. The sequence goes on from JBDGUF010000022.1 coordinate 32,416, forward strand.
GTCCGGTATCTGGCCGCGGGCTTTCGCGAGCTGGGCGTCACGCCGGGGGATCGCGTCGGGATCATGTCCGACTCCCGGATGGAGTGGGCACTGACCGATTTCGCCCTCATGTCGGTCGGCGGCGTGGTCACGACCATCTACACGGAGTCGTCGCCCAAACAGATCAAGTACCTGCTCAACGATCCCGGCGCGACCGGCGTCGTCGTCGAGAACGAGCGGCTCCTCGACCGACTCGTCAGGGTGCAGGACGAGCTCAGTCTCGAGTTCGTGGTCGTCGTCGACGAACTCGACAAGTACGACCACGTCGACCGGATCCGCACGCTCGAAGACGTCTACGAGACGGGCGTGGACCGGTACGACGACGCCGAGTTCCAGGGGTGGCTCGACGACCTCGACAGCCACGACCTGGCGAGTCTGGTCTACACCTCCGGGACGACGGGCGAGCCGAAGGGAGTGAAGCTGACCCACCACAATTTCCGGTCGAACGTCAACCAGCTCCGCAAGCGGGTCGGGCCCCGCCCGGACAAGGACGACGACGTGCCGGTGCTGGACTCGGACAAGCGGACGATCTCGATGCTCCCGCTGGCACACGTCTTCGAGCGGACGGTCGGGCACTTCCTGATGTTCGCCACCGGCGCGACGGTCGGGTACGCCCAGAGTCCGGACACGGTCGACGAGGACCTGCAGAAGATCGAGCCACACGGCGGCGCGAGCGTGCCGCGGGTCTACGAGCGCATCTTCGCCCAGGCCCGCGAGCAGGCCAGCGAGTCGGAGTTCAAAGAACGGGTCTTCGAGTGGGCCGTGGACGTGGCCCGCCAGTACAGCCGCGCCGACGATCCCGGGATCGGGCTCCGGCTCAAACGCGAGATCGGCGAGCGGCTGGTCTACAGCAAGGTCAAGGCGGAACTGGGCGGGAACATCATCCTGATGGTCAGCGGCGGCGGGAGCCTGAGCGACCGCCTCGCCGAGTCGTTCGACGGCATGGGCATCCCGATCTTCGAGGGGTACGGGCTGACCGAGGCCGCGCCGGTCGTCACGGCCAACCCGCCCGAGGACCACCGGATCGGGACGCTGGGCCGACCGCTGGTCGACGTGGACGTCAGGATCGACGAGTCGCAGGTCTCGGACGAGCAGTTCGCGGACGCCGACGGGGAGGTCGGGGAACTCCTCGTCAAGGGCCCCAACGTCACCGAGGGCTACTGGGAGATGCCGGAAGAGACCGAGGACGCGTTCACCGCCGACGGCTGGTTCGAGACCGGCGACATCGTCGAACGGGTCGGCGACGAGTACCTGATCTACCACGACCGGCTGAAGAACCTGCTCGTGCTGGACACGGGGAAAAACGTCGCGCCCGAACCCATCGAAGACGAGTTCTCGACCTCCTCCCGGGTCGAGCAGATCATGGTGATGGGCGACGACGAGAAGTTCGTGTCCGCCCTGATCGTGCCGAACTTCGACGCCATCAAACGGTGGGCCGACAACCGCAACATCGACCTCCCGGCCGACCGCGACGCGATCTGCGAGGACGACCGCGTCACGGAGTGGGTCGTCCGGGACGTGAACCTCGTCAACCGCAACCTCGAGAAACACGAGACCATCAAGGAGGTCGAACTCGTCGCCGAGGAGTGGACGCCGGAAAACGACATGCTCACCCCCTCGCTGAAGAAAAAGCGCCGGAACATCCTGGAGGAACACGCCGGGAAAGTCGAGCGGATCTACGGGGACAAAGAGGCACGGATCGCGGACTAGAACCGTCCCCTCGGGTGACTCGCACCCACTTTTTCGGCCTCGGGTGCGCTCCGCGCACCGCTCGGCACAAAAACGGGGGTGAAAAAGCCGAGCACTCACTCCGTTCGTGCTCGGTACGACAGGTCTAGGGCAGCTCGAACTCGATGGCCGCGCCCTGGCCGAAGCCGACACACTCGGTCGCGAGGCCGAGTTCGGCGTCGCGCTTGTTCATCTCGTGGACCAGCGTCACGGGCAGGCGGGCACCGGAGGCACCGAGCGGGTGACCGATGGCGATCGCGCCGCCGTTGACGTTGAAGATGTCGTCGTCGAAGCCGAGTTGCTGCTGACAGTAGTAACACTGCGAGGCGAAGGCCTCGTTGAGTTCGACCAGATCGTAGTCGTCGGGGTCACGGCCCTGGCGCTCACAGAGGCCCTCGACGGCGGGGATGGGACCGATGCCCATGATCGTGGGGTCGACGCCGGCGACGTTGTTGCCGCCGATCTCGGCGAGGATCTCGAGGCCGTGGTCCTCGGCGAAGGCCTTGCTGGTGATCATCGTGGCGGCCGCGCCGTCGGAGATCTGGCTGGAGTTGCCGGGCGTGACGGTCCCGTCGGCCTTGAAGACCGTGGGCAGGTCGGCCAGTTTCTCCGCGGTGGTGCCCCGGCGCAGGCCCTCGTCTTCCTCGACGGTGATCTCGTTGCCCTCGTCGTCGGTCCCCTCGATGGGGATGATCTCGTCGTCGAACCGGCCCTCGTCGGTGGCCTCGCAGGCGCGCTGCTGTGAGCGGGCGGCGTACTCGTCCTGTTCCTCCCGGGAGACGTCGAACTCCTCGGCGACCTTCTCGGCGGTCATCCCCATCTGGAGGTCCATGACGTTGTAGTGGTCGTTCAGCCGGGGATGGACGTTGGCGGTGTTCTCGCCCATCTCGACGCGGGACATGTTCTCGACGCCGCCGGCGATGAGTACGTCGCGCTGACCGGCGCGAATGGCGTCGGCCGCGGAGATGATCGACTGTGCCGAGGAGGCACACCAGCGGTTGATCGTCGTCGCCGGCACGTCCTCCCCCAGATCCGACAGCAGGGCGATGACGCGTGCGAGGTTGTTGCCCTGCTCGTCGCGCTGCTGGGCACAGCCCCACATCAGGTCGTCGACCTGTTCGCTCGACAGGCCCGTCTCGTCGAGCATCTGGTTGATCAGCGGGATCGAGAGGTCCTCGCTGCGGACCTCCGAGAAGACGCCGTCTTCCTTCCCCTGCGGTGTGCGGTACGCTTTGACAACGACTGGCGTGTTGTCTGCCATGTGTATCCCATCAGGGTCGTTCGTGTTAAATCCCGTCGAACTGCAAGCGCCGGCACTACCGGTTGTCGCCGGTGCCGCGCTCTCTCCGTTCCTGTGTTAATCCTACCGTCGACTCAGTTTACAGTTGAAGTGCTCCACGGGTTGTCGGTGAACAGCACACGACGACGGGTCGATCGGACGGGGATCGGGGCGGAGCGGGGACGCGGGGTGCCGGTGAGCTGAGTCCGGGGGGCTTATGTCCGTCGCGGTCGAATCTCGGTGGGAATGAGTAACCCGGAGCTGGAGGTCGTCGAGTTCCTTCTGACGACGAGGGCGTACAACGACGACCGCGAGTTAGAGCCGGACGATCTCCCGCCGGCCTACAGGAGTGTCTTCTGGAGCGACGGCAGCATCGAGCGACCGCTCTCGGCGACCGCCACGACGGCCGCGGACGCGACCGGCGTCGAGCGGCCGTGGGACGCCGTCTCCGGACTGATGTTCACCGACCGCGACGACTTCTCGGGCGACATCGAACTCACCGACCGCGACATGGCCGAGGAGTGGTTCCTCGACCGCGCCGACGCCGACCGGATCCGCGAGAACCCGACGCTGGCCGCGGCCTACGGCGGCGAGTTCGACGTGGACTACGAGCACGCCCACGAACTGAACCGGCCCGCCCGGGCCGACCGGGCCTGGATCGACAGCCTGCTGGAGGAGTACTTCGACGACGAGGAGGAAGAGGAGATGCTCGACCTCGTGGACATCCGCGCCCCCGAGGAGGTCGAGATGACGATGGACGAGCTGGTGCTGACCGAGGACCAGGAAGGCGAGATTCACAAGATCGTCAAGGCCATCGAACACCGCGACTACCTCGCACAGATCGGCCTGCGCGAGATCGGGAAACTCCTCTTCGTCGGGCCGCCGGGCACCGGCAAGACCTCCGTGGCGCGGGCGCTGGCCCGCGAACTCGACCTGCCGTTCGTCGAGGTGAAACTGTCGATGATCACCAGCCAGTATCTGGGCGAGACGGCGAAAAACGTCGAGAAGTCCTTCGAGGTCGCGCGGCGGCTCTCGCCGTGTATCTTCTTCATGGACGAGTTCGACTTCGTGGCCAAGACCCGCTCGTCGGACGAACACGCCGCGATCAAGCGGGCGGTCAACACCCTCCTGAAGAGCATCGACGACATCAGCCTCATCGAGGACGACGTGTTGCTGATCGGGGCGACCAACCACCCCGACCAGCTCGACGCCGCGGCCTGGCGGCGCTTCGACGAGATCGTCAACTTCCCCAAGCCCGACCGCTCGATGCGCTCGGACATCCTCCGGGTCGTCACCCGCGACATGGAGATCGTCGACTTCGATCCCGAGGAACTCGCGGAGATGACCGAGGGCCTCACCGGCAGCGACCTCCGGCTGGTCCTCCGGGAGGCGGTGTTGAGCGCCCTCACCGAGGAGCGAACGACCCTGACCCAGGGGGACCTCGAAGACGCCGTCGCCGACTTCGAGGAACGGGACAACCTCAAGAACCTCGACATGATCGACGGCGACGCCGACGCGCTGGTCGCCGGCGGGAACATCTCCGGGACCGACGAGGAGGAGGCTGCGGCCGACGGGCACGGGCACGATCACGACCACGCGGATCACTGACGGACGGCGCGGCGCGGACCACGGGGTTTACACCCACAGGACACCTGTCGACGGTCGAATGGAGGTCACCCTGCTCGGAACCGGCGACACGACCGGGACGCCGACGCCGGGCTGTTCCTGTGACACCTGCGAGCGGGCGCGAGAGCGTGGCGTGGAGCGGACGCGCTACTCGATCCACGTCCGTAACGAACGGACCGACGAGGCACTGCTGGTCGACGCCAGCCCGGACTTCCGCCACCAGTTCCTCGAACGCGACGTTGCCCTGCCAGACGCCGCCGTCGTCAGCCACATCCACTTCGACCACCTCGACGGGCTGGGCAACGCCTACCGGCTCGTCTCCGATCTACCCGTCTACGCCGCCGACGAGACCGACCCCGAGACCGGCGAGAGCGTCGCCGAGAGCGTCCGCCGCCGGTACGACTACCTCGACGCCGTGACGGTCTCGCCCCAGTCCCCCTTCGAGCCCTTCGAGACCTGCGGGTTCGAGGTCCGACTGGTTCCGGTCGATCACCCGCCGCTGGTCTGTTACGGCCTCGCGATCGAGGACCCGGAGACGGGCGCGAAGCTCTCGCTGTCTGGCGACACGAGTTTCGGACTCCCCGACGAGTCCCGGCAGGTACTCGCCGATCCCGATCTCCTGCTGGCCGACGGGATCGTCCCCGCGCACTTCTGTGAACACCACCCCTACGGCGGGCGACACGAGGACGACGACGGCGTCCCCCGCACCTTCGGGACCAAGCACATGACCATCGAGGGCGCGCGTTCGCTCGGCGAGGAACTGGAGGCCGACGAGACCCGGATCGTCCACCTCTCGCATTTCGTCCCGGCAGCGGAGGCGTTCGGCGAGGACCTGGCCGTCGACGGCGAGCGCTACGAGTTGTAGTACCGATCGAGCCCGGACTGGCGGCGCTTCCGACCCTCGGGATCGGGGTCCCAGGGCTGGCCGGCGGCGCGCTCGCTGTCGGCGTCCACGTCGGGCGCGTCGGCGGGGTCGTACCCCTCGCAGTCCACGCCGCACTCCCGCGCGGGATCGACGATCCGCCCCTTCCACGCGCAGTGGGGCAAGGGACCGCGGTCGAACCGCTCGCGAGCCTCGATCTCGGCACAGTGGGGGAACTCGTAGGTCCGCCAGCCCTTGCCGTAGGCGCGTTCGGCGACGCGGCGTCGGTGGCGGCGCTTCTCGGCGGCGGTGACGACCGCCACGTCCGTCCGGGCAGTGCGGCGCTCCAGCACGTCGACCCCCGGCTCGTCGGGCGCGAGCGTGGCGGGTTCCCGGACCACCTCGCGCTCGCCGCCGTCGGGGTCGAAGCGCCAGACGCCCACCGCGTCGGGGATGCGGTTGAGGTGTGCGCCGGTGACGTGGGACTCGGTGGCCAGGATCACCTCGTCCAGCAGGCCGAGGCTCACGTCCTTTCGCAGTTGGGTTTCGAGGTCGCCCGGCCGGCCGAGGTCGGGTTTGTTCTCGATGCCCACGAGGGAATCGAACCAGTCGTCGGGGTAGCGGGCGGTCTGGCGGACGTAGGTGCGGCCGTTGCGCCGCTCGCGCTCGAAAAAGCCCAGCTCGGCCGCCCGGTCGACGACGGACTCGGCGCGGTCGGGGTGGATCTCGAAGGCGTCCTTCCAGTAGCGCGCCTCCCCGGGGCCGACCGTGCTCTCGATGGCGGGTGCGGGGATCCGCTCGGGGGTGATGGCCGCCCGCTCGTCGAATCGGGGGCCGGGTTCGACCAGTACCACGTCCATCACGCGGTTGCCGTGGAGAGCGGTGCCGAGCTGGCGGGCGACGACGGCCTCGCGCTCGCGCTCCAGGCGGGCCGACAGCGCGACCTCGAATGCGAACTCGGACACACCGGAGCCAGGGCCCCGGGGAGCAAAAGCGACGCGCCCGGAACGGGCCGAGTCCCGTGGTCACTCGGGGCGGGCCGGCCGCTCGGGGCTGGTCACGTGATGGAGGGGGTCGGCCGTCTCGCGAGCCCCGGCGTCGTCGAGTACGTCGGCCAGGACCTCCCGGTGTCGACGGTCGATCTCGCGGTCGGGGTTCGGGAACGCCTCCCGCGCGGCCTCGACGTCCTCGGCCTCCACGTAGTAGACGAGGAAGGTACCGTCGTCGGTCTCCCGGAGGAAGGCGGTCTCGGTGTAGACGTTCCGTTCCCGGAGCGACTCGGCGACCTCGGCCTCGCGGTCGCGCCGCTCCGCGATCCACTCCCGGAGCGTGGGCACTTTCTCGGGTTCGACGCGCTGGCTGGTCAGTGCGACCTCGACCATACGCGACGGTCCGGCGCGGGACCGAAAAACGTCGGGGCCTCAGGCGTCGAGTGCGTCCGCGAGGCCGTGGAAGTCCGCCACCGTCAGGTCGGGCTCGCCGTCGAAGGTCACCCAGGGGTCGTCCTTGCGGTCGACCCAGACGCCCTGCATCCCGGCGTGGGCCGCGCCCTGCACGTCGAACCAGCCCGCGGTGGCGTGGGCGATCTCCTCGATGGGCGTCCCGGTTCGGGCGGCGGCGTGGCGGTAGATGGCAGAATCGGGTTTGAACGTCTCCACCTCGTCGGCGCTGACGGTGTCTTCCAGCAGGTCGGAGATCCCGGCGTGGGCGACCATCGAGTCGAGCATCTCGGGGTTGCCGTTCGAGACGACGTAGAGATCGTAGCCGGCTTCGGCGAGCCGTTCCATGCCGTCGCGAACGTCTTCGAACACGTCGAGTTCATGGTAGACGGCGAGGATCTCGTCGCGCTCGTCGGCGGTGTAGTCGACGCCGAAGGTGTCGAGCGCGTGGGTCAGCGCGTCGCGGTTCATCTCGTAGAAGGGCTGGTAGGCGTCGACGTGGTTGGCGACCATCGTGTACATCAGCGAGTGGGCGCGCCAGAGGTTCGAGACGGGTTCGGGCTGGGGGACGACGTCGGCCAGCGCGCGCTCGGCGGCCTCGACGTCGACGACGGTGCTGTAGGAGTCGAACGTGACGGTCGTCACGCGGTCGGGATCGAAAGCCATGGGTCGGAGAAAGGCCAGCGTGCGGAAAAACCTCTGGGGTCGGGCCGGAGCCGACGAGTCGGGCCGCTCCCGGCGTCGGCGGGCGAGAACAGCAACTTTATCAGGTGCAGGCGGCGAAGAGACGGTAAGATTACTCCCGAAATGACAGACGAACACCGACAACCGGAGGTGAACATCGGGCTCGTCGGCCACGTCGACCACGGCAAGACGACGCTGGTCCAGGCGCTGAGCGGCGAGTGGACCGACCAGCACTCCGAGGAGATGAAACGCGGGATCTCCATCCGGCTGGGGTACGCCGACGCGACCTTTCGGCAGTGCCCCGGAGCCGAGGAACCCGAGAAGTACACCGTCGACGAGGAGTGCCCGGACGGCTCGGCGAGCGAGCCGTTGCGGACCGTCTCCTTCGTCGACGCGCCCGGACACGAGACGCTGATGGCGACGATGCTCTCGGGGGCCTCGATCATGGACGGCGCGGTGCTGGTCGTCTCGGCCAGCGAGCCCGTCCCGCAGGCCCAGACCGAGGAACACCTGATGGCGCTGGACATCATCGGCATCGACAACATCGTCATCGCCCAGAACAAGGTCGATCTCGTCGACCGCGAGCAGGCCGCCGAGAACTACGAACAGATCACGGAGTTCGTCTCGGGCACGGTCGCGGAGGGCGCGCCGATCGTCCCCGTCTCGGCCCAGCAGGGCGTCAACATGGACGTGTTGATCCAGGCCATCGAGGAGGAGATCCCGACGCCCGACCGGGACCCCAGTCTGGACGCCCGGATGCTCGTCGCGCGTAGTTTCGACATCAACCGCCCGGGGACGACCTGGGACTCGCTGATGGGCGGCGTGCTGGGCGGCAGTCTCGTCGAGGGCCGACTCCACGAGGGCGACGACATCGAACTCCGCCCCGGCCGGGAGGTCGAGGAGGGCGGCCAGACCGAGTGGCGGCCCGTCGAGACCACGGTCAGGTCGCTCCAGGCCGGCGGCGAAGACGTCGAGGAAGCCACGCCGGGCGGCCTGCTCGGCGTCGGGACCGGCCTCGATCCGTCGCTGACGAAAGGCGACGCGCTCGCGGGGCAGGTCGCCGGGCCGCCGGGGACGCTCCCGCCGACGTTCGAGGGGTTCGAGATGGACGTCGAGTTGCTCGACCGGATCGTCGGCGAGGAAGAGGAGGTCGAGGAGATCTCGACGGGCGAGCCGCTGATGCTCACCGTCGGGACCGCGACGACCGTCGGCTCGGTCACGAGCGCCCGGGACGGCGAGTGCGAGGTCGCGCTGAAACGGCCGGTCTGTGCCGAGCCGGGATCGAAGATCGCCATCAACCGCCGGGTCGGCGCGCGGTGGCGGCTGATCGGCGTCGGGACGCTCCGGGAATGACGGTGTGTCTGGACACGAGCGCGCTGATGATGCCGGTCGAATGCGACGTGCGGCTGTTCGAGGAACTCGACCGACTGCGGGGCGACCACGACCTGGCCGTGCCCCGGGCCGTGGTTACCGAACTGGACTCGCTGGCCGAGGGCGGCGGCGAGGAAGGCACCGCCGCCAGCGTCGGTCGGGACCTGGCCGAGCGCGCTCGCGTCCTCGATCACGAGGAATCGTACGCGGACGACGCCATCGTCGAACTCGCCGCCGACGGCGAGTGCGACTGTGTCGTCACGAACGACCGGCCCCTGCGGGACCGCGTGCTGGACCGTGGCGTTCCAGTAATTGGTTTAAGGGGCCAGAACAAACTCGCCATCACTCAACCATAACATGTACAAACGGGTTCGACTTCGCGACACGGTAGAGGTGCCCCCGGAACACCTCGCGGACGTGACTCCGGGACGGATCAAGCGACTTCTCCAGGACAAACTCGAAGGCCGAATGGACGAGGACGTGGGCAGCGTCGTCTCGATCGTCGAGGTCCACGACATCGGCGAGGGTGCGGTCATCCCGAACGAGCCGGGCGTCTACTACGAGGCCGAGTTCGACGCCTTGACCTTCGATCCCCAGATGCAGGAGGTCGTCGACGGGGAGGTCGTCGAGGTCGTCAACTTCGGCGCGTTCGTTGGTATCGGGCCGGTCGACGGCCTGCTCCACGTCTCCCAGATCTCAGACGAGTACCTGGCCTACGACGAGGAGAACCAGCAGTTGGCCTCCCGTGACTCCAACGACACGCTGACGGTCGGGGACGCGGTGCGGGCCCGGATCGTCACCAAGAGCATCGACGAGCGCAACCCCCGGGACTCGAAGATCGGCCTCACCGCGAAACAGGTCGGCCTGGGCAAACACGGCTGGCTGGAAGCCAAGCGCCAGGAGCGCAAAAGCGAGGCCACCACGGGTGAGTAGTCATGGCTGACAGACTCGTCTGCCGGGAGTGTCACCGCGTCCAGCAGTCCGGCGAGGAGGAGGCGTGTGTCTCCTGTGGCTCGAGTTCGCTGACCGAGGACTGGGCGGGCTACGTCATCATCGCCCACCCCGAGGAGAGCGAGGTCGCCGAGGAGATGGAGGTCGACGAGCCCGGCAAGTACGCGCTGAAGGTACGTTGACGTGACCACGGACACCGAAACCGTCGTCAGCCTGCAGGAGGCACTGCGGGGCGAACTCAAGGAGCCGATGGGCGAGGTCTACACCGATGCCGAGGCCCTCCTGTCGGCGGCCGAACCGCCGATCGTCGCGGTCGGCGACATCGTCACCTACCACCTGATCGAGGCCGACCGCCGGCCGGACGTGGCGTTGATCGACGGCCGGACCAAACGGTCGACCATCGAGGACCACGTTCGGGAGGCCATCGACGCGGGCGTCTTCGACCGCGAGGTCGAGGTCGTCAACGCCGCGGCGGGGCTGAGCGCGGCACTGCTATCGGCGCTGTCGACGGCCATCGACGCCGCCGGCGACGGCGAATCGACGGTGATCGTCGTTGACGGCGAGGAGGACCTGGCGACGCTGCCGGCCATCGCCGCCGCGCCGACGGGCGCGAGCGTCGTCTACGGCCAGCCCGACGAGGGGATGGTCCTCGTCGAGTGCGAGGCAGGGGTCAGATCGCGGGTCTCGGACCTGCTCGGCCGGATGGACGGCGATACGGAGCGGCTGTGGGAGCTGCTGGAGGGCTGACCCGGTCGCCGTCCGCCGGCGCGGGCTTCGAAATCCTTTTACTCGTTTCGCGGGGAGTACGACCAAGAACCATGGATATCGACATCATCGAGGAGACGGAGAATCCGATGTTACACCGGACCGACGTGCGATTCGAGATGGTCCACGAGGACGCGACCCCCTCGCGTCTCTCGGTGCGTGACAGCCTCGCCGCCAAACTCAACAAGGACGCCGAAGAGGTCGTCGTCCACGAACTCGACACGAAATACGGGATGCGCAAGACCGTCGGCTACGCGAAGGTGTACGACAGTCCGGAGTTCGCCGCCGACGTGGAGCAGGACCACATGCTCGAACGCAACAAGATCGCGACCGACGGCGAGGAAGAGGCCGAGGAGGCATAGATGTCCCGGCACGAACTCTACGACGACGACGGCACGACCGAGCGGGAGACCTGCCCGCGCTGTGGCGACTCCTTCCTCGCGGACCACGGCGATCGCCTCCACTGCGGCCGGTGTAGCTACACCGAGTGGCAGTAGGGTCGATGCGCGTTCTCGGTATCGAGGGGACCGCCTGGGCCGCAAGCGCCGCGGTCTACGACACCGCGACCGGGGCCGTCGAGATCGAGACCGACGCCTACCAGCCCGACAGCGGCGGCATCCACCCGCGCGAGGCCGCCGAACACATGGGCGACCACGTCCCTGAAGTCGTCGAGCGGATGCTCGATCACGCCCGCGGGCTGGCGGCCGACGATCCCGACTGCGCGGCCGACGAGCCACCCGTCGACTGCGTGGCGTTCTCTCGGGGACCCGGACTCGGTCCCTGTCTGCGGATCGTCGCGACGGCGGCCCGCGCGGTCGCCCAGCGACTGGACGTGCCGCTGGTGGGCGTCAACCACATGGTCGCGCACCTGGAGATCGGGCGGCACCGCTCGGGCTTTTCGTCGCCGATCTGTCTGAACGCCAGCGGCGCGAACGCCCACGTCCTGGCCTACCGGAACGGCCGCTACCGCGTGCTGGGCGAGACGATGGACACCGGCGTCGGCAACGCCATCGACAAGTTCACCCGCCACCTGGACTGGTCCCACCCCGGCGGGCCGAAGGTCGAGGAAGCCGCGACGGAGGGGGAGTACCACGAACTCCCCTACGTGGTCAAGGGGATGGACTTCTCGTTCTCGGGCGTGATGAGCGCCGCCAAACAGGCCGTGGACGAGGGCGTGCCCGTCGAGGACGTGTGCCACGGCCTCCAGGAGAGCGTCTTCGCGATGCTGACGGAGGTCAGCGAACGCGCGCTCTCGCTGACCGGGACCGACGAACTCGTGCTGGGCGGCGGCGTGGGCCAGAACGCCCGCCTGCGGGAGATGCTCGCCGAGATGTGCGAGCAACGCGGCGCGGACTTTTTCGCCCCCGAGCCGCGGTTCCTGCGGGACAACGCGGGGATGATCGCGGTGCTGGGCGCGAAGATGTACGACGCGGGCGACACCCTCCCGATCGCGGAGTCGCGCATCGACGCGGACTTCCGGCCGGACGAGGTGGCGGTCACCTGGCGCGGAGCGGAGAGCGTTCACTACCGGTCGGGCGACGCCGACGAGCTACAGGGCGCGGAGGCGACCGTCGCGATCGACGGCGACCGCGTGATCAAGCGCCGGGAGCCACGGAGCTACCGACATCCCGAGCTTGACGAGCGGTTGCGGGTCCAGCGCACCCGGGAGGAGGCACGGCTCACCGCGGAGGCACGCCGCCACGGCGTGCCGACCCCCGTCCTGCTGGACGTGGACCCCTGGGAGACCCGGCTGGTCTTCGAGTTCGTCGGTGACGCCGACCTTCGCGAGTCTCTGACCGAGCCGCGAGTCCGGGACGTAGGGCGGCACCTGGCGACGATCCACGAGGGCGGGTTCGTTCACGGCGATCCGACGACGCGGAACGTCAGGGTCGAAGGGGACGGCCGCACCTACCTCATCGACTTCGGGCTGGGCTATTACACCGACGACCGCGAGGATCACGCGATGGACCTGCACGTCCTCGCCCAGTCGCTGGCGGGGACGGCCGACGATCCCGGGCCCCTGCTCGCGGCCGCGGAGGACGCGTACCGCTCCGCAGGCGACGAGCGCGTCCTCGATCACCTGCGGGAGATCGAGGGGCGGGGCCGCTACCAGTGAGCAGCGGTCGCACCCGTCGGGACAAACGTCTTAACGGGGCCAGCCGAAACACGGAGTATGGCTGACAAGCCGGAGTCCGGAGAGATCTTCGGGGTACCGTACAACTTCGAGCGCCCGAGCATCAAGCGCATGCTGTCGTCGTACTGGCGGCCGGACGAGGGGATGCTGGTCGAGAAACCCTTCGGCATCGGGTACACGCTGAACCTGGCCAACTGGCGGTCGTGGGTCGTGCTGGCCGTCGCCGGCCTCCTCTTCTACCAGAGTCAGCGGTCGGGCGAGGAGAGTGTCGGCGAGGACGAGGACGAGCCGGTCGAGGTCATCGTCGACTGAATCGACGCGCCTTTTGACCGGCGGCGCCGACCCCCGGGCATGCTCCGGTTCGTGACGACCAACCAGGGGAAGGTGCGGGAGGCACGGGAGTACCTCGGCGACGGCGTCGAACAGTTCGAGTTCGACTACAGGGAGGTTCAGGCCGACGACCTCGCGACCGTGGCGGCCCACGGCGCGCGGGAGGCCTACCGACACGTCGAAGCGCCCGTTCTGGTCGACGACGCCGGGCTGTTCATCGACGCCTTCGACGGCTTTCCGGGCCCGTACTCCTCGTACGTCGAGGACACCGTGGGGGTCGAGCGCGTCTGGCGGCTGACCCGCGAGGAGGACGACCGCGCGGCGTCGTTCAAGACCGTGCTGGCCTACTGCGACGGCGAGGGTTTCGACGCGTCGCCCGATCCCGTGGATCGGGAGCGCCGCGGGCAGGACAAAAGCGCCGAGGAGCGCGGAGCGGCGACGACGGACGATCAGGTAGCGGCGGGCGATCTGCCGGTGAAGATCTTCGAGGGGGCCGTCCCGGGCGAGATCGTCGCGCCGCGGGGGGAGGGCGGCTTCGGCTACGACCCGATCTTCGAGCACGACGGGACGACCTTCGCGGAGATGAGCGCGGCGGAGAAAAATGCCGTCTCCCACCGCGGGCGGGCGCTGGCGAAGTTCTCCGAGTGGTTTGCCGAACGGTAATGAGGCAGACAGCGTATCACAGAACAGTTCACAGGGTGTCGGTTTCAGGACTATCGAGGATGGACCGACTGCTCAGTGTAGATGCCAACCTACCACTGTCAATTCTACCAGATTGCGTTAACTTTCTCGGAGTGCTGCTGAATATAGAGCTCGGCTTTGCACGTTGAAGATCTAACATTTTATCGGGAAAAACGGCGTTCGAGACCGTGTTGAAGCGGGTATGCGGATCCCAGTTGTGAGTACGTATTCCCAGTTGGAGAGGCAAACAGTGTCAACTGCCTCGGGGTCAAGCCCCATGGCATCCGCCTCGTACCGCCTGTGAACGCCGTCTCCAGCACTCCTACCGACGCCCCGGTAGCGATGAGATCAGACTCCATATCCACCAGTAGAGCGTTTCTTGTGCTCATCTTTGCATTCTACGTGTCAATGTGACAACGTGCAAAGCTGAGTGACCTCTTGGACCGCTTTTGGAACGAGAGACTCGTTCCCGGCACCTCCTCTTGTGCCGCTGGGGACCGCGCGCAGCGACGCGAGCACGGTGGACCGCCGGGAGGCGCGCGATGCGCCGAGCGCAGCGCTCCGTCGTCCCCGCGAGCGACGCAGGAGCGAGCGTGGGCTCGACAGACGCGTGCATCTGTCGGTGGCGCCGCGCGCTGTACGAAACGCTTGCCCAGACCAGCCACCGGCCCCGTGACGGCAAAAAAGAGCGGCGGGACATCGAGCGGCCGAGGGCTTTCGAGTGCCGTCGCCGGCGCTGGCTGTTCGGCGTCACCACCCGGAGACTGGTTACTCTTCGAGACGGTGGAGCAATTGTGTGACGTACGGACTGTTCTCCCAGCTCCGATGCGGGCTGATCGTCGTGATCAGCGTTCGAGCCTCTTCGTGGCTCAGATGCCCGTTTCGAGCGTAGTCGACGATGAGCCGCGGCGTCGGGACGATCCGCGGGCCCTGTAGCACGGCGTGAATCAGTGGGAAGTTCGTTCCGCCGAACTCGTCGGTGAGAAACCCATCGACATCGAGCGCGTTCGCAAGAACGATCCCATCGGTTTCGCCGTCGTCGAGCCCGAACGTCGGCCGGGAGTCCGGTGTATCCTCGCGCTCGTAGGGGTCCGCGACCGTGTAGTAGCTGCGGGCCGCGAGGACGTTGTTCGCAGCCGCGGCGTGGATGTCTTGGTACTGCGTGATGTCACGGAGTTCGGCGACCACTTCTGGCGGCACGAACACGTCACACGACGTAAGCAGATACTGGAACGGGTCCGGAGTGTTAGTGTCGACGGCCGCGTCAGCGCGGGGAACCGCGAGACTGACGAGCGCACTAGTGTCGGCGACGACCGTACGCAGTCGCCGGCCGCTCATCGCTCGTCGCCGGCTGCGGTCTCGACCGCCGTCGCGTCGCCATCGTAGACGTCCACGTCGTCGGGAGCAGCGAGATCGAGCGGCTCGTCCTCGAGATCCGCTTTGAGAAGCCGGAGTCGCTGGGCAGTCTCGGCGCCGACCAACTGCTTGACCGTCTCGAACTCAAGCTGGTCGTCGTAGTACTTCGTCGCGACGAGTTCCTGGAACGTCTCGCTGTCGGCCGTGTCTTCGATGTACTCACGAATCGCCTCGACAAGCAGATCCGTCCGATCCTTGTCGAAGAGCTCCGCGATCGCATCCAGCCGGTCGACGAGATACTCTGGCGACTGGAAATGGACCCGTCGCGGATCGTCGCTTGCGCTCATTCTATGTGCACGTTCTGCACATAGAGTGATAACCGTTTCGGCGTTTGCACAGGGCTTGCACATCAGAGGCCTGACGGGCCTGTCCCGCCAGTCTCAGCCGTCGTCCTGTGCGTTCAGCTCCTCAAGGAACCAGCTGGCGGCGGTCCCGATCCGAACGCCGTCGACGTTGCGCATCTCGAGGCCGTTCGTGGCGGTCCGAAACGGCTCGTCGTCGACGAGGATGCGGTGGATGACTGTCCGGACCGACCCCGTTCCGTACCTGTCGACGAGCGCCGCGAGCGCTGTATCGAAATGCGCATCCTCGTGCTCGGTTCGCGGGTTCTGCGCCCGGTGGATCACGAGGTCGACCACATCGTCGACCGATGCGTGGTCGGGATTCCCGGTTTGCTCACGAACGTCATAGAGGGGCTCAGCATCAGGCATTGCGAGTCACTCCGTGGCGTCGTCTGTACTGAGCGAATCGGGAAAGAACACTACGCCCGCGGATCCCGGTCCGGCCCGGGGTACTCGCCGCCGACGACGACCTCGTATATCGACTCGGGATCGAACAGCGCGACGAACGCACGCGGTTCGCGGACGCTCACGTCGACGTGGGCGTTCAGGGCGACGCCGGCCGCTACGGACCGCAGATCCTCGTCGAAGGTCAGCAGGTGCGGGGCGTCGCCGTTGTATGCGGAAGCGAGCGCCGGGTGGTCGCCGGCGGGATGGGAGACGGACTCGCGCAACTCGCCGATCCGCTCGCGCCAGTCGGCCGCGAGGTCGGCGTCGGCACAGTCGGTGATTACGGCCTCGGCGTCGGCCAGCAGGGGATCGCTGGCGACCAGATCGATCCAGTCGTGAGCCCGCGCGAGGTCGAGCGCCTCGCGTGAGGGGCCACCGACCAGGAGATCGGCGGCCAGCACGTCCGCGTCGGCGACGAGACGGGCGGGGGTCGGGCCGTCAGTCATCCCCGTCCCTCCGTGCCGCGAGGCGGTCGCGGACGGTCGCGAGGGCAACGTCGTACTCGTCGGCGCGGTCGAACAACTCGGCCCAGGTCATACCCGATGGTGGGCGTCCACGCGCCGAAAAACCCACCGCTCACGCGAGCCAGCGCTCGCGGGCGAGCCAGTAGCCCAGGCCGGCGAGGAAGGCGATCCCAACGTTGGTCGCGACGGCGAGCAGACCGATCGCGCCAACGAGCGGACGGTGATCGGTGTCCAGAGCGATCCGGCCGAGCTGGAGGGCGACGACGCCCAGCAGCGTCCCCAGCAGGGCCATCGGGAAGGACAGCCACAGACCCGCGACCAGTGCGCCGGCCAGGTACAGGGCCCCGAGCACCACGTTGGCAGCGCCGCTCCGCGCGCCGAAGGCGTACTTCCCGGCGAGGCCGCCGCTGCCGTGACACATCGGCAACCCGCCCAGCGGCACGGCGGCCAGGGACATCCCACCCATGCTCCGGGCGAGGCGGTCGGGCGAGACCTCGCGGTCGAACAGGTCGGCACAGAGCAGGGAGGTCGCGACCGCGGCGTTGCCGACGGTCATCGCCAGCTGGGCGAGCGTCCCCTCGACCGCGCCGACGGTGAGTTCGGGACCGCCGGCCGGGAAGACGGTGAGTGCGGGCACCTGGGGCGCGGGCACGCCCGCGACGGCGGCCGTCCAGGCGGTGCCGGCGGCGAGGACGACGAGCGCGGCGGCCCGCCGGTAGCCCGCGACGGCGACCAGCCCCGCCAGCGCCGCGCCGACGGCAGCCACGCCCGGACTCCCGAGCGCGAGGTCGAGGCCGGCCCGGGCGAGCAACAGCGCGACGGCCAGCTGGACCCCGCGGATCACCGGCCGGCCGATCACGGCCTGGAGGCGGGAGAGCGTCCCCGTCGCGCCGACGGCGAGCAGGACCGTGCCCGCGAGCAGGCCGGCGGCGACGAGTTCGCCGTAGGTCACGGCACCGGCGATGGCCAGTCCAGCCAGCGCCTTCATCGGCTCGACCGACAGCGGCAGGCCGTAGCGGAGCCCCCAGACGATCTGGAAGACGCCGAACCCGACGAGGACGTGGGGCAGCGACGCGGGCGTCAGCGCGCCCAGCGCCACCACCAGCGGCAACACCGTAACCGAATCCCCTAGCGCACCCGTCAGGTCACCGACTGCCACGGGCAGG
Source organism: Halorientalis sp. (assembly GCA_042216105.1). GTDB lineage: Archaea > Halobacteriota > Halobacteria > Halobacteriales > Haloarculaceae > Halorientalis. The sequence goes on from JBDGUF010000022.1 coordinate 50,139, forward strand.
CGTTCTCCGACGCGTTCGACGGTCGAAACGGCCACAGGGCTCCTTCGGAACCGCCGGCATATCAGTATTGCCAGCAACCGTTCGAGGTTTCGAGCTGGTGCATCGAGTACCCGATATCGACTAGAACAGTCGGCGTCCCGGACGCTGGTTCCCCGGGACGACGCGGTCGCTCGCCGGCGGTTTTGCGGTCGTGTGACGGCCGTCTGACGCGATTTTAAGTAACACCCGCGTCTCCCGAAAACTAGGGCGCGCACAGGCGGCCTCAGTCTCCCATCCTACCGCGCGCCCGGACACCGTTGACCCCACCCCACTCCGTTTTCGGCCCGGTAGCGGCCGCTCAGGCGCGCTCGCCGCGAAGTTGTTCGCGGACGGGCGCCAGCGAGTCGGGGTGAGAGATCAGGGCGAGGCTGTCGTTGGCCCGGATCTCGGTCTGTGGGAGCGGGATCGTCATGGGCTCGTGTTCGCGACCGTGGGCGTAGACGCGGGCGTCCGCGGGGAGGTCGATCTCCACGACGCGTTTGCCGATCACCGGCGACCCCTCGGGGATCTGCACGCTGGCCGCCGAGAGCTGTTCGGTGATGTCCGCGAGGACGTTGAAGTCCCCGCCCAGCAGGGCGGTCTTCGCGCCGGCGGCCCCGAGCCGCTCGGGGTAGATGATCTCGTCGACGTCCTCGGCGTACTTCTCGTAGATCTCCTCGCGGTAGTCCTCGTCGATCCGGAGGACCGTGCGACAGCCGTGGTGTTTCCCGACCATACAGGCCGCGAAGTTCGTGTTGAGATCGCCCGTGAGCGCGGCGATGGCGTCGGCGTCGTCCAGCCCCGTCGCCGTCAGCACGTCCTCGTCGGACCCGTCGCCCTCGACGACCGCGAACCCCTCGGACTCGACGCGGGCGATCTTGTCGTGGTCGTTCTCGACGATGACGACCTCGTGCCCCTCGGACTGGAGGTTCCGTGCGGTGCGCATCCCGACGCGACCGAAGCCGACGATGACGAACTTCATGGGTGTGTGGTATGCCACCACGGGTAATAACGCTGGCCCCGCCGTCGGACGGAGTCCGGGGCCACCCTCACGTCGGGAAACGGGCGGCACCCGGAGGCTTATGGGTATTGGTCACGTTACACGTGGTGATGTCCGATCGGGACGCGTTGCGTGAGGTGTTGTTCCGGTACACCGACAGCCGGCCCTGTCGACTGCTCTGGGGGGCACTCGGCGACGGCGGCGACCCGACCGATCTCGATCCGGCCGACTACGTCGAGGTGACACGCGTGACCGACGGCGAGGTGTGTCTGGTGACGAGCGACGACGAGGCCGACGTGTACCTGCGGTGGGACCGCTCGCGCGGGCGATTCGTCTACGCCGAGTTCTGGCCGCCGTGGGGCGTCGTCGACGCCGGCGGGGCCGACCGCGCGGCCGCCGAGTCGTTACTGGCCGACCGGGACCGGCCGCGGGCCGTCCCGTTCGCGGAGACGCCCTTCGCCGACGGCGGTCCGGCGGCCGACCTGTCCGACTGGCTGTGAAAAAAGCGGGTGTCCGCCGTCAGTTGCCGACTTCCATCGCGCGCTCGACGACGTCCTCGCTGTACAGCTCCGCGAGGTCGTCGTGCTGGTCCGGCCGGTTCTCGTAGACGTCCTGGAAGAGCTTGACCGGCGTCATCAGCGCCTGGTAGGTCGCCTCGTCCCACATGCGGTCGCTGGACACGTCGACCTGCACGCCGTCGATCTCGACGGTGGCCGCGCGGGTCATCGCGATGGCGCCCTTGCCGGCCTCCTTGGCCGCCTCGAACTCCTCCATGGAGTCGACGATGTCGTCCATCGAGGGGACGTAGTCGACCAGATCGAGCAGTTCGTCGGCGAGCTCGTCCTCGGACTCGACGACGACCTCGTCGCTGCCGACTTCGAGTTCGTAGCCGCCGTCGGTCTCTTCGAGTTCGATCCGGTCGCCGGAGTAGACCTCGACGCCGTCCTGGCTCTCCAGTTCGACCTCGCGGCCGTCGGCGTCGATGACCCAGTACCCCTCCTCGGGCGGGAGGGGTGCCTTGTTGGCCTCGACGACCTGTCCCGGCGTCAGCGACCAGATGCCGAGCATGCCCATCGCGTTGTTGGCGGTGATGCGCTCGTGGTAGCCCTCGACGTCGCGGATGTCGTCGTAGGGGCCGTCGATGGCGATGCAGCCGGCGGCGCTCGCGCCGCGGGAGGTGTTGTGGCGCAGTTCCTTCCACTCGGGGAGGCCGCCGGTCGGCGTGATCGCGCGCATGTCCTTGGTGTAGTCGACCTCACCGTCGACCAGCAGGAACAGGCGTTCGAGGTTGTTGTCGGCCTTGCCCATCTCCTCGCGGAGCTTGCCCATCGCGAGTTCGGCCGAGCCGGACTCGATGATGACGCTCATTGCGAGCGAGCCCTCCTCGAGACCGTGCTCGTTCTCGACGATCGTCATGAACTCGTCGGCCTTCTTCCAGTCGTCGATGTCGCCGACCTCGGGGATCACGAACCCGTCGATGTTCTCGACGGCACCGTTCTCGGGGTCGGCGATCTCGAGCATGTGCTGGAAGCCCTTGTAGCGCGTCGAGGGGTCGTCGCGGTGCCAGACGACGCGGGGGTGGATCTCGCCGGGGAACTCCTCGCCCTCCTCGGCGACGACCTCGGCGATGTTCTCGGCCCCCTCGTCGCGCATGTTGGGCGCGGTGGCGTCCTCGTTGTCCGGCACCCACACGTCCGGAGCCTGCATGCCGCGCAGGCCGATGGCGCTTCGGAGCTTCTTCGCGGAGTCGTCGGCCCCCTTCTCGGCCGTCGGTGTCGTGAAGAACGTCCGCACGAACTTGCGGTCGTGGAGACGCTCGTCGATTGCAGTCATTGTAGTCACACGGAGGAACTACTCGGCGGTTCTTAAAGCTGGCCGAATCGAATCGGGAGGCGGGCGTGCGGGTGTCTCACCCGGATAAGCGGCGACACGCGGCGCTGTCGCTACGCGGCCAGCGTCGAAAAAAAGCGGCGGTTAGCCGATCAGTCGTCCTGCTCGGAGTTGATGACGGCTTCTTCCT
>JBDGUF010000053.1:0-52703 GCA_042216105.1 Halorientalis sp.
ACCGTGTGCTGTGGTTCAAATCGGGAATTCACGTCTACGATGTCGTGGAGTTGGCCGAGGAATACGCCGCTGAGGTCTCGCCAGCCCAGTAACCCCGTCTTTTCTATCACTTTCACCGCGCTTCCCTGACTGGTTTAAATATAGAGTCTTAATACCCATGTGGAACTTGGAATCTTGTCACACGCTCCAAGTTCCCCTTCCCCAGTCCCTATGTCGAACACAGCGCCAAAGCTTGGTACGTGTCCGTTCTGCGAATCGACTATCCCAGCGGAAGCTGTACTTGTCGAGTACGAGGTAGAGGATGAGACACGGGTCTTTGCCGAATGCCACGAGTGTGAGGAGCCCGTGCAACCCCAGTAGCTGTCGTATCCAGAGCGAGTCACTCTCGTCCGAGAACTCCTGCAGAAATAACCATACCTGAATGATTTGTCTATAGAGGTCGCAGTCAAAGGTATGACCGATTTCGATACGCCTGTGTCGAGTCTCCCATCCAGACCGCTTGCGATGGAGCAAGACCTCGACCAGCTGAAGGAGAGTGGACAGTTCGATGCAATCATTCACGACGAGGAAATGACCGAGGTGGTCGAACCGTTCGTGTATGTGTACAATCTCATCTTTATCACCGAAGAGAGCGTCTCCGCGGTTGTCTACATTGAGGACGAGGAAACATGGTATCGTGTTTTCAAAGAAAACCGTTCGGACGCCAAGTTGACCGACGCCTACGATGCTGTGCGTGAAGTCAGAGACGAAGAAACATTGTTTGACCGTCACTCGTTGACAATTGAGGAAGCAGTGTTTATGGAGAATCGACCGAGTCAAGAAGAAACATCAGGCTACGAAGAGGGCGATTCCTTTGAGTGTCCCGTCTGTGGTGAGACGCATATCGTCAAGTTCGAAGAAGACGAGTTGATGAAAGACCATCCGACCGATGTCTCGCATCTGTATGTCGAATGTCCTGAGGCAAGCAATGACGAACTCATTATAGAGTATCAAGCGAGGACACCGAACTACTGAAGCTCTTCTATATCATCCGAGGGACGGGGTTCTTTCACGGTCAGGGTCTCGCGATTTGAAACACAAGCGTAGTACTGAGGTCGCCCTACGCCTTTACGCTACTACTACCAAGTGACAATTATGAAAGAGAAAACGAAGCGAGTTCTGGCTTATATCGCGAGACATGACGGAGTAGCAACCACGCACGACCTGACCACCGAGACCGAGATATCCGACAACGATGCCGCGCGCTACCAGTTAGAGAAGTTAGCCAGCCAAGGGCTCGTTGACCTCGATACCGTCGAAGAAGAACAGTTTACGGCCAAACGAGCGACACTCACCGAGGCAGGACGGCAACAGGTTGACTCACGCTGGAACAACCTTAGTGAGGTCGTTGAAGAGCACTCCTACCTGATTGCCCAGCTTCTCCGCGACCTCGATGAGCAGGACGTAATCGATTTAGCTGAATACCGTGACCTCACTGAATCCATCTCGTAGGGTGCGGAAACACCACGAAATCCAACCCGTAGACTACAAAATATCTACCAATCCTTCTCGTTACCCCCACGAAATAACCACGAAATCGGGGTTCCGACAAGCCCCTTTGCCTCAGCCCGAAGGGCTGAGGTTAGAGTGCCCCCAGTGCGATAGTCCGAGCGACAGGATAGGTCTCCCACGCAACAAAGAGGAGGCCTATGGCCCACAAGAGCTCAGAGACAAGCTTGAGTTTTGATGAGAGATGAGACGGAAGGCGGGCAAGCAAAAGCGGGAGCGGGATGATGGTAGAGAGTACTGACGACACGAGATGACGCCACTCCCATCGAACAACAACTTGGCGGGCGTCCAAGTATGATGGGAGACTGTACCGAGCGAATTGAACGGGCACCATCCAAAAAAGAAACAACAGCACTGGATGGGTAAAGCAGACCCACGCCGATACGATAGACGGGATAACCAATAGCAAGGGAGCGAGATTTGTCAGAAGGAGTTGTGCAGGAGTAGGGTCAGTGAACGAGACTACTCGATACGCGCCAACGATACCCCTGTCAGCGTAGTCGACTCCCAGCAAGCGTGCTCCCAATTTGTGGGTGGCCTCGTGGAATTCCACGCCTGCGATGGAGAAGACACCACGAATGAAGAACGCGGGGAGAAACGGTAACACGAGCAAGTAGCCCAGCAGACGGGCCAAGAAATTCAGCATCAGTCCTTAACACTACGTCCGCACCTCAGACAGTCCCACTTCCAAGTGCTAAAACTGGAGGAAGCGCTGGGATAGTTTCGCAAGCAATCCTCGCAAAGCGAGAGGTCGCACGTTGAGCACGTCGACGCCACAGTCCCGCCGCAGGTAGCACATTCATCACTCATGATTGGTTAGAATAGGCTAATTTCGTCGCCTTCAAGCGATTTCTTGAGCGTATTTGCCCGAGATTCTTCCACCTCCTCAACTCGGCCTGTCCACAATTCTACGAAGGTTTCAGCCGTGTCGTCAAGCGACTCGTGACTCTCGACCTCCAAGCTGAACATCCCGAGGCTGGCGTTAATCCTGTCTCTGTCGCGTGTTTCGAGTTCAGCTTCGACCTCATCCGCAAGCTGTTCGACTTCCTCGTCGTCCAGTTCTTCGATTAGGTTTTCTTCGGTCATGTTGATTACTGGTAGTTGGTCAGTCGTGCTCGCATTGCGTCACTCCAATCACCCGCGTCAGCCGTCACGTATTCCCAGATTTCTTTGAATTGCTCTTCAGCGATACTCGGGTCGTGATTTGACACACTCACCGCTAATGCTCCCAGTTCAGCTTCGATTTCAGTCTCGTTGGTATCGGGCTCTGCCTCATATGAATCGTTTTCTGGGTCGTCTGGGTCACCTTGCGACATCGCATGTGAGACTGGGGGCTGTGGGTACTAGAGAGATGAAATATTTTGCACTAATTCAATAGGGTTAAAAATTAGATAATATGGTGTATGGACTTTCAGGAGGTGATTCGAGAGAACTACACTGAATGCCAAGACGATGACGATGGATGGTACAGATGCGATAGGTGTGGCACGAAAATCTACTATAGTGACTCCATACGGAGAAATTTAGTAGAACACGAAGCCGAGTGCAGTACTGATTAACACAATGTTAACATCTGAAAGTGGTTATCTTCTTGAAAACCATGATAATCGATCTCGGCGACGCCCTCCTCTTCGTCGCTTGCTGTGTTAAAACTTGGCACGGACAGCTCGCGCCGGTACGTCGCCAGCGGGGTTCGTGGTGCGAGGTGGATCGGCGGCCCGTCCCGTCAGGATCGGGGGTCGGGGTCGAGGTTGTCGAGGTGGTGGCGCGCCTGAGCGAGCGCGTTCTCGTCGCCCTCGGCGAGGTAGTGGCCGACCGCCTGTGCGGCACCGATCAGCGCCTCGCTGTCGGCCAGCGACACGTCGCCGTCGAGGGCTTCGACGCGTTTGCGGTGTTCGGCCAGCGAACCGAGGAGGTCCCGGGCCAGTTCGTCGTGGTCGCCGTCGAGGTAGGTCCGGAGGTCGTCGTGGTAGTCGCCGACGGCCCTGGCGTAGGCCAGGCCGCGGGCCGCGCGCATCGACGCCGGGACGGCCGACGGCCCGGGCCGCTCGCCCCGGTCGGCTCCGCGCAACAGATCCAGCACGTAGTACTCCTCGTCGTCGTCGACCCGCATGCTGTGGTCCAGTTCGGCCGCGGCGTGGACGAGTTCCAGCGCGGCGAGGTAGGTGTCGTCCAGCGCCCGGAGATCGCCGGCGTCGATGAACCCCTGCTGGCGCACGTACTCCCGACAGCGCTCGGCGGCGTCGGTCGCCAGGTCCGACAGCGGGTCGTCGTCGATCCGATCGCGCACCTCGGTCAGGTCGAGCGTCACCGCGCTCGCTGTGTGTTCCGTCCGGTCGTCGACGCCCACGCTCCGGAGGCTCCCGCACTGCGGACACTCCACGCTGCCGGTGTCGTAGTACGACCAGCGCGTCCCACAGGACTGACACTCGCGGTCCCCGCGGATCTTCATACCCGTTCCTTTCGGTGCCAGCCCCAAAACTGGCCCGCTCGTGTCGCGTTTCACCCACGGCGAGTGTGAAAATACTTCACTCTCCCGGCCCGAATGCGCGTATGCGCGACGAAGAGGAAATCCGCGAGCAGTACGAGTTCCTGCAGGAACAACTCGACGACGAGAACATGAACCACCAGGGCGTCAGACAGATGTTCACGTACTACAAGCGAGCTCTCGGGTGGGTCCTCGAAGAGGAGTACATCTGATCGGTCGCTCGTCGCTGTCGAGCGTCGACGGATGACCGGGTCGGAAAAGCACCGGTAAACCACCGGACATCGGACGGATCCGTTGCGGCCGGTACATTTAAGTGATTATGGCTACTGGTTTCAGGTGACGCTTCGCTTGGAGGGCCGAAGCGTCAGCGGGGACCAATTCAGGGCGGCAAGCAACCACGCGGGGTCTTTTCACCCCCGCGTGGTTCGCTTTCCATTCGACGTGTACTACGAACCGGAGAGCCGGTAGCTCGCGGTTACTCGATACTGAGGGAGCCGTCGGAGTCGCCGGTGTCTTCGTCCCACTCGAGTTCGAACTCGATGCTCAACTCGCCGGGTGCGTCGTCCGGCCCCTCGCGCTCGGCCTTGACCTCGAACTCGACGGTCGCGGGCGGGTCCACCGTGACTGACTGATCGCCGGCTTCGAGGGTGATCGGTTCGCCGGCGTCCAGTTTGTCGGCCACCGTCCGCAGGTAGGTCGCGACCGCTTCGCGGCGCTGTACGCGTTCGGCCTCGAACAGCACTTTCTCGGGCACGGTTCGCCGTAGGACGCCGCGGAAGATAAACGTAGCAGTCGGTGGTCCGTTCCCCGTCGTGACGGGTAAGTGAGAGATTGAGCAGCGACAGGTCCGGGACTGTTTCCCCGATATGATACGACCGGATCCGTACGAAACCGGGCCCCAGACGCCCGCGAACGTACCTGAGTTCGATATGTTTATGATATTTCGACAGTAACGATGCGATAGACATTACCGATGTACGACCTGACAGGATTCCAGCGTGACCTGCTGTACGTCATCGCCGGCCGGGACGAGCCACACGGGTTGGCAATCAAGGAGGAACTGGAGGACTACTACGAGAAGGAGATCCACCACGGGCGGCTCTACCCGAACCTCGACACGCTCGTCGACAAGGGGCTCGTCGAGAAGGGGCAACGCGACAGGCGGACGAACTACTACAGCCTGACCCGGCGTGGCCGGCGGGAGATCGAGGCCCGGCGCGAGTGGGAAGAACAGTACGTCGACCTCTGAAAGGCCGGCGCGAGTGGCGGGTCACGGATCGGTCGAAACCCGTTCTGTTCGTTCTCACGGACGGTTCTCCGGCGGTTCGTCGTCTTCGTCGGTCGGACCGTCCGCTTCGGTCCCCGGAGGGTCGCGCCCGGCTGTCCGGTCGCCGTCGGGGCCGGACTCGTCGAGGGGTGGCGTCGCCTCGGTCAGGTACGTCGGATCGACGGCGACGGGGCGGATCGTGGTGCCCTCGAGGAGTTCGGGCAGGACGACCCGGGCGAAGTGAAACACGACGACGAGGATGATGGGGCCGAGGAAGATGCCGTGCCAGCCGAAAAGGAGGGGACCGAGGACGTACGCGAACATCACGAGGCCGACGTGGAGGTTCCGGCCCGAGACGTACGGGCGGAGGACGAAATCGGGCAACAGGTCGACGACGACGACGGTCACGACAGCCACGAGCGCGACGAAGCCGAAGCCGCCGTCACCCAGATACGCCGTATAGCCGAGATACCCCAGCATCGGGACGTAGACGATCTTCATGCCCACGACCGGGACGAGGCTGGCGACGCCGGTCAGGACGCCCAGCAGTGCCGGGTAGGGGATGTGCAAGCCCGGCGATCCGAAGAGGTTGAGCAGGTTGAACGAGATCGCGCCGATCGCCCCGGTGAGGATGGCGTTGAGGATGTTCCCGAAGAAGATGCTCACGAAGTCCTGATCGACCGCTCTGGCGTAGGTTTCGAGGATGCCGCGTTCGTCACCGAACTGGAGGACCCAGCGTGACAGTCGACTGCCGTCCTTGAGCAGGTAGTACGCCAGTGCGAACATCACGAAGAGGTGCAACAGGCCGCTCCCGACGAACCCGAGGTAGTCCAGGGCCGCGCCGAGGGTGGCCCGTACGGTTTCGATGCTGCCGCGTTCGAGCAGCGTCGCGGGGTTCTCGACGATCGCGGACACGTCGACGTACGGTTCGATCAGTCCCATCACCGGGCCGAACTGCTGGCTGTCGAGTTTCGCGAGTTCCTGGAGGGCGATGGCGACGGTGTACGCGAGCAGTGCGACGGCGGGCAGGGCGAAGACGGCCAGCGAGAGCGCGGCCGCGACGCTCCGGCGGCGGACGCGACGCCGGATGCGCTTGTACGCCGGTCGGGTCGCGTAGTAGACGAAGACGGCGAACACGAAGGTCCCGAGAGAGGCGTTGACGACGTAGACGACGATCAGACCCAGCACGGCCGCGAGTCCCCACCAGAACGTCCGCGACCGGTCGACGTCGAGGTCGGCCATGCAACTCCGTTTTTCACCTGTCGTATTAAGGACCCGGGAGGGAAGCCGCCCCGGTACTTAACGGGATCGAGACCGTACCTCGACGGGTGAGTCCGCTCCTGGGGACGATTCCGCCGTCGCTGGACGCCGAGGTGACGCGGCTCGTGCTGGCCGCGGCCCTGGGGATGTTCCTCGGGCTGGAGCGGGAGTGGGCACAGAAGACGGCCGGCATCCGGACCTTCGCCCTCATCAGCCTGCTCGGGGCCGTCTTCACCGTCGTCGGGACGGACCTCTTGCTCGTCGCCGGTGCCGTGCTGGTCGTCGTCCAGGGGATCGTCCTCGCGGTCGAGGGACTGCTGACGGCCGACCGGGGGCTCTCGCTGACGACCTCGGTCTCGATGCTGGTCGCCTACGGCGTGGGCGTGCTGGTCGCGGAGGGGTACGTCGTCGAGGGCGTCACGGTGGCCGTCGTGTCGTCTCTGTTGCTGGTCCTCAAGCGGGAGCTGCACAGTTTCGCCTGGGGGCTGTCCCGCCGGGAGTTGCGGTCGGCGACGGAGTTCGCCATCCTGGCGTTCGTGGTCTACCCGCTCCTGCCCGCGGGGTCGCGGAGCCTGACGGTGGCCGGCCTCACCGTGTCCCTGGAACCACGCGTCGTCTGGCTGATGGTAGTGACCGTGGCGGGCATCGGGATCGTCAACTACGCGATCGTCCAGACGTACGGGAGTCGCGGGATCGCCGTGACGGGCTTTTTCGGCGGGCTGGCCTCCTCGACGGCGGTGGTCGGGACGATGCTCGATCACGTCCGCCAGCACGACCGGGCGAGTTCCTACGCGGTCGCCGCCGTGTTGCTGGCCGACGCGGCGATGGCGCTGCGGAACCTCGTCATCGCGCTCGTGTTCACGGTCCAGTCGGGGATCCTGCTGGGCGCGGTCGTCCCGCTGGGGGCCGTGATCGTCGGGAGCGTCGCGGTCGCCGCCTACACCGCCGACTGGCGCGAGTCCGTCGAGATCGACCTCCGGAGCCCGTTCTCCCTGCGTCGGGCCCTGGGCTTCGGGGCCGTGTTCCTGGCGATCGTGCTGGCCGGCAGCGTCGCGCGCCAGCTGTTCGGGACCGCGGGGTTCTACGTGACGGTGGCGGTCTCGGGGTTCGTCTCCAGCGCGGGCGCGACCACCTCGGCCGTCCTGCTGTACCGCAGTGGCTCGCTCACCGGACCCGAGGCGGTGTTCGCGATCCTGCTGGCGACCGCCGCGAGCATCCTCGTCAAGGCGGCGTTGACCGCCGCCAGCCCGAACCGCCGGTTCGCCCACCGGGTGGCCGCCTGGAGCCTCGTGCTCATGCTCGGGGCGACGCTCGTGACGGTCGCGACGACCGTCTGACGACCCCCGGATGCCACCGAGCGAGTCGGCGTCGACCGCCGATGTCTGACGAAGATTTACAGAGTGTGGTGTGGTAGAAACTCACATGTCGTCGGAGCCAGCCGGAACGGACGACGGGGCCGTACCGCGGGAACAGGAGTTCACGGTCACGGGGGACAACACCTTCGAGTTCGTGCCGGGGCCGCTGACCGGCATCTCCTGTCCCTGCTGTTTCAGGGACGTGCTACTGAGAGACGTGATCCGGGAGGGCGCGTGCAACAGTTGCGGCGCGGAGCTTGAGCTGACGCTGACGGCCCGGGCCGACGAGTCGGATCGGTGACGGTACCCGTCGCGTGAACGCGGCTCAGAACTGGTATCGGCGGTCGTCTTTCTGCTGTTGCTGGGGGAACTGCCCGCCGGTCATCTCGTCGAAGGTCATCCCGGAGAGGTACTCGTCGTAGGTCACGTCGTAGGCGTTCCGGAGGTGGAAGTCGAGGTTCCCGGTCTCGACGGCGGTCTGGAACTGCATGTGGACGGCCCGCCGGAGCAGTTCGCCCACGTCGTCGGGTTCCAGGGCCGCGACCAGCATCGCCAGTTCGTTGCGGGTCTCCCGGTCGAGGTCCACGTCGACGGACTCGCCCAGGTCCGCGTAGTTCGCTTCCACGTCGTCTTTGAGATCGTCGAGGCTCACGGCGGGGACGTGGCGGCGACCGAGGAAACCGCTTTCGGCTGGCAACGCCGCCCTCTCCTGGCGGGCCGGAACCGCCACGCACAAGCGGCGGTCGACCCTACCCGGTGGCGATGAGCGAGGACGCCCCCGCGGCGCTGTCGGGGACTGATCTGGCCGCCGTCAGGACGGCCCTGATCGAGTGGTACGAGCGCGACCACCGCGAGTTCCCCTGGCGGCGGACCGAGGACCCCTACGAGATCCTGGTCTCGGAGGTGATGAGCCAGCAGACTCAGCTCGACCGCGTGGTCGACGCCTGGGAGGCGTTCCTGGAGCGGTGGCCCACGGTCGGGGACCTCGCCGCGGCCGACCGCGCGGACGTGGTCGGGTTCTGGACGGACCACAGCCTCGGCTACAACAACCGCGCGAAGTACCTCCACGAGGCCGCCCGGCAGGTCCGGGACGACTACGACGGGGAGTTCCCGCGGGAGCCCGACGACCTCGCCGAGCTGATGGGCGTCGGTCCCTACACCGCCAACGCCGTCGCCTCCTTCGCCTTCGACAACGGCGACGCGGTGGTCGACACGAACGTCAAACGCGTCCTCCATCGCGCCTTCGACGTGGAAGACGACGACGCGGCGTTCGAGGCGGCGGCGAGCGCCCTCATGCCCGACGGCGAATCCCGGGTCTGGAACAACGCCATCATGGAGCTGGGCGGGGTGGCCTGCGAGAAGACGCCCAGTTGCGACGCGGCGGGCTGTCCGTGGCGGGAGTGGTGTCACGCCTACGAGACCGGCGACTTCACCGCGCCGGACGTACCCACCCAGCCCGAGTTCGAGGGGAGCCGCCGGCAGATGCGCGGCCGGGTCGTCTCGACGCTGAAGGAGTACGACGAGCTGGCACTGGACGACCTCGGCCCCCGCGTCCGGGTCGACTACACTCCCGGGGGCGAGCACGGCCGCGAGTGGTTGCGCGGTCTGCTCTCGGACCTGGCCGACGACGGCCTGGTGTCGGTCGACGAGCGCGACGGCGAGACCGTCGCCCGCCTGCGGAAGTAGCGGACTCGCCGCTCGCTTCGTCCCGAGACCCGCCGCTTTCGACGGGTCCACCGAGTTCAGACACCCTGACTGGCGAGGCTCGACGAAGTGCGTGTCCGGTCGCCGGTAGCGTCGACCTGCGCGTCGGTCAGTCGAGTCGCTGCCAGCGGTCCGACGCTTCCAGTGCCGGCAGGGCGTTCGCGAGGTCCGTCCTGGCAGCGCCGTAGAACCGGGCGCGACCGACCGGTGTCCGGACTCGAATGACCACGGTCCCGTCGGTCACCGCGAACACCGCGAGTCGCCACTGGCTCTCCGTATCGGTCCAGCGACTCCGCAGTGTCGCCGCCTCGTCGTCGACGGTTCTGGCCCCGAGCTCCCAGCTCAACCGATTCAACTGTGGGATGTCGAACGGGACGACGGATGGTAACTCGACGCGGGCGGTCGACTCCTGAGAGCCACGTGCAGCCATACCACAGACCCCGATCAACAACAGCAAAAATGTGACTATCTCCTGCCGTGAGTTCACAGGTCCCAGCCGCGCCCGCGTCGACCGATGTTTAAGCCGGTTCAGCGCAACAGGGCCGGTATGTCACGACCGCACGTCGTCGCGATCTGTGGGAGCCTCCGCGACGAGAGTCACACGCGCAAAGGCCTCGAACGTGCCCTCGACGCGGCCGCTGCGGCGGGGGGCGAGACGGAACTGCTCGACCTCCGGGAGTGGGACCTCCCCGTGTACGACGCCGACGCCGACGATGCGGGCGACGCTCCGGCCTTCACCGCCAGGGTGCGCGCGGCCGACGCCATCCTGCTGGGGACGCCGGTCTACCACGGCTCCTACGCCACGCCGCTGAAGAACGCGCTGGACTACTGCGGGTTCGACGAGTTCGAGAACGAGACCGTCGGCCTGCTGGCGGTCGCCGGCGGGAGCTTTCCGATCACCGCGCTGGAACACCTGCGCACGGTCTGTCGCGCGCTGAACGCCTGGGTCATCCCCCACCAGGCCGCGATCCCGCGAGCCAGCGAGGCCTTCGAGGGCGACGCCGACGACTGGCGGTTCGCCGACGAGAGCGCGGCCGAGCGGGTGGCGGTACTCGGCGAGCGCGCCGTCGAGTACGCCACTATCGAACCGGATCCCCCCTGTCCGGAGAGTACGGAGAACGTGGGGGCCGAGGACTGATCGGTGGTCATCGAGCGCAACCGGAACCCGCAACCGTCAAGCCCGGACGCCACCTATCGCCGGGTGTGACCCAGTGGGTCGAGGATCCGACGGGCGGGCGGGACCGCGGCCCGGTCGCGCTCGCGCGAGCGTGGGCGGAGGTGTTGGTCAGGCCCCGCCGGTTCTTCCGGGCGGGCGTGGCCCCCGGCGACCAGGCCCCCGGCCTCGTGTTCGCGGCCGCCGTCGTCCTGATCGAGGAACTGACGCGGCTGGCGCTGGCTCCGGGCGTCTACCCCGTGGTCGCCGGCCAGCCGGTCGCCTCTCGTGCCCTCCTCCTCGCGATCGCCGTCGTCCTCGTGATGCCGGCGACCCTGCACCTGACGGCGGCGCTCCAGACGCTGCTCCTGATGGCGACCGCCCCGGATCGGGGCGGCGTCAGCGAGACGGTGCAGGTCCTCGCGTACGCGACCGCGCCCTGCGTGTTCGCCGGCCCGGCGATCCCCGCGCTGCGCGTCCTCTGTACGGCGACCGGTGCCGGCCTGCTCGTCGTCGGGACCGTCGAGGTCCACGACCTGCCCTACTGGAAGGCGGTCCCGGTCGTCGCGGTGCCGGCGGCGATCGTCTTCGGCTACGGCTTCCGCGGGTTCGGGGCCGCGAGTGCGCTGCTGGCCGCGGTCGGCGTCTCCGTGCCGTTTTAACGCCGGCGGGCCTACCGCCGGTATGCTCAGCCTGCAACTCGACGAGTTCATGCTCGAACTCAAGGAGGGGTCGATCAAGAACGTGGGACCGGCGGACAAGTCGGCGACGGCGAAACTCTACGGCGTCGAGGGCGCGGACGTCCGGGAGTTCGGCGACAAGCGCGTGAAACTCGGCTTCGAGGACGGCGAGGGCAACGAGGTCGAGATCGCGCTGTTCCCCGACGAGGCCCGCGAGATCGCCCGCGGGATCGAGATGCTGGAGGAGGAGAGCGAGGTGTTCGAGTGAGCCGTCGCGGGTCGTCCCCCGGTCCGATCCGGGCGGGGCGTCGACCGTCGCGTCCGTCCGTGTGACCGGGGGTGCCGGGCGCGTTTCGACAACAGTTTTAGGCCGGGTCCGTTTGGTCCCGATAATGGGAAGCTGTATCATTTGCGGAACGTCTGTCGAGGGGCACATCTGCGAGACACACCAGCAGGACGTGGTCTTCGAGTTCCGCGGCACGAGCGCAGACCAGTTGACGCCCGGGCGGTTCTACCGAGGCACGGTCGACGGGTACGCCGAGTTCGGCGTGTTCGTCGACATCGCGGACCGGGTGACCGGTCTCCTCCACCGGAGCGAACTCGACCAGCGACTGGAGAGTCTCGACTGGGAGCCGGGAGACACCGTCTACGTGCAGGTCAAGAACGTCCGCGACAACGGGAACATCGACCTCGGGTGGTCGATCCGCCAGTCCGAACGCGAGTTCCGCGGCACGCTGATCGACGACCCCGACGAGGACTTCGCCCTGCTGAAAGAGGACGTCGAGGACGACGACGGGGACGACGAGGACGGAGGCGACGACGGCCCGGTCCGACAGACCGTCGGCGAGGTCCCCGACCGGAGCGGGAGCGACAAACGCGAGGCCGGCCGGACCGGCTCGCCCGCCGACGGCGGCGACTCCGGGTCCGACGATACCACGACGGACGACGCCGGGACCGACGACACCGGGGCCGACGCGGACGCCGGAACCGCGGACCGCGGCGGCTCGGGCGGCGCGGCGGTCGTCGAGACCGAACCGCAGACCGACGGCGAGCAGTCCGCCGTCGAGCGCGCGCGGGTCGCGGTCGAGAGTCTCGCGGACCGCGTGGGCGACGACGTTCGCATCGAGGGCGAGATCGCCGACATCCGCCAGACCAGCGGTCCGACGGTCTTCGAGCTTCGCGACGAGACGGGCGTCGTCGACTGCGCCGCGTTCGAGGAGGCCGGCGTCCGGGCCTACCCCGAGGTCGAGGAGGGTGACCTCGTCCGGCTGGACGGCGAGGTTCGCCGCCGTCGCGGCGAGTTGCAGGTCGAGACCGAGGCGCTGGTCGTCCTCGAAGACGAGGAACGCGCCGCCGTCTCCGAGCGGATGGCCGACGCCCTGACCGAACAGGCCCGGCCCGAGGACGTGGCCCCGCTGGCCGACGATCCGGCGGTCGACGCCGTGATCGACGGCGTGCGCGAGGCCGCGACCGCGATCCGCCGGGCCGTGCTGGAGGATCGCCCGGTCGTCGTCCGGCACAACGCCACCGTCGACGGCTACGTCGGCGGCGTCGCCATCGAGCGCGCGACGCTCCCGCTGGTCCGCGAGCAACACGGCGCGACCGACGCGGAGTACCACTACTTCGACCGCCGGCCCGTGGAGGACGGCGTCTACGACATGCAGGACGCCACGCAGGACGTGACGGGGATGCTCGACAACCGCGAGCGCCACGACGAGAAGCTCCCGCTGTTCGTGTTCGTCGCCGCGGGCGCGACCCGGGAGTCGCTGGACGGGTTCGACCTGCTGTCGATCTACGACGCCGACCGCGTGGTGCTGGACGCTGCTGAGGCCGACCCCGAGGTCGGCGACGCCGTCGACACGCTGGTCTCGCCGTCGCTGACCGACGCCGACGCGACGACGAGCGCGAGCGCCATCGCCGCGACCGTCGCCGCCCACGTCGACGAGGGCGTGCGCGAGGAGATCGGACACCTGCCCGCGGTGAGTTTCTGGGAGGACGCTCCCCGGCCCTACGTCGACCTGGCGGCCGAGACGGGCTACGACGCGGACGACGTTCGCGAGATCCGCGAGGCCATCGCGCTGGAGGCGTACTACCAGTCCTACGAGGACAAACGCGAGCTGATCGCCGATCTCCTCTTCCCGGAGACCGACGACGAGCGCGGGCTGGCAGGCCACGTCAGCGAGCAGTTCCGGACGAAGATGGACGCGGAGATCGAGACCGCCGAGGCCAACCTCGACCGCCGCGAAGTCGACGGCATCTCGGTCGCGGTCTTGGACACCGAGGCGTACGCCCACCGCTACGAGTTCCCCCCGACGAACCTCCTGCTGGACGAGCTGTTCCGCAGGCACCGCGACGACGTGGACGTGGTCGTCGGCCTGGCCGAGGACGAACTCTACCTGCGCTCGACGACCGCGCTGGACGTGCGCGCCGTCGCCGCAACCGCCGACGAGACCGCGCCCGACGCCGGCATCCACGCCAAGAGCACCCGCGACGGCTGTCTGGAGTTCCTCTCTGGGGAGCGCGACGCCGCGCTGGATGCGGTGCTGGACGCGGTCGCCGACGTGGCCTGAGACGGCGCGTGTCGGGGCCCGCCGATCCCGGGCCCCGAGACGACACCCTTATTCTCGCGACGCGTCCACTACTCTCCACGCGGCAATGAGCACGGAGACGAGCGACCCGACCGAGACGGAGGCGTTCGAGCAGGTCTGTGAGGAGCTGGTCCGGCGAATCCTCGCGGGCGAACTGGAGCGCGACGAGGTCGAGGAGGCCAAACTCGACGTCTGCTCGGAGTACTCCTCGCCGAAGGTCCCCAAAAACTCCGAGTTGCTCGACTACGCGCCCCTCGAACGCCGGGAGGAGCTGGAGGAGGTCCTCCAGCGCAAGCCCGTCCGGACGGCCTCGGGCGTCTCCCCCGTCGCGATCATGACTTCGCCCGAGCGGTGTCCCCACGGGAAGTGTCTCTACTGTCCCGGCGGCCCCGACTCGGACTTTTCGAGCGCACAGAGCTACACGGGCCACGAGCCCGCGGCGGCTCGCGGGCAGCAGAACGACTACGATCCCTACGGGCAGGTGACCCTCCGACTGGAACAGCTCCGGGAGATCGGCCACCCCGTCGACAAGGTCGAGTTGATCCTGATGGGCGGGACGATGACCGCCCGGAGCCACGACTACCAGGAGTGGTTCGTCAAGCGGGCGCTGGAGGCGATGAACGACTACGACCCCGCGAGCCAGCCCGAGCCCGCCGAGGGCGAGAGCTTCGCCGAGGATCCCGAGAGCTACGAGTTCAGCTACCTCGAAGACGTGATCGCCGCGAACGAGACCGGCGACGTGCGCAACGTCGCCACCACCTTCGAGACCAAACCCGACTGGTGCGATCCGGAACAGATCGACCGGATGCTCGATCTGGGCGGGACGAAGGTCGAGGTCGGCGTCCAGACCACCTACGAGCGGATCAACCGGGAGATGCACCGCGGGCACGGCGTGCAGGCTTCCATCGACGCGAACCGCCGGCTGCGGGACTCGGGGTTCAAGGTCGGCTTCCACATGATGCCCGGCCAGCCCGGGATGAGCAAGGAGATGTGTCTGGAGGACTTCCGCCGGATCTTCGAGGAGCCCGAGTGGCGGCCCGACTACCTCAAGATCTACCCGACGCTGATCGTCGAGGGCACCGCGACCTACGATATGCACCACCGCGGGGAGTACGACCCGCTGGGCAGCGAGGAGGCCGCCGAACTCGTCGCCGAGATCAAGTCCATGATCCCGAAGTACACGCGGCTCCAGCGCGTCCAGCGGGACATCCCGGCGGACTTCATCGAGGCCGGCGTCCAGAAGTCCAACCTCCGGCAGCTGGCTCGCCAGCGGATGGACGAGTACGGCTGGACCTGCGACTGCATCCGGTGTCGCGAGGTCGGGATGAACGACGAGGAGCCCGAGCAGGTGGAACTGCAGGAGCTGACCTACGAGGCCGGCGGCGGGACCGAACACTTCCTCTCGTTCGAGGACCCCGAGAAGGGGCTGCTGATCGGGTTCTGCCGGCTCCGGCTCCCGAACGATCCCGTCAGGAAGGAGCTGGAAAACGCCGCCCTCGTCCGTGAACTCCACGTCTACGGGAGCCAGGTCGGCGTGGGCCAACAGAGCGACGACGATCAACACCAGCACCGCGGCTACGGCCGGCGGCTGCTGGAACGGGCCGAGCAACTGGCCGTCGAGAACGGGTTCGAGAAGCTGTCGGTCCTCTCGGGGATCGGGGTCCGGCAGTACTACCGGGAGAAGCTGGACTACTACCAGGACGGTCCCTACGTGTCAAAGCGGCTGTAGACGGGTCAGTTGGAGACGGGTCCGGTGCGTCAGAGCGCGGATTCCTCGTCGCTCCCCAGCGAGACGTAGCGACTGCCACGCAGTACGTCGACGCCGATGAACACGAGGACGAGGCCGCCGACGACGCCGGCGACGAGGAACGTGTAGTCCACCGAGGTGGCCGTCCCCGTCAGCACGGGGTTCAAAAGCGTCAGGGGAAAGCCCAGGCCGAGGGCGATGTCGGCCCCGCCGACGAACTGGTGCCAGGAGAACGTCCGGTCGGCGACCTCGACTTCGTCGCGTCTGGCCGCGACGACGAACAGGAGGCCGCCGATCCCGAGCAGGAGCGTCCCGACGGCGTTGTACGGGTCCCCGGTGATACCCAGCAACAGCGTCGGGAACGAGGTGACGGCCAGGACGACCCCGGCGATCAGGTAGATTCTGCGTCGCATGCCCCGCACTGCCGGCCCCAGCACAAAGAAGGTCCCGAAGCGGCCGTCGACGGCCGAGGAGGGGGAACTTTGGCCCTCGCACCACAACTACGGGTATGGCTGACGACATCGCGATCGTCGGAGCCGGCGCGGCGGGTGCGGGCGTCGCCTACGTGCTCGCCGAGGCCGACGCGACGGTCACCGTCTTCGAGAAGAGCCGGGGCGTCTGCGGCCGCGCCGCGACGCGTCGCCGCGAGGGCTGTCGGTACGATCACGGAGCCAACTACGTCAAGGCCGACGACGACCGAGTGGCCCGACTGCTCACCGAGGAACTCGATACCGAGGGGCTGGTCGACGTCGAAGAGCCCGTCTGGGTGTTCGACGGCGACGGCGAGATCGCGGAAGGCCGCGACGCCGACGCCCACAAGTGGACCTACGAGGCGGGGATCACCGGGCTGGCGAAGCGGCTGTTCGGGGCGACCGACGCGACCGTCGAGAACGGGGTTCGCGTCTCCGAGCCGGTCCGGGCGAACGAGGGGTGGCGGCTCTACGACACCGACGGCCGGGACCTGGGCCACTTCGACGCCGTCGTCCTCACGCCGCCGGCTCCCCAGACGGCGGACCTGCTGGGCTCGGCCAACTGGGAACACCGGCTCTGCCGGGAACTGCGCGAGGCGGTCGCCGTGGTGCCCTACCGCACCGTCGTCACTGCGGTGTTGCACTACCCCGTCGAGCTGGACCGGCCCTACTACGCGCTGGTCAACACGGACGACGAACACGACGTGGGCTGGGTCTCGCGCGAGGAGTGCAAGGACGGACACGTCCCCGACGGGGAGAGCCTGCTGATCGTCCAGATGAGCCCCGACTGGTCGGTCCAGCACTACGACGCGGACGACGGGGCGATCACCGCGACCGCCGCCGACAGGGTGGCAGAACTGCTGGACGACGAGCGGCTGGCCGAGCCCGACTGGACGGACACCCAGCGCTGGCGCTACGCGCTGACCGACGGCGGCGTCGACGAGGGGATCGTCGACCGGGCGGCCGACCACGACCTCTACCTCGCGGGCGACTGGGTGGCCGGCCAGGCCCGCGTCCACGCCGCCCTCCGGAACGGACTGGAAACGGGCGAGCGGATCGCCGACCGCTGACCGCCCTCGAACATCTCCGAAAACGTACCAGATTTCTGGTTTTTGTGGCGGATGTTTAAGTAGGCTCCACAAAACCGTGTACGTCGATGGCAGTCGGGGCACGCCATGACGTGACACGGCAGGCGCATCGACAGGAACCGATCGGTTCGACCGCCGCCGGTGGGTCGACGGCGCGGTGCCGGAGGGGGCGTTCGCAGTGATCGTCGGCGTTCCGACGGAGGTGGCCGGCGGCGAACGGCGGGTCGCGCTGACGCCGCCCGTGGCCGAGGACCTCGTCGAGGACGGCCACGAGGTCTGTGTCGCCGCGGGCGCGGGATCGGGCGCGAACTTCGCGGACGAGGAGTACGAGGCGGTCGGGTGTGAGATCCTCGACGACCGCGAGGCGGTGTTCGACCGGGCCGAGATCCTCTTCCAGGTCCGGGGACTCGGCGCGACCGAGACCGCCACCGATCCCTACGGCGAGGGCCAGGTCGTGGTCGGCCTGCTCGGGCCCTACGATGCGACCGACGACGCGCTCGCGGACCTGGCCGACCGGGGGGTCAGCGCGTTCGCGCTGGAGTTGATGCCCCGGATCAGCCGGGCCCAGAGCATGGACGCGCTGTCCTCGCAGGCGAGTCTCGGGGGCTACCAGGCGACGCTTCTGGCCGCCGAGGAGCTGCCCAAGATGTTCCCGATGGAGATGACCGCCGCGGGCACGATCCAGCCGGCGGAGGTGTTCGTCATCGGCGCGGGCGTGGCCGGCCTGAAGGCCATCGCCACCGCCGAGCGCCTCGGGGCCAGCACGAAGGGTCACGACGTGCGCCTGGAGGTCAAACAGGAGGTCGAGAGCCTCGGCGCGGACTTCGTGGAACTGGACCTCCCCACGGAGGGCTCGGGCGACGAGGAGGGCTACGCCGTCGAGATGGGCGAGGAGTTCTACGAGGCACAGCGCGAACAGATGGAGCGAGTCGTCCCCGAGTCGGACGTGTTGATCACGACGGCCGCGATCCCGGGCCGGCCCGCGCCCGAGATCGTCACGACCGAGATGATCGAGGACATGGACGACGGGTCGGTGATCGTCGACCTCGCGGCCGAGACCGGCGGGAACTGCGAACCGACCGAGGCCGGCGAGACCGTCGAGGTCGACGGGGTTCGCGTCCACGGCCCGACCGATCTGCCCTCGCGAGTCGCTACCACCGCGAGCCAGCAGTACGCCAACAACTGCAAGCACTTCCTCGACAACCTGCTCGAAGACGGCGAGGCCGACTTCGACTTCGAGGACGAGGTCGTCGACTCGACGCTGCTCGTCCACGACGGCACGGTTCGCAACCCGCACCGCGACGACGGTGGCGAGGAAGCCGACGAGGGTGGCGAGGAAGACGCGGCCGACGGCGACGACACCGCGGCCGACAATGACGGGGGTGACGGCGATGGCGACTGAGCTGTCCGCGTTCGTCACCAACCTGACGCTGTTCGTCCTGTCGGCCTTCGTCGGCTACGAGATCATCACGAAGATACCGACGAACCTGCACACGCCGCTGATGTCCGGGGCCAACGCCATCTCGGGGATCACGCTGCTGGGGTCGGTCGTCGTCGCCGGGTCGGGATCGACGACGCTGGCGACCGCGCTGGGCTTTCTGGCGGTCGTCATGGCCACCATCAACGTCGTCGGCGGCTACCTGGTGAGCCACTTCATGCTCGACCAGTTCCGGGGTGGGAACTGATGGCGGGGATCCTCGCCCAGTACCTGCCCGACGCCGCGCTCCAGCTGCTGTATCTCGTCGCCGGGGTCCTGTTCATCCAGGGGCTCCGGGACATGACCCACCCGCGGACGGCGACCCGCGGGAACCAGATCTCCGCGGCGGGGATGTTCCTGGCCGTCCTCGTGACGGTCCTGTGGTTCGAGATCCTCTCGCCGCTGGTGCTGGCGGCCGCACTGCTGATCGGCGGTGCCGTCGGGACGTGGCTGGCCGTCACCGTCGAGACCACGGAGATGCCCCAGCTCGTGGGGCTGTTCAACGGGTTCGGCGGCGGCGCGTCGGCGCTGGTCGCCGGCGCGGAACTGATCGACACGTTCGAGACCGCGAGCGCGGCCGCCCTGCCGGTCGGGCTGACCGCGACGGCGGCCATCGCCGGGATCATCGGTGCGGTCACCTTCTGGGGAAGCCTCGTCGCCGCCGGGAAGCTCCACGGCGTCGTCGGCGACTCGCCCGTGAGCACGAACGTCGGCCACGCGATCAAGGTCCTCTTCCTCGGGGCCGCGGTCCTGGCCGGCCTCTTCCTGGTGATCCAGCCCGACCTGCTGGGTGCCGCGCCCCTCGCGTCGTGGATCCCCTCCTACTGGGTGCTGGTCGCGGCCGCGTCGGTCCTCGGGATCTTCCTCGTGGTGCCCATCGGCGGCGCGGACATGCCCGTCGTCATCGCCCTGCTGAACTCCTACTCCGGACTCGCGGCCGCGACGACGGGGTTCGTGCTGGGCAACACCGCCCTGATCGTCGCCGGGACCCTGGTCGGCGCGTCGGGGCTGATCCTCACCGTCATCATGTGCGAGTCGATGAACCGCTCGCTCAGGAACGTCCTCTTCGGCGGCCTCGGCGGCGACGACGGCAACGGCGAGGACATGGAGGACATCTACGAGGGGCAGATTCAGGAGACCTCCCCCGAGGAGGTCGTGATGCTGCTGGAGACCGCGGATCGGGTCGTCGTGGTCCCCGGCTACGGGATGGCGGTCGCACAGGCTCAACACGCCGTCGCGGAACTGGTCGAGTTACTGGACGAACACGGCGTCGACGTGGAGTTCGGCATCCACCCCGTCGCCGGCCGGATGCCCGGGCACATGAACGCCCTGCTCGCGGAGGCGGACGTGCCCTACGACAAGATGCGGGAACTGGAGGAGGTCAACCCGACCTTCTCCCAGACCGACGTGGCCATCGTCTGCGGGGCCAACGACGTGGTCAACCCCCGCGCCAACGAGGACGACGGCAGTCCCATCTCCGGGATGCCCGTTCTGAACGTCGCGGAGGCCAACACCGTCATCGTCAACAAGCGGAGCCTGAGCCCCGGCTTCTCGGGCATTCCGAACCCGCTGTTCGCCCGGGACAACACGAGCATGCTGTTCGGTGACGCAAAGGAGTCGATGCAGGACCTGGTGAACGACTACAAGGAAACCGTGGAGTGAGCCGATCCCCGGACGCCGAGGATTCGGGGATTGCTTTTTGTGGCCGCGGGGTGTACCCGCGAGTATGGTTCAAGGTGCAGTGCTCGTCACGGCGATCGGCCTGGCAGCGTTTTTCCTGTTGATTCCGGCCTCGATCTGGCTGCTGAAGAGCGTCCTCGGCGGCATCGGGGAACCGGCCACGGAGGGCGAACCGGGCGACCGATCCGAGCCGCCGGGACAGGGGTCGAGCGCCTGACCCGGGCGCGTCGGTCGTCCGTCCGGGGCCGAACGACACCCTCTTTGCACGCCCGGCGGACCGAGGGATATGGACCGCAAGCGGGAGCTGACGAGCGTCGACCTCGCGGCGCTCTGTGGCGAGTTCGGGGACTACGAGGGCGCGAAAGTCGACAAGGTCTACCTCTACGAGGGCGGTCTCGTCCGGTTCCGGATGCGCGATTTCGACCGGGGGCGCGTCGAGTTGCTCGTCGACACCGGCGAGACCAAGCACCTCCGGGTCGCCGACCCCGAGAACGTCCCCGACGCGCCCGGCCGCCCGCCCAACTTCGCGATGATGCTCCGGAACCGCCTGTCCGGCGCGGATCTGGTCGGCGTCGAGCAGTATGGCTTCGACCGGATCGTCACGCTGGAGTTCGAACGGGATGACGAGGACACCACCGTCGTGGCCGAGCTGTTCGGCGACGGCAACGTCGCCGTCCTCGACGAGTCCGGCGAGGTCGTGGACTGTCTCGACACCGTGCGCCTGAAGTCCCGCACCGTCGCGCCCGGCGAGCCCTACGAGTTCCCCTCCTCTCGATTCAACCCGCTGGAGGCCGACTACGAGGCCTTCGCCGCGCAGATGGACGACTCCGACACCGACGTGGTGCGGACGCTGGCGACGCAACTGGACTTCGGCGGGTTCTGGGGCGAGGAACTCTGTACCCGCGCCGGCGTCGCGAAGACGATGGACATCGCCGAGGCCGGCGACGAGGAGTACGAGGCGCTGTTCTCGGTGATCGAGGACCTCCGCGAGCGCCTCGACGCGGCCGACCTCGATCCCCGGGTCTACTACGAGGGGGGCGAGGACGGCGAAGACGGCGAGGGAGCGGACAGCGGTGACGGGACCGCCGAGGGCGACGACGCCGACCGCGGCCTCCGGGTCGACGCGACGCCGATGGAGATGGCCGAGTACGACGACCTGCCCAGCGAGCCCTTCGAGACGTTCACCGCGGCGCTGGACGACTACTTCACCGACTGGGAGGCCGAACCGGCGGCCGGCCCCGAGGACGGCGGCGGCCGCGACCGCCCGGACTTCGAGAGCGAGATCGAGAAACAAAAACGGATCATCGAGCAACAGCAGAACGCGATCGAGGACTTCGAGGCCGAGGCCGAGGCCGAACGCGAGAAGGCCGAACTGCTGTACGCCGAGTACGACCTGGTCGACGAGATCCTCTCGACGGTCCAGCAAGCCCGCGAGGAGGACCTGTCCTGGGACGCCATCGAGGCCAAGTTCGAGGAAGGGGCCGAGCGCGGCATCGCGGCAGCCGAGGCCGTCGTCGGCGTCGACGGCAGCGAGGGCACCGTCACGATCGAACTCGACGATCACCGGATCGACGTGGACGCGAGCGTGGGCGTCGAGAAAAACGCCGACCGCCACTACACCGAGGCCAAGCGCATCGAGGAGAAAAAGGAGGGCGCACAGGCGGCCATCGAGAACACGCGCGAGGAACTGGCGGAGGTCAAACGACGCCGCGACGAGTGGGACGCCAGCGACGGCGACGCGGGCGAGGGAGCCGACGGCGAGGACTCCGACGACGAGGACGCCGAGGACGTGGACTGGCTCTCCCGGTCGTCGATCCCCGTCCGGTCGTCGGACCACTGGTACGAGGAGTACCGCTGGTTCCACACCAGCGACGACTTCCTCGTCATCGGCGGGCGCAACGCCGACCAGAACGAGGACCTCGTCAAGAAGTACATGGACGGCGGTGACAGGTTCTTCCACGCCCAGGCCCACGGCGGCCCGGTGACGATCCTGAAGGCGACGGGGCCGAGCGAACCCGCGCGGGACGTGGACTTCCCCGAGTCGACGCTCCGGGAGGCCGCGCAGTTCGCGCTCTCCTACTCCTCGGTCTGGAAGGAAGGCAAGTACGCCGACGACGTGTACATGGTCGACCCCGACCAGGTGTCGAAGACGCCCGAGAGCGGCGAGTACCTCGAGAAGGGCGGGTTCGCCGTCCGCGGTGACCGCACTTACTTCGAGGACGTGGCCGCCAGCGTCGCCGTCGGGATCACGTGCGAACCGGACACGCGCGTGATCGGCGGGCCGCCCGCGGCCATCGAGCCGAGAGTCGAGACCAGCATCGAACTCGAACCGGGCCGGTACGCCCAGAACGACATGGCCAAGCTGTGCTACCGGGAGTTCAAGGAGCGGTTCGCCGACGATTCCTTCGTGCGAAAAGTCGCCAGCCCGGACCTGATCCAGGAGTTCCTGCCGCCGGGCGGCTCGCGGATGGTCGAGGACTGACCGGCGCGCGTTCCGGTCGCAGTGTCAGTGCTTGTGGGTGAAGAGGAGCGGATTCCCGTCGTGGGTCGCGGTGCAGATGTCCATCGCGAAGTCCAGCTCCAGCGAGTTGTACTCCTCTTTGCAGACGATCAGGTTGTCGAACGGTTCTTCACAGGCCGGACAGGCCAGTCCGACGGTGTTCTGGTAGATGCTGACCGAGTCGCTCTCCTGACGGGGCGTCAGCGAGGAGACGAGTTCGTCGTACCCTTCCATACAGGAGCGGGTCGCGCGGCGAGTATAAAACGCACGGCCCGCGCCGCGGGCGTGCGGTCGCCGCTCGGTTCACGGAGGTCGGCGACGAAAACGACCCACAGAGCCAACTATCAGGACGATCATTCCCCTCTATGCAACGACGGCTCCAGGGTGCCGCGATCGCCGCCGTTGGCCTCCTGCTGGCCGCCGTCCAGGTCGCCCACGCGATGGTCCGCACGTCGACCACGGTCGGGTTCGCGGTCGACCTCCTCCCCTTCCTGGCGATGGCGGCCGCGATCGTCTTCGCCGGCGTCTGGGTCACACGGAGTCCCGACTACGCCGAGTACGGGACCGTCGTCGGCGCGTGGGTCGTCGGGAGCGCCGTCGCCTTCGCCGCCATCGCCGCGTTGATCCTCTTCTCGCTGAACGTCGCCAGCGGAACCTTCGACGTCTTCGACGCGGCCCCGTACGTCGCCGTGGACAACGTCACCGCCGGCATCCTCGCGGGCGTCCTCGTCGGCATCTACGACGCCCGGAGTCGGATCGACAGGGGAGAGCTGAAACGCCAGCGCGACCGGATCGAGACCTTCGCCAACCGCGCCGCCGACACCAACCACTACGGCCGGGCGCTGAACGAGTGCGACACGATGGAGGGGGTGAGTACCCTCTGTGTCGAGGCGGTCATCACGCTGGTCGAGTTCCACGACACCGCCTTCGTCGAGCGCCGGGGTGGGTTCGCAACGCTCGTCGAGACCACGATCGCCGGCGTCGACGAGGAGACCATCGCGGAACTGGCCGGGTTGGCCGCCGGCGCGGAACCCGCCACCGTCGTCACCCACGCGGACGGCCTCCCCCCGGGTCTCCCCGAGGACGTGGAACGGGTCGTCACCATCCTCGTCACGGAGACCGACAGCGCCACGACGGCGCTGGTCGCGCTGGACCGGGGCGACGCCGAACTCACCGACGAGACGCGCTCCCTGCTGGAGATGCTCGTCGCTCACGCCGGCACGGCACTGGAGAACATCTACCAGCGGTCGATCCCCACGCGGGACCCGGACGACCCGGTCACCATCGAGATCGACGACGGGGACGAGTGAGAGCTACTCGCTCGCGTCCCCGTCGCCGCCCTCGTACTCCCCGATCCGAACCCCGGGTTCGACGTACCGATCGGACATCCGTTCGCGGTTGCGCTCGGCGAGTCGACCCCACTCCTCGAGCCCCCGCTCGATCTGCTTCTCGGAAAAGCCGATCGCCTCGCCGACCGCCCGGAGGTCACGCGGGGCGCGCATCTGGAGGTGGCTGGTCGGATCGGCGCTCACGACGTAGGGCACGTCGTAGGTCTCGACCATCTCGCGGAGCTTCCGGAGGTCCTGGATCGTCCGGACGCGGGTACCGCCCTCATCACGCAGGACCCGCGCCAGCGAGAACTCGACGCGGACGCCGTTTCTCGCGGCTTTCTTCGCGAGGACGTGGTTGAAGTCGCCGCCGTCCATCGGGTGGGCCAGCACGTCGACGGCGGGCTGTTCGACGGCGAAGCGGTTGAGCCGGTCGTCGCCGCCGTGGACACAGACCACGGTCTTCTCGTCGCGGTAGTTGCCGACGAAACCGCTGGCCCGGGAGGGGTCCTCGGCGCGGACCTCGACGCCGTCGACCACGTCGATCCCGTAGGTCTCGGCGATCGCCTCGCGGTCGGCATCGGCGGGCTGGTCGCCGTGGTTGCGGACGACGATCCCCGAGAAGCCGTACTCGGCGGCGGTCAGCGCCTGTCGCGCGACCGTGCTCTCCCCGTCCGGCCGCGCGTGGACGCCCTCGTACATCACGCCTCCGCGATGAACGTCTCCAGGGCCTCGCGGGCGTTCTCGACCGCCTGCTCCTTCGTGGCGGGGTAGGCCTCGACCTTGGCCCGGAGGGTCAGCCCGTCGCCGAGCCGCACCGCACCACGGAAGGCGGCCTGCTTGTCCAGCCGGAGGAACAGCGAGCAGTTGTCGTCGACCCGCTCGTCGAGTTCGTCGACCACCCGCCGGGCGTCGTCGAGGTCGCTCAGGCGGTCGAGAACGTGGCGCATCTCGTCCGCCCGCTCGACGCGGGCCGAGAGGACGACGATGCGGTCGCCGTGGTGCCCCTCCGAGGTCGCCCGCTCGATCTCGACCTCCTCGGGCAGGAAGGTACGGAGCGCCTCCTCGACGCGCTTCTCGTCTTCGGTGGCGTACGAGAACGCGCGGAGGTCGACGTAGTGGAAGGGGACCGACGGCACGGTTACGTTACTCCTCGTCGGCGTCTTCGACGAGTTCGAGCGCGTCCTCGGAGACGCCGGCCTCCTGCCCGTCGTCGAAGCTGACGGTGTAGTTCGAGTCGCCGAACATCGTCTCCATGACCTGCGTGATCACGCCCTCTTCGCCGTCGTGTTCGCTGTGTTCGTCGTGCAGAATGACGGTGTCGTCTTCCTCGAAACTCATACCCGAAAGCTACGCGCGCCGGCCTAAAAAGGGACTGATTTCCCTCACCACCGACGCGGTCGCCGCCTCGGGGCCCGTCGGGTGGCCCGTGTCGAAGGCTTATTGCTGGCTCGTGTGAAACACGTCGACATGGTCGACCGTTCGCACTCCCCCGCCACCCCTCCGGATCGCGTGCAACCGCCACGCCACCCACCAGCGGCACGATGACGGCCGTCGACAACCTGTGGTACCTCGCCGACGAGGCCGATCAGCGGGCCGAGCAGACCTATCACCGCCTCGCCGGCGACCACGATGACTACGTCGAGTTCGAGCGCACGCGGACCGTCTCCCGGTCCCGGTTCCGGACCGTCGCCGACCGAATCCGGGAGAACGGCCTCCCCTACGGCGCGCACACGCTCGTCTACCGCGACTCGGGAGACCTCCTGCTCGTCCGTCACGAGGGCGTCGACATGTGGGTCGTCCCCGGCGGCGAGGTCCGGCCCGACGAGTCCCTGCGCGACGGTGCCCGCCGCGAACTCCGGGAAGAGGCCGGGATCGACGCCGACTACGAGGGACTCGGCATCCTCGCCCGGGTCGAGTTCCACAGCGACGGTCACCGCGCCTGGGGCGTCCTTCCCGTGTTCGCGGCCCGCGCGGAGACGACCGACCTCGAAGTCGACGACCCCGACGGCGAGATCTCCGACGCCCGGTGGTTCGACGACCTGCCCCCGGACACCCGCGACCGGGCGGAACTACTGACGTGGCGCGACCGGACGCTGTGATCGCCGTCCCGATCGGGAACTCGGCGTCCGATTCCGCCTGCCGCAATCGGGAGTGGTTTTAAATCCGACAGGAGACACAGTGGCGCTACGGATGGAACGATCACCGATGGCCGTCGTCGCCGGCGTGGTCGGCGCGGTCGTGGTAGCGGGGATCGGTGCGGCGTTCGTCTTCGGACCGACACCGGGCGGCGGGGGCGAAGACACGGCCCCGCCGACGACGGGAGTGGAAACGGGAGCGACGTGACCCTGAACTTCACGATCGTCGGGGGCTCGGAGTGTGGCCGCACCTGCCGGGTCACTCCGGGGACCATCGCCCCGAACGGGACGGTCGTCAGCACGTTCGAGATCACCGTGGGGATCGGCGAGGGACTCGCACTCAGGGAGAACGAGGGCGTCCTCTTCACGACGCTGCACGCCGGTCGGGGCAACAAGACGGTCAGGACCGTCGTTCCGGTCAACTGGCGCCGAACTCCTCGCCCTCGCGGCCGTCGGCGTTCATGCGTCGGAGCGTCGCCCGGGCGTTGCTCGCGTCGTAGCCGAACAGGACCGATTCGCCGTACTCGCCGGCGACCTCGGCGGCGTCGATGAGGTTGTCGATGTCGACGTCGACGGCGTACAGTTCGACGCTGAAGGGCACGTCGAGGGCGTCCTCGAAGCCGGAGGCGATGATCTCCAGCCAGTAGGTCGTCGTGTAGGCCATGTCGTAGATGGGGACGACGAACTCGTCGACGGACTCCGCGAGCGCGTCGATATCGAGGCCGGCCCGCTCGTGGATGTGGCCGGGGTAGGGGTCGGGGTACAGCGTCAGGTAGAGGTCGCCGGGGACGCGTTCGCGGGCCTCGCGGACGAACTCGGTGATCACGTCGGCCC
The DNA here is from genome assembly GCA_042216105.1 of Halorientalis sp. Classification (GTDB taxonomy): domain Archaea; phylum Halobacteriota; class Halobacteria; order Halobacteriales; family Haloarculaceae; genus Halorientalis. The sequence goes on from JBDGUF010000053.1 coordinate 27,306, forward strand.
GCCAGGCGAACCAGTCGTCGAACTCGCTCTCGGCGAAGCGCCGCTCACAGCGGTCGCAGTGACAGTACTCCGGGCGAGGGAAACCCACATCGTCGAGGCGCACGTCGGGGTTCACCTCGGCGGCGTCTTCGACGATCTCCAGCAGGCCCTCCCGGTAGTCCTCGCGGGTGGGGCAGACGTAGTCCCAGTCGAAGTACTGGCGGTCCCGCGTGGCGAGTTCCCCGTCCTCGGAGACGGGGACGAGATCGGGGTTGCCGTCGGCGGCGGCGTTGTCGCCGAAACAGGAGATCATGCTGATCCCCTCGGGGACGGGTTCGGCGGCCCGGCCGGTCACGTCCTTGACCTCGTAGAAGGCTCGGTCGAACTCCGACCAGTCCAGCTCTTCCTCGTTGCGGGTGACGACGCCGTACATATCCGTGGGTACACAGCGGCCGGGAAAAGCCCGTCGGGGACAGGACGGTTCGCGAGCGGTGCGTCGGCGGCGCCGTCACTCCTTGACCGCGAGCCGGTACACGAGGACGGCGACGACCAGGGCGGCGGCGATCTTGACCTTCGTTGACATTGCGTGACGGACCACGACGGGCCGGGGTATAATCCTTCCGGGGCGCGACCGGTCCCTGGCCGGCCCGATCAGTCGACGTGGATGTGGTCGGCGATGGACTCCCGGATGATCGTGTCGCAGTAGGCACACCGCACGCCGTCTTCGAGGACGGCGAAGCGCGAGTCGACGGGTTCGTCCTCGGTCGTGATGCAGTTGCGGTTGGGACACTGCAGGACGCCGACCACTTCCTCGGGGCGATCGACCCGGTGTTTCTCGACCACGTCGTAGTCCCGGACGATGTTGATCGTCGCGGCCGGCGCGATCAACGAGAGCACGTCCACCTCGTCCTGACTCAACTCCCGGCCCTCGACTTTCACCACGTCTTTCCGTCCCAGTCGCTCGGAGGGGACGTTCATCCCGATGGAGACTTCCTCGCCGCTCGAACCGTCGATGCCCAGAATCGCCAGGACGTTCAGCGCCTGTCCGCCCGTGACGTGATCGATCACCGTTCCCTCTCGGATCTTGCTGACGCGGAGTTTCCGGTCGTCGCTCATAGATCGCCCTCCAGGATGAGATCGAGCAGTGCCATCCGCACCGGCACGCCGTTGTGTGCCTGCTCGAAGTAGCGCGCGTGATCGGTCTCGTCGACATCGGGCGCGATCTCGTCGACGCGGGGCAGCGGGTGCATCACGACCAGATCGTCCTTGGCCGCCGAGAGCGTGTCGGCGTCGATCCGGTACTCCCCGGCGACCTTCCGGTACTCGTCCTCGTCGGGGAACCGCTCGGCCTGGATCCGGGTGACGTACAGCACGTCCAGGCTGTCCAGTACCTCGTCCAGTTCGGTGTGTTCCCGCATCGACGCCCCCTCCTCGTGGAGGTCGTACCGGACGCTGCGAGGCAGTTTGAGACTCTCCGGGCTGATGAAGTGTTGCTGGGCGTCGAAGGTCGTCAGCGCGTGGGCCAGCGAGTGGACCGTCCGCCCGTACTTCAGGTCGCCCATGATCCCCACCGTCAGGTCATCGAAACCCGCCGACTCCCGGATCGTGTAGAGGTCGAGCAGTGTCTGTGTGGGGTGTTGTCCGGCCCCGTCGCCGGCGTTGATGAGGGGCACGTCGACGAACTCGCTGGCCATCTTTGCCGACCCCTCCAGCGGGTGGCGCATCACGAGGGCGTCGGCGTAGCCCTCGACGACGCGGACGGTGTCGGCGAGGCTCTCCCCTTTCTTGACGCTGGACTGATCGACCGGACCCATGTCCACGATGTCGCCGCCCAGTCGCTTCATCGCCGCGACGAAACTCATCTTCGTGCGCGTGCTCGGCTCGAAGAAGAGGGTGCCGAGCAACTTCCCGGCGTGCCGGTCGGACACGGCCCCCGGATCGGCGGCGATCTCGGCCGCGCGATCCAGTACCGACTCGATGTCGGCACGCGAGAGGTGTTTCGCGCTGATGATGTGATCCTGGGGCATCGACAGAACCCGCGACCCGCGGCCCCTTGAATCCCTCGTTAGCCGGGACGGACCGCGATCCGGACTGGGTCCCACGCCCCTGGTGCCCCAGAGCGAGGTCGGCCGACACGGACGGTCGTCACCGGCTCGCAGGTCGAGCTCTCGGGCGTCGGGGCGTTCTGGGAGGGCCGCTTCGTGGGCGCGGACGCGCCGGCGTTCGCGGTCGGCGGCGTCCGGTTCGAGGGGGTCACGCCCTGCGGGCGGTGTGTCGTCCCACGGCGGGATCCCGACACCGGCGACCCGATCCCGGGGTTCCGCGAGCGGTTCGTCGAGAAGCGCCGGGAGATCGTCCCCGAGTGGGCCGACGCCGACGCGTTCGATCACCACTACACGCTGATGATCGTCGCGCGGATCCCCGAGTCCGACCGGGGGAACCGACTGGAGGTCGGGGACGCGGTCGAGGTCGTCGAGTGACGCGCCCGAACGTTCTTGGGGGAAGCCGGGACCAGCCACCGCCATGCTCGCGATAGCCGGCGGGAAAGGCGGCTGTGGGAAGACGACCACCACGTACCGGCTCGGGCGCGCGCTGGCTGCCGACGGCCGGTCCCCGCTCCTGGTCGACGCCGACGTGGAGATGCCCGACCTCCACAGCGTCGCCGGCGTTCCCCGGGAACCGGGCCTCGCCGCCGTGGCCGACGGCCGCCAGCCCGCGAGCGTCGCACGGACGGCGGCTGATCTCCCCGGTCTCGCCGTCCTCCCCGCAGCGGACGCCGACACCGACGACCTCGCCGCCGCGGCGGTCCGTCTGCGCGGGTGGGACGGTCCGGTACTGCTCGACTGTCCGGCCGGCGCGATGGCCGACGCCGTCGGGCCATTGCGCGTCGCCGACCGGACGCTCCTCGTGTCGACGCCCCGGCGGCGGTCGCTCCGGGACGCGGTCAAGACCGCCGCGATCGCGCGCGAACTCGACGCGTCGCCGATCGCCGCGGTGCTGGTCGAGACCGGCCCGGCCGACGACGCGGCGTCGGTCCCCGCGACCGACGCGCGGGCCGCGCTCGACTGCCCGGTCGCGGCCCGCGTATCCTACGTTTCGAGTGGAGATCGCCCGAGGGTACGGGTTCGTACAGCCCACCGGCAACTCGCAAGAAAGGTCCAGCAACGGAATATTTAATCTCCTGGGTACGCTTGGCTCGTAGTGACATGGAGAATCGGCTCCGGACTGGGATCGACGTTCTCGACCGGAAGCTCAACGGCGGGATCCCGTCCGGCAGTATCGTCGCGCTCTGTGCCGACCCGGCGAGCCAGGCCGAACTCTTCCTCTACGAACTCACCGCGACGCGGGGCACGCTGTACCTCTCGCTCGACCGCTCCGAGGAGGCCGTCTCCGACAGCATCCGCAACTCGCCGACCGAGACCGGCGACCCCACCGTCCGGCACATCCCCGGGGAAGCGCCGCTGGACAACGCCGGCAAGCTCGTCTCCGCGCTCCCCGAGACCTCGAACCTCATCATCGACCCGGTGAACGTCCTCGAAACGCAGGAACCGCCCTCCCGCTTTCGCAACTTCATGAACGACCTGCAGAACCACATCTTCAACACCGGGTCCCTGGCCGTGTTGCACTGCCTGACCGGCCACCAGATCCCCCGCCTGCGGGACTCGACCGAACACTTCGCCGACGTCATCTTCCAGCTGGAGACCACCACCAACGGCGACGACGTGGAGAACCGGCTCGCCATCCCGAAGTTCCGGGGCGGCCGCGCGCCATCCGACGTGATCAAACTCGATCTGGTGGAGGAGGTCTCCATCGACACGTCCCGGGACATCGCCTGAGCCGTCCCCGGCCGCCGGTTCTCACTCCCCGGGCGCGGCCTCGCGGACGCGCTCGCGGATCCCCTCGTCGACGTAGTCCTCGGTCAGGTCGAGTTTCGAGAACTTGCCGGTCGAGCCCTTCGGGATCTCGTCGATGAACTCGATCACGTCCGGGGCCCACCAGTCGGGGTACTCCTCGGCGACGTAGGCCCGCAGTTCCTCGGCGAGGGCCGGACTCTCCGCGACGCCGTCCTCGACGACGACGAAGGCGACGGGCCGTTCGTCCCACTCGGGGTGGTCGACGGGGACGACCGCGGCCTCGACCACGTCGTCGTGGCGCATGATGCGGTCCTCGACCTCGACGCTGGAGATCCACTCGCCGCCGCTTTTCACCAGGTCGTCGACCCGGTCGACGACGTCGATGTACCCGTTCTCGTGGATCCGGACGATGTCGCCGGTCTTCAGCCAGCCGTCGTCGGTGATCGCGGCCTCGGTTTTCTCCGGGGCCTGGAAGTACTCGGCGGTCACCCACGGCCCCTTCATGTGGAGTTCGCCCAGCGACTCCCCGTCCCACGGGACCTCCGCGCCGTCGTCGTCGACCGCGCGCATCCGGATCCCGGGGACCGGCAGGCCGGCGTGGGCGCGCAGCTCCGCGAGGTCCTCGCCCCCGTAGTCGCGCGTCTCGGGGCGGTGTTCCGAGAAGTGCGTGACCGGCGTCGTCTCGGTCATCCCGTAGCCCGAGACCAGTTCCACCCCGAGTTCCTCGTCGTAGGCCTCGATCAGCCCCGTCGGCACGGACGACCCGCCCGAGAGGGCGTACTCCAGCGAGGAGAGGTCCGGGTCCGCTTCGCGGGCGTACTGCAGGAGGCCACGGAAGACCGTCGGGACGCCGGCCGTCTTGGTGACGCTTTCGTCCTCGATCAGGGAGACCAGATCGCCCGGGTCCGGGTCGGGGCCGGGCAGGACGGTCTTCGCGCCGGCGGCGACGGTCGCGAACGGGCGGCCCCAGCCGCTGACGTGGAACATCGGGACCACGGGCATGTCCACGTCGGCGTTCACCAGGCCGAGTTCGCCCGTCATGAGCGCCATCGTGTGCCCCCAGTACATCTTGTGGGTGTACTCGACGCCCTTGGGCAGGCCCGTGGTCCCGGAGGTGTAACACAGGCCCGCGGGCTGTTCCTCGTCGACGTCGGGGAACTCGTAGTCGGGGTCGCCGTCGGCGACGAACGACTCGTAGTCGGTCACCGGTTCGAGGTCGGTGTCGGGCACCTCCTCGTCCATGACGACGTACTGCTCGACGCTCTCGAAGGCCGCCGGATCGTGGGCGCTCTCCACTTTCTCCAGCATCGTCCGGTCGACGAACAGCACCCGGTCCTCGGCGTCCGAGACCAGGTGCTGAATGTGGCTGTCCGGCAGGAGGATGTTGATCATGTGGAGCTGTGCGCCCATGCACGGGACGGCGAAGTACGCCTCGTGGTGCCAGTGGTGGTTCCAGGCGAACGTCGCCACGCGGTCGCCCGACTCGATCCCGAACCGGTCGAGCGCGCTGGCGAGTTTCCGCACCCTGTCGGCGTACTCCTCGTAGGTGTACCGGTGACGGCCGCGGTGTGTCCGGGCGACGATCTCCCGATCCCCGAACACGTTCTCGGCGCGCCACAGGAACTGGTGCAGCGTCATGCCGTCGTTCGCTGGCATGGGTGGCAGTATCACCCAGTCCGGCAAATAGGTTGGCTACGGTTCGGCCCGTTCGACACCTGAAAGGAACCGCCGCCGTACGGACTACGAGAACAGCGTCCCCGTATCGGGGTCGGATAGTCCCCGTCGGGGCGACGAAAACGAGGCGTGGGCGGTTACTCGTTGGCTTCCTCGGCCGCGCCCTCGATCTCCTCCATGATCTCGTCGGCGTCGACGTCGGCGTCCTCGAGGGCGTCCTCGATGTCCTCGCCGCCGGGGCCGCCGCCCATGCCGCCCATCATGCCGCCCATGCCCATGCCCATCCCGGAGCCGTCGAGGATCTCTTGGATGATGACGCGGTCGAGACCGATCAGGTCGGTGACCTGCTGGCAGATCTGCTGTTTCTGCATCATCCACTGCTGGTTCATGCTGAGCTGCGGGGTGGCCTCGATGTAGAGGGTCTCCTTCTCGACCTCGACGACCTCGGTCTCGGGCTCGGGCTCTTCCTCGTCCTCGCCCTCCTCCTCGTCGGGCTGGACGAGCTGTTCTTCCTCCTCCTCGTCGGTCTGGATCCACATCTCCAGATCCATCCCGAGGTACATGTCGAAGAGGCTGCGGGCCTGTTCGAGGCGGTCCTCGACCGTCCCGACGACCTCGTACTCGTACTCGATGGCCTCGCCGGCCAGCGGGTGGTTGAAGTCGACGCGGGCGCGGCCGCCCACGAGGGTCTCGACGCGGCCCTGCTGGCCGTCGATCTGGACCTGCGCGCCGGGGTACTGGTCGTCCTCGGGGATCTTGTTGACCGAGACGGTGCGGACCTCGTCCTCGTCGAACTCGCCGAACGCCTCGGCGGCGGGGATCTCGACGGTGCCGCTGTCGCCGACCTCGCCGCCGATGATGTCCTCTTCGACGGCCTCGAAGAGGAAGCCCTCACCCAGCACGAGCGTCCGGGGCTCGAACTCGCGGTCCTCCTCGTCCAGGCCTTCCTCCTCGGCGACCTCGGGGTAGGTCGTGTCGACGATGGTGCCGTCCTCGACGGTGCGGGCGGTGTAGTCCAGCTCCACGAAGTCGCCCTCCTGGAGTCCCGATTCCGTTGTCTCCTCGCTGTCGGCTACGTCATCGGCCTGTTCGGCCTCGTCGGCCTCGGCTTCGTCACTCATACCGTGAAGGTGATGGGTTACGCCTATAAGCACAACGTTTCGACCCGGACCGCGAACGGCCCCGGTCGGAACCCCGCCGTTTTAGTCCGGGCCGGCGAACCGACGGGTATGTACGAGGTGGAGGTCAAGGTCCGGGCCGATCACGCCGCCGTCCGGGACCGACTGGCCGAACTCGACGCCGACCCGCTGGGAGCCGTCGAACAGGTCGACATCTACTTCGACGCGCCCCACCGGGACTTCGCCGCGACCGACGAGGCGCTCCGGCTCCGCGAGGAACGGGACGCCGACGGGACGGTGACCGAACTGACCTACAAGGGCCCGCTGGTCGAGGCCGAGTCCAAGACCCGCGAGGAGATCGAGTCCGAGGTGGCCGACCGGGAGCGCGTCCAGGCCATCTTCGAGTCGCTGGGGTTCTCGCCGGCCGCCACGGTCGAGAAAGAGCGGGACCGGTTCCGGATCGGAGAGTTCACCGTCACGCTGGACTCCGTGACCGACGTGGGCGAGTTCGTCGAGGTCGAGGCCGAGTGCGAGCGGGAAGCCGACGTGCCGGCCGAACGCGAGGCCGCCGAGGACCTCCTCGAATCCCTCGGTCTGGATCCCGACGACGGGATCCGGACCTCCTACCTGGGGATGCTGCTGGCGGAGTGAAGCCCGGCCCCGCGGACCCGGCGTCGGATGTTCGAGAGTAATTCTATCGCCTTCGACATTTCCGGAAGTTATAGAATCCCCACCTGCCAAGGGAGAGGTAATGACCGAGCGGAACATTCGCGTCGAGCCGACCGATCGGCTCGCAGTCGAAGATCAGGAAGTCGAGATCGTCGAGCGGAAGGGGATCGGGCATCCGGACTCGATCTGTGACGGGGTGGCCGAGCGCGTCTCGCAGGCGCTGGCCCGGGCCTACATCGAGCGGGTGGGGAAACCGCTCCACTACAACACCGACGAGACGCAACTGGTGGCGGGCAGCGCCGCGCCGGCGTTCGGCGGCGGCGAGGTGCAGGAACCGATCTACCTGCTGATCGTCGGCCGCGCGACCAAGGAGTACGAGGGCGAGAAGATCCCGGCCGAGACGATCGCGCTGGAGGCGGCCCGCGAGTACCTCAACGAGGAGATCCCGCGGCTCGACGTGGGTCGGGACGTCGTCCTCGACGTGAAACTCGGCGAGGGCAGCGGCGACCTCAAGAACGTGTTCGGCGAGGACGGCGAGGTTCCGATGGCCAACGACACGAGCTTCGGGGTGGGCCACGCGCCGCTGACCGAGACCGAGCGGATCGTCCGCGAGACCGAACGCCGACTCAACGGCGAGTACGCCGCGGACAACCCCGAGCTCGGTCCGGACGTGAAAGTGATGGGCAAACGCGAGGGCGATCACGTCGACGTGACCGTCGCCGCGGCGATGATCGACGAGTACGTCGCCGGCCTGGAGGAGTACCGCGAGGCCGTCGAGGGCGTCCGGGAGTACGTCGGCGATCTGGCCCGCTCGATCACCGACCGTTCCGTCACTGTCCACGTCAACACCGCCGACGACTACGAGGCGGGCGAGATCTACCTGACCTGTACCGGCACCTCCGCCGAGCAGGGCGACGACGGCTCCGTCGGCCGGGGCAACCGCGCGAACGGGCTCATCACCCCCAACCGCCCGATGAGCATGGAGGCCACCAGCGGGAAAAACGCCGTCAACCACATCGGGAAGATCTACAACCTGCTCTCGACGGACATCGCCGAGGCCGTCGTCGACGAGGTCGGCGGCATCCGGGAACTCCAGATCCGCCTGCTCAGCCAGATCGGGCGTCCCATCGACCAGCCCCACGTCGCCGACGCCCACGTCGTCACCGAGGACGGCGTCTCCGTGGCCGACATCGAGGACGAGGTGACCGAGATCGTCGACGAGCGACTGGCCGACGTGACTTCGATCACCGAGCGAGCCATCGAGGGCGACCTCGCGACGTTCTGATCCTGGATCGCCGCCGAGTGAGCCGAAACCGCTTTGCATCGCCGCCCTGTTCCGGGGAGTGTGACACAGGTCTGTCTCGTCGGCGACCCGGAGGTGAACCTCCGGTACGAGTTGCTCTCCCGTGAGACGGCCCGGGACGCGCTGGCGACCTACGACCTGCGGGAACCCTTCGAGAACACCGTCGCCGTCGAGACGGTGAGCCTCGGCACGGCTGTCGCCCTGTTGAACGACCTGAACTGGTATCTCGTGCGCTTCGCGCGTGACGCCTTCGTCCGGGAACCCAGCGTCAGCGAGACCGAGTGGCTCTCGCGGGACCTGGCGGTCACCGTCCGCGACGACGAACGCCCGCCCGAGGAGACCGACCGCTTCCTCAAGATCTACGGCGTCGAGTACGGATCGGACCGCGAGGAAGCGGACACTCCCGACGTAGTGGCGGACGATGCGGACGACGGCGCGACCGGCGACGGCGGGACCGACGAGGCGACGCCGGCGCTGGTCGAACCGATGTACGCGGCCCGGACCGGCCCCGACCTCCCCGAGTACGACCTCCGGGACGTGTCCGACACGCTCGTCGTGAGGGTGACCGAGGACGAGTTCGGCGGCGAGAAACAGCGGTAGGGCGGTTGCGATGGCGGTTGCGGTGGCGGTTGCGGTGTGGTGGCGGTTGCGGTGTGGTGGCGGTTGCGGTAGGTCGAGCATCCGGCGCGCGAAGCGCGCCGGTTCACTCGGCGCGAAGCCGGAGGCTGAGCGCCGAGGTAGTTTTTGTACTAAATTTTTGCGAGGAGTGGTGACGCGCTCCGCGCGCCACCCGACGACGTAAAAATTTAGTTGCCGAACATCCTGGTCGACATGTAGCGTTCGCCGGAGTCCCAGAAGACGGTCAGCACGAGCGGGCAGTCGGCGAACGCGGCGCTCCCGGGGTCGGCGGGGCCGTCGCCGTCCATCACGATGCCCGGGCCGGGGCCACCCTCGTCGGGCGAGGGCGGGCAGGTGGCGTCGGGGTCGGCGAGGCGGTCGGCGACGCGGCGGGCGACGAGGTTGGTGCCGCCGGAGGACTGGCCGACGAGGATCCCCTCCTCGCGGGCGAGGCGGCGACACTCGGCTTCGGCTTCGTCGATGCCGACGGTCTCCACCGAGTCGATCAGGTCGGTGTCGAGGTTGTCGGAGACGAAGCCCGGGCCCATCCCCTGGAAGTCGTCGGAGCCGGACTCGCCGGTCGAGAGGACGGCGTTGTCCTGGGGTTCGACGGCGACGACCTCCACGTCGGGGAACTCCTCCAGCAGGCGGCGCGCCGTCCCCGAGAGGGTGCCGCCGGTGCCGACGCCGGCGACGAAGGCGTCGGGGGTGCGCTCGCCCAGCTGGTCGAGGATCTCGGGGCCGGTGGTGCGGTAGTGGGCCTCGGGGTTGGCGGGGTTCTCGAACTGGCGGACCTGGACCATGCCTTCCTCGGCTTCGAGGCGGTCGGCGACCTCGCGGGCCGCGTCCATCTCGCCCTCGACGAGTTCCAGCTCCGCGCCGTAGGCCTGCATGATGTTGCGCCGCTCCTCGGACTTGGAGGCGGGCATGACGATGGTGATGTCGTAGCCCTTGGCGGCGGCGACCAGCGCGAGGCCGATGCCGGTGTTGCCGCTCGTGGGCTCGACGAGGTGGTCGCCGGGTTCGATCTCGCCGGCGGCCTCGGCGGCCTCGATCATCGCCAGCGCGGGACGGTCCTTGGCGGAGCCGCCCGGGTTCTTCGACTCGATCTTCGCGGCGACGGTCGCCCCCGGCGGGGACTTGACCTGCACCAGCGGCGACCCGACGGTCTCCAGAATCGACGAGTGCATTTGCCACCGCTATGCCACCCCGGCTTAAGTGCCCACTGCCGGCGGCAGCGCGTGCCTCGGTCGCCGACACCGCCGGGCCGCCGGCTTTTTGCGCGCGTCCGCCCGACACGGACTATGGCGAGTTTCGACGGTGCCGGCGCGATCGAGGAGACCCACGTCGCCGCCCTCCAGCACGCCCTCGTTTCCTTCGAGGGAGACGAGCGACTGGTCGGCGTCGTCCGGCGGCCGACGGGGTGGTTCCACGGCGCGGTCGAGGAAAACCGGCCGGAACTGGGGCCACCGGCGGACCTGCTGGAGGAAGTCGAACGGCGCCGCGAGGACCTGAAGATGCAGGGGCTCTGCGAGGAGGGCGCACACAACGCGGCCTGGGACGAGGTGGGGTTCGAGGAGCGGTACCGCGACCACGTCCGCGAGTCCGACGCGGCGCAGGCGGCACTCGACGACCTCGCGGCCCGGGTTCGGGACGGCGAGACCGTGGTGCTGGTCTGTTTCGAGGGCGAGGACAAGCGGTGTCATCGACACGTCCTGGTGGAGTTGCTGGAACGGCGGATCGGCGAGGGAGCGTGAACTCCGTCGGTCGCCGTCGGGAACACACTCGTTAAGGTCGCTGGCCGCGTTGGTGGGGGTATGAGCGACGACGGACGACTCACGACGATGGAGCCGGACCCGGTCTGGGACGAAGACGCACACGAGGAGACGGTCGAGACGCTACGGAACCTCGGCGAGAACGTGGTGTTCAAGGTCTGGGGCGGCGACTGGTGCAAGGACTGTCGGGCACAGCTCCCCGAGTTCGGTGCCGCCCTCGAAGCGGCCGGCGTCTCCGAGGACCGGATCGAACACTACCCGACCGAGAAGGAAGACGACGGGTCCAAGACCGGCCCCGGCGTCGAGGAGTACGGCATCGAGTACATCCCGACGGTCGTGGTCGAAGACGCCGAGACGGGCGAGGAACTCGCCCGGTTCGTCGAGGAGGCCGAGGTCCCCATCGCCGTCGCGCTGGCCGACGAACTCGGCGGACGCGTGACGCGGGCGAACTGAGACCGCGACCGGTCGCCGCCGATCCGGAACACAACGGTTTAGTTTCGGTCGTGGTCTTCTCCGACAGATGAACCTCTCGGAGCGGCGAGCGGACCGTCTGGCGGTCGGGGGGTTGCTCGTCCTCGCCACTGCGCTCAGGCTCGCCTTTCTCACGGTGGAGAGCCTCTGGGTCGACGAGGCCGCGACGCTGTACTACGTCCGGAGGTACACCTACCGGCAACTCCTGTTCGAGGTGCCGATCACCGAGACCCATCCGCGGCTGTACTACCCGTTCATGAAGGCCTGGACGGCGGTGGCCGGAACGTCGGTCGTCAGTCTCCGGCTCCCGGCGGTCCTGTTCGGGGTGGGGACGGTCGCGGTCACCTACGCCATCGGGCGACGGCTCTACACCCACCGCGTCGGGCTCGGAGCCGGAGCGCTGGTCGCCGTCTCCCGGTTCCACGTCAAGCACGCCCAGAGCGTCCGGATGTACACGCTGCTCTCGCTCGTCGGACTGCTGTCGTTCCTGGCGTTCGTCCGCCTCCGGAACGGCGACGCCACGCGGGACCGGGTCGGCTACGTCGTGGCGACGACGCTCGCGATATACACGCACGTCTTCGGGCTGTTCGTGGTCATCGTCCAGAACCTCTACGTGTGGACGGCACCGTTCCTCGACCGCGTCGGGGACACGATCCAGTGGCGTCGGTGGATACTCCTCCAGGGTGCGGTCGCGGCGCTGACCGCACCGTGGGCGTTCGTCCTCGTCTCGCGTGTGCTGGCCGTCTCCAGCGGTGGGCCACCGTTGCGGCTCTCGTGGATCCCGAGACCGACCCTCGCAGTCCTCCCCCAGACAGTCGGGCGGTACTTCGGGATCGGGTGGCTGGTGCCCCGGCTCGGCGAGTCGGGACTCGTCGTCGTGGCCGTCGGCTCCGTCGCCGTCATCGGGGTGGGCGTCGCGACCGGCGTGGTCGACCGGCGGTCGGTCGCCGCGTCGCTGTCCTGGCTGCGCGAGGCCGTCGACGACCGGACGTACCTGCTGGGGCTGTGGGCGGTCGTCCCGATCGCGCTCCTGTTCGTCGTCTCCTACGTCGTCGTGCCGCTGTACGTCGTCCGGTACACGATCCTCGCCTCGTTCCCGCTGTATGTCCTCGTCGCGGCCGGTGTCGACGGGCTCGGGAGGAAACTGTCCGGGTCGACGGCGGGGTCGATCGCCGCCGTCGCGGCGGTCCTGCTCGTCGTGAGTGCGTCCCTGCCGGGCTACTACGCGTTCGACCAGAACGAGGCGTGGGACGAGGTCGCCGCCGACGTCGAGGCGGCCGCCGACGCCGACGATCTCGTGCTGGTCACGAACTACATCCCCGGGTTCATCCAGACGAAGACGGCCTTCGAGTACTACTTCGATCGGCCGAACGTGACGGTCACGGGCATCCCGGACGGGCTGTCGTCGTCGCGGCTGCGGAACCTGACGGCGGGACACGAGACCGTCTGGATCGCGTTCTCGCACACGGTGCCGGCCCACGCGCGGGCGATCCGGGCCCAGCTGAACGAGACCTACGCCGTGGCCGAGGTCAGATACTACCACAGCGTCGCGCTCTATCGCTACGAGCGGCGGTCCGTCGCTCCGTCGTCGAACCACTCCAGCGCCGCCTCGATCTCGCGGCGCGGCGGCGAGCAGGTGAACGCGCGACAGGCGTAGACGGTCGGCTCGCCCTCCCGTGCGGCCCGGTCGGCCCAGATCGGGGGTGCCTCGTCGAGGTCGAGGCGGTCGAGCCACGCGTCGAGCCCCTCGGCCGTCGGCGGTCTGCGCGCGAGGATGCGGGCCGGCAGGTAGGACTCGCCGACGGCCGCCCGCCAGTCGTCGGGCAGTCGGTCGGCGGCGACGGTGAGTTCGTGGCCGCCGTGTTCGTACCTGTCCGCGGCCAGCACGAGCGACGTGTGTCTGAGCGGGTCCGACTCGATCTCGCTGCCGTGGGTCCCAAGCACGCGCTCGGCCACGTCGGCGAAGCCCTCGCGGGGGAGGAAGTGATCGAGCGCGAGCAACAGGTCGGCGGCCACGCCGGCACTGGAGGGGGTCGACTGGTCGGTGAGTTCCTGCGGTCGCGCGACCAGGTCCTCGCCGTCGGCGGGCGTGAAGTACAGCGTTCCCGCGTCGGCGTCCCAGAAGTTCCCCTCGATGGCGCGCGCCAACTCCAGCGCGAACGCGAGGTGGTCGAGGTCGCCGGTGACCTGGTAGAGGTCGAACGCGCCCCGCGCGAGGAAGGCGTAGTCCTCGAGGTAGCCGTCGACGCTCACGTCGCCGTCCTTGTAGCGGCGGGCGAGACGGCCCGCGTCGGCGTCCCAGAGGCGTTCGCGGAGAAATTCGAGGGCCTCGACGGCCGGCTGGGCGACCTCGGGACCCGCCACGAGGCCGGCCTCGGCGTAGGCCGAGAGCACCAGCCCGTTCCAGCCGGCCAGGATCTTCTCGTCGCGGCGGGGTCGCGGCCGCTCCGCGCGGGCCTCGAAGACGGCTTCGCGGGCCTCGTCGAGGACGCCTTCGACGGTCCCGGGATCGAGGTCGTAGGCGTCGGCCAACTCGTCGATCCCGGCCACGACGGTCAGGACGGTCCGCCCCTCGAAGTTGCCGGGTTCGGTGACGCCGTAGCGGTCACGGAACAGGTCGGCCGCGGTGTCGTCGTCCACGGCGTCGACGTCCACACCCGCGACGGCCTCGCCGACTTCCTCGGGCGTCCAGACGTAGAACGCGCCCTCCTCTTGCTCGCCGGACTCGCCCTCGCTCTGTGCGTCGAGCGTGCTGAAGAAGCCGCCGTCGGGGTGCTGGAGCTCCCGGGTGACGAACTCGAGGGTGTCGAGCGCGTACTCGCGGTAGCGCTCGTCGCCGGTCGCCTGGTACCCCGCCAGCAGGGCGCGGGGGATCTCGGCGTTGTCGTACAGCATCTTCTCGAAGTGGGGGACCGTCCAGTCCCGGTCGGTGCAGTAGCGGTGGAAGCCGCCGCCGACGTGGTCGTAGAGACCGCCCTCGATCATGGCGTCCAGCGCCTCGGTGGCGACCGCGCGGTACTCCTCGCGACCGGTCCGGCGGTGGGCCCGCAGGAGGACGTGGACGCGGCCGGCCTGGGGGAACTTCTGGCCGCGACCCCAGCCGCCGTGGTCGCGGTCCGCGCCGCGGACGGCCGCCCCCGCGGCCGAGTCGAGGGTCTCCGAGGGGGTCTCGCCGGTGGATTCGGGCGTCTCTTCGAGTTCGCCCCTGACCGCGCTCGCCCACTTCTCGGCGCGCTGTTCGATTCCCTCGCGGTCTTCCTCCCAGCTCTCGGCGATGTCGCCGAGCAACTCGCCGAAGCCGGGCATCCCGCGCTTGGACTCGGGCGGGAAGTACGTCCCGACGAAGAAGGGGTCGCCGTCGGGCGTGCAGAACACGGAGAGGGGCCAGCCGCCGGTGCCCTGCGTCAGCTGGCAGATCGACTGGTAGATCGAGTCCAGGTCGGGCCGCTCCTCGCGGTCGACCTTGATCGGGACGAAGTCCTCGTTGAGCTTGCGGGCGATCTCGGGGTCCTCGAAGGACTCCTCTTCCATGACGTGACACCAGTGACAGGCCGAGTAGCCGATCGAGAGGAAGATCGGGTCGTCCCGCCGTCTGGCCGCTTCGAGGGCGTCGTCGTCCCACGGTTGCCAGTTGACGGGGTTGTCGGCGTGCTGGCGGAGATAGGGACTCTCCTCGGCGTCGAGGCGGTTGCGGTCGGTGGGGGCCGCGTCGGTCATGGGCCGGGGTAGGTGGGCCGGGTACTTGAGGCCGGGGACGCGCCGGGCCGGCGGCGGGTATGGCAACGCTTAGGTGAGCCTGTGATAGCCATTTCTGTATGACAGAGACCGTGCTGCTGGTCGGCGGCGGCGGTCGCGAGCACGCCATCGCTCGCGCGCTCGCCGACGCCGAGGCCGACCTGTACGCCTGTGCCGGCAACCGCAATCCCGGGATCGCCGACATCGCCGTCGGCTTCGAGACCCTGGACACGACGACTCCACCCGCAGTCGTCTCTTACGCCGAGGAGGTCGGGGCCGACCTCGCCGTCATCGGTCCCGAGGCCGCGCTGGAGGCCGGCGTCGCCGACGCGCTGGACGACGCGGGCATCTACACGTTCGGCCCACAGGAACAAGAGGCCCGCATCGAGACGGACAAGGGCTTCCAGCGCCGGTTCATGGAGAAAGAGGACGTGCCGGGCTGTCCCGACTTCGAGGAGTTCCGGGACATGGAAGCCGCCTGCGAGTACATCGACGAGTACGACGGCGACCTCGCGGTCAAGCCCGCCGGCCTCACCGGCGGCAAGGGCGTCCGCGTCATCGGTGACCAGGTCACTGCCGAGGAGGCCAAGGAGTACATCCGTGACTCGGACTACGAGCGGATCGTCCTCGAAGAACGACTGATCGGCGAGGAGTTCACGATCCAGGCCTTCGTCGCCAACGGCGAGTTGCGCGTCACGCCCGCCGTGCAGGACCACAAGCGCGCCTACGAGGGCGACGAGGGCCCCAACACCGGCGGGATGGGCAGTTACAGCGACGGGTCGCTGGAACTCCCGTTCATGACCGAAGACGAGTACCACGACGCCGTGGACGTCCTCCGGGCCGTCGTCGACGCCCTGGACGGCTACAAGGGCGTGCTGTACGGCCAGTTCATGCTCACCGCCGACGGGATCAAGGTCGTCGAGTTCAACGCCCGCTTCGGCGACCCCGAGGCGATGAACACCCTCCCGATCCTCAACACGGACTTCCTCGACGTGTTGACCGCCGCCCGCGACGGCGAGAAACTCCCGAAACTGGAGTTCCAGCGCCAGGCCACCGTCTGCAAGTACGCCGTCCCCGACGGCTACCCGACCGATCCCGAGGCCGGCGCGAAGGTGACCATCGACGCCGATTCGGCGGGCGACGCGCTCCTCTTCTACGCCTCCGTCGACGAGCGCGACGACGGGGTCTACACGACGACCTCCCGCTCGTACGCCGTGGTCGGCGTCGCCGACTCGATCACCGAGGCCGAGGCGGTCGCCGAGGACGCCCTCCAGCGGGCCGGCACGGAGGGGTTGCGCGTGCGCCACGACATCGGCAAGCCCGACCTGGTCCAGCGCCGCATCGACCACATGGACGAGTTGCGCGAGTAGATCGGTCCGACGCCGATCGAACGATGGGGACCTTTCATGTCGGCCGCCGTCGAACGGACGGCCGTGACCGACGACTCAGCGACCGGTTCGGGGGCCGGAACGGACGAGGACGGTACGGGTGACGCCGACCGCCCCGAACGCCACGCGGCGACGACTGCCCACGCCGTCGAGGGGCGGAGAAACTCCCTCCAGCACTGGCTGGAGGCACGCAGTTTCGTCCGGGTCTGTCTCAACTACGTGGTGATCGTGCTGGCCCGGATCACCCCGAGCCTGCGGCTGAAGAGCTGGCTGTTGCGCCGCATCGGCGTCACCGTCGGCGAGGGGGTCTCGTGGGGGCTGGAGTCGACGCCGGACGTGTTCTGGCCGGAACTGATCACCGTCGAGGACCACGCCATCATCGGCTACGACGCCACCCTGCTCTGTCACGAGTTCCTCCAGGACGAGTACCGGACCGGCGAGGTCGTCGTCGGCGAGCGGGCGATGATCGGCGCGGGCGCGATCGTCCTGCCCGGCGTCGAGATCGGCGCGGGCGCGCAGGTGGCGGCCAACTCGCTTGTCGCCGAGGACGTGCCGCCGGAGACCACGGTCGCGGGCGTGCCGGCCGAGGAAGTCTAGTCCCTGATGCGGACGATCCCCTCCCGCAGGATCTGCTGGTTCGGGATGATGTACTCGGTGCCGTCGTTCTCGACGTGGGTGACGAAGAGGTCGATCTCCTGGACGATGCCGGTCCGGTCGCCGACGCGGATCTCGTCGCCGATGGCGTAGGGCTCGTGCAACAGGAGGTAGACGCCAGCCGCACCGGCCGCCAGCAGATCGCGGAAGGCCAGGCCACCCAGGAAGATCGCGCCGAAGACGTACGCGGCGAGCAGGATGAGCAGGGCCAGCGTCGCGACGCCGAGCTGGTTCAGCGCGATCAGGCCCGCGATGTAGAAGATGCTGTACTTGACGAGCGTCGGGATCAGCCCCGCCTCGGGGAGCTTGACGCCACGCAGGTGTTCGCTGACCAGCAGGGCCACCTTGTCGCCGACGATCAGCCCGGCGATGACCGCCAGGACGGCGATGAACACGTGGGGAAGGAGGGTGGCGAAAAAGGGCAGGACGGCCGCCATCGCCACCACCCCGGCGACGTCCAGCGCCGCGATGGTCGTCCCGATGTACACCGAGAACGCGGCCAGTTGCGAGAGCAACCCGACCGTCGAGGTCCCCAACCCCCGCGCGCTCCGCTCGAAGGCCGTCCCTTCGACCATGCCGGGGAGGCCGACCGCCCGTAACGCTCGCTTGACGAACTGACCCAGCAGGAACCCGGACGCCAGCCCGACGATGAATATCACGCTGGCGGCGATGAAGGGTGAACTCGTCAGGTACCGCAGGACCGCCTCCGCGGCGCTCATCAGTACTCCTCCGGATCGAGTTCGAGGATCAGTTCGCCGCCCTTGAACGCCCGCACGAGCCCGTCGCTCTCCGAGAGGACGATGGCGACGGCGTTGGTGTCCCGGGTGATCGCCCCGGCCGCCATGTGCCGGGCCCCGAGCCCCTTCGGGATGTCGACGCCCTCCGCCGAGGGTTCGAGATAGCGGTAGGCGGAGACGATCTTTCCGGAGTCGGAGATGACGAAGGCACCGTCCAGCCGCGAGAACTCCTTGAGCATGACGTTCACGATGGGGTCGCCGACGTGGACGTGGGACTTCTCGAAGGGGTTGTAGCTGAGCGGCCGGGACTTGTTCATCACCTTGCCCGCGTCGCCGACGACGAACAGCGCGCCGACGGGTTTGCCCTTCTGGCCTTTCTTGCCGAGTTCGACGGCGACTTCGAGCACGTCCCGGATGACGGCGGGCTCGGCCCGGGAGTTGACGAACAGGCCGTAGACGCCCGAGGGCTCGAAGTTGCTGGCCTTGACCCGCATCACCGTGTCGATGTCCTCGTCGAAGGTCTTGACGGCACAGGCGATCTCGTCGCCGTCCTCGACGAGGTCCTGATCCATCGCCCCCTCGACGCCGAACCGGACGCGGCTGGCCACGTCGTTGAACTCCAGGGGGAGTTCGACGAACTCATCGGCCCCCACCGAGTTCTCCGTCGCGACGACCACGACCAGCGTGTCGTCCTCGTCCTCGAAGGCCTCGTAGAAGGAACCGCTCGGGGAAAACAGGAAGACGGCATCCACGTCGGACACGAGACCGTCCAGTAACTCACGCAAGTCGCTCATTGGCCGTACCGACCCGTCTTATCCGATTAAGCTTTGGGGCCGCGTCTTGCGTCCGTCCTTCGTCCGTCGGACTCGCCGGGTCCCGGCGACGGGGGAACCCCACTGCTCGGAGACAGCGCTTATACCCCCGGCCCCCGTGGACCGTGCCATGTCAGACCTGCCCGAGGACCCGGACCCGTCGACGGAACTGTACCGCCACCGCACCGAGACCGTCTCCGAGGAACGCGGGTCGGGGCCGGCCGTCGTGTTCGCCCACGGCACCCTGATGGACTGGACGATGTTCGAGCCCCAACTGGACGCGCTTTCCGACGACTACCGGACCATCGCCTACAACCTCCGCGCCCGCACCGACCGCTACCAGGGACCCTACGACCTGGACGACCTGGCCGACGACTGCCGCGTGCTGATGGACGCCAAGGGCGTGGATTCCTGTGTCCTGGCGGGGATGTCGATGGGCGGGTTCATGGCCCTGCGCTTCGCGCTCCGGTACCCCGACGTGCTCGACGGTATCGTCCTGATCGACAGCATGGCGACCCCACACGACGAGAGCGAGCGGGAGCAGTACGGCGACATGGTCGAGACGGCGAAGGCGGAGGGCGACGTACCCGACACGATGGCCGACGCGGTCTCGCACATGCTGTTCGGCGAGACGACCATCGAGGAGCGCACCGATCTCGTCGAACACTGGAAGGACCGCTGGCTGACCTACCCCGGCGAGGCCGTCCACGACGAGGTGAAGTCCTGGCTCCACCGTCCCGGCGTCGAGGACCGACTGGACGAAATCGACGTGCCCGTCCTCATCACCCACGGCGAGGAGGACGTGTCGATCGAACCCGAACGCGCCGAGCCGATGGTCGAGCAGTTGCCCGACGCCCGGATGGAGTTGATCCCCGAGGCCGGCCACTCCTCCAACACCGAAAACCCCGAGGCCGCCAACGCCGCGATCCGGGAGTTCCTCGAAGAGGTCTACTGAACGGCCTCCAGAAACCGGTCGAACGCGCCGCTCTCGGCGTGGACGTGGGCGTAGGTGCCGAGCGTCCGGTACTCCGTCAGTCCGTCGCGCTCGCCGTCGATCCCGTCGCCCCGCTCCACCTCGAAGGCGAAGCGAGCGTCCCGGCCCACGGTGGCCTCGCTGTAGTGAAATTCGTGCCCTCGAAGGCACTCGCCGGCGTCGGCGGTGAGCGTCCCCGCCGTCGCACGCAGTTCGACGTGATCCAGCGCCTGGTAGCGGTCCCGCATCTCGATTTCGGCGGGGAGGACGCCGGCCATCTCGCCCGTCTCGCCGTCGGCGGTCGTCAGCGACTCCGACAGGGCCATCAGGCCGCCACACTCCCCGAGGATCGGCAGGCCGTCGCTGGCCCGGTCGCCGAGCGTGTCGAGGGCGAGGCTCCCCGCGAGCGCGTCGACGTGGAGTTCGGGGTAGCCCCCGGGGAGGTAGACGCCGTCGCAGTCGGGCAGGTCGTCGCCCGCGGCGGGCGCGAAGGTCACCACGTCGGCCCGGTCCCGGAGGCGTTCGAGCGTCGCCGGATAGGTGAAACGGAAGGCGGCGTCGTCGGCGACGGCGATCCGGGCGTCGGTCGGGTCGGTGCGGTCGCGTTCGTTCCCGCCGACGGCCGTCTCCGGTTCTGGCGGTTCCCGTGCCGTCTCCAGCAGGGCGTCGACGCGCAGGTGGTCGGCGGCGGCCGCGAGCGCGTCGTCGTCGACGGGCGACTCCTCGCCCATCTCCAGCCCGAGGTGCCGATCCGGGATCTCCAGGTCCGGCGTCGGCGGGATCCGGCCGAAGTAGTCGAGTTCGTCGGGCAGGGCCTCGCGGATCCCCGACGCGTGGCGGCCGCCGTGGGCGCGCTGGGCGATCACGCCGGCCACGTCGATGTCACGGCCCGCGCGGGCGGCGTACTCCCGGAAGCCCAGCGCGGTGGCGGCGACGCTCTCCATGCCGGCCGTGGCGTCGACGACGAGGACGACCGGCAGGTCCAGCGCCTCTGCGACCATCGCAGTGCTGGAGCCGTCGCCGTCGTACAGCCCCATCACGCCCTCGACGACGCAGCGGTCGCCCTCGCCGCGGCGGTAGTTGCGCCGGAGACCGTCGGTCCCCTCCAGCCACGCGTCCAGCGTCCGGGAGGGCCGGTCCGCGACGGCGGCGTGGTGGCTCGGATCGATGAAGTCCGGGCCGGCCTTGGCGGGCTGGACGGCGTGGCCCGCGTCCTCGAACGCCCGCAGGAGCGCCAGCGTCGCCACGGTTTTGCCGACGCCGGAACTCGTGCCGCCGAGGACGAGCCCCCTCATTGCTCGGGCTCGGGCGGCTCCCGCCCGTCGAGCAGGCGGTCGTAGACGGTCACGGTCCGGTCGCGAACGTCGGCCATCGGGACGCCGGCGGTCTCGGCCAGCGCGAGCGCGCCCCCCATGCCGACGCCCTCCTTGGCCTCGCCGGCGACGTAGGCGTCCATCGCCGGGTGGTCCCGCTCCGCGAAGCCGGGGTCGGTGACGGTCAACTCGACGTCCAGGTCGGCGGTGGCGCTCCGCAGGTCGACGCTGTCGTCGGCGGCGACGAAGGAGGTGGTCGCCAGCCGGAGCGTCGTCTCGACGCCGGCGTGACGGGCCAGCGCGGCGGCGGTCAGCATCTGGGTTCCGCCCGCCAGCGTGACCGCGGTGTCCCCCTCGACCAGCCCCACGATCAGACCGGTGACCGTCGCCAGCACGGGGTCGCCCATCCGCCGGAGGGCGACGGGGGGTTCGCCCGTCGCGTCGCCGGGGTCGAGCGAACTCGCCGCCAGCCCCTCCGCGACGACCTCCCGTTTGAGTTCCAGCGGGTTCTCGGGAAGCGACGACGACACCACGGGCTCCTCGCCGAGCGCGCGGAGGACGCCCAGTGCCGTCGTCGTCCCGCCGGGGACGGTCTCGGCCAGGTACACCTCGTCGTCGGGGATCGAGCGCCCGAACTCCCGGGCCGCCGCGAGGACGCCCGGCGCGGTCGACACCGGGTCCTGCTCCCGGATGTCCTCGCCGGGCCGGGCACCGACGGTCACGGTCGGCGCGCCCGTGGGCTCGGCGAGTCCGCCGTCGACGACGGTCACGTCGAACCCGATCAGTTCCCGCACCGCGCGCGTGACGACCGCCGGCGTCGGACAGCCGCTCGGACTCACCGGCACGACCGGCGCGCGGATCGGCTCGCCGTACGTGACGATCTCGGCGTCGGCGCTGGGCGTGTGGACCAGCAGGTCCTCGTCCGCGCCGGCCGCGCTGATTCCCTCGATCTCGCCCGTCCGTGTCGTGCCCGCCGCGAGTATCAGCCGCACCGACGACTCACCCGTCGTTCCATGCCAGTGTGATTACCACAAGTCAGGTTTAACTCGTTCGGTCGTCCGCCGGGCCGAACGAGGGACTTTTTGGCCGGCCACCCCAGGCGAGGACATGAAGAAGAGCCTCGAGGAACACGCCGCACGCTTCGACGAGAAGGCGGAGGCGTACGACGACGAGAAGTCGCCCGAGTACCGCGCCTGTGCGGGGCTGGTCGTCGACCACGCCGCGCCCGACGCCGACGATACCGTCCTCGACTTGGGGACCGGCACGGGTGCCATCGCGCTCCAGATCGCCCCCGACGCGGGGCGCGTGATCGGTCGGGACATCAGCGATGGGATGCTCGAACGGGCCCGCGAGAAGGCCGCCGAGCGCGGGATCGAGAACGTCTCCTTCGGGACGGGACGGTTCCGCGAGCCGGACGTCGACGAGTCCGTGGACGTGGTGACGACGAACTTCGCGATGCACCACCTCAGCGACGCGGAGAAGCGGGAGGCCATCGAGGTGATCGCGGAGCTGGGCCCCGACCGGTTCGTCCTCGGTGACGTGATGTTCTTCGGCGAGCCGGACCCCGACGAGCCGTTCTACAGCCCCGAGGTCGACGACCCGGCGACGGTCGGGACGCTGGCCGACGCGCTGACCGACGCCGGGTTCGCGCTGACGGGCGTCGAGCGAGTCCACGATCAGGTCGGTGTGCTGGTCGCCGAACGGGCCCCGGCCGAGCGGACCGCCGCGACCGGGGATCGATGAAACACCTCCCGAAACACCTGCGGCCGCGGTGGCGCTATCTGGCGGTCGCCGTCGAGGGGTGGCCCGACGCGGACTTCGACCGCGGGGACTTCCAGCGCCACCTCTGGTACGCGGCCCAGAACCTGCTGGGGGACGCGGCGAGTGCCGACCTGGACCTGACGGTCGTCCGCTTTTCCTTCGCTGACGGTGACGGCTGGGCGGCGGTGCGGACGCGCCGGGCCGAGGTCGACCGGGCCCGGGCCGCGGTCGCGGCGGTCGAGTCGGTCGACGGCCAGTCCGTGGGCCTGCGAGTGGCGGGTGTGAGCGGAACCCTCCGTGCCTGTGAGGAAAAGTATATACGAACCGATCCGGAAACCACCACAGAGAGAACGGTTGGCTTCGAGGACGCCGAGCGGACGGCGGTACTGCGGGACGGCCGCGCCGACGTCCGACTCGACTCGGCGTTCGCGGGCGCGACCACACTCGATTTGTAACCATGCAGGGACAATCACAACAGCAGGCCTACGACCGGGGGATCACCATCTTCTCCCCGGACGGCCGCCTCTATCAGGTCGAGTACGCACGCGAGGCCGTCAAGCGGGGGACCGCCTCCATCGGCATCCGCGCCGCCGACGGGGTCGTCCTCGCGGTCGAGAAGCGTATCCGATCGCCGCTGATGGAGCGGTCCAGCGTCGAGAAGTTGCACAAGGCCGACGACCACATCGGGATCGCCAGCGCCGGGCACGTCGCCGACGCCCGCAAGCTGATCGACTTCGCCCGTCGGAACGCACAGATCAACCGACTGCGCTTCGGCGAGCCCATCGGCGTCGAGACGCTGACCAAGGACGTGACCGACCACATCCAGCAGTACACCCAGATCGGCGGCGCGCGGCCGTTCGGCGTCGCGCTGATCGTCGGCGGCATCGACGCCGACGGCGAGCCACGGCTGTTCGAGACCGACCCCTCGGGGACCCCCTACGAGTGGAAGGCCCTGGCCGTCGGTTCCGACCGTGGCGAGGTCCGGGACTACCTCGAGGAGAACTACGACGAGGACAGCACCCTCGACGAGGCCGTCGGACTGGCGCTTTCCGCGCTGGCCTCGGTCAACGACGACGCGTTGCGTCCCGAGGCCGTCGGCGTGGCGACCGTCGGCGTCGAGGATCGGGCGTTCGGCGAACTGACGGACGCCGAGGTCGAGGACCATCTCGTCGACCTGGACCTGCTGGCCGACGAGGGGGCGGCGGACGGGAACGACGAGGAACCCGACGGCGACGCGACCGACGAGTAACGCCGTCGCCGACCGGTCGGCCGCGGTTTCCTGTGACGGGAAGGCGGGAGTCCGACCGGGGCCGGGAAACACCTTTTAGCCGGGCAACACAACCCCCGGGTATGATTTCGCTCGACGAGGCGGTGACGGCCCGACTGGAGTCCCACGGGGAGCGATTCGAGGTGTTGATCGACCCGGACGCGGCCCTGGCGATCAAGCGGGGCGAGTTCGACGGCGACCTGGAGGACGTCATCGCCGCCGAGGACGTGTTCGAGGACGCCTCCCGGGGCGACCGACCGCCCGAGGACGCTCTCGAGGAGGTGTTCGGCACCACCGACCCGCTGGAGATCATCCCGCAGGTCGTCGAGGACGGGGAGATCCAGATCACGGCCGAACAGCGCAAGGAGATGCAGGAACAGAAGCACAGACAGCTCGTCCAGCACATCACGCGCAACGCGGTCAACCCGCAGATGGACGACGCGCCCCACCCGCCGGAACGCATCGAGAACGCCCTCGAAGAGGCGGGGTTCAAGGTCGACCCGATGGAACCTGTCGAGAACCAGGTCGACGAGGCGCTCGACGCACTCAGACCGGTCATCCCGATCCGGTTCGACGAGATGACCGCCGCGGTGCAGGTCCCGCCGGATTACGCCGGGTCGGCCCAGGCACAGATCCGCCAGTTCGGCGACCTCGAACGCGAGGAGTGGCAGTCCGACGGCTCCTGGGTCGGCGTCGTCACCTTCCCCGCCGGGATGCAAAACGAGTTCTACGACCTGGTGAACGAACACACCAGTGGCGAGGCCGAGACCCGGATCATCTCCGACGAGGACGAGATCTCTACGCGCTGACGGAACTTCCCATCGGAGTCCGAACTGCCCGGGAACGGACGGAAAGGGCACCCGGCATACCTTCG
The DNA here is from genome assembly GCA_042216105.1 of Halorientalis sp. Taxonomy (GTDB): domain Archaea; phylum Halobacteriota; class Halobacteria; order Halobacteriales; family Haloarculaceae; genus Halorientalis. The sequence continues at coordinate 52,281 of JBDGUF010000053.1, forward strand.
TGACCGCGTCGGGCGACGACGTTCCCGCGCCCCGGTCGCGTCAGGCTTTCTTGAACCCGACCATGAAGCCGCCGGCGAAGCCTGCCGTCACGGGCATGGCCGAGAGCAGGCTCATGATCCAGCCGGGGGCTTCCGTCGCCCGGTCCGCGCCCTCGCTCGCCGCGCCGGTGATCGCGCCCCAGTTGACCTCGAGGATGCCCTTGGTTTCGAGGAACTTGAACAGGGCCAACTCGAGCCCGACGATGATGGCGATGATCTTGGCGATCTTCTTGGCGGCGAACCCGATGACGCCGCCGATGACGGCACCACCCCCGATCTCGAGGCCGATCTGCTTGGGATCCAGCCCCGCGACCTGAAGCAACGTTGGATCTACCATGTCGTATCAGCAATCCAAGTGGCCCAGTATAAGCCTTTTGTGGCCGG
>JBDGUF010000009.1:0-52112 GCA_042216105.1 Halorientalis sp.
CCGTAGGCGTCCTTGTCCTTCCAGTCGATGGTGGTCGTCAGCCCCTTGTCGTGCATCGTCTTCGTCGTCGGGGCACCGACCCGGGACTTCTCCTGTCGCTCCTGGTGGTTGAACGCGCGCCACTCCGGTCCCGGGTCGATGTTCTCCTCTTCGACGACCAGCCCGCAGTCGTTACAGATCAGTTCGCCACGGTCGGCGTCTTTGACCAGGTCGTCCGACTCGCACTCCGGACACGTGCGTACCCCCTCCTCGTCTTCCGTTTCGGTCTCGGCCTCGCGCTCGCGCTCCCGCTGACGGGTGGACCGTGTCATCGCACTTTTATAGTAGTACGACGCGGTGACTTAAATTCTTGGACAAATATTTTATGGTTCGTGTCACGTCCGTCAGACGTTCGTTCCGGCCCGTTTCGGCTCGATTTCGGCGGTGACTGCTATCGGGGAAGCGCCGCTCCCGGTACCGTCGGTAGCGACCACAAACGGTAAGCCCGGGCACCGGCGAGTGGGGGCCAATGCCGGTCATCGAGTGCGACGCGGCCGAGGCGCGCGAGCGGTTAGCCGACGCCGGCGTCGACGTTCGGGAGGGGAACACGGATCACGAACGCTGGCGAGCCACGCACGACGGTGCGACGGCCGTCGCCTACGACGGGAAAGTCGTCGTGCAGGGGGCGTCCCCCGAGACCATCGAGGCCCTGCTCCGGGAGGGGGGCGGCCGCGCGCACGTCTACTTCGACGGGGCCGCCCGCGGGAACCCCGGCCCGGCGGCCGTCGGCTGGGTGATCGTCACCGACGACGGCATCGTCGCCGAGGGCGGCGAGCGGATCGGGACCGCGACGAACAACCAGGCCGAGTACGAGGCGCTGACGAAGGCCCTGGAGGTGGCACGCGAGTACGGGTTCGACACCGTCGAGGTGCGGGGCGACTCGGAACTGATCGTCAAACAGGTCCGGGGGGAGTACGACACGAACGACCCCGCGTTGCGCGAACACCGCGTGACGGTCCGGGAACTGCTCGCCGACTTCGACGACTGGACGCTGACCCACGTACCGCGGGAGATAAACGAACGCGCCGACGAACTGGCAAACGACGCACTCGACGATGCCTGACGAGACACCCGACCCCGAGGACGTGCCGACGGCCGGACCGGACGACGTGACCGACGACGGCGCGGACGGCGCCGCCGAGTCCGCCGAGGTCCCTCAGGACGTGATCGACGAGGTCGAGCGGCTGACCCGACTCGCCCGGGACGCCGTCGACGACAAGGAGGCGGCGGCCTACCGGGAGCGCCGGGCCGACCTGCTCGCCGAGTACGGATTCACCGCTCGCGTGCGCGAGGACGACGCCCACGACACGCTGGTCCTCTACCCCGAGGAGTGGCTGGACGACGGCGTGGTCCGGATGGACGCGGTCGAAGATCTCGACCGTGGCATCGAGCGGTCGCTGGGCGGGCCCGGCGACGGCGAGGACTGGGACGCCATCGCGCGGCACAACCGCGAGATCGCCACGGCCGTCGCCGAGGAACACGGCGCGGTCCACGGCGAGAACGCCGCGGCCCTGGCCGAGTTCATGAGCAACCACTACGCCAAGCCCATCGACTCGGCGACCGACGAAGAGATCGAGGAGTTCGTGACCGAGTACTTCGAGCGCAACGCGTGGCCGAGCGAGAAACAGCGTGACCGGATCGACCGGTCGGTCGCGCTCACCCTCGACGTGGCCGAGTCGTTCAGCGAGCCTCGTCGATGAGCCCTTCCAGTTCCTCGGCGCGGCTCTCGTCGGTGACGAACCGCCCGAACACCCACGAGAGCTGATCGAGGAGTACCTCGTGTCCCTTCTCGGTCAGCGAGTACTGGTTTGTCCGCTTGTCGAGTTCGCTCTTGTCGACGAGCCCCATCTCGACGAGGTCGTCGAGGTTGGGGTAGAGCCGCCCGTGGTTGACCTCCGAGTCGTAGTAGGATTCCAGTTCGCGCTTGATCGCGAGCCCGTACCGGGGCTCCTCGCTCAGGATGACCAGAATGTTCCGCTGAAACGCCGTCAGTTCCCGCGCGACCTCCAGATCTGCCTCCTCAGTTTGTGACTCTGACATGCTTAGCTAAATGTCATCAGGGCATTTAACGCTTGTTAACTCGAACGACGTTTTCACGATCTGGAGGCCAGCGTGGCCTGTTTTCTCCCAACAGAGTCGTATCGGAATGAATAACATCGTACACTGGCGTGGCGTTTCAGCCACTCTCATGTCTGAATTCTTATTATCGTTCGGCACAAGCAAGTGGTGGCCCGTAGTCCGACGGTCCGGACCGGCCGCGAACACGCGAGCGACTCCCGCTCGCCGGCGTGTCGGGTCCTGCCCGCACTCGGCACGGATTACGAAAGTACTTTTTGGCCCGCTGTCGCACGGGCAGGTGATGACGAACCTCTGGGAAGACCTCGAAACCGGGCCGAACCCGCCCGAAGAGATCTACGCGGTCGTCGAGTGTCTCAAAGGCGAACGCAACAAGTACGAGTACGACAAGGACGTGCCCGGCGTGGTGCTGGACCGGGTGCTCCACAGCAACGTCCACTACCCCTCCGACTACGGGTTCATCCCGCAGTCGTACTACGACGACGAGGACCCCTTCGACGTGCTCGTCCTCGTCGAGGACCAGACGTTCCCCGGCTGTGTCATCGAGGTTCGCCCCGTCGCGCTGATGAAGATGGACGACGACGGCGAACAGGACGACAAGGTCATCGCCGTCCCCACCGAGGACCCGCGCTTCGACCACATCCAGAACCTCTCGGACATCCCCCAGCAGCAACTCGACGAGATCGACGAGTTCTTCGCGACCTACAAGAACCTCGAAGAAGGCAAGGAAGTCGAGACCCAGGGCTGGGAGGACAAACAGGCCGCGATGGACGCCATCGAACACGCGATGGACCTCTACGAGGAGAACTTCGCGTAACCCCGCTACCCCAAACATTTTCGGACCACGGACCGCCGACCAGCGGCGCGTGAGCCGTCCGCCTTCGACGGTCGACTCCCGACTTCCCGGCAACGGATGCCGGAAAACGCGCGATCGGCCGACGGCCACGCCGCTTCCCCGTCCGGCGGCGTCCGACCACCGTGGCTCGTCGACGACCGGATCACCGACAGCCCGGCCGATACCCGTCGGTTATCGCGCGCCCACCTGCCGATGTATTATGATTATGGGTAATTATTTAGGGCGTCGCGGCCGTGTGTTCGAACGTGATGGCAACCGAACGACGGACCGCTGGCATGTCTCACCTGACGGTCGTCCCCGAGAACTTCGAGTCCGGCGAGGAGCCGTCGGTCGACGGCGACGCTCGCGACGAGTAAGGACAGGTTTTGCCGCTGTCCCGGAGGGGTCTCGGTATTCCACCGCGAAAAGAAGCTTCTTGTGCCCGCTCCCGGTAACGAGCGGTATGGGTCTGTTCGATCGGCTTCGTGGCGACGGCGGTCCCCGGGTCGCGTTCTTCGGCATCGACGGGGTTCCGTACAGCATGCTCGCGGAGCATTTCGACGAGTTCGAGAACCTCGCGGCGCTGGCAGAGGAGGGTAGCGCGGGGGCCATCGACAGCATCGTGCCCCCCGAATCGAGCGCCTGCTGGCCGTCGCTGACGACCGGCGTCAACCCCGGCGAGACCGGCGTCTACGGCTTTCAGGACCGGGAAGTCGGCTCCTACGAGACGTACGTCCCGATGGGGCGGGACGTGCAGGCCACCCGGATCTGGGACCGCGTTCACGACGCCGACCGGCAGGCGACGGTGATGAACGTCCCCGTCACCTTCCCGCCCCAGCGCGACGTCCAGCGGATGGTCTCGGGCTTTCTCTCGCCCGGAATCGACAAGGGGGCCTACCCGGACGACCTCCGGGACTACCTCGACGACATCGGCTACCGCATCGACGTCAACGCCAAACTCGGCCACCAGGACGACAAATCGGAGTTCATCGAGGACGCCCACGAGACCATCGACCGCAACCACGAGGCGTTCAAAAACTACGTCGAGCGGGACGACTGGGACCTGTTCTTCGGCGTCTACATGACCACCGACCGGGTCAACCACTTCCTGTTCGAGGACTACGAGCACGACGGCGAGTACGAGGAGGAGTTCCTCGACTTCTACCGCAAGGTCGACGAGTACCTCGGCGAGATGCGCGAGCTGCTCCCCGACGACGTGACGATGGTCGTCGCCTCCGACCACGGGTTCACCACGCTGAACTACGAGGTCCACTGCAACGAGTGGCTCGCCCGGAACGGCTGGCTCAGCTACGAGGACGACGACCACGACGAGCTGGGCGACATCGCCGAGGAAACGAGGGCCTACTCGCTGATCCCCGGCCGGTTCTACATCAACCTCGAGGACCGCGAGCCCCGCGGGAGCGTCCCCGAAGACGAGTACGAGGCGGTCCGGGACGAACTCAAGGCGGAACTCGAAGCGCTGGAGGGACCGAACGGCAACGAGGTCGCCGACCGCGTGGTCACCAGGGAAGACGCCTACCGCGGCGACCACACCGACATCGCGCCCGACCTCACGGTCGTCCCGAACCACGGCTTCGACCTCAAGTCCGGGTTCAAGGGCGACGACGACGTGTTCGGGAAGGGGCCCCGGAACGGGATGCACAGCTTCGACAACGCCTGTCTGTTCGTCGACGACCCCGACGCCCGCATCGAGGACGCCGACCTGCTCGACATCGCGCCGACGCTGATGGACCTGCTCGACGTCGACTACGACCGGACGGCCTTCGACGGGTCGACGTTGCTGTCCTGAGCGTCCGGTCGCTCTTACCGGACGACCGTCACCGGAACCGGCGCTTGGCGGAACACTTTCTCGGCGACGTTCCCGATCACCAGTCGGTCCGCGACGGAACCGCCGTGACTCCCGATGACGACCGTGTCGTAGTCCTCGGCGGCGTCGAGGATCGCCCGTGCCGGATGCCCCGTCCGAACGCTCACGTCCACCTCGGCGTCGTGGTCGGCCGCGATCTCGCGGGCGCGGTCCGTGACTTCTTGCCCGCGTTCCCTGGCCGCTCGTTCGACGTCCTCTGCCAGTGCGATCGCCGTCGCTTCTCCCCACATGAAGGAGGGTTCGCCGACCACGGTCAACACGGTGATATCGGCGTCGTCGAACACGTCGAGCGCGTACTCGAGCGCCCGTTCGGCCATCTCGGAGTCGTCCATGGGCACGAGAACGTTCATACCCCTCCTACGACGAACGCCGACAAACGTGTTTGGTCACAGGAGCAACGCGAACAGGAGGTAGGAGCCGACGACCGACAGCACGGGCGTGACGATCCAGAGCGTGACGATGCGGGCCGTTGCCGCCGGATCGAACAGGCTCTCGGCGGTCACTTCTTCGGGCTCCTCCGCCCCGATCTCGGGGACCGCGACTTCCTCGGGAGGCTCCGTGGGGGCTTCGGCCTCGCCGCTGGCGAGTTCGCCGACGGTCGGGCTCGCCTCCTCCTCGGCGGCCGGCGACGCGGTCAGCGATCCCGTCGCCACCTCCGTCTCGCTCTCGCCCGGCGGCGACGGCGTCGCCAGTTCCGCGAGCGTGGCGGTCCGGCTGGCCCGGCCCCAGCCCAGGCCGATGATACAGCAGGTGGTACTCACCGCGAGGCTCGCCGGGATGCCCAGTTGCGAGAGGACGGTGATGATCGTCGCGCCGACCAGCGAGACGATCAGCGCCGCCAGGATCGGCAGGTCCGTGATGTCATCGCCGATCGTCGCCAGCGTCCGCCGGGCGATGGTGAACGAGCCGAGCCCGATGGCCCCGACCGCCAGCAGGATGCCCTGCTCCATCGTGATCGACCCGTTGCCGACCAGCGGGGCGACGGCGTTGGCGGCGTTGGAGGCCCCCGCCGAGAAGCCCATGTAACAGGCGATCGCGAGGACCAGCGTGGCACCGACCAGGTCCCGCCGGGAGGCGTTCTCGTTGAGTCCGAGCCGGGGGACCGTCCCCGCCCGGTCGACGCGTATCAGGGGGTCACTCATCCGGCCGAAAGAGAGGCGAGCGTCCAGATGCGGGTAGAGGTACCGGCCGATGATCCCGCCGACGGCGAAGCCGATCAGGGGCGCGACGATCCACGCCGAGACGATGGTGAACATCAGCGCCTCGTTGAGCGTGCCGGTCGCCAGCCCCAGGCCGACGATGGCACCGACCGCCGTCATCGACGTGGAGGCGGGGACGCCGTAGACGTTCGAGATCAGCAGGGACAGGCCCGCGAAAAAGAGGACGCCCACGCTGGCGGTGGGGGTGAACTGCGAGGCGGGGATGATCCCGTTGCTCATCGTGTCGATGACGTTGCGCCCCACGGTCCACGCGCCGGCGAAGGCGAAGCCGGTGAAAAGCGCCGCAGCGGTCGCTTTCCGCACGATCCGACTGCCGACCGCGGGGCCGAAGGCCACCCCGGTCGAGGAACCGCCGATGTTGTAGCCGACGAACGCGGCAACCAGCACGCCGACGACGACGAGTGTCGTGACCATCGATTCGTTCGCCGTACGCCGCCCCCCGTCTTCAGGGTGGTCCCTCGCGACCGCGGTCCCGACCGTCCGCCACGCGTCTGACGGGTTGTTTTGTGGACCGCTCACGTACTCGCCCGCATGCCAAACCTGACGGACGTCTACGACGGCGGCGTCGGCGGCGTCGCGGGTCGACGGCGGCGGTTCCTCGGGCTGTCGCTGTTCGGCCTCGGGGCGGCGATGGTCGTCGCCGCCATCGTCGTCGCGACGACCGGGCTGGCCGACCAGTTCGGCCTCACGACCTTCGGCGCGCGGGAACTGGCCGGCGTCCTCGCGGGACTGGGCCTGCCGGCGGCCTTCCTCGGGAGCTTCACCGTCCTCCCCGCCTCGCGGCGCGCCCGGGCGGCGGCCGTGATCGGCGCGAGCCTCTCGGTGTTCGGCGTCGTCCTCTTCCGGGAGGCCTACCCCTACAAGTGGGTCGGCTCGACGAGCGGCCCGGACCTGACCCTGCACGTCGTGATCGTCTACTTCCTCGGGACGATCACGCTGTTCTGGTGTCTGTTCGCCGCCGTCGCCAACTTCGAGACCCGCAACGACCCCGGCGGCACGGTCCGGATGGAGGTGACCGAGGCGGGCACCACGCGCGTCCTCGAAGTCACCGGCTCCGTCCCCGGACTCGGCGGCATCGGCCTGTTCGGCAAGAACCCCGACGGCGAGGTCGAGACCCAGACCAACCGCACCGATGACGACGAGGACCTCCTCTACGCCCGCGACGACCCCGCCGGCCCGGCCGGCACGCAACAGGCCACCAGCGACGGCGGTGCGGCGGCCCAGGCGGGCGGCGTGGACGACGCCGAACCCGTCCCCGACGAGGTGGTCGAGGCCGCCGAGACCCGCGGCCAGCCCGACGCCTACTGTGGCAACTGCGAACACTTCCAGTACGTCCGGGTCGACGACGAGATCCGGCCCGCCTGCACCCTCCACGAGGCGGTCATGTCGGACATGGAAGCCTGCGACGACTGGCGGGCGAACAACTGAGGGCGTCGCCGTTCCCCGTCCGTCACTCCGCCTTTTTCGTCCACTTCGTCTCCACGTCCCGGTTGGCGACGACCAGCCGGTCCCCGTTCTCCAGCTCGAACCGGCTCTTCCGGAGCCCGATATCGGCGACGACGCCGGTCCCCGCGGTCATCGTGACGGTGTCCCCGGGGTTGAAGTCGCGGTCCCGGAGCAGGTAGACGCCGGCGACGGTGTCCTCGATCATCTCCGAGAGGGCGTAGGAGACCCCCAGCGCGACGAAGCCGACGGCGGTGCCGAGACTCGCCGCGAGGTCGCCGAGGCCGACGACGTTCAACAGCGCGAGGCCGGCCCCGAACCACAGGAAGACGCTCACGACCAGGACGATCAGGTCGACGACCAGCCCCTGCTCCGCGGGCGTCGTCCGGGACAGGACGGACCGGAGGACGGCGGTCACGATCTCGATGCCGACGTACGCGAGGACGAGGAAGACGAGGCCGCCGAGCAACTGCGGGATCGCGCCGACGAGACCGGCAACGAACTCCTCGAACGATCCGATCACCAGCTCCGAGAGTTGGACGATCCGGGTCACGCGCGTGACCACCGACGGGACGGCCATAGTGGTTGCCCCGTCTCACGCGTCCCGACCGGGCTCCGTCGTCGCGGAGTACTGTGGGATCCGAGGGGATTTTAGGGGGCCATCCTGTAACTGGTAGCCAACATGGAGTTCTGTGACGAGTGCGGCTCGATGATGAAGACCGACGACGGAACGTGGGTTTGCGGGAGCTGTGGGTACGAGAAGCCCAGGGACGCCGAGAAAGAGGCGGCGATGACCACCACGCAGGGCCAGGAGGAGAGCGAGGTCATCGACACCTCCGAGGTGTCGGCCGAGGACATGGGTCCGACGACCGAGGCCCGCTGTCCCGAGTGTGGCAACGACCGCGCGTTCTGGGAGATGAAACAGATCCGCGCCGCCGACGAGAGCGAGACGCGGTTTTTCACCTGCACCGAGTGCGAGCACAAGTGGCGCGAGGACGACCACTGACGGATGAGCGGTGACGGGACCCCGCGGGTGCCCGAGGACAACCTCGACGGCTGGACCGTCACCGACAGGTCGAGCGAGACCGTCTTCGAGTTGCCCGTCGCCCGCGTCGTCGGCCACACCGCCGTCTACGACGACGAGAACCTCCGGTCGACGGTCAGCAGTCTCACCGGCGGCACCGTCGACCGGATGTGGCGCTTCTTCTTCGCGACCCGGCTCGAGTTCACGCCGGCACTCCCACCGACCGTCGGGCCCGCCGCCGTCTTCTCGACCGTCCGAACCCAGGCCAACAGCGTGTTCCGGGACCGGCTGCGGGATCGCGGCTTCGACGGCGTCTCCAAGGCCGGCCACGACCGCATCCGCGTCGAGACCGGCGACCGCGCCTCCCTGCAGGCCTACGAGGCCACCATCGAGACCAGCGTCGTCGACGTGCCCGTCGAGGGATACCTCGCCGTCTGGTCGAACCGCGGCGAGTTCCGACTGGCCGGCGGTGCTTACCCCGCGGCGTCGCTGTCCGATCTGCTGGGCATCTCGATCCCGAGCATCGACATCGATCCCGACTCCTTCCGCGAGGAACTGCTCACGCTGGTTCGCTCGGTCCGCTAGGGCCGTCTGACCGCGCCGTCGACGACGCCGAGAAGTCCCCGTCTGGCCGGGTCCCGGCGCGGCCGCTCCCGTCGGTTCGGCCCGCTCCGGCCCGGGTCGGACTCCCCCGCCATCTCACTCCCGGCGGGCGAAGGTCAGGAAGCCGGTGTGGCCGACCCCCGCCGTCGACGGCCGCGACCCCCGGTCGTCGAAGTCCATCTCCCGCTGGATCGTCTCCAGCGTCTCGACACCCTCCAGCCCCGCCCCCTCGGCGGTCCGTGCGACCTCGCGAGCCTGTTCGACGAACGGCGAGTACACCGCGAGACAGCCGCCGGGCAGTAGCAGGTCCGCGGCGCGATCCACGACCGCCGCCGCGTCCTCGGTATCCAGCGTCACCACGTCCACCGGCCCGGCGTCGAGGTGCTCGGTCACGTCGCCCGTCCGCACGTCCACCCGGTCCGCGACGCCGGCCAGTTCCATGTTCTCGCGGGCGACCGCCGCGAACTCCGGATCCCGCTCGTAGGTGGTCACGTCGGCTCCGGCCCGCCCCATGTACGCCGCCAGCACGCCGGTCCCCGTCCCCGCGTCCAGCACCGTGTCACCCGCCGAGACGCCGGTGTGGCCCATGACGAGTCCCACGTCGCGGGGCATCATCGGCGCGCCCGTGCGCTCGAAGTGGTTGAAACAGTCCGGCCCCCGCAGTTCCCGGACGGTGAAGGCCTCGTCGAGGTGTGTCGTCACCACGTCGCCGGCCGCGGCGTCCTCTGGCACCTCGATGATCCCCAGATCCGTCTCCAGGCGCTCGCCCCGTTCCAGGAGGTACTCGCGGTCGTCCCGGACCAGCAACAGCGCCACGCTACTCCAGGCGCTCGACGGCCGCCGCGAGGTCGCCGTCCTCGGCTTCGAGGGCCTCGCGTGCGTCGTCTTCGCTCACGCCGGCGCGGTTGGCGACGATCTCCACGTCCGCGTCGGGGATGCCGCCGCTCCCGCCCGAGTCACCGTCGCCGCTCTCGACCGCCGACGCCTCGCCGGGCTCGCGGCTCTCGGGCGTCCCGATGACCTGGTAGGTCTCCTGGCCCTGCGCGTCCATCCGCTGGACCTCGGCGTCGGTGAAGACGAGTTCCTCGTCGGCCGTGCGGATGATTACCTCCTCGGCGTCGAGTTCGTCGATGTCGATGCCGAACTGGTCCATCATCTGTTGCATCTTCTGCGGATCGAAGCCGCCTCCTCCGAACATACCCGGGAGGTCGCGGCGCTGGCGGAAAACCCCTTCGGCACCCACTTTTTCCGCCGGGGGTGCGCGTGGCGAACTCCCGACGCAAAAACTTGGGGAAAAAAGCGTATCGCGCGCCGCAGCGCGCGATCCGTTGCCGTGCTAGTTCTTGCTCATCCCAGCCTGCTCTCGACGGTCACCGTAACCGTCGTCGAATCGCGGTTCCCCCGACTGTCGATCGCGACCAGTTCGACACGGTACTGGCCCGCCGTCCGGAAGGTGTGGGTCACCGTCTCACCCTCGGCCGGTATCGTTCCGTTCCCGAATCGCCAGACGTACCGCCGGATGTCGCCGTCCGGGTCCGTCGAACCGCTCGCGTCGAACCGCACTTCGAGCGGCACCTGGCCCGAACTGGGAGTGGCCTCGGCGACGGCAGTGGGCGGCTCCGGCCCGTCCCCGGTTGCGTCTGTCGTCCCGTCTCCGTCCGGTCCGCCGCCACTCTCGGTCCCGTTCCCGGTTCCGCCGTCGCTCGATCCGTCCGACGCGGTGTCCGCGCCGCCGACGATCCGCAGACTCGCCACCTGCCCACAGTTCGTGCTGGTGTTTTGCCCGTCGACCAACATGCCCGTCTGCAGGTCACAGGTGTAGGCGACCGGGCTCTCGGCCGGTACCGCGAACGCCAGGTCCCGGAGGCTGAATACGAGCTTTCCCTCCACCCGGACGTCGGTGTGTTCCCCCCGTCGCACGTGGCTCCTGAACCACTCGTCGATCCGTTCGTTCTCCATCTCCACGGCGTAGACGGCCGCCTCGGTCTCGCCCGGTTCGAGGACCCGTCCGCCGAACACGTCGCTGTCCGTGAAGGCGCTCGGGTTCCGCAGCGACGTGTCGTTCGCCGTCGCGGAGAACAGTTCCACGTCGTTCAACTCGACGTCGACGCCGAGAGTGGACGGTGCGGCCGGAACCGGAACGTCACCCGGGTTGTGTATCCGGAAGTGGAAGTACACCGTCGTCGTCTCGTCGGTGACCGGTCCCCACTCGGCCCAGCCCTCCCGGACCTCGTACCCGACCGTCACGTTGCTGTCCCGTCCGGTCACGTACCTCGTCGAGAGGAGGGTCAGCCACGTCAGACCGATCCGCTCCCCGACCCGCTCGCTGGAGACGGTCTCCGTGTACGTCCCCTCCATCCCGCTGGCCGCCTCGGAGAGTGACGTGACGATCGGCGTCTCGTCGGCGAGGAGCGTCTCCTTCTTGCTCGGGAGGTCGACCGTCGCCGAGACCGCCCCGCCGACCGTCGCCGACGCGTCCACCCTGAGCAACACCGTCTCGTTGGCGCGGACGAAGGCGGCCCACCAGGGCGGCAGGTTTCGGTTCCGGATGTCGGTCGAGAGCCGGAGGGTGTCGTTTCCCGGCGGGATGGCGATCCCGCTCTTGTCACCGCTCGCCAGCGTCACGCCGTTCAGGAAGAGCCGATACGACACGTCGACCGAGTCACCGACCGCGAACCCGACCGGGTTCGGGTTGTCGACCCAGACCGTCGTGACGACTTCCGTTCGGCTTTCGCTGACGTTCCCCCAGTCGCCGCGGTCCGCGAGGCCGGCCGACGGGGTACCGAACACGCCGGCGACGAACGCGGCACCGACGCCGGCCACCACGACCGCGACGACCAGCAGAACGACGCCCGCTCTGCGCGCGAGGCTCATGGTCGACGCAACGGATCGGCGAGTAATATCGTATGGGGATCCCGGAGCGGGGATCCGGCGGGGTGGCCCGCTGGCGCCGTCGGCTCAGGCCCCGTCGCTCCCCTCCTCGACCGGTCCCACGCCGTGGCGCACGAACACGGCCATCCCGGTCCCGAAGTCGAGCATGTCCTCGCCCGCGAGTTCGGCCCGGCCGACGCCGAGCAGGGTGTCGTCCTCGCGGACGACCGCGACTTCGTCGTCCGGCCGGATCCCCGGGTCGGCCCGTCGGACGAACTTCGCGAAGGTGTTGCAGCCCTCCCTGACGTACGGGTCGCTCTCCTCGCCGACGACGACCCGGTGGGTCGGGGCGTCGAGCGCGTCGAGGAGCCGCCGCGCCCCCGCGGGGCCGAGCGTGAACCGGCCGTCGATCCCGTAGGTCACCAGCCGCCCGTCGTCGGCGATCACCTGCCGCGGCCGGCCGGAACTCGTCCGGTAGACCTCCAGGCTCTCCTCGGGCGGGAACAGTGCCGCGCCAGCGCCCGCACCGAACTGGTAGTCCGCGACCCGGCGGAGGGTCCGCCCGTCCTCGTCGTTCATCGCCTCCCCGTTCCCGAGCCAGCGACTAAACACCTTCCACCCGCGACGGACCCGGTCCCGCGTGACTCCCCGGACCTGTCGATCCTCGGTAGCATCCCACACTGGCGGTCTTGGATGGATTTATACGCGCGAGTTACGTACCGCCGTCCAACATGCCAACCAATTCGACGAAAGTCCTGGTCGGTGCGGTCCTGCTGGTGATCGGTTCGGCGCTGATACTCGCGGTGGGTCTCCGGCAGATCGCGCTGCCGGCCGTCGCCGGGAGCGCCGCGGCGCTGGTGCTCGCCGCCGGAACGCTCTTGCTGGGTACCTCCGGGGACGGCCAGCCGGTCTAGAGCAGGAACGTCTCCTCCTCGGCGCTGAGATCGCGGAACGCGTCGGCCGCCTCGATCAACTCGTCGGCGGTCGACTCGCGGAACGCCATGACCTCGACCTTGCAGCCCTCGTGTTTCAGGTGCCGGCAGAGCCGCGAGAAGTCGCCGTCGCCGGTACAGAGGACGATCGTGTCGACGTGATCGGCCAGCGTCACGGCGTCGAGGCTCATGCCCACGTCCCAGTCGGCCTTCTTCGAGCCGTCGCCGAAGGTCTTGATGTCCTTGATCTTCGTCTCGAAGCCGATGTCGACCAGCGCCTCGAAGAAACTCTCCTCGTCCTCGGCCTCGGCCCGGATCACGTAGGCGATCGCACGGGTCAGCTCGCGGCCGTCGACGCCCTCCGAAAGCAGCGAGGCGTAGTCGATGTTGCGCGTGTAGAGACTCCGGGCGGTGTGATAGAGGTTCTGCGCGTCGGCGAGCATCGCCACGCGCTGCCCGGGATGCACGTCAGTCATGACCGTCGTTTGGAGACCGCGCCGGATAAAGGCTGTCGGACGGCGCTCGCGGGGCGGCGGGGAAGTGTCGCAACGATTAAGTCCTCTCCGCCCGGTTTCCCGCGTATGCAACGGGCCACGCTGGAACTCGCTGGGGCGGTCACCAGCCGCCGGTGTGGCGCGGTCCGTTTTCGGGGGACGGCGAAACGGAAACGCGCGCGGTAGGCTCACGGCGGGCGTAGCACCTCCGTCGCGGGCCGCGTTCGTTGTTTCGCGCGCACCGCTTTCCGATCGAACCCCAGACACGACACCACAGCAATGACACACGACACCTTCACCGGCGTGTTCCCCGCGATGACCACGCCGTTTCACGAAGACGAGAGCATCGACTTCGAGACACTCCGCGAGCACGCCCAGTGGCTCGAAGCCCGGGGCGTCGACGGCGTCGTCCCGATGGGCACCACCGGCGAGAGCGCGACCCTCTCTCACGACGAACACGTCGAGGTCATCGAGGCCGTCGCCGACGCCGTCGACGAGGTACCCGTCATCGCCGGCTCCGGGTCGAACAACACCCGCGAGGCGCTGGAACTCTCCGAACGCGCCGCCGACGCCGGCGCGGACGGCCTCCTTTTGATCTCGCCGTACTACAACAAGCCCGAACCCGCCGGGATGGAACACCACTTCCGACAGGTCGCCGATGCCATCGACCTGCCCCAGATCATCTACAACGTCCCCTCCCGGACCGGGCGCAACATCGCCGTCGAGACCGCCGCGAACCTCGCCGAACACGAGAACGTCGTCGGCTACAAGGCCGCCTCCGGCGACATGAACCGCATCACCGAGGTCATCGAGCGCACGCGCGAACAGCACTTCGAGGTCCTCTCGGGCGACGACGCGATGACGCTGCCGATCATCGCCACCGGCGGCAGCGGCTGTATCTCCGTCTCGGCCAACGTCGAGCCCGCCCGGACCTGCGCGCTGGTCGGTGCCGCGCTGTCGGGCGACTTCGAGCGCGCACGCGAGTACCACCACGAACTCGGCGAGCTCTTCCGGGTCCTCTTCGCCGAGAGCAACCCAATCCCGATCAAGGAGGCCATGGCGATCCGCGGCCACTACGACTCCGGACGGATGCGCTCGCCGCTGTCCCGCGCTACCGACGAGACCCTCGACGCGCTCCGCGAGACGCTTGCCGACCTCGACGACGGAACCGCGCCCGAACCGGCGGAGGCCCAGCGATGACGCGAGTCGCGGTCAACGGCGCGACCGGCCGGATGGGCGAGACCGTGATCGAGACCGCCGCCGACCGCGACGACGTCGAGGTCGTCGTCGGCATCGACGTGGACGCGCCCGACGAGGTACAGGGTGTGCCCGTCGTTGACGCCGCCGACGCCGCCGACGCCGCCGACGCGCTCGCGGAGTACGACGCCGACGTGGCCGTCGACTTCACCGTGCCCGAGGCCACCCTGTCGCTGGCCGAGGCCTGCACGGACGCGGGCGTCGGGCTGGTCGTCGGCACCACCGGCTTCGACGAGGACGGCTTCGCCGCACTCGACGACGCCGCCGAGGACGTGCCCCTGCTCAAGGCCACCAACTTCGCCCGCGGGGTTCACGCCCTGCTCCGGGCCATCAGGGAGGCTCTGCCCGCGGTGCCGGACTACGATCTGGAACTGATGGAGACCCATCACAACGGAAAGATCGACGCGCCCTCGGGGACGGCCAAGACCGTGCTCGAAACCGTTCAGGAGGAACGCGACGTGGAACCGGTCTACGGCCGGGAAGGCCACGCGCCACGGGACGAAGACGAGATCGGGGTCTTCGCCCGCCGTGCCGGCGACATCCGTGGCGAACACGAACTGATCGCGGCGGGCAACGACGAGGTGCTCTCGCTGTCCCACCACGCCGAGGACCGGAGCGTCTTCGCGGCCGGCGCGCTGGACGCCGCGGTCTGGATCGAAAACCAAGAGCCCGGCCGGTACGACTTCGGGAACGTCATCGACCAATGAGCCTGCAATCCGACGTCGAGGACCTGTGGAACCGCTACGACGACGGCCTCACCGCCGAGGACGCGACCGCCGAGGACGCCGACACCCTCGATGCGTTCCTCGAAGCCCTCGAAGCCGGCGAGGTCCGGGCCGCCGAACCCACCGGGAACGACTGGCAGGTCAACGAGTGGGTCAAGCAGGGCATCCTGCTCAACTTCAGCCTCCGGGGGATCCAGGCCCACGAGTACGGCGACGTGGCCTACCACGACGTGCTCCCCCTGCGGGAGACCGAAGACATCGGCGACCGCGGGTCCCGAAACACGCCCGACGGGACCGTCATCCGCCGCGGTGCCTACGTGGGCAGTGACGCGATCATGATGAGCCCCTCGTTCGTCAACATCGGCGCGCACGTCGGCGACGGCACCCTCGTCGACTCCTGTGACACCGTCGGCTCGTGTGCCCAGATCGGCGAGAACGTCAAGCTGGGCGCGAACACGCTGATCGGCGGCGTCCTCGAACCGGTCGAGGACGATCCGGTCATCGTCGAGGACGGCGTCTCGCTGGGCGCGGGCTGTCGCGTCACCTCCGGGTTCCGCGTCGGCGAGAACTCCATCGTCGGCGAGAACACGCTGCTGACCCCGCGGATCCCGGTCTACGACCTGGTCGAGGATCAGGTGCTGTACGGCGAACTGCCGCCCGAGCGCCGGGCGTTCGCCCGCTACGTCGAGTCCTCGGTCAGCGACGAGGAGCTGATCCCGGGCGCGGCCTACAAGCCGGCGGTCGTCGCGACCGACATCGAGACCGAAACCCTCGAAGGCACCGAGCGCGAAGACGCACTCCGAGAATGACGACCGGGGCCGCGGTCCGCCGGCTGTCCGCCTGGGACGCCGAGCGACTGCGCGACCTCGCCGCCGAGTACGACACGCCGCTGTACGTCTACGACCTGGAGCGGGTGCGCGAGAACGCCGCCCGCCTCCAGGCAGCGTTCGACCAGGAAGAGATCAGTTACGCCGTCAAGGCCAACACCACCCGGCCGGTCCTCGAAACCGTCGAGACCACCGGCGTCGGGGCCGAATGTGCCTCCGCGGGCGAGGTCGAGCGAGCCCTCGCCGCCGGCTTTGCCGGGGACGACGTGCGCTACACGGCCGTCAACCCGCCGGACGAGGACCTCGACTACGTGGTCGACGCCGCGGCCGACGAGGACCTGATCGTGACCGTCGGCGCGGCCGACACCCTCGATCGACTCGCCGAACGGGGCTTCTCCGGCCGGCTCTGCATCCGCGCCAACCCCGGCGTGGGTGCCGGCCACCACGAGAAGGTGTCGACCGGCGCGGCCCCGAAGTTCGGGGTCCCGCTGGACCGGGTGCCCGACCTCGCCGCCGAGGCGGTCGACCGCGGCTTCGACCTCGTGGGCCTGCACGCCCACGCCGGGAGCGGCATCTCCGGCGCGGACCTCGAAGCGCACCGCGAACTCGTCGCGCGCATGGGCGAGCTGGCCCGCGACGTTATTTCCGACGTAGGAAACATAGAGTTCGTCAACGTCGGCGGCGGGCTCGGCGTCCCCTACCGCGAGGACGAGGCCCCGCTGGATCTGGCCGCGGTGGCAGCGGCGACCCGGGAGGCATTCGGCGACGTGGACGCTCGGCTGGGCATCGAACCCGGCCGGTACTTCGTCGCAGACGCCGGCGTCCTGTTGACCCGGGTCAACACGGTCAAGCCGACGCCCGAGACGACGGTCGTCGGCGTCGACGCCGGGATGACGACGCTGGTCCGCCCGGCGATGTACGACTCCTACCACGCGATCAGATCGCTGGCTCCCGATGCGGACGGACGCGAGACGGTATCGACGACCGTCGCCGGCCCCATCTGCGAGACGGCGGACGTGCTGGGCGAGGGCCGGGCGCTGCCCGACCCCGAACGGGGCGACCTGCTCGCGGTCGGCAACGCCGGGGCCTACGGCTACGAGATGAGCAACAACTACAACTCCCGGCCGCGGCCGGCCGTAGTTGCCTTCGAAGGTGACGACGCACGGCCGGCGGTTCGCCGGGAAGCGGTCGCGGACATCACGGAACTGGAAACATGGTCGAAGTAGAGAAGTACCACGGCACGGGCAACGACTTCATCATCGTCGACGCGGCCGAGGACGTACCGGACCGCCGGGCGTTCGCGGCCGACCTCTGTGACCGGGAGACCGGTCTCGATCACCCCGGCGCGCGGAAACGCGGGGCCGACGGCGTCCTCTTCCTGGCGCTGGAAGCCGACTACTCCCCGCCCCGGGTCGTGATGACGCTGGTCCAGCCCGACGGCAGCGTCGCGGCCATGTGCGGTAACGGCGCGCGCTGTGCGGCCAAGTGGGTCGCCGAACGCACCGGCTCCAGCGAGGTCATGATCGACACGCAGGCGGGAACCCGCCGCGCCGAGATCGGCGAGCAGGGCGTCACCATCGAGATGGGTGACCCCGTCTTCGACCCCGCCGGCGTGCCGGTGGTGGGCGAGGAACCCATGATCGAGCGCGAGGTGGAGGGGCTGACCGTCACGGCGGTCAACACCGGCGTCCCCCACGCCGTCGCGTTCGTCGACGACGTGACGACCGTCGACGTGGAAGCCGTCTCGCCCGCGATCCGGGACGCGGACGTGTTCCCCGAGGGCGCGAACGTCAACTTCGCCGCGCCCCGGGACGCCGCCGAGGGTGCGGGAACGGTTCAGGGGTTCGACCAGCGGACCTTCGAGCGCGGGGTCGAGGCCGAGACCGACTCCTGCGGGACGGGCGCGGTGGCCATCGTCGCCGCCGCCGAACGGCTCGGCAAGGTAAAGCGCGGCCAGCGCGTCCCGGTTCATCCGCCGGGCGGCCGGCTCGTCGTCCAGTTGACCGAGCGCGACGCACTCTTGCAGGGACCGGTCGAGCGCGAGTACACCGGGACCGTGACCGTCGTCGATCCCACGACCTTCGACGTGGACCTCGACGGCGTTCCGGGTGACGACTGATGGCGTTCGACCCCCTCGATTTCCACGAGAGCGCCGTCGACATTCCGTCTCACGAGGACGTGACCGAGATGCGCGAGTTCCTGGTCGAGACGCTGGAAGACGCGGGCGTCGATCCCCGCGTCGACGACGCCGGCAACACGCTGGCGACCCGGACCGCGGGCGGGAACGGCGACGCCGGGGAGACGGACGGCCCCCATCTCGTCCTCAACACGCACATCGACACGGTGTCGCCCCACGTGCCCCTCGAAGTCGACGGCGAGGTCGTCCGCGGGCGCGGGTCCTGCGACGCGAAGGGGCCCCTCGCGGCCCTGCTGTCGGCGTTTCTCGAAGCCGAGATCGGATCGGGCCGGCTGACGCTGGCGGTCACGCCCGACGAGGAGGTGTACTCGACGGGGGCTGCGGCCCTGGACCTGGACGCGGACGGCTACGTCGTCGGGGAGCCAACCGACCTCGACGTCTGCAACGCCGCGAAGGGCCGCTTCGAGGGGACGGTCACCATCGAGGGGACGGCGGCCCACGCCGCCGAACCGGACAGCGGGGCGAGCGCGATCCGGGCGGTCGCGCCCGTCCTGCAGGCGCTGGAGTCGTACGACGAGACGGTCGGGCCGCCGGAACACGACTCGCTCGGGCGGCCGACGCTGGAACCCACCGTCATCGAGGGCGGGGAGGCCACGAACCGGATCCCCGCCGAGTGTGCGATCACGATCGACCGCCGGAGCGTCCCGCCCGAGACCCAGGCGGGCTTTCGCGAGCAACTGACGGCCCACCTCCGGTCGTGGGTTCCCGACTCGATGTCGCTCTCGTTTGCGTACACCGACCGCGAGACGCCGTTCCTGGAGGCGTTCGCGACGCCCGCAGACAGCGACGTGGTGCGCGCGCTCCGGAACGCGGGTGCCGGCGAGATCCGCCCGTTCGGGGCCGCCACGGAGGCCTCTTACTTCGCGGCCGACGCGCCGACGGTCGTGTTCGGTCCCGGCGTGGTGGCCGACGAGGAGGGGGCAGTCGCCCACGCCGAGCGGGAGTACGTCCGCCGCCCCGAGATCGAACGGGCCGGCGAGATCGCGACGGCGGCGGTCGAGTCGCTGCTGGCGTAGCCGGTTTCCAGCTCTGATAGCGCCCGGCAGTCGTGCGGCAGACGCCCGTCAGACGCCGCGTAAACGCTTTTGTCGGCGGCTCGGAGAGGGATAGACATGGCAATGGCACAGCGGCAGCGGTTGGACGCGGAATCGATCGGCCGAGCGGGCGCACTGATCGCCGTCTGTACGCTCGTCCTGACGGCGACGTTCCTCGGACTGGTGGCGCTGATCTCGGGCGAGGCGGCCGGGCTGAGCGACCGGCTCCCGGCGTACGTCGTCGGGATGGCGACGGCGTTCGTCGGTGCGGTCCTGATCGCGGAGGCGGAGGGGTTCGACGGCCAGACGGTCATCGTCGGCGCGGGCGCGGTCGCGCTGGGTACCTTCGTCGTCCTGACCCTGGGCGGCGAGGGGATCCTGCACGCGATCAGGAACCCGGGCGCGCTCGTCACCTCGCACCTGCTCTTTTACTTCCTGGCGGCGGGGATGATCGCCACCGGCTTCGGCTACTGGGCGATCAACCACTGGGGCGAACTGTCCGTGCGGCCGAGGACCGGCTTCGGGCGCTGACTACCCGAGCAGGGCGTTCAACAGACGCGACTCGACCTTTCTGAGGATCTCGCCGACGGTTCCGGGGGCCACGTCGACCTCCTCGGCGATGTCGTCGTAGGTGACCTTCCGGGGCGTGTCGTAGTAGCCCATCTCGACGGCGATCTCGGCGACCTCGCGCTGGCGGTCGGTGAGCCGCGAGAGGAGCCGCTCGTTCTCGGGCGCGTAGTCGCCGAGCTTCCGGAGTTCGACGGAGATGCCGTCGGGCACGGCGTCCATCGCCTCGCGGATCTGGTCCTCGTCGCCGACGACGGTGAGCTTGATGCCGCCGTTGCTGGCGAACTCGATGGGGAAGTCGGGGACGATCTGGTACGTGTGGGGCAGTTCCAGCAGGCCGGTGAGCATCTCGTTGGATTCGAGGTGGGCGTAGGTGATGATCCGGTCCTGCATCGGCGAGACCTGGTAGGTGATGAGTTCGGGGACGTACTCGGCGGCGAACTCGACGACCTCTCGGTCGCCGCTGAGTTCGTACATCGTCGTCACCGTCCCATCGTCGAGCAGTTCCATCTGGAGGATCCGTTCGTTCTCGATCCCCGGTGCCTGCTGGATGCGCCGCTCGATGGGGTGAATCCACCCGCGGTCCGGCGTCAGCAGACCCTCGACGTATCGCATTTGCTCAGTGATTGCGCCCGACCAGCATATGCGTTTGGTACCGCGACCGGACTCGTCACTCCTCCAGCACGCCGACCAGTTCGTCCCCGCGGCCGACGTACCCCGCCGGCGTCAGCGCCGTCAACTCCTCGCGAACCTCCTCGCTCACGTCCAGATCGGCGAACAACTCGTGGAAGTCCTCGATCGTGACGCGTTGCCCGCGGGTGAGTTCCTTCACGCGCTCGTAGGCGTCGGTGTGACCCTCCCGGCGGAGGATCGTCTGGACGGCCTCGCCGATGATCTCCGGGGTCGCCTCCAGCTCCTCGCGCATCACCTGCTCGTTGGGGACGACCTTCTCCAGGCCGCGCTCGCACTTCCGGTAGCCGATGAGACAGTGGGCAAGCGCCGCGCCGACGTTGCGCTTGACCGTCGAGTCCGAGAGGTCCCGCTGGAGCCGCGAGGTGGTGACGTAGTCGCCCAGGAACACGAGGTCGGAGTTGGCCTTCGAGAGGTTCCCCTCGCTGTTCTCGAAGTCGATGGGATTGACCTTGTGGGGCATCGTCGACGACCCGGTCTCGCCCGCCGTGGCTTCCTGTCCGAGGTAGCGGTCGGAGACGTACAGCCACACGTCGAGATCGAGGTCCAGCAGGACGTTGTTCGCGCCACGGAGCGCGTCGAACAGCGCTTCGAGGTCGTCACAGGGGTTGACCTGCGTGGCGAGTTCGGTATGCTCGAGGCCGAGACCGGTGACGAACGACTCGGAGAAGGCCGGCCAGTCCACGTCGGGGTAGGCGGCGTCGTGGGCGGCGTAGGTACCGGAAGCCCCGGCGAGCTTTCCGGAGAGGTCGTCGGCGGCGCGTTCGATCCGACCCAGCGCCTGGCCCAGGCGGGCGGCGTAGACGGCCATCTCCTTGCCGAAGGTGGTCGGCGTCGCGGGCTGGCCGTGGGTGCGGGCGAGCATCGGCACGTCGCGGTGCTCGCGGGCCATCTCCGCCAGCGCGTCCCGCACGTCACGGAGCGCGGGCACCAGCACCTCCTCGACGGCGGGCTCGACCAGCAGGCGGTGCGCGAGGTTGTTCACGTCCTCGCTGGTCAGCCCGAAGTGGATCCACTGGGCGGCGTCGAGGTCGGCGGGCAGGTGTTCCCGGACGAAATACTCGACGGCCTTCACGTCGTGGTTGGTCGCGGCGTACTCTTTCCAACCCTCGGTTTCGAGGGCCTTGACGATCTCGGCGTCGCCCTCGTCGAACTCCCCGTAGAGCGCCCGGAGGTGGTCGCGCTGGCCGGGGTCGATTTCGAGGGGGGTCGCGTCCAGGTCGGCGAGCGCGATCAGGTACTCGACTTCGACCTGGACGCGGGCGCGGATGAGCGCGCGCTCGCTGGCGTAGGGGACGAGCGGTTCGGTGTAGCGGGCGTACCGCCCGTCCAGCGGCGAGACGGCCGAAAGCGGACTGCGGTCTGGCATACCCGTCGATGGGCGAGGCCGGCCCAAAGGGGTGTCGAAGCCGACGACCACCCGAGACACGGAGCGCAACCGGGGCCACGACGCTGAACGCGAACTGGCGGTCGGAGACCGACCACGCCGCCACGGAAAATTCATTACACGAATCATCAAAATCGCCTTTTTCCGAACGATGTAAGTCTGAAAACGACTGATTAGAAACAATGATAAGCGAAGAGCGGAAACGCCCCGATGGGGAAGTCGATCACCCCAAGTGTGGTTCACTCCCCTCTCACTTTCCCCCTCTCCCCCACACCCCCCACACCCTTTCGGGACCGAACTCGCGGAGCCACCGCTGAGCGATTCGCAACGCCTTTGCGCTCGGCCCGCCCCCCTCCGCACATGAAGCTAGCGGGCATGGCCAGCAACCGCGGCCGCAACTTGCTGAACGTTCACGATCTGGCACCCGGCGGGGCGGAACTCGCCGTCGTCCTCACCAACAGCGAGGACGCGCCGGTCGTCGAGAAGGCCGAAAAACGGGGGATCCCCACCGAGACCGTCGTCCGGGGCGACGGCGAGGGTCGACGCGAACACGAGGAACGCGTCGTCGAGGCCCTCGACGACTACGAGTTCGACCTCGTCTGTCTGGACGGCTACATGCGTGTCCTCTCGGACACTTTCCTCGATCCGATGCCGACCACGCTGAACGTCCACCCCTCCCTGCTGCCCGCCTTCCCGGGCACGGACGCGTGGGGCGACGCCCTGGAGTACGGCGTCGACGTGGTCGGTTGTACGGTCCACGCCGTCACCGACGCCGTCGCCGAGGACGGCTCGCTGATCGACGAGGAGATCGACGGCGGCCCCGTCGTCACGCAGGAACCGATCCCCGTCTACGAGGGCGACGACCGCGAGACCCTCAAAGAGCGCGTCCTCTATCAGGGAGAGATGAAGGCCTACCCGCGGGCAGTCAAGTGGTTCGCGCAGGACCGCGTCGAGGTCGACTGGGACGAGAATCGGGTCCACGTCGAGGGCGACACCGGCGGCGACTTCCCGGAGCGCCGGGTCACGAGCGAGGACCGCCACGCCGACCTGCGCTACGGGGAGAACCCCCACCAGGACGCGGCGCTGTACGCCGACCGGACCTGCGAGGAGGCCAGCGTCGTCGCCGCCGACCAGCTCAACGAGGGCGCGAAGGGGATGTCCTACAACAACTACAACGACACCGACGCCGCCCTGAACCTCGTCAAGGAGTTCGACGACCCCGCGGCGGCGGTCATCAAACACACCAACCCCGCGGGCTGTGCGACCGCCGACACGCTGAGCGAGGCCTACGCCGACGCGCTGGCCACCGACCCCAAGAGCGCCTTCGGCGGCATCGTCGCCTTGAACCGCGAGTGCGACCAGGCGACGGCCGCACAGATAATCGACTCGTTCAAGGAGGTCGTCGTCGCGCCCGGCTACACCGACGACGCGCTGGAGACGCTGTTCGAGAAGGAGAACCTCCGCGTCTTGGACGTGAGCGACGACTACGACGTGACCGAACCGGTCACCGAGAAAGACCTCGTCGGCGGCACGCTCGTCCAAGAGCGAGACACCCAGGCCCCGACCCGCGAGGACCTGGAGGTCGTCACCGAGCGCGAGCCCACCGACGACCAGATCGAGTCGATGCTCTTTGCCTGGCGGACGATCAAACACGTCAAGTCCAACGCCATCCTGTTCGCGACGGGCACCGAGACGGTCGGCGTCGGCGCGGGACAGGTCTCCCGTGTCGACGCCGTCGAGATCGCGAAGATGAAAGCCGAGAGCGACGCCGAGGGCAAGTCGGCCGACGGTGCCGTGATGGCGAGCGACGCCTTCTTCCCGTTCCCGGACGGCATCGAGGCCGCCGCCGAGGCCGGTATCGAAGCCGTGATCCAGCCCGGGGGCTCGGTCAACGACGACGACGTGATCGAGGCCGCCGACGACCACGACATGGCGATGGTCTTCACCGGTTCCCGCGCGTTCCGGCACGACTGATCCGCGGACTGTTCCCCGGCCACGCTGCCGAGTCTTTCAAGTCGCTCCGTCGTGACTCGGCGGGTATGAGCCTGCTCAGCGAACTCAAAGGTCCCGTCGCGGGACTCGCGATATCGGCGCTGGTGTTCGTCGCGGTCGGACTGTACGGGGTCTACGACGTGTTGACGGCGATTCCGACTGCCGAGTCGCTGTCCGGACTGGTGGCGCTCGTCTTGCTGTACGCGGTCGTCCTGCTGATCGTCGGGATCGTCGGCGTCGCCTTCCTCGCGTGGGGAGCGGTCCGCGTCGCGAAGTCGGTCGATACGGACAGCAAGCTCTTCCAGAACGAGTACGTCCGGGAACTGGGTTCGCTGATCGGCAGCGAGGTTGGCGCTTCGGATCGGCGTCGCCGAGAGGACGGGTAGCAACTCGAAGTCGAAACCGATCGGCGGTGGAGCCGCTGCCGTCGCGTGCCGATCAGGCGTATGCCGACATGTCGGTCAGCTCGTAGCCGACGATGAGCTTCATGATCTCCTCGGTGCCGTCGGGGATGGTCATGGTCTGGGCGTCGCGGTAGTACCGCTCCAGCGGGTAGTCGGTCGAGAGGCCGTTGCCGCCGTACAGTTCGACGGCGTGGCGGGCGGTCTCGACGGACTTGTCACAGGCGTAGCCCTTCGCCAGCGAGGAGTACATCCGCGATTCCTCGTCGGCGTTGGCCAACTTCTCGACGGCCTCGTGGGTGAGCAGGCGCGAGGTCTCGACGTTGGCCTTCATCTGGTAGAGGCGGTCCTGCACCATCTGGTGCTGGGCGATGGGCTTGCCGAAGGTCTCGCGGTCGGTGGTGTACTCCAGCGCGTCCTCGTAGGCGGCCTGCTGGATGCCGACGGCCATCGCGGCCATCCCGGTGCGCATGAACGAGAAGATGGCGTTCAGCGGCTTGTGGGACAGGAACAGGTCGACCATCTCGTCGGGGAACGGCAGCGCCTCCGCCAGGTCGCCGTGGTCGAGGATCAGGTTGCGGATGGCGTTCGAGAGCTTGTTGCCCTCCGGCACGCGCACGTCGTCGAAGAACATCTGGCCCGTCGGCGAGCCCTTCCAGCCGAGCTTGTCGAGCTTGCGGGTGTCGAACGGCGAGTTCTCCTGGTCGACGATGAACATGTCCTGGGCGTCGTTCTCCCCGTCCCAGGCGACGATCATCGCCAGGTCACAGATCTGGGCGTTGCTCACCCAGGTCTTCTCGCCGTTGATGACGTACTCGTCGCCGTCCTTGCGGGCGACGGTGTTGGGCTTGCTGGAGTGACTGCCCGAGCCGGGCTCGGTGACCCCCAGGGCACCGATGGCCTCGCCCTCGTCGAGTTTGTCGCCCAGCGCGTCCTGGGTCTCCTCGCTGGCCCAGTTGGCGAACATGGCCGGGAACGACATGTTGAGCATGACGTTCAGGCTCGGCCAGACGCGGGCGATCTCCTCGGAGCCGATGACGTAGTACTTCAGGTCGCCGAAGTAGTCCTGTGCGGTCTCGGGGTCGAAACCGATCCCCAGCTTCCGGAGGTCGCGCAGGTAGCCGACGGCCTCCTCCTTTGTCATCTCCTCTTTGTCCAGTTCCTGGACGTCCGGTGCGATCTCGTCTTCGAGATACTCCCGGAGCGAGTCCCGGAACATCTCGTGTGTCTTGTCGAATTGCATGCTGTCTCCCCCGTGGCGGCGCGGACGCGGTGCGCCCGCGGCCAGGTTGGACCATCGTAACGGTGCTACCGCGTAATGCCTACCCCGTCACATACGAGGGAGCTTTATGTCCAGTATCGGTCGCCACAAACGTAATGGGATGGCACCCGTAGCCGTCGGTACATGGACCGACCGAACCTCCGGGGACGCGTTCCCGACACGATCACCGCGCGGCTCCCGGGTGGAGCGTCCGACTCCCGTCTGGTGACGACGCTGCTCACCCTCGCGGGGCTGGGGCTGGCGGGGCTGGGCGTCGCCCTCCGCTACGCCCTCGACAGGCGCAGTGCCGACGATCCCGGTGTCGAGACCGGCTCCGACGAGGTGGCACTCGACCGGGACGAGTCGGGAACCGTCGAGATCGTCGGGGACGCCGATGCGACCGGCGACGGGACCGAGAGCGAACCGACCGCGGACGCGCGTGAGTCCGACACTGACGGTGACGGGTCGTCGGCCGACGCCGTGACGGCGGCGGAACCCGACGTGGCCGTCGAGACGTTCGAGGCGGACCGGTCCGGCGACCGAGACCGGGCGGCGACCGACGACGTGACCGACCGCGACGGCCCGCCCCGGATCGCGCCGCTGGTCGGGATGCTGACGCTGGTCGGGATACGGCTGTTCGTCGAACGGGTGCGAGAGAGAACGGCGTAGACCGCAGGTAGGACCTCGATCGGACCGTCGAAACCGCCCGCGTGTCAGTTCGGGACGTTGTCAGTGATCTCGCCCATGACGGAGGCGAGCTGGGTGCCTTTCTGGACGGAGCCGTCGAGTTCGTACTCCTGCTGCATGAAGCCCTGCACCGGGTCGATACCGCCGGTGATGAGGCCCGTCAGCGTATCGGCGGGACCGGTCAGCGTGAGGTCGGGGTCGGCGACGGGGCCCGAGCCGCCGGTGATGGTCTCCTCGCCGGCGTTGACGTCGAGGTGACCTTCCATGGGACAGTCGTCGGCCTCGAAGTTCGCCGTGATGTCGGCGGCGATCTGGTCTTTGATCTCGGGGTTCTCTTCGACGAGGACGTTGACGCCCGTCCACAGCAGGTCCTGGAACTGGTTGCCGGCTTCCGGCTCGTCCTCGTAGAAGTTCGCGATGTCGATGTCGTCCATCCGGCCGATGACCTTCGCGAACACCTCGGGGTTCTCCTTGATGAGTTCTTTCTCCTGCCCCTGGATGTCCTCCAGCAGGTCCGGCAGGTCTTCCTTGAGCTGTTCCTCGTCCTTGTCGAGCGTTTCCTCGACGCGTGTGATGAGTTCGTCTGACATGGTTTCTCCCATTCCCCACCGGCACCCTGTGGCCGATGGCTACCACAACATCACTTTCCCACCCTCCTGAGCGTACCCCGTCGCATGTGAGGGGGTTTTATATGGGGGCGGCGAACTGATATAATTTGTTAAACAACACGAAGGAAATTTCGTATCTGTCTCCTCTGTACCCCGATTTCGCGCGGAATCGAAGTAACAAATTTTATATGGCTAGAACAGGAACCGCTTGTCGAGGCCGCTGGCCACGTCGGTCATCGTCAGGGCGGCGTCGGAGTACTGGAGGATCTTCTGCATGTCGCCGTCCAGTTCCAGTTTGCCGGACATGATGGCCTCGACGACGTCGAGATCGCCGCTGACCAGGTCGACCCACTGGTCGAAGTCGCCGGTCAGGACGAACCCGTGGTCGCGCTCGTCCAGCGACTGCATCGTGTCCGTGTCGTAACAGCCGCCGTCCTCGAGGCCGATCCAGGCGTAGACCGTCCCGTCGTCGGTGACGTTCTCCTCGAGTTCGTCGAGCAGGTCGTCCATGATGTCCGGCATGACACGGCGCAGTCCCGGCCAGACCTTCTCGGGCGCTTCGGCGATCTTCGTCTCCAGCAGTTCCTGGGCGGCCCGCTCGGGGAGGGGCCCGTCACGGGCCTCGATCCCCTCACGTACGTCCTCGGGCGCGTCTTCGAGGACGGTCTCCAGCGTGTCCTCGGGCAGCTGGGAGATCCCCTGTTCCAGCGCCGTCCAGACCTCCTCCGGCAAGTCGTTCACCGTCCGCTCCTCGACCGGGAGGTTCTGCATCTCGAAGACGAAGTCGCCGTTCCAGCCGACGCCCCAGCCCTCGCCGACCTCTTCGAGTTCCTGGCTGTCGTCGAGTGCCTGTTGGTACTTGCCAAGCCACGCCGTCGTCGGGAAGTAATCCTCGAGTTCGAACTGTCGTTCCTGCGTGCTCATGGTATCACCCCGTTGCGCGGAAACGTCCCCCTACTGAGCGCCCGCCAACGGATCCACACGTACGAACACCGGAAACCCAGAAAGTAGTTCTCCCCGCAATATGAGGTTATTTAAATATCGTGTCGCGGAGAAAGCTAGAGCTACTAAGTGGCTCGGTGCCGGCGTCGCGGAAGCGCGACGGAAACAGCCGCGTCGGCCGGTCTAGAGGATGTCCATGTCGCCGCCGAACAGGTCGTCCTGCGTTTCGGTCTCGATGGTGCAGTCGGACTCGGGATAGGAGACACAGAGGAGCGCGAACCCGTCGTCTTTCTGCATCGGGTCCAGCGCCGCCCCCTCGCTCTGGTCGAGTTCTCCCTCCTCGACCGTCCCGACACAGGAGGTACACTGCCCCTTCCGACAGGAGTAGGGCAGGTCCAGCCCGGCCTCTTCGGCCGCGTCGAGGACGTACTCGTCCGCGTCGACCGACACCGTGATCTCCTCGCCCTCGTGGACGAGGTCGACCTCGTAGGTGCCGTCGTCCGCGTCGGGTTCGCCCGCCGCGTCGTCGGGAGTGTCCGCCCGCCCGCTCATAGCTCCTGGCGAAGTTTGAACATCTCGAGCGCTTCCAGCCGCGGATCGTCGTTCGTGTCGGCGTTGTCGCTGGCGGCCGCGCCGGCGACCCCCTCGTTGTTGGCCCGGCCCGTGCCCGAATCGAGGATGTACGCGACCTCCTCGGCGACCCTCTCGGGCGACATCCCGAGGTCCTCGGCCGCCGCCTCGATGGCCTGTTCGATCTCTTCGTCCGATGCCGTGAACTCCGCGCCGTCGATCTCGGTGAGTTCAGTCATGCTCAGTCACCCGCCATCTTCCGCGAGTAGATGTGGTCGTACTTGTCGATGACCGCCTCGTAGTCACTGCCCTGTGCCTCTTCCATCGCGTCGGCGGAGGCACTCATGAACTCCGTGGCGCTCCCGGTGTCCAGATCGAGCGTGTCGAACATCATGTCCCCGGCCAGCCGTGCGCCGCGGTTGACCAGTTCGTCGAAGTCCACGTTCAGCGGGTCGCCGACGGATTCCGTGATGAAGTAGGCCGTGTCGGTGATGTAAGCGATGTCCTCGACGGCCTGCTCCCAGATGGCGTTCTCGACGCCCTGGTACTCCGGGATCCCCTCGCGTTCCTTCTCGATGAGTTCCTCCAGCACTTCCAGGCCGAACGTGATGTGGCGGCCCTCGTCGGTGCTGATGAACTGGAAGCCCTTGTTGAGCAGTTTGAGGGGTGCCTCCTGCATCATCCGGTTCTTCGCGAAGTACCCGCCCCGGGCGAGGATGCCCTCGACGCCGATGTGGTAGTTCGTCGCCGCGCGGGCGATGTCCGTCGGGTCGCCGCCGTCGGCCGCCTGTGCCTGGAGCGTGCCCTGGCGCTCGAACATCTCGCCGGCCCCGCAGGCCTCGGTCCGGGGGATCTGGATGCCCCCGCGACGCGTGTCGAGTTCGTACTGCGGGAACTTGTCGGCCATCACGTTCGTCAGGTACAGGTCGAAAAACTGCGTGTGCTTTGCCTCCTCCAGGGCCAGTGCGGAGGCGAACATCTCCTTCTCGATCGACCGGTCGAACCACGGCGAGGACACCGTCTTCATGATGCGTCGAGCGTCCTGTGCCACCGCGTGTTCGCCGTCGATGAAGTACGAAATCAGCCGCGCCCACTGCTCTTTCTCGTCGTCGTCCAGCGAGTCCCAGACCTCGCGGTCCTCCTCGAACCCGACCTTCCGGATCAGCTTCTCCGCGTCCCACGTCCCCAGCTCGACCGACTTCTGGTACAACTCGTAGTACGTGTTGTCCGCGTCGATTCGGCCCGCCTCGATCGTATCTGTGCTGGCGTCCATACCCATGACACTGTACAACAGACAACTGGATACATATGCCCCCGATAATGTGGGGATCTTTTTACCTGAGTTCGGACGCCGGAATTAGCCGTCGGGGCTTCGGTACGGATAGCCGACTGATAGTTCCTCGGTACTCGGGCGCTTGCCGTGCCGGGTCCGTCCCAGAGGACCGTTCAGCGGCTGTGTCGACCGTTACCGGGCAACTCACCTCACATCACCGCCGAACTCCTTTTGTTCCTTTGGTTAGAAGTGAGCCACATGCGGGAGTTCAACATCGTCCTCCGTGCGGAGGGCGGCACGTACAACCCGCTCGACGAGGCCATCGTCGAGCATCCCGAGTTGTCCCGCGAGGCGGCGCTCCACTTCGATCTGATGTCCGACGGGACGAGCGTCCTGCTCTATCACATCACCGGCGACGCCGACGAACTGGAGAGACTGCTGGCCGAGGAGGAGAGCGCGCTCTCCTACGACGTGTTCGACGTCGAGGACGACGGTGTACGGGCACACGTCCGCTTCGCGTCGAACACGGTCCTCTCGGCGATGATCCAGCTCATGGACGAGTACGACCTCATCGTCGATCCGCCGGTCGACATCGACGACGAGGGCGGCCTGCACATGTCCGTCGCGGGCGAGTTCGGGAAGATCCGCGAGGCCGCCCGGATGCGACCCGGCGACATCGAGATCGAACTCCAGGAGGACGACTCCGGGCCGGTCGACCGGGTCGACGTGACGGCGCTGCTGACCGAGCGCCAGCTCGAAGTGCTGGAGGTCGCGCTGGAGAAGGGGTACTACGAGATCCCCCGGCAGGCGACAAACGAGGACATCGCCGCGGAACTGGACTGCTCGACCAGCACCGTCGGCGAACACCTCCGGAAGATCGAGTCCCGGATCATCTCGCAGGTCGGCCCCGACTGACCGGCAGACGGTCGAGTCCGACACGCTAAAGCGCGCCGCTGTGTTCGGTCGCGGTATGGAGTTCCACGACGCGGCGAACTTTCTGTTCGACCTGCGCCGGTACCCGCCGCGGCCGGGGACGGCGGCGACGCGGGACTTCCTGGCCCACCTCGACGACCCACAGGAGTCGGTCCGGGCCGTCCAGGTCGCCGGCTCGAACGGGAAGGGCAGCACGGCCCGGATGACCGAACGCGTCCTCCGGGAGGCCGGTCTCGACGTGGGCCTCTATACCTCGCCCCACCTCGACGACGTGCGCGAGCGCGTCCGGATCAACGGCCACAAGCTCACCGAACGCGCCCTCGTCGAGTTCGTCGAGGAAGTCCGACCCTACGTCACCGACCGCGCGGCCGACGGCGAGGCCCCGACCTTCTTCGAGACGCTGACCGTCATGGCGCTGTGGGCCTTCGAGCGCGCCGACGTGGACGTGGCGGTACTGGAGGTCGGCATCGGCGGCCAGCACGACGCCACCAGCGTCGTCGACCCCGTCGCCAGCGCCGTCACGACCGTCACGCTCGAACACACCGACCTGCTCGGCGACACCGTCGCCGAGATCGCCCGCGACAAGGCCCACGTCGCCCCCGACGACGCCCCGCTCGTGACGGGCGCGACCGACGACGCCCGCGCGGCCGCCCGCGAGATCGCCGGCGACCTCTACACCGTCGGTGACGACGCCGACGAGGACTGTACCGTCACCTACGGCGGCCGCGACGGACTGGAAGCCTCGGTTTCGCTGGCGGGCGACGGGTGGACCGTCGACACGAAACTGCCCCTGCTCGGGGAACACCAGGCCCGCAACGCCGGCGTCGCGGCGGCGCTGGCCCGGCAGGTCGCGGCCGTGGACGGCGACGACATCGCGCGCGGGCTGCGCAACGCCCACTGGCCCGGTCGGTTCGAGGTGATGGGACGGGACCCGCTGGTCGTGCTGGACGGTGCGCACAACCCCGGCGGCTGTACGGCGATCGCCGACACCCTCGACTCGTTCGACTACGACGACCTCCACGTCGTGATCGGCGCGATGAGCGACAAGGACCACCGCGGCGTCGCGGCGGCCCTGCCCGACCCCGCACGCGTCGTCGCCTGCGAACCGGACCTCGACCGCGCGGAGGCCGACGACGTGCTCGCACGCGCGTTCGCGGCCGAGACCGACGCCGCCGTCGAGACCCGCAGCGACGTGGCCGGCGCGTTCGAGACGGCTCGTGAGGCCGCCGGACCCGACGACTGCGTGCTGGTGACCGGCTCGCTGTACTGCGTCGCAGAAGCCCGGACGGACTGGACGCGCCCGACGGTACCCAAGCGCGTCGACTCGGTGGCCGAGGCCCGCGAGACGCTTTCGGCCGCCCACGTCACCGACGCCGGCGTCTGGCGGATGGGCGGGAAGGGCGTCCACCGCGTCCTGCGGACCCGCGTCCAGCCCCGCCAGGCCCAGTACCTCAAGGAGGAACTGCTCTCGCTGGGCGGGGAGTGTGCCGTCTCCGGGCTGGTCGACCAGGACCGCGAGAACGTCGACGCCGTGTTGATGGGCACGCTCGCGCAGTTCAAGCGACTCTGTGGCAAACTCGACGGCCAGCCCTACGGCCTCTCGCCGCTGGCCGACGACCTCCGGGCGGCGCTGGAGATCGAGGGCCACGGCCCGGACGAGCGCGGGTATCCCTGGGAGGACGGCACCGCCGTCATGGGCATCCTGAACGTCACGCCGGACAGCTTCCACGACGGCGGGGAGTACGAGGCCGTCGAGGCCGCCGTCGCCCGCGCCGAGGAGATGGTCGAACACGGCGTCGACATCGTCGACGTGGGCGGGGAGTCGACCCGACCCGGTGCGGACCCCGTGCCCGTAGCGGAGGAGATCGACCGCGTCGTCCCGGTGATCGAGCGGATCAGCGATCTCGACGTGTCCATCGCCGTCGACACCCGGAAGGCCGAGGTGGCCCGGGCGGCCCTGGACGCGGGCGCGGACATCCTCAACGACGTGTCCGGGCTGGACGACCCCGAGATGCGCCTGGTCGCGGCCGACCACGACGTGCCGGTCGTCGTGATGCACAGCGAGGAGACGCCGGTCGATCCCGACACGGACCGGGAGTACGACGACGTGGTCACCGACGTGCTGGACGAACTGACCGAACGCGTCCTGCTGGCCGAGAAGGCCGGCCTGGATCGGGAACAGATCATCGTCGATCCCGGACTGGGTTTCGCCAAGTCCCCGACCGAGGACTTCGAGTTGCTGGGCCGGATCGACGAGTTCCGGGCGCTGGGCTGTCCCGTCCTCGTCGGCCACTCCCACAAGTCGATGTTCGAGCGGATCGACCGCGACCCCGACGAGCGACTGGCGGCGACCGTCGCGGGCACGACCCTCGCCGCCGAGCGCGGGGCCGACATCGTGCGAGTCCACGACGTGAAGGAAAACGTCGCCGCGGTCCGGGCAGTCGCGGCTGCCGACGGGTCCGACGACCGGACGTGACCCGGGCTACTTCGATCTCTCGTCGACCAGGTCGCTGGCCTTGTCGATGCCTTTCTTGACCTGCTCCTCATCGACTTTGCTGGTGCGCTTGCTGACCTCTTTGGCCACTTTGTCCTCGTTCTGTTTCAGCAGGTCGAGCACCTTCTTCACGATCTTGAGCTTTCCCATGGCGTTGGGTCGACCCTGGCCGGACGGTGTTAGCCGTTACGGTTCAGTGACACCTCCGACTCATACTGTCGGACAGCAGTTCGTAACCATCGGTCGTCGGCTCTGACGGAAAAACCGTCGCCGTCGTCGCCCCCGATACACGTTGGATGTGAAATGTGCTGTCCGACAGTATCAGCCGTCGGTGTGCATGTCGAACGCCGACTGGAGGTGGTGGGGCATGTGGCCGCCGCGCTCGCGGGCCCGCTCGCCGTACCGACGGAGGTCCGCGCGGAACGCGGGGGCTGCACACTCCTCGACGAGCGTCTCGAACCGCTCGTCGGGCGTCCGGCCTCGCAGGTCCGCGACGCCGTGTTCGGTCACGACCACGTCCACGTCGTGGTCGGGGTGGTCGACGTGGGACGCCATCGGGACGATTCTCGACACCTCACCGTCTTTTGCCGTCGAGGGCAATACCATCATCGAGAGCAGGGAATTGCGGGCGAAATCGCCCGACCCCCCGATGCCCTGCAGGAGTTGCGAGCCCCGGACGTGCGAGGAGTTGGTGTGGCCGTACACGTCGACCTCGACGGCGGTGTTGATAGCGACGACGCCGAAGGCCCGTATCAGACCGGGGTCGTTCGAGACACTCATCGACCGCGTGAGAACGTCGTCGGTCACGAGTTCGGGCCGGTCGAGCAACCGGTCGACGCCGTCCTCGCCGAGGACGAGTGCGGTCGCGCTCGCGGCCGAGAGCGTCCCCGCCTCCAGCAGGTCGAGCAGCCCGTCCTGTGCGACCTCGCCGAAGTAGCTCACCTGCCGGTCGCCGAAGTCGAGGTCGCCGATCCGCTCGGTGATCTCGTTGCCCAGCGACCCGATCCCAACCTCGAAGGCGAACCGCTCGCGGAAGGCCGGGTTCTCGGCGAGTTCGTCCGCCAGGAACTCGATGGCGTTGTCCG
Source organism: Halorientalis sp. (assembly GCA_042216105.1). Taxonomy (GTDB): domain Archaea; phylum Halobacteriota; class Halobacteria; order Halobacteriales; family Haloarculaceae; genus Halorientalis. The sequence goes on from JBDGUF010000009.1 coordinate 34,356, forward strand.
CGATGGCCCTCTCGGCGTCCGAGGGGTCCCGGAACGGGTAGGGGATCGGATCGTTCTCGGTGCGGACGACGGCCGCCAGTTTGTCGGAGTCGAACCGGACGAACTGGTCGCCCAGGCGCTCGCCCGGGTCGGACATCGAGAGTGGGTCGCGGGGTGGCGTCGCGGGCGACCAGGTGTCGTGCAGGTGCTGGAGTTCGAGGGGCAGAGCCTCGTTGACTTCGACGATCACCTCGTCGGCGGCGGCGACGAACCCCGGAACGCCGCCGACGGCGGTCGTGGGAACCAGCCAGTCCTCACCCACCGCGAGGGCTTCCACCACCGCCACGTCGGGGTCGCCGAACTGGCCCTGTGCGACCGACTGCTCGACGACCGAGAGGTGATCGTCGACGAAGCCCACTCGCCCGTCGTTGATCGCCCGCTTGAGGTTGGGCCACGCCGAGAAGGGATACCGGAGGTCGAGCGCGTCCGCGTTGGGCAACTCGGTGTCGGCGACGAAGCCGGCGTCGGCGCTCGCGGGGACCGTCAGCGAGAGATCCCGGTTCGAGGCGGCCAGTTCGTGTGCGATATCTTTCGGGCCGGCGCTGAGGCCGCTCATCGAGACGGTACCGTCGTCGGGAATCAGATCGGCGGCCGCGGTGGCGTCGGTGGTCGCGACGCCGTCGGCGACACGCTGGGTCGTCTCCTGCATACCGGTGCTTCCAGTCGCCGACGGAAAGCCGGGACGCCATAGAAGTGAGCCCCCTCAAAACAGCCCCTGTTGCTCGCGCAGGTCCCGGTAGCAGTCGAGGTACTGGTCGAGCACTTCGTCGTGGTCGTACCGGTCCAGTTCGGGGTCCCGGTCGAGCCGTTCCATCCCCGCGGCCTCCCGGATGGCGGCGGTGAGTTCCTCGTCGTCGGTGACACGGAAGCTCCGGGGGTAGGTCTCGATGAGTTCGTGGGCGCTGGACTCGGCCTGGTACTCGACGATGCCGATACAGCCACAGGCCAGCGCCCAGAGCAGTTCGGTGGCGAAGTTCTCGCGGAAGGCGGTGTGGACGAAGGTGTGTGCGCCCCGATAGCGCGCGATGCGTTCCTCGCGGTCGAGGTCGCCGGCGAAGGTGATCCGGTCGTCGATGCGCAGATCGGCGGCCTGCTGTTCGATCTCCTCGCGCCGGGGACCGTCGCCGACGATCGTCGCCGACCAGTCGCGCTGGCGCAGTTCCGCGAGCGCGAGCAACAGCGTCTGGACGTTCGCGTCGGCGTCTAGGTCGCGGGCGTAGACGATGTCGGCCTCGTCGTCGGGTTCGACCTCGTCGATCAGTCCGGCGTCGATGCTCTCGGGGATCACTCGGGTGTTGTCGCCGGTCGCGCCGTGTTCCCGGACGGTCGTCCGGACCAGTTCGGAGGGCGTGACCACGGTGTCGGGCAACTTCGCGGCGTAGGTCGTCGCCCGCGAGTCGGGGAGGTCCTCGTCGCCGAACCACTCGACGACCAGCGGCGCGCGAGCGGGGACGGCCGCGAGTTTCGCGGCGGTGACGACCGCGGGCGGTTCCGGCGTCGCGTGGATCACGTCCGGCCGGTCCAGCGCCACCGTCCACGGAATCCGGGCGAGGAAGGCCGCCTTCGAGTCGGAGACGGTGAGCCCGCGGTAGGTGATCCCCTCGTGTTCGATGGTCTCGGGGTAGTCCGACCACCACTGGGCGCAGTAGACGATCACGTCGTGGCCACGAGCGTCGAGGTTCGTCGCGATGCGGTGGAGGCGTTCCCGTCCCTCGGTGGATTCGTGAAACACCGTCCGCTCCGACACGAAGGCGACCCGCATACCCGGGGGGACACGGCGACCGCTCAAAAATCCCTGTCTTTCGTCCGACGCGGAACCCGTCGACACCGATATACGCCGTCCGTCCGACCGACGGCCATGCACGACCTGGAGCGGTACCTCAACGTCCGCAGCGCCTACGGCGCGTCGGTCGGCCCCGAGGGCACCCTCGCCTTCCTGATGGACACGACCGGCACGCCGCAGGTCTGGACGCTTTCCGACCCCGGCGCGTGGCCCGAGCAACGCACCTTCTACGACGAGCGCGTCACCGTCTGCTCGTTCTCGCCCGAGCGCCGGGAACTCGTCTTCGGCATGGACGAGGGCGGCGACGAGTTCACCCAGCTGTTCCGGCTGGATCTCGGCTCCGGCGAGGTTCACCCGCTGACCGACACGCCCGACGCCATCCACTACTGGGGCGGGTGGTCCCACGACGGCGACCGCATCGCCTTCGCCGCCAACCGCCGCGACGAGTCCGTCTTCGACGTGTACGTCCAGGGCCGCGACCAGCGGGGCGAGGACGCCGACCGCGTCCACGAGGGCGACGGCTGGCTCGCGCTGGCGGGCTGGAGCCCCGACGACGACCGCCTGCTGGTCACCGAACACGCCTCCTCTTTCGACACGGACCTGTACGTCCTCGACCTCGCGTCGGGCGACCTCGACCACGTCACGCCCCACGACGGCGAGGTGCGCTACGAGAGCCCCTCGTGGGGACCCGACGGCGAGGCGATCTACTGCTGTACCGACCGGGACAGCGACACGCTCCGACTCGAACGGCTCGATCTGGAGTCCCTGGAGTTCGCCGTCGTGGAGGACGGCGGAGAGTGGAACGTCGACGGGATCGCGCTGGACGACGAGACCGGCCGCTTCGCCTACTCCCGGAACGTCGACGGCTACACCGAGATCACGGTGGGCGAACTGACCGGTCCCACCGACTACGAGACCCGGCCCGCGCCGGACCTGCCCGACGGGACCGCCGGCGGCGTGAGCTTCGGCCCCGACGCCGACGTGTTCGCGCTCTCGGCGTCGAGCCGCAGAGACAACACGAACGTCCACGTCGTCGCGTTCGAGAGCGGCGACGCCGATCGCTGGACCCGCGCCTCGACGGCCGGCATCCCGCGGTCGTCGTTCCGCGAGCCCGACCTGGTCCGCTACGAGACCTTCGACGGCCGGGAGATCCCCGCGTACTTCACGCTCCCCGACGGCGGGGCCGACCGCGACGCGGACGACACCGACGGCGTCCCCGCGATCGTCGACATCCACGGCGGTCCCGAGAGCCAGCGCCGCCCCTCCTTCTCGGGGCTGATCCAGTACTTCCTGTCGCGGGGATACGCGATCTTCGAGCCCAACGTCCGCGGCTCGACGGGCTACGGGAAGGAATACACGCACCTCGACGACGTGGAGAAACGGATGGACTCGGTGCGGGATGTCCGGGCGGCCGTCGACTGGCTCGCCGACCACGCCGCGGTCGATCCGGGCCGGATCGTCGCCAAGGGCGGATCCTACGGCGGGTTCATGGTGCTGGCGGCGATGACGGAGTACCCCGACCTGTGGGCCGCGGGCGTCGACTCCGTGGGCATCGCCAACTTCGTGACCTTCCTCGAGAACACCGGGGCCTGGCGACGGGACCACCGCGAGGCCGAGTACGGTTCGCTCGACGACGACCGGGAGTTCCTCGAATCCATCAGCCCCATCAACCGGGCCGACCGCATCGACGCGCCGCTTTTCGTCCTCCACGGGGCCAACGACCCGCGGGTGCCCGTCGGGGAGGCCGAGCAGATCGCCGCTGAGGTTGAGGCACAGGACGTTCCCGTCGAGAAACTGATCTTCGAGGACGAGGGCCACGGGATCTCCAAACTGGAGAACCGCATCGAGGCCTACACCGCCGTCGTCGACTTCCTCGACCGGCACGTCTAGTGTCACTGTCGAAGGGGAAAGCTTGTTTGCGGGGCAGTAGAGAGAGGGAGTAATGGCAGCGATCGAGACGGAGGGTCTGACGCGACGATACGGGGATATCGTCGCCGTGGACGCCGTCGACCTGACGGTCGAAGAGGGGGAGGTGTTCGGCTTCCTCGGCCCGAACGGGGCCGGGAAGTCCACGCTGATCAACATGCTACTGGACTACACGCCGCCGTCGTCGGGGGAGGCGCGCGTGTTCGGCCACCCGACACGGACGGAGGCCGTCGACATCCGGGAGCGCGTGGGCGTCCTGCCCGACGGCTACCGGCTGTACGAACGGCTCTCGGGCCGTCGCCACCTGGAGTTCGTCGCCGACGCACGCGAGGCCGACGACGACCCCGGCGAGATCCTGGACCGGGTGGGGCTGGATCCCGAGGACGCCGCGCGGCCGGCCGGCGACTACTCGAAGGGGATGGCCCAGCGGCTCGTGCTCGGGATGGCCCTGGTCGGCGACCCGGACCTGCTGATACTGGACGAGCCGTCGACGGGGCTGGACCCCAACGGCATCCGCCTGATGCGGGAGATCATCCGGGAGGAGGTCGACCGCGGCGCGACCGTCTTCTTCTCCAGTCACATCCTCGGGCAGGTGGAGGCGGTCTGTGATCGGGTGGGGGTCATGAACGAGGGGCGACTCGTCGAGGTGGCCACGCTCGACGAGATCCGCGAGGCCGTCGGCGTCGGGACGACCCTGCACGTCACCGTCGACAGCCAGCCAGACCTCACGCTGTCGGATCTGGAGGCGATGGACGACGTGACGAACGTCCGGGCCGACGGGCCCGAGTTGACGATGCGTCTCTCGGACTCGACGGCCAAGGCCAGGGTCATCAGCCGGATCGAAGACGCCGGTGCGACGGTCACCGACTTCGAGACCACCGAGTCCTCGCTGGAGGAGCTGTTCGCGGCGCTGATCGACGAGGACGAGGCCGAGGAGGTGAGGGCATGAGGGATCGCCAGTTACAGCTCATCGCTCGCAAGGACTTCGACGAGGCCGTCCGCTCGCGTCGGCTGGTCGTGATGACCGCCGTGCTGGGACTGCTCGCGCTGGCCGGGCTGTACGTGAAGGCGTCGCGGGAAGGGGTAAACGCCAAGGCCCTGCTGGCGTTTCTGACCTACATCCTGGCCTGGATCGTCCCGGTCGTCGCGCTCGTGAGCGGATACATGTCCGTCGTCGGCGAGCGTCGATCGGGGAGCATCAAGCTCCTGCTCGGACAGCCGTTCAGTCGCGCCGAAGTTCTCACCGGCAAGATCATCGGCCGGTCCTACGTCATCACGGCCGCGATCGGGATCGCGTTCGCGGTCGCCGGCGCACTGTTGCTCGCGTTGACCAGTGGCTTCCCGTTCGGTACCTTCCTGTGGCTGCTGTTCGCGACGGTCCTGCTCGGCGTCGTCTACGTCTGTATCTCGGTCGCCGTCTCGACGGTCGCGTCGTCGCGGCTGCGGGCGATGACGCTGACGGTCGGTCTCATCCTGCTCTTCCAGATCGCCTGGAGCGGTCTCACGATGCTGTTACACGCCGTCCTCACGCTGGGGTCGTTCCCGCCGACGCGAGCGCCGCAGTGGTACCTGTTCCTCCGTCACCTCAACCCCACGACGGCGTACGTCCGCGGCGTCTCCCTCATCTTCCAGGGTGCCATTCCCTACCCCGGCGTGACCGTCGACGGCGTGCCAGTGTTGCGACTGCTGGCGGACCCTCGCCTGCGGTACGAGACGCCGTTTTACCTCTCGGAGGGGTTCATGTTGTTCGTCCTCGTCGGCTGGATCGTCGCGGCCGGCGGCCTCGCGTACTGGCGGCTCCGTGACGCCGACCTCGGCTGATCACCCGGCCGACTCACCGCTCGATACGACCCCGGTTCCGTCCGGCGTCAACGAGGTGTTGTGTGTCCCCCGCGAGGTCGAAACGATCTGACGGGTTTAATCCCGGCCGGTCCGTGGCTGGTTGCATGACTCTCGCCGGTCGGTCCCGCCCAGGCGATCGAAGAACGCGCCCGACGCGCCGTCACCGGTTCGGTGGGCGTCGAGTGCCGCATCGACGGGGTACAGGCCGTCACGATCGCCGGCGTCCGGAACGAGGGCGACTCCGAGGCCGACCCGGCGTATCGCCTGATCGCCCTGTTCGACGGCACTCACGTCGGTGGCACGCTCCCGGCCGGCTGTCAGTGGCGCGCCGATCCGCCCGAGAGTCAACTCCTCATATGACGCCGGTCGCGCGGGCCGCCTCGCGGGCGGCCGGTTCGCTCACGCCGTCGCCGAGGATCGTGTAGCGGTCCCGGATGCGGTGGGCGGTGGTCAGCGCCTCGATCACCGTCTCGTCGTTGATGCCCAGTTCGTCGGCTGTCGTCGGCGCGCCGATCCCGGCCAGCGCGTCCCGGATCGACCGCCACTCGGTCTCCCCGCTGTGGAGGTACTCCGTGACGATCGACCCGACGCCGACCTGGTGGCCGTGGAGCGCCTCCCCGGGCACCAGCCGGTCGAGCTGGTGGGAAAAGAGGTGTTCGGCCCCGCTCGCGGGCCGGGACGACCCCGCGATGGACATGGCGACGCCCGAGGAGACCAGCGCCTTGACGACGACCCACGCCGACTCCTCCAACCCCTTCTTGACCGAGTCGGCGTTCTCGACGAGCATCTCCGCGGTCATCTGAGAGAGCGCCCCCGCGTACTCGGAGTACTCGACGTTTTTCAGCCGGTGGGCGAGTTGCCAGTCCTTGACGGCGGTGTAGTTGCTGATGATGTCGGCACAGCCCGCAGTGGTCAGCCGCCAGGGGGCGTCCGCGAGGATCTCGGTGTCGGCGACCACGGCCAGGGGCGGCTCGGCGGCGACGCTGTGGCGCGTGTCCCCCTCCGGGACCGAGCCGCGACCGCTGACGATGCCGTCGTGGCTGGCCGCGGTCGGCACCGAGACGAACCCGAGTCCCAGCTCGTCGGCGGCCATCTTCGTGATGTCGATGACCTTCCCGCCGCCGACGCCGATCAGGAAGCCGACCTCCTCGGCACGGGCGGTCTCGATGACGCGCTCGACCTCGGCGAAACTGGCCTCCTCGACCGTCGTCAGTGCCGGTTCTTTCCCCTCGGCCCCGAACGACTCGACGACGCGGTCGCCGGCCACCTCGCGGGGCGTCGGGCTCGTCACCACCAGCGGTCGCCCCGTCAGGTGTAGCTCGGCGACGGCGTCGACCGTCTCGTCGAGGACGCCGTGTCCCACCACCACGTTCCGGGGCAGGCGGATCCACGTCGACTTCTCGAACATACGCGTCCGTGTCGTGCCACGGATTAATGCGTTCCCCCTCTCAGGTCAGCGTGTCCAGCACGCCCAGCACCCGCTCCTCGCGCTCGCGGTCCGGCCCGTGTTCGCTCCCGTCGCGGTCGCTCTCGACGTAGTCCTCGACCGTCGCGGCGAGCGCCTCGTCGGGCGGCGTCGACTCCCAGCCCAGCCCCGCCAGTTTCGCCGTCGACAGCAGGTGCGGGTAGTCCCGGTAGAGCGGGAACGCGCCGGGCTCGATCTCGCCGGCCGCGAGCTCGCGGGGCCCCGCGTGGACGATCTCGACCGACTCGTCCAGCGCCGTGGCGATCCCCTCGATCAGTTCGTCCAGCGTCGTCGCCCGCCGGTCGCCGACGTTGTAGGCCTCGCCCGGCTCGCCCTCCTCGGCCACGGTTCTGATCGCCGCCGCCACGTCCGCGACGTAGGCCCGGTGCCAGACGTTCGTCCCGTCGCCGGGCACCAACACTCGGTCGTGACTGGCGACGCGCTCGATCCAGTAGTCCACCCGCCCGGTGTAGTCGTGCGGTCCGTAGACGTTGCAGGGGCGGACGCTTCGCGCGGGCACGCCCTCCTCGGCGGCGGCGAACACCGCGCGATCGCCCTCGGCCTTGCGCGGCCCGTAACTGTTCGTCGAGTCGTCGGTCGCCTGTTCCTCGGTGCAGTCGTGGAGGGCGGTCTCGCCCTCGCGCTTCGGGATGACCTCCTCGCCGTAGGCCGCGCCGCTGGAGACGTAGACGTAGCCCTCCACGTCGTCGAAGATCCGAGTCGCGGCCCGCACGTCGCGGGGGTGGTAAGCCACGCAGTCGATCACGAGGTCGGGATCGACTGCGTGGGCGGCGTCGGCCAGGTCCCCGTCGTCGGTGCGGTCGCCTTCGACGTGGTCGACGCCGGTGTCCGCGAAGGGGTCGTCGTGTTCGCCTCGGTTGAAGATCGTCACGTCGTAGCCGTGATCGCGCAACTCCGCGACGGTGTGGCGGCCGACGAAGCGCGTCCCGCCGATGACCAGCGCCGTGTCCATGGGACAGCCTCGACGCGACGGCTCAAAAAGGTCCGTCCGGGTATCGGGCTATCCCCGACGCGGTCGTCGGTTTTCGTCGAGCGTGGCTTCGGCGTCGGGTCGGATCGTGTTCCGTTCGGCTGACACCAAAACTATTTGCGGTCACTCCGTGGATGGTCGAACATGCCCGCGGAGTGTCCCTGCTGTAATCGGACCGTTGAGAGGCTATATACCTGTCCCGATTGCGAGACCGACTACTGTAGCAACTGCCAACCACCGTCGACACACGGGTGTGACGCGCTACCCGACGACCCAGAAGGCGGGTGTCCGAAGTGTAGTCACACCAACGCGGAAGTCGACAGAATCGCCACCGCCGGTGACGGCGCCAGCAAACTGTTCGATATTCAAAACCGCAGTTTCAAGACCGTCTCGTGTACGAACTGTGGGTATACGGAGTTCTACAGGTCAGACACCGGTACCAGTAACGCGCTCGACGTGTTCCTCGGGTGAGTACGGTGGCCGCTGAAGGCCTGTTCGTCGTCGCGCTCGTTTCCGGCCTGGCCGTACCGTTCGTTATCTGGGCGTTGACCGAAGCCGAGACGGATGACACCGACGTGATGGATCGTCGGACTGCCGAGGAATCGGCTCGCGCCGATTCCCGCGGGGACGCCGAGCGACGAGCACGACGGGACACCGACGACGGCTCCGACCGCGGGTTCTAACCCGCTCCGATGGAGCTTTGACAACAATTCTGCCACAGTTTTTACCACTCGTGAGTGACACGTCTCACACGCTATGCCCGACAAGACCGACGAAGCTCTCCAGAACGTCCGCGACGCGTTCGAGAACGCCGTCGAGGGTGCCGAACAGGTGAGCGAGTCGGCCAAGCAGGAGGTCCGGGAGGCCATCGACGACCTCGAAGGCCGGATCGAGGGCCTCCGCGACAGTAACTGACGACGCGAGCCGATTTTTTCGCGGTGTGTAGCCGAAACGATCAGCAGCCGCGGGTGCGGGGGACAGCAAGCACAGCGACCGCGAGCGCGCCGACGGCGCGCGAGCGGCCTTTTTCGCCACCGGAAGACGCACTTCGTTCGTCTTCCGAGCTCCCGTTCGCCTTCGGCTCACGGGAACCACGTTTTGGCGAGGGGGTCGCCGCAGGCGACCCGAGCGGGAAAAAGGGTGGTCAGTCGTCGGCCTGGCCCGCCGCGGGCTCGCCGGCTTCCGCGCTGGGGGTCGCGGGTTCGGGCGGGTCGGTCCGCACGTCGGCCTCGTCGTCGTCCTCGATGATCTCCGCGTAGGCGTCGGGGAGGACCTTCACGAAGTTGTCGAGTTCGTCCTCCCAGTTGTCCAGCACGTACTGGCCGCGGTCGGAGTCGGTGTAGGCGACGTGGTTCTCGATCATCCGGCGGAGCATCTTGCGGTCCCGCTCGTCCAGCGTGTCGAACGTCGAGACCATGCCGCGGTTGACCTTCCGGTCGAAGTCGCCCTTCCAATCGAGGACGTAGGCGACGCCGCCGGACATGCCGGCCGCGAAGTTCTTGCCCGTGTCGCCGAGGACGGCGACCGCGCCGCCGGTCATGTACTCACAGCCGTGGTCGCCGACCGACTCGACGACCGCCCGGACGCCGGAGTTGCGGACGGCGAAGCGCTCGCCGGCTTGGCCGTTGACGTACAGTTCGCCCTGGGTCGCGCCGTAGAGGGCGACGTTGCCGATCAGGGTGTTCTCCTCGGGCTCGTAGGGGGCATCGGCGGGCGTGTTGACGATCATCTTCCCGCCGGAGAGGCCCTTGCCGACGTAGTCGTTCGCGGTACCGGTCAGCTCGAAGGTGACGCCGTCCTGCAGGAAGGCCCCGAAGCTCTGGCCGGCGACGCCCTCGAAGTCGACGCGGATGGTGTCGCTCGGGAGCCCGGGCGTCCCGTGTTCCTGGGAGATGCGGTTCGAGAGGGTCGCGCCCACTGCCCGGTGGACGTTGTCGATGTCCATCGACAGCGAGACGGGCTCGCCGGTCTCGATGGTGTCGCCGATCTCGTCGAGGATGTCCCAGTCGAGTTGCTCGTCGACCTCGTGGGTTTGCTCGCGGGTCTTGTAGCGGTCGTCGTCGCCCGCGGGTTCGGCGAGGATCGAGGAGAGGTCGAGTTTCTTGGCCTTGGGGTGGTCGACGTCGTCGCGCTGGGAGAGTACCTCCACGCGGCCGATCATCTCGTCGACAGTCTCGAAGCCGAGTTCGGCCATGATCTCGCGCAGTTCCTGCGCGACGAAGGTCATGTAGTTGATGACGTTTTCGGGCGTGCCGGGGAACCGGGCGCGGAGCTTCTCGTTCTGGGTGGCGACGCCGACCGGGCAGGTGTTCGTGTGACACTGCCGGGCCATCACGCACCCGGAGGTGACCATGGAGGCGGTCCCGAAGGCGTACCCCTCGGCACCCAGCAGCGCGGCGACGGCCACGTCGCGGCCGGTCTTCATCCCGCCGTCGGTGGTGACCTTGATCCGGGAGCGGAGGTCCGTCGCCCGGAGCATCTGGTTGGCCTCGGCCACGCCCAGTTCCCAGGGCAGGCCCGCGCTCTTGATCGAGGTCTTCGGGGAGGCCCCGGTCCCGCCGTCGTGGCCCGAGATGTGGACCACGTCGGCGTTGGCCTTGGCGACGCCGGCCGCGATGGTGCCGATGCCGTCCTCGGCGACGAGTTTGACGTTGATGTCGGCGTCCGGGTTCGCGGCCTTGAGGTCGTGGATCAACTGCTTGAGGTCCTCGATGGAGTAGATGTCGTGCAGCGGCGGCGGGGAGATCAGCCCGACCCCGGGCGTCGCGTACCGGACGTGGGCGATCATCTCGTTGACCTTCTTCCCGGGCAGGTGGCCGCCCTCGCCGGGCTTTGACCCCTGGGCCATCTTGATCTGGATCTCCTCGGCGGCCGAGAGGTAGTCGCTGGTGACGCCGAAGCGACCGGAGGCGACCTGCTTGGTCTTGCACTCCTTCTCGGTGCCGAAGCGCTCGGGCGGTTCGCCGCCCTCGCCGGTGTTGGCGTTGGCACCGAGCCGGTTCATGGCGATGGCGTTGTTCTCGTGCATCTCCGGGGACAGCGAGCCCAGACTCATCGCGGCGGTCTCGAAGCGCTCGACGATGTCCTCGATGGGTTCGACCTCCTCGATGGGGATCGACTCCCGCTCTTCGGTGTCGAACTCCAGCAGACCCCGGAGGGTCTGGAGCTTCTGGGTCTGGTCGTTGATCTTCTCGGCGAACTCCTTGTACTTCTCGTAGTCGCCCTGCCGGACGGCCTGCTGGACCGTGCCGACCGTCTCGGGGTTCCACTGGTGGTGGATGCCGCCGGTGCGGTGCTCGAACTCGCCCTGGCGTTCCATCTCGGGCTCGTCCTCGCTGAAGGCCACCTCGTAGCGGGTCCGCAGGTCCGATTCGAGGTCCTCGATCTCCATGCCCTCCGTGCGGCAGGTCGTCCCCTCGAAGTACTCGGCGACGAAATCGGAGTCGAGGCCGACGGCCTCGAAGATCTGTGCGCCCTGGTAGCTCTCGACCGTCGAGATACCCATCTTGGCCATCGTCTTCAGGAGGCCGTCCTCGACGGCTCCGATGTAGGCCTCGATGGCGGTGTTCAGGTCCGCTCCGTCCGGACCGGCCACGAGGTCCTCGATGGTCCGGTAGGCCAGGTACGGGTTGACCGCGCCCGCGCCGTAGCCGATCAGCGTCGCGAAGTGATGGACGGTGCGCGGATCGCCCGATTCGAGGACGAGGCCGACGTGGTTGCGCAGGCCGTTGCGAACGAGGTGGTGGTGGACGCCGCCCACGGCCAGGAGGCTCGGGATGGGGATGGCGTCCTCGCCGGCCCCGCGGTCCGAGAGGACGATGACGTCGTGTTCGGTCGCGGCCTCGTCGGCCGCTTCCCGGACGTTCTCCATGGCCGTCCGGAGGTCCTCGTCGGGGTCGTAGGTGATGTCGACGACCGCCGTCGACATGCCGTTCTCGTCCAGGTCCTTGATCGCCGCGGTCTCCTCGTCGGTCAGCACCGGGGAGTCGACGACGAGTTGCCGGGCGTGGGCCTGACTCTCCGAGAGCAGGTTCCGCTGGGGGCCCAGCCGCGATTCGAGACTCGTGACGAGTTCCTCGCGGATGTAGTCAAGCGGCGGGTTCGTGACCTGGGCGAACAGCTGCTTGAAGTAGCTGAAGAGCGGCCGGTTGTGTTCGGTCAGGACCGACAGCGGCGTGTCGTCGCCCATCGACCCCACGGGGTCTTTGCCCTTCTCGGCCATGGGCTGGATGAGGTGGTCGACCTCGTCGTAGGTGTAACCGTACAGCGCCTGGTGGGACCGCAGGCCGTCGATATCGGCACGGGGGTCGGGTTCGCCCTCCGCCACGTCGTCGAGGTGGAGCTGTTCTTCTTCGACCCACTCGGCGTACTTCTCGTCGGTGAGCCCGTCGAAGACCTCCTCGTCGGGCACGACCCGTCCCTCCTCGGGGTCGGCGAGGAAGAGCTGGCCGGGCTGGAGCCGCCCGCGCTCCTCGATCTCGCTGGGGTCGTGGTCGAGCGCGCCGGCCTCGCTGGCCATCACCAGCCGGCCGCTCCGGAGGATGTCGTACCGGCAGGGGCGCAGACCGTTGCGGTCCAGGACCGCGCCGACCCGCTCGCCGTCGGTGGCACAGACCAGCGCCGGGCCGTCCCAGGGCTCGACCAGCGAGGCGTGGTAGTCGTACCAGTCTCGCCGCTCCTGGGAGATCATGTTGGCCTCGCCGCGCCAGGCCTCCGGGATGAGCATCCGGAGCGCGTGGGGCAGGTCCCGGCCGCCCTCCATGAGCAGTTCCAGCGCGTTGTCGACGCTGGCGGTGTCGGACTGCTCGGGGTCGTCGATGATCGGCTTCAGCTTCTCCATCTCCGCGTCGGAGTAGTGGTCGGCGAAGCCCTCCGCCGCGAGGTCCGTCTCGCGGGCGCGCATCCAGTTGATGTTGCCCTGGATGGTGTTGAACTCGCCGTTGTGGATGATGTTGCGGTAGGGGTGTGCGAGGTGCCACGCGCCCAGGGTGTTCGTCGAGAACCGCGCGTGGACCATCGCGAACGTCGAGGTCATCCGCTCGTCGGTGAGTTCGGGGTAGTACTCGGGCAGTTGCTCGGCCTTGAGCAGCCCCTTGTAGACGACCGTGTCCTGGTCCAGCGAGACGATGTAGAACCGCTCGTGGCCGGCCGGCTGTTCGTCCTCGACGGCGTTCTCCACGACCCGGCGAGCCACGTAGAGGCGCTTGTCGAACTCCTCGTCGTCAACGGACTGCGTCCGTTTGCCCGAGGGACTCTGTCCCTCGCTGTCGACCTCCTCCTCGGGGCGGACGAACGCCTGTTCGACGCGGGGTTCGGAATCGACGGCGGTCGAGCCCAGCATCGTGTTGTCCGTCGGGACGGTGCGCCAGTGGAACACCTCCAGCCCCTCCGAGGCGAGCTCCGACTCGAACAGGTCTTTCAGTCCAGCGGCGGCTTCCTCGTCGTCGCGGGGGAGAAAGAGCGAGCCGACCGCGTACTCGCCCCGCGGCGGGAGGTCGGCGTCGACCTCGGCCGCGAAGAACTCGTGGGGCGTCTGCAGGAGGATCCCGGCACCGTCGCCGGTGTTCTCCTCCGCACCCGTCGTTCCGCGGTGTTCGAGGTTCTCGAGCAGTTCCAGACCGTCGGCGACGACGTCGTTGTCCCGACCCCCGTCGAGATCCATTACGACGCCGACACCACAGTTAGACCGTACGTCAGTGGGATCCGCGAGCCCGGCCTCGCCCGCGGACTCGTTAGTAGTCCGTTGCCCAACCATACGTCCCACTTTGGCTGATCCGTTAAGAGACTGTCCCTCAAGGGCTAAGGGTCTGTTAAACGCAAATAAGGGCATATAAACACGTTTACCTCGATACTGACAGTACCGCACGAAAGACCAGGAAGAACCGCCGAAAAACCCGTACTCGGCGGAGTATCCTTTTCAAAACGCGAACTGTTTCGGGTCGAACGCCGTCTCGCGCACCGTACGGTGACGTCGATCACCGCCGTTTACCGGCAACTATTTCCGGATATCCGGCGGGTTTCAGTAGCTCTTCGCGAAGTAGGCGGTTTCGGTCGCCTCGTCGCCACAGATCGCGCACTCCTCGCCGATGGGGTCCTCGTCCGGGTCCATCGGCACCATCACGATCTCGGCCGCGATGGCCTCCTTGATGGGCTCCTCGCAGTCCTCGTCGCCACACCACGGCGCTTTGACGTAGCCGCCGTGCTGGCCGATGGTCCCGAGGATGTCCTCGCGGCTGTGGGCCTCCCGGACGTTGTCTTCGAGGTTCTCCTCGGCGTCGGCCTTCAGTTTCGCGAAGACGGTGTCGAGGTGGTCGCCGACCGCGTCGGCCAGCCCGTCGCGGTCGACGGTCTCGGTCTCGCCGTCGGGGCGGTGGACGAGGGTGACCGCCTCGTCCTCGACCTCGTTGGGGCCGACCTCGATCCGGAGCGGGACGCCCTTGAGCTCCCACTCGTTGAACTTGAAGCCGGGGTTGCGCTGGTCGCGGTCGTCGAGGTGGACGCGGAACCGGCCGGCAAGCGCCGCTTCCAGGTCCCCGGCGTACTCCAGTACGTCCTCCTTGGTGTCTTCCTGCCAGATCGGGACGATCACGACCTGCTCGGGCGCGAGCGCGGGCGGGAGGACGAGCCCCTGGTCGTCGGAGTGGGTCATCACCAGCGCGCCCAGCGCGCGCCAGGACAGCCCCCACGAGGTGGTGTGTGCGGTCCGTTCCTCCTCGTCCTCGTCGACGTAGGTCACGTCGTAGGCTTCGGCGAAGGACTGCCCGAGGTAGTGGGAGGTCGCGCCCTGGACCGACTTCCCGTCGGGCATCAGCGCCTCGACGGTCGTGGTGGTGTCGGCTCCGGGGAACTTGTCGTGTTCGGGCTTGCGACCCCGCAGGACCGGGATGCCGAGGACCTCCTCGTAGAGCTTCTCGTACTGGTCCAGCCGGGTCATCGCCTCGTCCCAGGCCTCCGCCTCCTCGGCGTGGGCGGTGTGACCCTCCTGCCAGAGGAACTCCTTGGTGCGGAAGAAGGGCTTGGTCTCCGTGGCCTCCCAGCGGACGACCGAACACCACTGGTTCACGCGGTGAGGCAGGTCGCGGTGGCTCCGGGTCCACTGCGCGAGGAAGGGCGTGATGATGGACTCGCTCGTCGGCCGGACCGCCAGTCGCTCCTCGAGTTCGTCGTAGCCGCCGTGGGTCACCCACGCCACCTCGGGGTCGAACCCCTCCACGATGTCTTTCTCCTTCTCCAGATAGGACTCGGGGATGAACATCGGGAAGTAGGCGTTGGTGACGCCGGTGTCCTTGAACCACGAGTCGAGGTGGTTCTGGAGCCGTTCCCAGAGCGCGTACCCGCGCGGACGCGTCACGATGAACCCGCCCATCGGCGCGTAGTCGGCGAGCTTTGCCTTCTGGATCACTTCGGCGTACCACTCGCCCGTGGCGTGTTCCTTGCTCTCGGTGATACCGAGTTCCTGCGAATCGCTCATACACGATAGTCCGACACGGGCGTAATAAACCCGCCGTGTCCGCCGTGAACCGCCACGGAACTGTGGGAACGACGGGCCCCTCCGCGGGGCGGGACTCCGGGCGGGGCCAGCGCGTGACGCCGCCCGTTCCGGGGCCGACTGTAATAAACAACCCTCCATATCCGGCGAAGGTTACACTCCCGGAGAGTGTGTGTGAACGTGTAGCCCGATGGTCGAGGGGGCCATCGGGGATGGATCCGCGGACGGACCCCGCGACGGTACCTGGGGGGTACAGGGGGTCTTCGAGCGGGGTCCGAAGGGTGGCACCGACACGCGCTCGCCGTTCTCCGGTTTCCGATCCGCTTCGGAGCGCCGGCTCCGCGCAGTCGCTCACCCGCCCACGAAGGGGCTCTCGGTCTCGGTCCACTCCCAGCCGGGGAGTCGGGTCTGGAAGCCGGCGGCCAGTGCGGCGTCCAGGTCGTCCACGCCGGCCGGATCGCCCGCGTCGCCGTGTGTCAGTACGTCCGCGTAGTGAAAGGTCGCCTCCCCCAGCAGTCGGAGCGGCTGGGGCCCCGCCAGCATGCCGGCCAGTTCCCGGCCGAGCAACTCGTCGACGACGAACCCGGGGTAGTCGCCGTCGACGTCCAGCTCCCGGAGCAGGCGAACCAGCGCGGCGACGTTGACGGCCAGGTCGCCGTCGGCGAACACCTCGTCGACCGCTCGGCGGTACTGGTCGACCGTGACCGCGTCCACGTCGGTGTCGAACTGCTCGCCCAGGTCGGTCCGGACGGTGTCGATCAGCGCGACGACGGTCGGCGCGCGGTCGCGGACCCACTCGTGTTCGGCCGCGACGACGGCAGGTGTGACGTGCATGGGTGTCCCTCTTCCGCAAATACCTACTGCTTTGCGAAGGCTTTTATAATGGAGAGCTAATAGAGCGGGATACAGGCCGGTTTTCCGGACTCATCCTGCAACGACGAGTTCGGACCGCATATAGCGGCTCAGACAAGACACTATGACCCTTACAGGAGACAGCCTGTGTCCCACCGCGTGGGGTTCGGTGGGGGATGTCCCCACCGATCACCGGCGGCGTTCCGTTCGGACACAGGACCGCTTTTCGGCCAGTTTCGAGCTATGAGTACGGTAGAAAATCAGTTAGACGAGTTGAAAGCAGAGATCGTCAGCGAAGTCCCGGACGGCATTTCCATCTCGGACGTTCAGTACGAGGGGCCGGAGCTGGTCGTGTACACGCGCGACCCCAAGAAGTTCGCCCAGAACGGTGATCTCATCCGGCAGCTGGCGAGTCAGCTCCGCAAGCGAATCACCGTCCGGCCGGACCCGGACGTGCTGTCCGTGCCCGAGAAGGCCCGGGAGCAGATCATGGACGTGATCCCCGAGGAGGCCGGCGTCACCGATCTGGACTTCCACGCCGACACCGGCGAGGTCGTCATCGAGGCCGAGAAGCCGGGCATGGTGATCGGCCGGCACGGATCGACGCTCCGGGAGATCACCCAGGAGGTCGGCTGGACACCCGAGGTCGTCCGGACCCCGCCCATCGAGTCCTCCACGGTCTCGAACGTGCGGAACTTCCTCAAGCAGGAACGCGACGAGCGTCGCGACATCCTCGAACGGATCGGCCGGCAGATCCACCGCGAGGAGATGTCCGACGACGAGTGGGTCCGCATCACCACCCTCGGGTGCTGTCGCGAGGTCGGACGCGCCTCCTTCATCGTCTCGACGCCCGAGACCCGCGTCCTCGTCGACTGCGGCGACAAACCCGGTGCCGAGGACGAGGTGCCCTACCTCCAGGTGCCCGAGGCGCTGGGGGCGGGCGCGAACTCCATCGACGCGGTCGTGTTGACCCACGCCCACCTCGACCACTCCGCGCTCATCCCTCTCCTGTTCAAGTACGGCTACGACGGCCCCATCTACTGCACGGAGCCGACGCGGGACCTGATGGGTCTGCTCACGCTGGACTATCTCGACGTGGCGGCCAAGGAGGGACGCACGCCGCCGTACGACTCGGAGATGGTCCGGGAGGCGATCAAACACACCATCCCGCTGGAGTACGGCGACGTGACCGACATCTCGCCGGACATCAAGCTCACCCTCCACAACGCGGGCCACATCCTCGGGTCATCCATCGCCCACTTCCACGTCGGCGACGGCCTCTACAACGTGGCCTTCTCGGGTGACATCCACTACGAGGACACCCGCCTGTTCAACGGCGCGGTCAACGAGTTCCCCCGCGTCGAGACGCT
>JBDGUF010000038.1:0-51604 GCA_042216105.1 Halorientalis sp.
GCTACGGCATCGGCGGGAACCACTTCATGCACACCGCCCGGGAGAACCACGACATCACCTACATCGTGTTCAACAACGAGATCTTCGGGCTGACGAAGGGTCAGACCTCCCCCACCAGCCCGAAGGGCCACGAGTCCAAGACCCAGCCCCACGGCAGCGCCAAGGACCCCGTGCGGCCCATGTCGCTGTCGCTTGCCGCCGGGTCGTCCTACATCGCCCGGACGGCGGCGGTCAACCCCAACCAGGCCAGGGAGATCCTGGTCGAAGCCATCGAACACGACGGGTTCGCGCACATCGACTTCCTCACCCAGTGTCCCACCTGGAACAAGGACGCCAAGCAGTACGTCCCCTACACGGACGTGCAGGAGTCGGAGGAGTTCGAGTTCGACGCGACCGACCGCCGCGAGGCCGCCGACGCGATGTACGAGGCCGAATCGCGGCTCTACGAGGGCGAGGTCCTGACGGGCCGGTTCTACGTCGACGAGGACCGCTCCTCCTACGGCGAGGAGAAACGGGCCACCGACGAGATGCCCGAGGAGCCACTGGCCGAGCGGTACCTCGACGAGGACAGCGAGTGGGAGCGGTCGGCGGACCTGCTCCACCACCACCGCTGATAACCGGACGACGTCCCGGCTTCGCGCCCGCCCTCCACGGCCCGGCTTTCGGTTCGTGAGCCGAAACGTTCGGCCTGTTCGACCCGTTTTCGGGTTCGGAAGATATTTTTTCCCGCACCCAAAACATTCTCCCATGGCAGCCGAGTCCACGGAGGAGCGAATCCTGTCCGTCCTCGAAGAGGACGCGCAGGCCTCCTACGCAGAGATCGCCGAGCGGGCCGACGTGTCGAAACCGACGGTACGCAAGTACATCCAGCGACTCGAAGACGAGGGCGTGATCGTGGGGTACTCCGCGGACGTGGACCCGAAGAAACTCGCCTCCAAGTCCATCGCGCTGGTGGGGATCGACGTGGAGAGCGAACGCTACGTCGAAGTGACCCAGGAACTCAAAGAGATCGACGCCATCGACTCCCTCTATACGTCGAGCGGCGACCACACGCTGATGGCGGAGGTTCACGCTCCCGACGGCGACGCGCTCGGCGACGTGATCAACGAGAAGATCGTCGCCCGCGACGGCGTCGCCGCCGCACATCCCTCCTTCCTCCAGGAACGGCTGAAGTAACGCCTCCGTGGACGCGGCACGGCCGAAATCGAAGGTTTATCCCCGCCCGTGCGTCATGTCCGGATATGGAAACCCGGCTGGTCGTGGGGTGTGGATCGGTCGGTCACGATATCGTCTCGGCGCTTTCCGACAGGCCGGGCGAGCTGTCGGTGCTCGAAGCGAGCGAGCGCCGCGTCGAGCGCCTGCGCGAGGCGGGGGTCGCCGCGACCCACGTGGATCGGCTCGACGCCGCGACGCTGGCCGAACACGCCGACGGCGTCGACACGATCGTCGTCGCCGGTGACGACCCGCGGGAGAACTACCGCCGGGCAACACTCGCCAGCGAGGCCGTCCCCGACGCCATGCTGTTCGCCTTCGCCGGCCTCGACCCCGACGAGGCCGTCCTCTCCGAACTCCGGTCGCTCGTCGACACGCTGGTCGAACCCGGGGCCGTGACGGCCGACTTCCTCGGCCGACGGGTCGGCGACGAGGGGCTCCAGACCCGGAAGCTCCGCCAGGCGTTCTGGGACGTGGCGGAGCCCCTGGCCATCGTCGCCCACGACAACCCCGACCCCGACGCCATCGCGAGCGCGGTGGCGCTCGAACGGATCGCGTCGGTGCTGGGCGTCGAGGCCGAGGTGTGTTACTACGGAGAGATCTCCCACCAGGAGAACCGCGCGTTCGTCAACCTCCTCGATTTCGACCTCACGCAACTGGAAGCGGACGCCGACCTCGACCGGTTCGGCGGGTTCGCGCTGGTCGATCACTCCCGCCCGGGCGTCAACGACCAGTTGCCCGAGGACACGCCGATCGACATCGTCGTCGACCACCACCCGCCGCGGGCCCCGGTCGACGCCCGGTTCGTCGACCTGCGGAGCGACGTCGGCGCGACCAGCACCCTGCTGGTACAGTACCTCGATCAGTTCGGCATCTCCATCGCGGAGGACATGGCGACCGGTCTGCTCTTCGGCATCCGGGTCGACACGAACGACTTCACCCGGGAGGTCTCGACGGCGGACTTCGAGGCGGCCGCGACGGTCGTCCGGGCCGCGGACATGGGCGCGCTCGACCGGATCGAATCCCCCTCGATCAGCGGCGACACCTTCGAGACAATCGCGCGGGCGATCACCAACCGCGACCGCCGCGGCACCGTCCTGACGAGCTGTGTCGGCGAGCTGAACGACCGGGACGCGCTGGCCCAGGCCGCCGATCGCCTGCTGGATCTGGAGGGGGTGCAGGCGACCGTCGTCTACGGCCTCATCGACGGCGTGATCTACGTCTCCGGCCGCGCCCGGGGGACCGACCTCGACCTGGGCGAGACCCTGCGGTCGGCGTTCGACCAGATCGGGAGCGCCGGCGGCCACGCCGACATGGCCGGCGCACAGATCTCCGTCGCCGACACCGCACTCGACCCGACCGGAGAGGCGGAACTCGACGACGAGGGCGGCGACACCGACGGCGAGGGGGCTGCCGACGGCGACGCGGACGAGGGGTCCCCGCAACTCGATCTCGACGGCGACCTGGAGGAGTTCGTGGCCGAGCGGTTCTTCGAGGCGATCCGGGAGCGTCCGCCGGGCGAGCGGCTGGGGCTGTCGCTGACCGGCCCGTTCTCGGAGGACGAGTCGAGCTGGTAGTCACGCGACGACCGGGCGACCGTCGCCGAAGGGGTTTTCCCGGCGCGGGGTGATGTCACGGGTGATGGATTCCGAGGACGAGAAGCCCCGCGTCAAAGACTACATGACCCGGGACGTGGCGACCGTCTCGCCGGACGACACGGTCGAGACCGTGGCCCGCCGGATCGCCGAGAGCGACGACACCCACAGCGGGTTCCCGGTCTGTGACGGCCGCCACGTCGAGGGGTTCGTCAGCGCCCGCGATCTCCTGCTCGCCGAGGACCACGACCCCATCTTCAAGGTCATGACCCAGGACCTGCTGGTCGCCCACCCGGACATGAAGCTCAACGACGCCGGGCGGGTCATCCTCCGGTCGGGCATCCAGCGGCTCCCCGTCGTCGACGACGCGGGCAACCTCGTCGGGATCATCTCCAACGCCGACGTGATCCGGAGCCAGATCGAACGCGCCACGCCCGGCAAGGTCGAGAAGCTCCAGCGCACCCTCGAAACGATCCACGGCATCGAGGCCCGCGAGGACCGCCGCGAGGTCCCGCTGGAGAAGCTCACGCCGACCCAGAGCCGGGTCTACGCCGACGAACTGGAGGGGCGGCGCTACGAACTGGAACGGGGCCTCGCGGAACCGCTGGTCGTCATCGACAACGACGGCGAGTTCCTCCTGGCCGACGGCCACCACCGCGTCAAGGCCGCCGACAGCCTCGGCATCGAGGAGATGGACGCCTACGTCATCGTCATCGACGAGCGGGTCGACCTCGGGATGGCCGAGACCGCTCGGAAGGAGGACCTGAACTCCATCGACGACATCGAGGAGGTCGAGTACGCCCACCACCCGCTGGTGGAGACGACCAAGCGACTGCAGGACGAGGAGGCCTGAGTCGCAGTCGACGGGCCCCGTCGCCGGTCCCCGCGTGACCAGCCCCGTCGGCCGAACCGTTAAGCCGGCCCCGTGTGTAATTCTCTGGCATGTACGACGAGGACGACCTCGCGGCCATCCGGGAGGGCCGCGAGGCGTGGGAGCGCGAGACGCTCGATCCCGTACTGGAACGACACGGCGAGCGCAAGGACCGGTTCGCGACCGTCTCGAACCACGAGGTCGATCGCCTCTACACCCCCGAGGACGTGGCCGACCTGGACTACACCGAGGACCTGGGCTTCCCCGGCGAGGAGCCGTACACCCGCGGGGTCTACCCCACGATGTACCGCGGCCGGACCTGGACGATGCGGCAGTTCGCCGGCTTCGGGACCGCCGAGGAGACGAACGAGCGCTTTCACTACCTGATCGAGGAGGGCCAGACCGGGCTCTCGGTGGCCTTCGACATGCCGAGCCTGATGGGGCTGGACAGCGACGACCGGATGAGTCAGGGCGAGGTCGGCAAGGAGGGCGTCGCCGTCGACACCCTGCGGGACATGGAGATCCTCTTCGACGGGATCGACCTCGGAGAGGTCTCGACCTCGTTCACGATCAACCCGAGCGCGCCGGTGATCTACGCGATGTACCTGGCGCTGGCCGACCGGCAGGGCGTCCCCCGCGAGGAGATCCGGGGTACCCTCCAGAACGACATGCTCAAGGAGTTCATCGCCCAGAAGGAGTGGGTGGTGCCCCCGGCGGCCTCGCTCGACATCGTCACCGACGTGATCGAGTTCGCCGTCGAGGAGACGCCGAAGTTCAAACCCGTCTCGGTCTCGGGCTATCACATCCGCGAGGCCGGGTCGACGGCCGTGCAGGAACTGGCCTTCACGCTGGCCGACGGGTTCGCCTACGTCGAGGACTGCCTGGATCGTGGCCTCGACGTCGACGAGTTCGGGCCGCAACTGTCCTTCTTCTTCAACTCGCACAACTCCATCTTCGAGGAGGTGGCGAAGTTCCGGGCGGGGCGGCGGGTCTACGCCCGGCTGATGGACGAGTGGTACGACGCGGACAGCGACGCGGCGAAGCGGATGAAGTTCCACACCCAGACGGCGGGCCAATCCCTGACCGCCCAGCAACCGCTCAACAACGTCGTCCGCGTGACGATTCAGGCGCTGGCGGGCGTGCTGGGCGGGACCCAGAGCCTCCACACCAACAGTTTCGACGAGGCCCTGGCGCTACCCAGCGAGGAGGCGGTGCGGGTCGCCCTGCGGACCCAGCAGATCATCGCCGAGGAGTCGGGCGCGGCCGACATCGTCGACCCGCTGGGCGGGAGCTACGCCGTCGAGGCGCTGACCGACGAAGTCGAGGCCGAGACGATGGCCTACCTCGAAGAGATCAGGGAGCTGGGCGAGGGGTCGATGCGCGACGGCGTGCTGAAAGGCATCGAGGACGGCTACTTCCACCGCGAGATACAGGATTCGGCCTACGAGTACCAGGAGCGGGTCGACGAGGGCGAGGAGGTCGTCGTCGGCGTCAACGCCTACACCATCGAGGAGGACACGTCGCCGGACCTGTTGCGGGTCGACGAGACGACGGGCGAGCGCCAGCGCGAGCGCCTGGCCGCGGTGAAAGACGAACGGGACGACGGGGCTGTCGACGACGCGCTGGCGGACCTGCGGACGGCCATCGAGAACGACGACAACGTGATGCCCGCCATCGTCGACGCGGTGAAGGTCTACGCCACGATGGGCGAGATCATGGGCGTCTTCGAGGAGCAGTACGGCACCTACCAGGAGACCGTCGGCCCCGTTTGAACGCGACGCCGGGTCGCGAAACGTCCCGTACATTGAAGCTATCTGCGCTCCTCGGGGGCGAACGTGATCGACCGAACGCTCCCCGTGTCCCGGTCCGCCGCCGGCTCTCCCCGGGTTCGGGCCCGGATCACGGTCCAGGGATGACGGCGCGACTCGCGACCCGGATCGTCGCCGACGAGGGGACACGCGGGGAGGTCCTGCGCGCACTCGAGACCGTCTACGACGAGGTGGTCGTCGTCGACGGCGACGCGACGACACCGGACTGTATCGTCGCCGTCGCGCCGCTCTCGGACCCGGACTGGGACGCGCTCGACGACCGCGGCGACGCCCCGCTGGTCGTCCTCGCGACGCCGAGCGACGCGCCCGGCGTCCGCTCGCGCGCGACCGACGTCGACGCGACCGACGTGGTCGTCGCCGACGAGGACCGCTACACGGCGCTGGCAAACCGCGTGCGCGGCGTCGTCCGGGGACGGCGGACCCGCGACGGTTCGTCGACTCCAGACGTGGACGGGCGACACCTGCGTGACCTGTACGGCGTGGCGACCGACGGGACGCTCTCCTTCCAGGAGAAGGCCGAGCGCATCCTCCGAATCGGTCTCGACAGGCTGGGCGCCGAGAACGCCCACCTCTCGACGATCGACCGCGACCCCGAGCGGTACGAGGTAATCGCGAGCGTCGGCGAGTTGCCCATCGAACCCGGCGAGTTGATGGAGTTGCCGACGACGTTCTGCCGGCGGACCATCGAGTCCGACGACGTGCTGGCGATCAGTCACGCCGCCGAACAGGGCTGGATCGGCGACCCGGCCTACGAGGAACACGATATCGAGTGTTACTTGGGAGCGCGCATCACGGTCGGCGGGTCGCTGTACGGCACCGTCTGTTTCATGGACCGGTCGCCACGGACACCCTTCGGCGAGGCCGAGCAGGCGTTCGTCAGCCTCGTGGCCCGCTGGCTCAGCCACGAACTCGAACGGACGCGCCGGGAGACGGCCCTGGACGCGCTCCACGACGGCACCGCCGACCTGCTCCGGGCCCGAACGGCGACGGCGGTCTGTGAGACGGCCGCCGAGGTGGCTGCGTCGGTACTGGAGACGCCCCGGACCCGCGTCTGGCTCGTCGCCGACGACCACGGGACGACGCTCCGGGCGGCCGCGAGTCACGGCTGTCCGGCCGATCCCGACACGCTCGACCGATCCGACGGAGAGGGCGAACGCCTCTGGGCGGCGCTGGACCGCGGCGAGACCCGCCAGTACGACGACGCCGACGGCCTCGACGGGGCGGGCTTTGCCGAACCGACGCGGAGCCTGCTCGTCGTGCCCCTCGGGACCGACGGCGTGCTGGTCGCCGGTTCCGGGACGGCCGGAGCCTTCGACGGGATCGACCGGTCGATGACCGGGATGCTCGGGTCGAACGTCGTAGCCGCGCTCGAACGGACCGACTGGATCGACCGGCTCCGGACCGCGCGCGAACGGTTCAGACGGATGTTCGAGTCGGCCAGCGACGGCCTGATCCTGGTCGATCCCGAGGCCGACACCATCGTCGACTGCAACGACCGGGTGTGTGAACTGCTGGGTTACGACCGGTCGGCCCTGCGGACGCTCGCACCGTCGACGCTGTGCCGGGACGACCTCGACGGCTTCCGGCGGCTGGTCGACACGGCGCTCGAGACGGACCGGGCGCGGGCCGACGAACTCCTCCTGCGGCACCGCGACGGGAGCCGCATCCCGGTCGAGGTGTCGGCCGCGGCGCTGGAACTCGACGGGACCGGCCACGTCCTCGCGAGCGTCCGGGACGTGCGCGACCGGAAACACCGCGAGCAGGCCCTGAGCGTGTTCAACCGCGTCCTCCGACACAACATCCGCAACGACATGAACGTCATCATCGGCCGGGCATCGATGCTCGAAGACGACCTGCCGTCGGGCGAACCGCGGGCGCACCTCGACCACATCCTGGGGACGGCCCGCGAACTGATCGAACTGGGCGAGAAAGCCCGGACGTTCGGCCAGCTCGACGAGCGCGACCCCGACGCCGACAGCGTCGAGATCGGCCCGCTGATCGAGCAGGTGCGGGACTCGCTGTCCGAGGAGTACCCCGACGCGACCGTCACCGTCGGCGGCGACGCCGACGCCGTGGCCGCCGTCGATCCGACACTCGACGTGGCACTCCGCGAGTTACTGGAGAACGCCGTCAAACACGCGACCACCGAGTCGCCGACCGTCGCGGTCGAGATCACCCGCGACGGGGACGAGGTGGCGGTCCGGATCGAGGACGAGGGCCCCGGCCTCCCCGAGCAGGACCGCGCCGTGCTGGAGGGTGGCTCGGAGACGCCGCTGGACCACGGGAGCGGCCTCGGCCTCTGGCTGGCCAACTGGGTCGTCACCGCCGCCGGCGGCTCGATCTCGGTGCCCGAGGCCGGTCCCGACGGGTCGGCCGTCGTCGTGACGTTGCCCGCCGTTCCCGGGGAGGTCACCGACCGCTGAGACGTGGCGAGCGGACGCTCCCCGGGCCGCCGTCGTTCTCGCGACGTGGGTACGTCGAAAACTTCTATTAGGTTCTCCTTCGTTGTGCGAGCCGCGATGGAGAAACCACTGCTGGTCACGGACTTTCTGGACCGGGCGCGACGCCACTACGGCGACGAGGAAGCCGTCGTGGCGACGACCGGTGAGCGGTACAGTTACGACGAACTGGGCGAGCGAGCCGACGGCTTCTCGGCGTTCCTCCAGGACCGGGGCATCGAGAAGGGCGACCGCGTGGCCGTACTCGACCCCAACACCCACTACCACCTCGAAGCCGCCTACGGGAGCATGCAGATCGGTGCGGTCCACACGCCGCTGAACTACCGGCTGGTCCCCGACGACTTCGAGTACATCCTCAGCGACGCGGAGGTCGACGCCATCTACGCCGACCACGAGTACGCCGACCGGATCGAGGCCGTCCGGGAGGACGTGCCGACCGAGACGTTCGTCACGAACGACGCCGACGCGGTCGACGGCGACTGGGAGAGCTTCGACGAGGTGATCGAGGACGCCGGCACCGACTACGACCGGCCCGAGATGGACGAGGACGACGACATCACGATCAACTACACCTCGGGAACGACCGGCGACCCGAAAGGTGTCGTCCGGACCCACCGGACCGAGACGCTCCACGCCTACCTCGTCTCCGTCCATCAGGAGATCCGAGACGACGACGTGTACCTCTGGACCCTGCCGATGTTCCACGTCAACGGCTGGGGCCACATCTACGCCGTCACCGGGATGGGCGCGACACACGTCTGCACCCGCGGCGTCGACGCCGAGTGGATCTTCGACACCGTCGCCGCGGAGGACGTCTCGTACATGTGCGGCGCGCCGACGGTGCTGAACATGCTCTCCGATCACTACGAGAGCCAAGACGGCGACGTCGAGACGACGGGTGACAGCGCCGTCCGCATCGCCACCGCCGGGAGCGCGCCGCCGGAGGCGACGATCCGCACCGTCGAAGACGAGTTCGGCTGGCACCTCAAACACGTCTACGGCGCGACCGAGACGGGCCCGCTCATCACCACCTCCGACGCCCGCCGGCTGTACGACGACGACAGCGACGCCCGCTTCAAGGTCAAGAAACGGCAGGGCCTGGGCTATCTCGGAACGGACGTGCGCGTCGTCGACGAGGACGGCGAGGAGGTGCCGTGGGACGACGAGACCATCGGCGAGGTCGTCGTCCGGGGCAATCAGGTGATGGATCGCTACTGGAACAAGCCCGAGGCCACCGAGGAGGCCTTCACCGACCGGATCGAGGGCTACTACCACACCGGCGACCTCGCCGTGGTCGACGACGACGGGATGATCGCCATCCAGGACCGGAAGAAAGACATCATCATCTCGGGCGGGGAGAACATCTCCAGCATCGAACTGGAGGACACGCTCTACGAACACGACGCGGTGAACCAGGTCGCGGTGATCCCCTCGCCCAGCGAGGAGTGGGGCGAGACGCCCAAGGCCTTCGTCGTCCCGGCCAACGGCGACCCCGAGAACCCGCCGGTCTCACCCGATGAGCTCAAGGAGTTCTGCGAGTCGCGGCTGGCCGGCTACAAGGTCGTTCGTCGCTTCGAGTTCGTCGAGGAGCTCCCGACGACGGCGACGGGCAAGATCCAGAAGTACGAACTCCGCGAACAGGAGTGGGACGACGAGGACAGCATGGTCGGCGAGGGGTAAGCCCGCGGTTCAGGCGTCGGGGTATCGGTCCGAGACGTAGATCACCAGCCCCAGCATGATTCCGAGACCGACGGCGACCGTGATCATGCCGTAGAGGGCGGTGCCGAAGGCGGTCGGTGGCAACTGGATGACCCCGAACAGTTCCGGATCGAGGTCCTTCGGACGGGCGTTCCCGAGGACGAATCCCATCACGCCGGCGATGGCGACGATGACGACGTACAGAAAGATGACGACGCGATTGCCCTGGCGACCGGTCGGGGAACGGGTGGCTGTGTCTGCCATCGACCGAAGTTGGAGACGAAGGTAATTAGCCGTTTCACTTCCTACCGGTCACCATGTCGGAAAAAGACCTGCTCTTTCTCGTCCTGGCCGGGATCGCGCTCATGATGTTCGTGACGGGGTTCGTGCTTGTCGTCAGCTAGCCGGTGTGGGTGCTCTTCCGAGACGCCGAAAAAGATCGAGATGAGGCCGCTACTCGACGATGATCGCGCCGACCATACCCAGTGCCTTGTGCGGGCGGCAGAAGTAGGTGTAGTTGCCCGCGTTCTCGAAGGTATACGAGAAGTGGACGCCGGCCGTCGAGTGGAGATCACTCTTGAACGTGCCGTCGGTCGCAATGACGTTGTGGCTGAGCTTGCCGCCCCAGACCCACTCGACGGTCGTCCCTTTCGAGACCTTGACCGCCACCGGCTTGAACGCGTAGTTCTGCTCGCCCGCGCCGACGGTGACGGTCACGGTGTCCTGTCCCGTCTTGTCGACCGCGTTGCCTTCGTACAGGTTGGCATTGTTGTTTGACAGGTAGGTGTCGACTTCGCTGGGAACGCTGGCACTCGCGCCACCGCTCGTGGTGGTGTTGTTGCCACCGTTGTTGCCACCGTTGTTGCCACCGTTGTCGCCACCGTTGCCACCGTTGCCACCGTTGCCACCGCCGCCGCTACAACCGGCCAGCGCACCGGCCACTGTCATCGCCCCGATTCCGCGCACAAACGTACGTCTCTCCATATTACTGGTCACCTCGACAGTGGGTCAGGAGAGGACAGTGTTAAATAGATCGTTTTGTTCCCACACACTGAAAACACACGGAGACCGTTTGTGAGCGTATTTCGTTCTCCCACGTATGTCGACGAAACCCGGGACAGTTGCCCGCAGTATCGTGGGTCGTGATCGGTCGCCGACGGGGCCCCGTGGGGTGGACCGATGATCTCGGTCAGCAAACTCCTCTGCGATCTCGACGCCGAGGGGGACGGGTTGCGGTACGACGCCGCCGACGAGTCCGACCGCGAGCAGATCCGCGAGGAGAAACAGCGCCGCCCGGTCGTCGTCTGGAACACCACCAAGCAGTGCAACCTCTACTGTGATCACTGCTACGCCGCCGCCGACACCGAGTGTGCCCCGGGCGAACTCTCGACCGCGGAGGGCAAGCGCCTGCTCGACGACCTGGCCGACTACGGCGTCCCCGTCGTCCTCTTCTCCGGCGGGGAGCCGCTGGTCCGCGAGGACCTCGAAGAACTCGTCGCCTACGCCGCCGACAGCGGGATCCGCCCGGTCCTCTCGACCAACGGCACGCTCATCACGGAGGAGCGGGCCCGCGAGCTAAAGGACGCGGGACTGCAGTACGCGGGCGTCTCCGTCGACGGCCTCCCCGAGCGCAACGACGCCTTCCGCGGGGAGGACGGCGCGTTCGACGCCGCGCTCCGGGGCATCGAGGCCTGCCAGTCTGCGGGCCTCAAGACCGGCCTCCGGTACACCATCACGAAACACAACGCCGACGACCTCGAAGAGGTGGTCGAGTTGCTCCACGACGCCGGCCTCGACCGGTTCTGTTTCTACCACCTGGACTACGGCGGTCGCGGGAACGAGATCCAGGACGTGGACCTCACGCCCGAGGAACGTCGCGAGGCCGTGACGACCGTCTGTGAGATGACCCGCGAGTACCACGCCCGCGGCGAGGAGATAGAGACCCTGCTGGTGGGCAACTACGCCGACGCCGCCTACCTCGTCGAGTACGCCCGCGAGCACCTGAGCGAGGCCGCCGCCGAGCGGATCTACCGCTACCTGCAGGTCAACGGCGGCGACCCGACCGGCGAGCGCGTCGCCGACGTGGACTACCAGGGCAACGTCCACCTCACGCAGTTCTGGCAGAACTACTCGCTGGGCAACGTCCGCGATCGGCCCTTCGGCGCGATCTGGGAGGACGAGTCCAATCCCCTCCTCGAAAAGCTCCGGAACCGCGAGGACCACCTCAAGGGGAAGTGCGCCGACTGCGCCTACCAGTCGGTCTGTCGCGGCGGGTCGCGGCTGCGTGCCCTCTCGGTCCACGACGACCCGTTCGCCCCCGACCCGCAGTGTTACCTCCACGACGACGAGATCGCCGGGGAGCGACCCGTCTTCGACACCGGGCCGGAGCCGGCGGACTGACCGCGGTCGAGCCCCGTCGCGAACTCGTCGGCCCGGGAGGGTCCGGACTCGCTGGCTGAAAAGTGCATTCCGGATCGAGGGTCGGACCCGGAGCGGCCCGGCAGCGCCGGAATCAGGGCCGCCGCGCCGCGACGGCGAGGAGCGCGACCAGTGCGACCAGCGTCGCGACGAGACCGAAGCCGGCCCCGTCGGCAGTTGTCGTCTCCGCCGTCGTGTCCGCGATGTCGGCCGCGGGGTCGTCCGCGCCGCCGGTCGGCGCTGTCGCCGTCTCCGTCGACGGCGCTGTCGGTGCCGTCGTCTCCGTGGTGCCCGGTTCCGTCGGCGGCTTGGTCGTGGTCCGGGTCGTCGCTCCGTCGTCGCCCTCGGCACCGTCGTCGGTGGTCGTCACGACCGACGGCCCGTCCACGTCGATGCCGACTTCGCCGACCCCGTCCACAGTGCCGCCGTCGCCGGTATCGCCGTCACTGCCATCGGTGTCGCCGTCAGTGCCGCCGGTGTCGCCGGCTCCGGTGTCGGGCGCGGCGACGACGACGCGATAGTCGCCGGCGGGGAGGGTCACGGTGACGTTCCCGCCGGTGCTGGTGGTGTCGAGTGCCGTCGCGTTCCTGTCGCCGACGGCGTAGGCAGTCAGGTTGCCGGCGGTGGCGGGCAGGCGGACGGTCGCCGTTCCGGTCCCGAGGACGTGCGCGTCGTAGCCGGCGACCGGCGTCCCATCGACGGCGGCCGTCGCCGCTCCGGCCCGGTCGAGGTGGACGCCGGTGACCGTCCGGTCGGCCGCGAGGAGGGTGGCGTTCGCGACGGGCGAGTCGAGGGTGAGCACCGACAGCCCCGTCCGAACGGAACCCGCGTCGTCGCTACCCACGGTGACCGTTCCGGTGAACCGCGTCGGTGCGTCGTCGGACACGTCGAAGTCCGCGGGCAGGGACACGGTGAGGGTCGCCCGAACCGTCTCCCCGGCGGGGACGCGCTCGGTGTCGCCCAGCGTCACCGCGTCGGCCGGGAGCCGTGCCCCGGCGGCGGTGGTCAGGTTCCCGACCGTGACCGTGGGGTCGGCGATGGCCTGCTGACCGCCGACCTCGGCGAGTTCGAGGGCGGCGGTGCGGTCCCGTCCGGGCGTGACCGTCACGTCGACCGTCGACGGGATCACGCCCATGATGGGCGGTCGCTCGGGCGTCTCGACGGCGACGACCTCGACCGGGACCGGTTCCTCGCGGTCGGGCGCGTTCGCGCGCACCGTCACCGAGAGGTCGAGGTCGCTGGCGTTCTCGATGCGGACGCGGTCGACGACGCCGCCCGTCCTGTACTCCGAGTCGGGAATCGCCGCCGTCGTCCGACCGGTCGTCGTCGACTGCCGGGTCGTCCGCCCCTCGCCGTCGGTGACCGAGAGGCTGGTCTCGGCGTTGGGCGAGCCGACGAGCATGAGCGTCACGCTGTCGGTGTTGTTGGCGGTCGTCAGTCGCGTCGTGGTCGATCCCTGCGGGTCGAGTTCGGCGTCGACGAGCGTCTCCACGTTCGCCCGCTGGAGCGAGAACGCCCGTCGCGTCATCGCCTTCCCGGGGGCCGACCCGGCGGTCGTGTACACGGCGTCGTCGGTCCGCATGCGCTCGACCTGCGCGCCGTAGCCCGCCGTTCCGGCACCGTAGGCACCGACCATCGCTCCGGCCGCCCGGCGGGGTCGCGGCGGCGGGTCGTCGCCGTCACGCTCGGTGTAGTCGTAGCCGTACCGCCCGTCGGGGTCGTTCGCACACTCGGCGGGGTTCTGGCGCTCCTCGATGTAGTTACAGTCCGTCGTCGAGATGTTGAGGAACGTCCAGGCGGTCTCGTGGTCGACCTGCTTGCCCTCCATCACGAGCATCGTGTGGACGAAGTGGATGCGGAACGGGTCGCTCTCGGGTTCCCCGAGCGTGACCGTCGCCGTCTTCCGGACGGTCCCGCCAGCCGGTATCTCCATGGCGTCGTGTTTCGGTGCGGGCACGGTCGTCGCCTCGCCGTAGAGGCCCCGCGTCCCGTCGCCCTGATCGCTGTGGTACGAGGAGACCACGACGACCCGCGAGGGGACGGTCGCGGTGCCGGTGTTCTCGACGGCGATCGTCCCGTCGGCGACGTACCGGCTCCGCGTCGCCGTGGGTCCGGGATCCCGCGGCCGGTTGGCTTCCACGACGTTCACGCCGAACCCGTTCTCCGGGAACGTCGGGCTCTCGACGATCTCGCCGGAGACGTTGCCGACCGAGGGGTCGCGGTACTCGGTTTCGAGCCAGTTCGCGATGTCCCGGTTTATCATGCCGACGTTCTCGATGTCGTGGAGCGCGTACAGCTGGGTCCTGACGTTGCGCTTGACCGTCTCGTACCGCGCCAGTTCGGTCGTGACGCCGAACAGGACCTCGCCGCCGGCCCCGATCGCCTCGACGCCGGAGCCGACGACCATGCCGAGGACGTTGCCGTGGGCGGCGCTGCCGGTGTTGATGACGCTGCCGACCTTGCCGACGAACGAGGAGAGCTTCTTCG
This sequence comes from Halorientalis sp., assembly GCA_042216105.1. Classification (GTDB taxonomy): domain Archaea; phylum Halobacteriota; class Halobacteria; order Halobacteriales; family Haloarculaceae; genus Halorientalis. The sequence continues at coordinate 14,570 of JBDGUF010000038.1, forward strand.
CCCCCTTCGAGCCCCTGAACTTCTCGTAGGCCTCCCTGTGGGCCTGTCGTGCCCCCGCCGTCTTGTTGATGGCGTACACCGCACCGGTCGGGGTCACGACGATGCCCTCGGCCAGCCACTCCCCGGCGATGGCGCGTTTCTGTGTCTGCACGACCGACTCGACGGCGGCCGGGTCGAACGACGCCGGCGGGCGGTCCCGGGTGACACCGGTCCCGTCCCTGACGGCCGTGATCCGGTCGTAACTGTTCGCCACCGCCCGTCTCGCGGTCGCCACCGGCGGGAGGGTCTCGTACTGGCTGACCAACTGGCCGGACCGGGGGCCGACGTACCGGAAATCCTCCATCCACTCCGTCCGGCCGAGGAGGCTGGCGTATCTGGAGAACCGACTCGCGTCGCCGCGCTCGACCGCCGAGAATGCCCACTCGCCGTAGAGCCGCTTGATCCGGTTGCGCGAGGCTCTGACGAGCGCGCTTCTCGCCAGTTGGGTCGCGAACGTCGTGACGGCCTCCTTGGCCGCGGCCTTCGGATTCACGCCTCGCTTCACGGACGCCTCCACGGCCGCCTGCATCCCCTGCCGGATCGACGCGAGGGTGTTCTTCTGGGTCACCAGCTCCTTTCCCTTCAGCGCCCTGCCGGTGTCGATGTACGCCCCTGCTGCGAGGCTGATGACGTCGCTGATGTGGTAGTCGGACCGGTCCCGGATGGCCCCGAACTCGTCCGTCAGGTGGTCGAGGCTCGTGCCGTTCGTGTGAGTGAACGCGACCGGTTCCACGGCGCTGCCCGAGACCTCGACACACCCCGTCCGGACGTTCCGCGGACTCGCGTCCGGCGGCGCGACGAGCAGGCAGTACGTGCCCGCGGTCAGTCCGGTCAGTCGGACCAGTCCCTCCGGACCCGTCTCGTAGTAGTGGCCCTCGGGCCCGCCGGGCAGTTTCGAGGTGGGTCGCTGTTCGAACTGCACGGGCCCGAAGACGGCCCGGAGTCGGCCGGACGGGTCGGCGTAGTACTCGGTGCCGTCGTAGGCCGACAGGAGGTCGGCCGTCGTGACCCGGTCGCCGTCGGTCCGGAACACCTCGCGCTCGTAGAGGTACACGTCGGCCCCCGGGAACGGCCGGTCGCTCGAACCGTCGTTCACGGCGACAGAGATGCCGATGGCGTCCTCGCTGGCGCGCTCGCCCAGCGGGTTCCGGCAGGTGACGTTCCCGACACAGGCATCGACGGGACCGGCACCCTGTTGGGTCCCCCACCAGTTCCGACGGGCGTTCCCGCGCGGGTTCGCGCCGGTGGCGTCTATCTCGGCGGTGAGCAGGTTCGTCCGGTGGACCGCCCACCGACCGCTCGTGCCGGTCGCCACGATACCGTTGTCCGTCAGGTCCGTGGTGCCCTGGACCGTCCAGTTGCCCGTCGAATCACCCGCGTCGATGCCGACGCCGTCGTTGAACTCGACGGTCGCGTTGTCGACCGTCCAGTCGCCGGCACTCCGGGCCGCGACGATGCCCGCGCCGTTCTCGCTGACGACGGTGTCCTGGACCCGCCAGTCGCCGGTGGTTCCGGTCGCCTCGATGCCCTCGTCGGCGTTCGCCCGGATCGTCGACCCGGAGACGATCCAATCACGCGTCGCGCCGGTCGCCAGCACGCCGAGGGCGTTCCCGCTGACGTTCGAGGCCCGTACCGACCAGGTGCCGGTGGTCTCGGCGGCGTCGATACCCGCCGCGTCGTTGTGCCGGACGGTCGCGTCGACGACGACCCAGCTCCCCGACGCTTCCGCCAGCGAGAGCCCGTCGTTCCCGTTGCCCGTGAGCGTCACGTTCTCGAACCGGGCGCTGCCCCCGAGTCGGGCCGCCGCGATGCCGCGCCCCCCGTTGTCGCTCACGCGCGCGTCGCGGACGACCCAGTCCGCGGGAGCCTGCGTGCCGCCCAGCTGTGGCGGGACGCTCCCGTCGCCGTCGTCCGTCACGTCCCGGAGGACGATCCCCGGGCCGGCGTTGCCCGACACCGTCGCGTCGACGATCCGGAGCCGGCCGGTCGACCTGCTGGCCGTGATTCCCGCGCCGCCGGTGTCCGTGACCGTCACGTTCAGGATCCGACCGAAGCCCGCCGTCTCGCGCACGTCGATCCCGTCGGCGTGATCCCGGACGGTGACGTTCCGGATCGTCCAGCCGCCGTCGGTCCCGGCCGCGTCGATGGCGTCCGACGACCCGGACCGGATCGTCGTGTCGCTGATCGTCCAGGAACCGTTGGCCCCGGTGGCACCGATCCCTCCGGTGTTCTCAAGCCGCGCGTCCGTTATCGTCCAGTCGCCGTCCGCGTCGCGTGCCCGGACTGGGTGGTCGTCGACGTTCGATATCGTCGCCTCCGCGAGCGTCCAGTCGCCCTCGGTCCCGGTCGCGTCCAGCGCCGTGACGCCCTCGAACGTGAAGCCGCGGATCGTCGGTGCCGCGTGACCCCCCGCCGGGATCCGGAAGGCCGTCGCGGTGCCCGAAGCGTCGGTCACGGTCGGGCCGCCCTCGCCGACGATCGTGACGTTCTTCCCGACCGTGACGCCGCCGTCGTAGTTGCCGGCCTTCACGACGATCCGGTCGCCGTCGGAGGCGTTCGCGACGGCCGGCCCGATCGCGTGATACACGTCGTCGGGACCGTCGTCGTCGACGACCAGTCGCTTCCCGGGCGACGTGACGTTCAGGTCGTCGCAGACGGCTGCCACCCGGTCGAGCGGGAGTACCGACCCGTCGTCGGTCGTGCCGTTCTCCCGTGCCCGCTCGAACCGGCGACAGAACGCCGTGGCGTTGGACGACCTGATGGTGATGGTGCCGGCGAACGATTTCGTCGTCCCGTCGACGCCGGTCAGCGTCAGTTCGTAGTCGTAGGTACCGGGGTCGTCGTAGGTGTACCGCACCTCCGGCCCGGTCTTCGTCGTCCCGTCGTGGAACGTCCACTCGTAGGACTGCGGCGGGGCCCCGTCGATCTCACCGCTGGCACCGAACAGCCCGACGGGCCCGACCGAGAAACTGTACCGGGTCACGTTGTACGACACCGCGTCGTCGGTGCCGTTCGTTCCGTCGGTGCCGTTCCCGGTATCGCCGTCGCCGGCCCCGCCCGACCCGTCGGTCCCGTTGGTGCCCGGTTGCCCGTCACCCGGTCCGTCGCCGTCGACGACCTCGATGGTCGTCCTCGCCGCGTCCTCGTACCCCTGGTCGTCGGTGACGATCAGTTCGACGACGTAGGAGCCCGGTTCGTCGTAAGCGTGACTGACCTCGACGCCGGTCGCACTCTCGCTGTCGTTGAACGTCCACTCGTAGCTCTCGACGGTCCCGTTGTCCGTCGATCCGGTGGCGTCGAACCCGATCGGCTCGCCGACGGTGACGGTCGTCGCCGAGGCGGTGAACTCCGCCGTCGGCGGGTTCGTGTCGCACGGTTCGGTCCCGCCCGAGGGAGCCACGCCGTCGGGCACGTCGACACAGCCCGTCGTCCCCGTCTCGTTCCCGCCGGCCGTCGAGTTGCCGCCACTACCGCCACCGCCCTCGAAGTAGTCGTCGTCGGCCGCGGCGGGCGCAGTGCCGGCCACGCCGAGCGACCCCACGACCGGTGCCGTCACCAGCGAGAACAGCACGGTCACGAAGGCGATCCGCCCGACTACCCTCCCTATCGTCACCCGACCGCGTGTTTCACTGCCCTGTCCACCCGCTGGCCCTGTTCCACCGGGACCCAGACCCCACGTCCGGTCCATACATCTGGTTCCGGTATTTATCCCGGTCACTGGGTATAAAACTATTGCACGAACAGGTAAAATCGAACGGGAAACTCCCTGTACCCGCGTCTTCACCGAATTCCCTCGCCGGTGGGCTCACTGGTTCACGGTGCGGTCGCCGTCCGCGTCCAGTTCCCGGAGCAGGTGGAGTGCCAGGTCCTTGTCCAGCGGGTCGTTGGCGTTCCCGCAGTGGGGCGACTGGACGCAGGCCGGACAGCCGTCGGCACAGTCACAGGCGGCGACCATCCGGCGGGTCGTGCCGACGAGCGACCCGATGTCGGCGTAGGCGCGTTCGGTCAGGCCGACGCCGCCGGGGTAGCCGTCGTAGACGAAAATCGTCGACTGATCGGTGTGGGGATGCAGGGGCGTCGACAGGCCGCCCACGTCCCGGCGGTCACAGAGCAACTCCGCGGGCATCATGGCGATGGTCGCGTGTTCCGCCGCGTGGATGCCGCCGGCGAAGGCCTCGTCTGTGTCGGCGGTCTCGCTTCGCTCGGCCGCCCGCTCGCGCATCGCCCGCTCGACCGGTTCGGGGACGGTGACGTAGAAGGCCCGCGTCTCCAGGGTCGTCTCGGGCAGGTCAAGTCCGAACCGCCCGAGGGGTTCGCCGCTGGAGCCGTCCCGGCGCTCGTAGCCCGTGATCCGCTTGCGCATCGTCACGTCCGCCAGCCTGAGGGTGCTGTCCTCGCGGCCTGGCATCGGCCGTTCCGCGCGGTCGGCCTCGACGGTGATCGTCTTGTCGTGGAGCACCTGCGTGTAGTAGTCGGCGTGAGTCTCGGAGAGTTCGGCCACGCCCAGGTCGAGATCCAGATCGACCACCTCGTAGGTGCGGCCCTGGTGGTGGTAGATCGCGCCGGGGTGAGCGTCCCGGAGGGCGTCGCCGAAGGGGAGTTCCGCGACCGTCTCGCCGCTGGCGCGGTCGCGCAACTGGACCTGCCGGTCGTCGACGGTCCGCAGGTTCAGCTCGTGCTGGGGGCTCCCGTCGCCCTCGTAGAGCCAGCGGATGCCGGCGTCGGTCTCACGGCGGTCAAGGTCGCCCGTCTCGGTCAACTCCGCCACCACCTCGGGGAACGCGTCGCCGAAGTGGCGGTCGTCGGTCGGTTTCAGCCACGTCTCCCGGGCGGCCGAGCGGACGTGTCCGGGGAGCAACTCTCGATTCTGCGGGTTCGAGATGGCTCGCTCCGGTTCGCCGTCGAAGAACTCACCGGGATTGCGCGCGAAGTACTGGTCGAGCTGGTCCTCGCCGGCGACCGTGAGGACGAGGCTGGGATCGGTCCCTCTGCCGGCACGGCCGGCCTGCTGGAACGCCTGCATCCGGGTGCCGGGGTAGCCGTCGAGCAGGACCGCGTCGAGGCCGCCGATGTCGACGCCGAGTTCCAGCGCCGTCGTGCTCCAGACGCCCCGGATCTCCCCGGACTGGAGTCCGTCCTCGACCGACCGGCGGCGCTCGCCGGTCAACGCCGCCTGATAGGCCGTCACGCTCTCGGCGGCCTCCCGCTCACCTCGCCGCCGCAACTCGTCGGCGCTCTCGGTCGCGTAGCGCTCGGCGGTCTGGCGCGAGCGGGTGAACGCGACGGTCTGGAGTCCGCGGCTCACGAGGTCGACGAACAGCCGTTTCGTCTCGGTGTGGCTGGACTTGCGGCGGCCGCTGCCCCAGCCACCGTCGGACCCCCGGTCCGACGAGCCCCCTTCGTACTCCGGCGGGTTCCAGAACAGCCAGTGGGTCGGTCCCGTCGCGCTCTCGTCGTCGGTGATCGCCGCGAACGAGGACTCGGGGCGGCCGGTCACGGTCGCGGCGTGTTCGACCGGGTTGCCGATCGTCGCCGAACAGCAGACGTACTGGGGCGAGGCGTCGAACCGCTCACAGACCCGGTTGAGCCGGCGCAACACGAGCCCCACCTGACTGCCGAACACGCCGCGGTACTCGTGGACCTCGTCGATCACGACGGTCTCCAGGCGCTCGACGAACCACTCCCAGAGCCGGTGGGCGTGGGGCAGGATGCCGTAGTGGAGCATGTCCGGCGTCGTCAGCAAGACCGTGGGCTGGCGCTCGCGGATCGCCTCCTTCTCGGACCTGGACTGTCGACCGGTGTACTGCGCGACGGTGACCCGGCTCCCGAACCCGAGGCCGCGAGCCAGGTCCTGGAGGGTGTCGGTCTGGTCCTCGATGAGCGCGACCTGTGGGGCGACGTAGAGGGTACAGCCGGTGTGGTCGAGCGCGCGCTCGAAGGCGGGGACGGTGTAGGCCAGGCTCTTGCCGCTGGCGGTGGCGGTCGCCAGCACCGCGTTCTCGCCGTCGCGGACGCGCTCGATGCCGGCGGCCTGGTGACCGTAGAGTCGTTCGATGCCCCGCTTTTCGAGGGCGGTGACCAGTCGCTCCGGGAGGTCGAGATCGACGTAGGTGGCGTCGCGACCGGGCAGCGTCTCGTGGTGCGTGATCTGCCCGGCGTAGTAGGGGCGCTCGCGGAGCCAGCGGATCGTCTCGTCCACGCTCCGGGTTACGGGCCGACCGTGCTAACGCTTTCGTCGGCCGGGGCGATCGATCAGTCCTGTGACTCGATGCGCCTGAGCTCGTCGTCGCCGGAGTTGCTCCGGTCGTCGACTCTGTCGCTGTTGAGCGAGAGGTGGATCGCGAACAGGATGGGCGAGAGCACGCCGAGCACGAGCGCGCCGCCGACGGCCAGGAGGCCGTCGGTCAGGACGAGTTCGCCGCCGCCGTGTCCGCCGCCCTCGCCGCCCTCGCCGCCACCGCCGAGCGTCACGTCGCCGACGACCACGACGCCATGCATGATGGGGGCGTGTGGCTCACAGAGGTACTTCACGACGCCGGTCTCCTGGAAGGTCTGCTCGAAGGTCGTCCCGACCTCGCTCGTCGGTTCGCCGCTGGAGAAGTCGCGGTTCTCCCCGACGACGTTGTGACGGCCGCCCTGCCACTCCCAGACGATCGTCGTTCCGGGATCGACCCGGACTGCGGGCGGCGTGAACACGAGGCCGTTGCCGCCGACGCCGATGGTGACCGAGTCCTGCCCGGTCTTGTCGACGACGGTGCCGTCGAAGTTGGTCGTCTCGGCGAGCCACCCGTCGAACATCTCGTCCGGCGACGGCGTCCCTTGCTGTGCCGTGGCCGTGCCGGTCGCGCCCGCCGTGACGCCCGCGGCCGCCGCGCCCGTCGCCGCCGTCCGCAGAACGCCGCGACGACTGGCCGTCGACCCGTCGGAATCGCTCGAACGTTCTCTCTCCATACCCGTCGGTTTTCCAGCATCCTGTATAAGCCCGACTAAACGGGACCGGGCATGCGTGTCGGTCTCACACCGTGCCGGTGAACGACTCGGGGCGACCGTCAGCGCACGATCGTGACGGGACAGTGTGCCCGCCGGAGGACGGTCTCGGCGACGCTTCCCAGCAGGATCCGGGAGACGCCCGACCGGCCGTGGCTCCCCATGACGATGTGGTCGAGCCCTTCCGTGTCGGCGAACTCGACGATGCTCCGGGCCGGCTTGCCCATCGTCGTCTCGGTCTCCAGCGCGACGCCGTACTCGTCGGCGGTGGCCTGTGCCTCCTCGAACAGCTGTTCGGCGTTCTCCTCCTCGCGCTCGTACCAGTCCTCCCAGTAGCCCGGGAGCATCCCCTCCATCGGCGCGCCGTAGCCCGCCTCCACGAAGTCGAGGACGTGCAGGACGGTAATCGTCGCGTCGTCGGCGTACTCGTCGAGGGCGAACTCCAGGGCACGGTCCGACAGCGGCGAGTCGTCGAGGGGCACCAGCACGCGGTCGGTCATGTGTCCCCCTTGCAGGGCGCCCGGATTAATACCTCGCTGGATTCCAACCCGCCGGGAACGCCGGTCGGCCGCGACACAGCCGAGGACGACGGGTCCACGTTCGCTTAGACCCGTCTAAAGACGGGAGTACCAATGCCGGGTGTCATAGAAAGAGCCTCACGGCGGAGATTCAGCCGACAGACGGTTCAGAAGAACCAAGAGAACACCGACAGCGAGAAGCACCGTCCCGCTATACAACGCTTGCCGTTGCGGAACAGGAGCGACAGTCGGTGATAGGGCGAGAAGGCTACCGCTACCGGCCAGTGCTAACCCGATGCCGAGACGTTGCTGTTCGTCGATCCCGAAACCCATACTTCCCACATCCCCGATTTTCGGGTTAGAGTAAAAACGTAGTGGGTTACCCGATCGTGTTGTGGGTTCTATGACAGGCTCATGACTCGTCGAACTCGGTGGTTGAGCCATCAAGTGCGCCCCACATTGAGAGATCCGTCGGCGAGTCATCCGTCGCGTGAGTCGTCCGCTGCCAACGGTCGGATCGAAGATCAGTATCCTGACGGGCGGTCGTCGTCCCGTTCCACGTGTCGGCTATCACGAGGGGGGCGCTCACCCGTTCGATAAGCGGTCGTGACTGGACCTCGGTCGATCCGGAGCGAGAGTGAACCTGTTCCGACTGTCTCGGGTCGGTCTCCGACGAGGCTGCTGATCGAGTAGTCCCTCGTTCCGAGTCGACACCCGAACCTGCATCGGAGGTCCCGTTCCTGTCCGAGGGTGCCGTCGCTGCCCCGGAATCGTCTCGTCCGGATGGAGGTGATAGGCCGTCGGTTCGGCGCATCGCACTCCGTAGGTCGTCTTCGGAAAGGTGATTCACAGTCCCGTCAAGAGACGGTTCAACTGCTCCGGATCCTACAGTCACGACAGTCGCGTGGCTCGCGTCAACCGCACCCGCAGACGTCTGGAGCTTCTCTACGTGAGTGCCTGTAACGCGAGTGGCTCCCGCGACCCAGAGCAGTTCACGCGTCTCTGCAAACTCGGTTGCAGTCTCGGATGTATGTTTCGCGAGGACGAACTCGTGGCCACCACGTGAGAGTCGTTTTGTGGGGCAGCCCGCAGCCGACCGCAACTCGGCGACGAGCGTCGCGATCTCGTCACTGGTCCGCTCGGCCAGTGGTTGGGTCGTCATTCGTCACCCCGAGCTGTGTTTCCAGTACTCGACTACTGTTTGCCTGTGCAACGGTATCTATGTCGTCCACGAAGGACGTGAAATCGGCCTGAAGCTCCTCGTCGTCGAAGTATGGCGACGACCGGACGCCAACGGTGACGATCAGCTCAGTCGCCGACTCCGGCGAAGAAATCGTCGGCTCGAGTTTTTCAGTTCCGGAATTGCCGAGACCTTCAGCATAGAGGTTTGCTGTCGGCGTGTGAACCGTTCCCTCGACTAAACAGTACAGCCGTGCCCAGTTTCGTGTCCTGACGATGTAACTGTACAGCAAGCCCAGGATCCCAACCACTGTAACGACCAGTCCGATGGGAAGCATCGCTGAACTGGGTGAACTAGCGATAGCTGCAATGCTGACGAAAATAGCGGCCATGCTGATCGACGTGACGTTTACGAGATCCGCGAGCAGTGACTCTTCGGGGAACGGAGATAATGGCGGCATTATCGGGCGTTTCCGTGCAATGAACCCCCCTTCGGAGAGGAACACGTCCTCGTCGAACTGTGCGGGCACTCCGCCGACACCGGGCGAGATCTCGTCGGCCATTACGTATCCGAGATCTTCGGCGATCTGACGCAAATGAAGGTGAAAGGAGTGCGGTTCGAAGAGGTCGGGAATCCGAACCGAGACACGATGTGTGTAGTCGTCGGATATCTCCTTGCCTCGGGTACGTGAGGTGAGAACGACCCAGATTCCGGCAATCATCGCGATAAATGTAATCCCGGAGATGAGAGAGGGGCCCCGCCCCATGACGAGTGCGATAATCGTCCCAATGAGTCCTGCAGCGGCGAGGCTCACGCCGATCGAACGACGGAAGACGATGAAATTGACCCGGCTCCAGTTCGTCGCCTGGATGATGTCCTCACGGGAGATCGGTTTGCGCGCCCGTGCCGCAGTACCGGTCGCACGCCCAGTCTGCGTACGAGAAGTCATCCGGTCGAGGAAACCGTAATCGTAAGCGAGAACCACACCCCCCAGGACGAGGGCCACCCACCACAAATCAGCCACCCTCCCGACGAGTAGTAGTACGGGCTGTCTCCTACCGAACACAGACGACCTGACAGTACCGATCTGATTCCGAAAGAGGAGGAGAACGAACGCTAAAACGGCTAGTACCCATCCTCGGACTGATCGCACCATTCTGACGTTGTAGATACCGGGGGCGGTCTTATATATTCGCGTCCAGTTTCACGTGTCGGAACCGAAACCCCGTAGAAGGGACACGACGACAGGAGGGATCGGGTCGTCGACGGCGGTCACCGCGCGTACAGCGAGTAGACGATGACGCCGAAGCCAAGCGCCGTGAGGCCGCTCTCGGCGATGATGGCGTACTCCCGGGGGAGCGACAGGCCGAGGTCGAACACGCCGGCGAGAATGCTCCCCAGCGTCACGATGGCGAATCCGAGCGCGAGCAGCCCGAGCGGGCGCGCGCCCGTCCGGCGGAAGGCCTTGTACGAGAAGTACGTTATCATCGCACCCAGCACGAGCGTCACCGTCTTGAGCGCGGTGATGACCGTCGGCAGGTGGATGAGAGGGTAGAGTTCGATCACGTTTCTTTGCGCACCTCCGACCACAGATCGCGAAGCCGTTCGTCAGCGGTCCGCGGGACCCGGCTGATCCCGACTTCGAACGTGCGGTCGTCGTCGAGGCTCACGACGACCTCCTCGAAGTTCACCTCGTACTGGCTGGCGTGTTGCCCGTCGGGACGGATCTCCATCCCCTCGCGCAACAGGGACGCTTCGGTCAGCAGATCCAGTTTTCGGTAGGTGGTCGAGAGGGGTACGTCACAGACCTCCGAGATCTCTTCGGCTGTCATGGGTTCGTCGAGGTTCCGGACGATGGCTCGACACTTCGGATCCTCCAGCGCGTCGAGCACGTCCTGTAGATCAGGCTGGTCCTCGTCCGCGAACGGGTCTCGGACCATATACCCGGCACTGACAGTCCGACGCTTATAATCGCTCCGACACGGGAGCGCCGAGGGCATCCCCGCGTCGGGTTCCGGCCGCCCGTTTCGACGAACATGTTCGAGTGGCGTGGCCGAGGGCGGTGTGGGCGGTCCGTACGGGGGCGTTTCCGGTCGTGTCGGCTGACGCGTGGCTGACGGACCGGTTCCCTTTTGATAGGCCGGGGTCAATGCCGGAGTGTGATCGCCGCCGAGTTGCACTGTCACTCGTCGCTGTCTCACGACGGCCGCGATCCCACCGAACTGCTTCTGGGCCAGGCCGAGGCCGTCGGTCTGGACGCGCTGGCCGTCACCGACCACGACGAGATCGAGGCCAGTCTGGCCGCCGTCGAGAAGGCCGAGGAGTACGGCCTCGTCGGCATCCCCGGCATGGAGGTCTCGACGGCCGCCGGTCACGTCCTCGCGCTCGGCGTCAGGGAAGCGGTCCCGCCCGGTCTCTCCTTTGGCGAGACGCTCTCCCGCATCCGCGACCTCGGCGGCATCGCCGTCGTCCCACACCCCTTCCAGGAGTCTCGCAGCGGCGTCCTCGCGAACGTCTCGCGGGAGACGCTGACCGCCGCCGACGCCATCGAGGTGTACAACTCCCGGCTGCTGACGGGCCGGTCGAACCGCCAGGCCGAGCGGTTCGCCCGCCGCAACGGGATGCCCATGACCGCCGGCAGCGACGCCCACATCAGCGAGATGGTCGGCCAGGCCGTCACCCGCATCGACGCCGCCGACCGGTCCGTCGACGCCATCCTCGAGGCCATCCGCGCGGGCCGCACCACCGTCGAAGGCAAGCGCACGCCATGGCGGATCAGCTTCCGGCAGGCCGCCGGCGGCGTCAAGCGCCGCGTCACGCGCCGGCTCTCCGATCTCCGATGATCGACGGTGCCGATCCGGCCACCGTCCGCGCCGCACTCGACGGCGGCGACCCCCTCCCCGGGACCCGCGGCTTCGCCGGCCGACTCGACGCGTCGGACGCCGCCGCGGCAGCGCCTCTGCTGGTTCGGGACGTTCTCGGTCGCCGCCCCTGCTTCTCCGAGGGCGCCGATCCGACCGCCTGGAGCTTCGACCCCGCGGAACTGGACGATCCGGAGCCGGTGCCGGCCGGCCACGTCCGCACCGCCGACGGCGACGACCGGGTCTGGACGCTGCCGGACCCGCCAGCGATCGACGACGACGCTGCGGCGGTCGAGGCGGTGCGGGAGGCAGTCGCCGCGAGTACCGCCGCAGTCGAGTCCGACAGTCTCGCGGTCGCGTTCTCGGGCGGCGTCGACTCGGCGCTCCTGGCCGCCCGGCTGGACGCGCCGCTGTACGTCGCCGGCTTCCCCGACAGCCACGACGTCGAGGCCGCCCGCTCGGCCGCCGCCGCGATGGACCGGGGCCTCACGGTGGTCGAACTCACCCACGACGACCTCGAACGGGCGGTGCCGGAACTCGTCCGCGCGACGGGGCGGACGAACGCGATGGACGTGCAGATCGCCCTGCCGCTCTATCTCGTCGCCGAACGAGCCGCCGCCGACGGCTACGACCGGCTGGCCGTCGGCCAGGGGGCCGACGAACTGTTCGGCGGCTACGCCAAGGTCGCGAACGCGCCCACTGACCCCCGCGTCGACGCCGACACGGTCCGGGGAGCCCGCCGCGAGGTCGTGCAGACGCTCCCGGATCAGCTGGAGCGTGACGTGCTGGCGCTGCGGGCCGCGGGCGTCGACCCCGTCGCGCCGTTGCTCTCCGATCGGGTGATCCGGGCCGCGCTCCCCTTGCCCGGCCGCCTGCTCGTGGCCGACCCCGCATCGGACGAACAGCGGAGCGACGCCGAGCGGAAGGTCGCGCTCCGCCGGGCGGCCGAGCCGTGGCTCCCTGCCGAGATCGTCGATCGGGACAAGAAGGCCGTCCAGTACGGCAGTCTTGTCGCGCGGGAACTCGACCGGCTGGCGCGACAGGCCGGCTACAAGCGCCGGATGGACGACCACGTCACGAAGTACGTCCGGTCGCTGGTGGCCTAGTCGCCGTCGCGCCACTCTCGGTAGCCGGCGACGCCCAGCATCGCGAGTGCGGTCCCGAGGGCGGTGAACCCCCCGCCGGTCCCGTCGCTCGTCGCGGTCGGCTCCGGCGTTCCCGCCGCGCCGTTCCGGGCGCTCGCCCCGGTGACGACCTGCAGCCGGTGGGGATACCGCGTCCGGTTTTCCGGCACGTAGAGCGTCCCGTCGGTGAGCAGCGGAGCAACGTCGGCCACCGCCGGTGTCACCGCACTGTTCTGCCAGCGACCGATTTCGACCGTCCACCGCTGCTCGCCGCTGGCCGGATCGAACCCGTGGACCGCGCGGTGCCGCTCTATGTCACCGTCGTCTTCCAGCGCGTGGAGGGCCCCGAGGTTCGCCGCGTACACGAGCCCGTCGCCCTCCGATCCGTTCCCGCTCGCCACTGCCGGCGGCCCGACGGTCCCGCGGGTCCGGGTCCGCCACTGCCGGTCGCCGGACGCGGCGTCGAACGCGTAGAGGTGGTAGTCGTGACAGCCGACGTAAACGCGTCCGTCCGCGACGGCCAGCCCGGTCGCGCTACTCCCGAGGTCGGCGGTCCACACCTCCTCGCCGGTCGCCGCGTCGCGGACGTGGACGGCGTGGGAACGGCTGCCGACGTAGACCCGTCCGTCCGCGACGACCGGCGCGGTCGGCGGGTACGACTCCCGCTCGAACTGCCACCGACGCGCGCCGCCCTCGACGTCGACGGCACGCAGTCGGAGTCGCGGGTCCCTGACGCTCGTCCCGAAGTTCGCGTCGGCGCTGACGTAGACACGCCCGTCACCCACGGCCAGTCCCCGGACAGTGTCTCCCGTCTCGCGCCACCACCGCCGGTCGCCGGTGGCCGGATCGAAGACGCCGGTGCCGCCGGTCGCACCGACCACCAGTCGGCCGTCGGTCAGCGAGAGGGCGTTGATCGGGCCGTTCGGGAGGCGTCGTTCCCACTGCCGCTCGCCGGTCGCCGCGTCGAGACACGCGATCCGCGACCGGAGCGTGTCCGTCTCGCTGCGCTCGCGCTCCCACTCGGGATTCCGTGCGGCGTAGAGGCGGCCGTCCCCGACCGCCAGCGGCCACTCGCCGGGGCGTTCCCACCGGCGCTCGCCCGTCGTCGCGTCGACGGCGACCACGGTCCCGACGTGGCCGACGAACAGTCGGTCCCCGTCCGAGACGAGTCCCGCTATCGGCTCCCCGGATTCGAGGAGCCCGCTGGCCCGGACGCTCTCGGTCGGGCCCTCGACCGGGACCGCGCGCGTGTTCGCCGCGTCGAACCCCGATTCGGGCCAGGGGGTCCCGGCCTCGGCCGGCCACTCGCCCTCTGCGGTGGGCCGCGGCGTGGGCGTGGGCGTCGGCGTCACCGCCCGCCGCGGGTAGTCGTCCCCGACGACGATCGCCCCTTTCATTCCCAGTGCCTGGTGTGGGCGACACCGGTAGGGATAGATGCCGTCCGCCTCGAACGTGTACTCGTAGTGGACGCCCGGGTCGCCGACGGGCGGCCCCGAGTCCAGCGGCCCGTCTCCCGCCGAGACGACGTTGTGCGCGCCGTGGTCGCCGGTCCACTTCCACCGGACGGTCGCGCCGGCGTCGACGTGGACCGCGGCGGGATCGAACGCGAACTTTCCCTCGCCGGCGGCGACCCGAACCGTCACCGTCGCCTGCCCGGTCCTGTCGACGGTCCCGTCGTAGTTGTTCGCGCCGTCGAGCCAGCCGCCGAAGTCGGGCGGGGCGTCGCGACCGCCGCCACCGCCGCCTATCTGTCCGGAACTACCGACCGAGAGCGCCGTCCACCCGAGGACGCCCGCCGCGGCCCCGAGGGTGGCGCGCCTGGTGAACGAATCCGACACGGGCGGCTACTCTCGGGCGATCGAACAAAAGAATCCGGGTTCTGTCCGGGAGTGAGTGGTCGCTACTGCGCGACCGTGTCCTCGGCTTCCAGCAGTTCGTGGTAGCGGTTGCGGATGGTGACCTCGGAGATGGAGGCGACCTCGGAGACCTCCGACTGGGTGACCTTCTCGTTGGCCAGCAGGGAGGCGGCGTAGACGGCGGCGGCGGCCAGCCCAACGGGGGACTTCCCGGAGTGGACGCCTTTCTCCTTGGCGGAACTGAGCAGTTCCCGCGCCCGGCGTTCCACCTCCTCCGAGAGGTCCAGATCGGAGGCGAAGCGGGGCACGTAGCTCTCGGGGTCGGCGGGCTGGATCTCCAGGTTCAGCTCCCGGACCACGTAGCGGTAGGTGCGTGCGATCTCGTCCTTGTCGACCCGGGAGACGGCGTCGATCTCGTCGAGACTGCGCGGCGTCCCGGCCTTGCGTGCGGCGGCGTACAGCGACGCCGTCGAGACCCCCTCGATGGAGCGGCCCGGCAGGAGGTCCTCGTCCAGCGCGCGCCGGTAGATCACCGAGGCGGTCTCGCGGACGTTCTCGGGGAGACCCAGCGCCGAGGCCATGCGGTCGATCTCGCCCAGGGCCTGCTTGAGGTTGCGCTCCTTGGAGTCCCGGGTCCGGAACCGCTCGTTCCAGGTCCGCAACCGCTGCATCTTCTCGCGCTGGCGCGAGGACAGCGAGTTGCCGTAGGCGTCTTTGTCCTGCCAGCCGATGTTCGTCGAGAGCCCCTTGTCGTGCATCATGTTGGTCGTGGGCGCTCCCACCCGGCTCTTCTCCTCTTTCTCCTGGGCGTCGAAGGCCCGCCACTCGGGGCCGCGGTCGATCTCGTCCTCTTCGACGACCAGGCCGCAGTCCTCACACACCGTCTCGCCGCGCTCGGTGTCGTTGGCCAGCGAACCGCCACACTCCGGACAGACGACCGGCTCTTCGCCTTCCTGTTCGTCGACGTCCGTCTCCTCGCCGCGCGTGCGCTCGCGCTCGCCCGTATACTCTCTGATGGTGGTGTCGGTCATTGGTTGAATCGGCGGGCACTGGTGCCCGGAAAACGCTCTGACGTGGTATTGTGTTGTGGGTCGGCCGACTTAAAACTTTCGACTTCTGGGACACCGTACTCCCCGATTTCGGCCGTTTGCGCCCTGCTCGCGCGGGCGCGCTCGCGTGCGGTGCAGCCCCGTCGGGAGCCCCAGTATCGAAACCCTTACCGCCGGTCCGGGCCTCGCCGCGAACATGAGCGATTCGGCCGTCGAACCCGAGGACGTGCGCCACGTCGCCTCGCTGGCCCGCGTCGACCTGGAGGACGAGGAGGTCGACCGGTTCGTCGAGCAGTTCGCGGACATCCTCGACTACTTCGAGACGCTGGACGAGGTCCCCGAGGTCGACTCCGAGACGGACCTCGCGAACGTGATGCGGGCAGACGAGGTCCGCGACTCCCTCGACCAGGACGAGGCGCTCCGGAACGCCCCCGAGAGCGAGGACGGCTTCTTCAAGGGACCGAAGGTCTCGTAATGTCGCACAACGCCTACATCACCGACGAGCGGATCGCGGGCGACGACGACGGCCCGCTGGCCGACCGGACCGTCGCAGTCAAGGACAACATCTCCACCGAGGGGGTCCGGACGACCTGCGGGTCGGCGATGCTCTCCGACTACGTCCCGCCCTACGACGCGACGGTCGTTCGGCGGCTCAAGTCGGCCGGCGCGACCATCACCGGCAAGACCAACATGGACGAGTTCGGGATGGGCACGACCACCGAGACCTCCGCGTTCGGGCCCACCGAGAACCCCGCCGCGCCGGGCCACGTCCCCGGCGGCTCCTCCGGCGGCTCGGCGGCGGCCGTCGCCGCGGGCGAGGCCGACCTCGCGCTGGGGACCGACACCGGCGGCTCCGTGCGCTGTCCCGCCGCGTTCTGTGGCGTCGTCGGCATCAAGCCCACGTACGGCCTAGTCTCGCGGTACGGCCTGATCGCCTACGCGAACTCCCTGGAGCAGATCGGTCCCATCGCACCCTCCGTCGCGGAGGCCGCCGAACTGCTGGAGGTCATCGCCGGCCCCGACGAGCGCGACGCGACCACTCGTGACCCGAGCGAAGAGGGCGCCGACACCGACTACGCCGCCGCCGCGGACGGCGACGTGGCGGGCATGGAGATCGGCGTCCCCACGGAGCTGGTCGAGGGAGCCGACGAGGAAGTCGTCGGGACCTTCTGGGACGCCATCGACGAGCTGGAGGCCGAGGGCGCGAGCTACCACGAGGTCGACCTGCCCTCCGTGGAACACGCCGTCGAGGCCTACTACGTGATCGCCATGTCCGAGGCCTCCTCGAACCTCGCGCGGTTCGACGGCGTCCGCTACGGCCCCGAACCGGACTACGAGGGCAACTGGAACGAGGAGTTCGCCGCGGTCCGGGAGGAGGGCTTCGGGGAGGAGGTCAAGCGCCGGATCCTGCTGGGCACGTACGCCCTCTCAGCGGGCTATCACGACAAGTACTACGAGAAGGCCCAAGACGCCCGCGCCTGGGTCAAGCAGGACTTCGACGGGGCCCTGTCGGAGGCGGACGTGCTGGCCTCGCCGACGATGCCCGTCCCGCCGATGGAGATGGGCGAGAGCCTCTCGGACCCGCTGACGATGTACCTGGCCGACGCGAACACGACGCCGGTCAACCTCGCCAATCTGCCCGCCATCTCGGTGCCCGCCGGCGAGACCAGCGAGGGCCTGCCGGTCGGGTTGCAGTTCGTCGGGCCGGCGTTCGGCGAGACGGAGATCATCCGGGCCGGGAGCGCACTGGCGTAGTGACTCCGATAGAGAGACTGCTCTCGGGCGGGTTTCGAGCCCGCTCAGACGATCAACTCGGGATCGTCGAGGTACTCGTTCCGGATGCGTTCGACCTCGGGGCCATCCGGAACCAGCCCGGGCGTCGTGGCTGGCTCGTCGAAGCGGTCCGGATTCGGCGAGACCGAGTCGAGGACCTCGGAGAACACGGGACCGTCTCGACCGGTGATGTGAACGAAGCCACCGTACTGGCGGTCTTCGACGGCCGATGTCGCCGGGTCCGGGAAGGCATCGCGGAGCAGATCCGTCCGCTCGCGGATGTACTCGGCCGCCTGCCGCTGTGAGTACTGACACTCGGCGTAGTAGCGGTCCCGGTGTCGGGGGTCCAGATCCGTATCGTCGTGTTTCGGCGACTCGTAGCGGATCGCGTCGTCGGTCACGGCACCGTCGAAGAAACTGAAGTTCACCGTGAACGAGTCCGGGTACCGGAGGACGGTCAGCATGTAGATGTCGTCGTCGACGGTGAACCGTTCCTGCAGGCGACAGTAACACTCCTGGTAGTAGACGGCGAGTGCGCCGACCCAGTCGTCACGCTCCCCACGGAGATACTCGTCCGCGACGGCGTGGTACTCCTCGCCCGCGACCTGCTGGAGTCGGTGTTCGAACCCCTCGCTCATCTGGGCGAGTTCGTACTCGTAGGCCTCGGTGAGCGGAACGTCCGGATCGGCGAGCAACTCGGCCTTCCGGTCGCCCGCGTCGGCGATGCGGTGAATGTTCTCGTGGAGGGTCCGCTCGGTGGCGTCGTCCGCCAGCGGCACACGAACGGCCTGCCGACGGAGGACGTCCGTCCCGCGCCCCAGCCGCTGTCGCCAGTCGTCCATTTCCCGTCCCCGTGTTTCGACGTTGCACTGAAAACTGTCGCGGTCGTCACTCCTCGTAGGCGAGGTTCATGACCCACTGGGAGAAGGCGTCGGAGTGGGGGTCGACCTCCTCGTCGCCGATGAACGGGGAGAGCATGTCGCCGGCCATCAGAAGCGAGAAGTCCAGATCGCGCGGGGCGGGCGTGAGGTAGTAGGTGTTGTGACCCTCGTAGACGGTCTCCTCGCGCTGGATGAGGCCCTTGTCGGCCAGCGACTCGACGATGCGGCTCCCCTTGCGGGAGGAGACGTCGAGTTCCTTCCAGAACTCGCTCTGGTGGATGCCGCCGCTCTCCCGGACGAGTTCGAGGCCGGCGCGTTCGTCCTCGGTGAGTTCGGTCTCGGACGTACTCATGTCCGTTCCTGGGACGGTCCCGACATTAAATCTGGCTTTCGACCGGCCGGTACTCCGTCTCGCAGGGCGGCCCGTCGGCGAACCGGTAGCGGCTCCCCTCCGGCCCGATGGTCAGGAGCGACGACGAGCGCGTCCCGAACCGGTCGCGGTGGATGCAGACGCCGTACTCGTGGTCGGAGATCACGTCCGCGGCCCGTTCTATCCACGCGCCGGCCTGCTCGCCGGGTTCGGGCTGGAGTGCCGTCCGTACCGCCGCGGCGTTGTCGGCCTGCTGGCGGCCGTCCTCGGATCGGGTCTCCGGGATCCGCGCGTCGTCGCTCGCGCCGACGTTGACGACGACGTGGACGCCCGGCGTGAGGGGCCGGACCGCGAGCTGGCCGTCCCACTCCAGCAGGACGGCGGCGTTCGCGTCTGCAACGACGAGGTTGAAACCGTCGTACTCGCGGTCGCGGACCTCACTCTCGACGAAGCGGGCGGCCTCTTCTGCGCTCTCCTTCCGGAGGGCGTCCCGCGTGAGCAGGCCCCGGGAACGCTCGCCCGCCAGCTCGGCGTCGGTCCAGCGGTTCGTGATCCCGACGAACAGCCCGTGTTCGTTGTGTCCGATCCAGGTGCCGCCGGCCTCGCCGTCACGCGGCGCGACGACCGCCGGATCGTCTTCGAGTCGCTGTGGCGGCTCCGAGGGGCGGTCGACCATCTCGTCGCGGTTGGCCGCGACGGCGACGGGCGTGTCGGCGAACACCTGCCAGGCGAGAACGAGTGTGCACACGGCTCCGTGTAACCACTGCGGCCGCTTAAACGGTCGGTGAGCGGACGGTAACCCGCGGTCACTCTCCCCGGTCCCGAAGCCGGTCCCGCACCGCCTCCCGGTCCACGGTCCCCGACGCCGTCCGCGGGAGGTCCTCGGCGAAAGCGACGGTCCGGGGTAGCTTGAACCCGGCCAGTCGCTCCCGACAGTGGGCGTCGAGTTCCTCGGCGGTCGGGGCTCCGTCCTCGGTCGGGACCACCAGCGCGGCGACGCGTTCGCCCCACTCCTCGTCGTCCAGTCCGACGACCGCGGCCTCGCTGACTGCGGGATGCTCGCGGAGGACCGCCGCGACCTCGCCGGGGTCGACGTTCTCGCCGCCGGTGACGATCCGGTCGTCCAGGCGGTTGTGGACCCACAGCCGTCCGTCACCGTCGCGGGACCCCACGTCGCCCGTGTGCAGGCCGCGCTCGCCGAACGCCTCGGCGGTCACCTCGGGATCGAGATAGCCCGGCGTCACGGTCGGCCCCGAGACGACGATCTCGCCGCTCTCGCCCGGCGGAACGGAATCGCCGTCCGGGTCGACGATCGTCACCGTCGTGTTGAGGAGTGGCTGGCCCACGGTTCCCTCGTGGGAACCGGTCTGTTCGGGCGTCGCCGTGGCGATCTGTGAGGCCGTCTCGGTCATGCCGTAGGTCGGGTGGACGGGGACGCCCCGCTCCCGACAGCGCGCCAGGAGGCCGTCGAGGGCGGGCGCGCCGCCGAGCAGGACGAACCGGAGGTGATCGGACGGCTCCCAGCCGGCGTCGAGCAGCCGCGAGAGCATCGTTGGCACGAGCGAGACGCCCGTGATGTCGTACTCGTCGAGGACGCCGGCGGTCGAGGCGGGGTCGAACTCGCGCTGGATCGCGACCGTCGATCCGTACAGCGCCGACCGGACGATCGGCGCGAGTCCGCCCATGTGGTAGGTCGGGAGACAGCACAGCCACCGGTCCGACGGGTCGACGCCCAGCCGGAAGGCCGAGGCCGTCGCGCTCGCCACGAGGTTGCCGATCGTCAGCCGGACGCCCTTGGGCCGGCCGGTCGTGCCCGACGTGAACACGACCAGCTGTTCGGTGTCCGGGGTGAGCGTCGCCGGCTCGACCGGCACACCGTCGCGGTCGTCGAGCGCCCGCACGTCGGCCTCTCCGGAGTCGTCGACCGACGCGACGGGGCCGTCGAACACCTCGCGGGCGGTCGCCGCCGTGTCGCGTTCACAGATCAGCGCGTCGGGGTCGGTGCGCTCGACCTGTTCGGCCACCTCCGTGGACGTCAGCCGGACGCTCAGCGGGACGACCGTCGCGCCGAGTCGCATCGCGGCGAAAAAGAGGTCGGCGACCGCCGGCCGGGTGTCCAGCAGGAGGGCGATCCGGTCGGGGTCGTCGCCGGCAAGCGCGCGCAACTCGGCCGCCCGGCAGCCGACCGCGGCGTCGTACGCCCGGTAGGTGACGCCCTCGTCGCGGTCGGCGTCGATCACGGCGGTCCGGTCGGGCGTCGCGGCGGCGCGGGCGGCCACGAGGTCCTGGGTCGGCCAGTTCATCACTCGTCACCGAGGTCGACGCCCAGCCCCTTGTCCTGTGGGACTTCGATCCGGCCGTCGGCGACGGGCGCGGGGTCGGGCCCGAGGTCCTCGGCGAGCCAGTCGGCGGTCGCCAGCCCGCAGGCCGGGATCTCCGGGACGGCGGCGGCGACGTGGACCGCGGCGGTCCGCGCGACGACGCCGTCGATCGTCGTCGAGACGACGGGCGTCACGCCGGCCTGTCTGGCCTGCCGGGCGGCGTTTCTGGCCCTGTCGGGACCGCCCAGCGCCATCGGCTTGAGGACGAGGTAGTCGGCGGCTTCGGCCGCGAGCAGGTCGGCGACGGGGCGCTCGGTCAGCGACTCGTCGAGCGCGACGGGGACCTCGTTGCCCCCGTTCCGGAGGCCGGCGTGGGCCGCCACCTCCCCGGCCGGCATGGGCTGTTCGACGTACTCCAGGTCGAGGGGTTCGAGGGCGTCGAGTGCCCGCTCGGCCTGCTCGCGGTCCCACGCGCCGTTGGCGTCGGCCCGGAGCGCCACGTCGTCGCCGACGGCCGCCCGCACCCGGCGGAGCCGATCGGCGTCTTCCTCGACGCTCCTGGCTCCGACCTTGATTTTCACGCAATCGAAGCCGGCGTCGACGGCCTCGACCGCCCGCCGCGTGGTCGTCTCCGGGTCGGCGTCGCCCACGGTCGCGTTCACGGGCACCCGTCGGACGAGCCGCTCGTTCCCGAGATAGCGGTACAGCGGCGTGGTGTCGCGTTTCGCCCGCGCGTCGGCCAGCGCCAGCGAGAGGGCGTGGCGGGCCGCCGGCGCGGAGGTCTCGGCGAGCGCGACGCCCCAGTCCTCGTCGCGGGCGAGTTCGGGGGCGTACTCCAGCGCCTCCCGGCAGGCCGACAGCGACTCGGTCCAGCCCGGGAGCGGCGCGGCCTCGCCGACGCCCACCCGGTCGGCGTACTCGACCCTGACGAGGAACCCTTCCCGCTCCTCGATCTCGCCGCGGGCGGTCGAGAGCGGGCGTGCCAGGTCCAGGCGGTAGGGTTCGATGTCGATCATGCGAGTGCGAGGCCGGCCGCGAACAGCACCGAGTGGGCCGCGAGCAACTGGCCGGTGCGTTCCAGCGCCGGGTTCAGGGCCGCGCCGTCGGTCCGCTCCATGATCGTCACTCCGATCTTCACCGCCAGCGGGAGCGTCACCAGCGGCGCGAGTGCGGGGAGGCCGAAGGCCGGGTCCAGCGCGAACAGGACGGGCACGACGTAGGCCATGCCGACCATCGCCAGCCACTCGATCCGGCTGAACCGGTAGCCGAACATCACGGCCAGGGTCCGCTTGCCCGCTTCGGCGTCTTCCTCGCGGTCCCGGACGTTGTTCGCGATCAGGATCGCGGTCGAGAGCCCGGCCACCGGGAGGCTGGCGGTCAGCGCGGCCGCGGTCACGGTGCCCTCGGGGATCCCCAGCGCGAGCGGGTGGACCGTCGCCAGCGAGGCCGCCGCCTGCACGTAGTAGGTCCCGACGACGGCGATCACCCCGAAATAGAGGAACACGAACAGGTCGCCGAGCCCGCGGTAGCCGTAGGGGTAGGGACCGCCGGTGTAGGCGATCCCGGCCGCGATGCTGGAGAGGCCCACCACGAGGATCGGGAGGCCGCCGACGGAGACGAGATAGAGTCCCACGACGACCGCCAGCCCGTAGGTCGCGGCCATCGCCTGCTTGACGCGGGCGGGCTCGATCAGGCCGCCGGCGGTGACGCGGGTGAACCCCTCGCGATCGGCCGAGTCCGTCCCCTTGACCGCGTCGTAGTAGTCGTTGGCGAAGTTGGTCCCCACCTGCAAGAGCAGTGCTCCGAGCAGCGCGGCTATCGCCGCGACCGGTGCGAACACCCCGTCGTGGAGCGCCAGCCCCGTCCCGACGACGACGGGTGCGGCCCCCGCCGGCAGGGTCTGTGGCCGTGCGGCCATGAGCCAGGCCCTCGTCCGCGATACCTCGGCGTCTGCCGTTGCCATCGTCGTACGGTTGGTGATCCAGCCGTGTGAAGGTTGTCCACTCGGTGGTCACGAGGGTTCTGGCCGAGTCGTCGCCGGCGACGAGATTCCGGGCCCGACCGACCGGCGGGAAAACGGATCCGGGTCTACGCTTCCCGGACGGCGTCGAGGAGCTCGTCGTAGTCGGGTTCGTTCGTCGGATCGTCGGCGACCCAGCTGTAGGTTATCACGCCGTCGTCGTCGAGGACGAACACGGCCCGGTTGGCGATGCCGTGCAGGCCGAGGTCCGCGATGTCGATCTCGAGATCGTACGCGCTGACGGCCTCCCCCGACATGTCGCTCACGAGGTCGAACTCGATCCCGTGTTCCTCGCGGAAGGCTCCCTGCGAGAACGGCGAGTCGGCGCTCACGCCGAGGACGGTCGCCCCGGCGTCCCGGAAGTCGTCGAGTCGGTCCTGGAGCGCAACCATCTCGTTGGTACACGGCGGCGTGAACGCGCCCGGGAAGAAGGCGAGGACGACCGGTCCGTCACCTATCCGATCCGACAGTTCGAACGGTTCGTGATCGCTGGTACCGAGCGTCGCCGAAAAAGTCGGTGCGGTGTCTCCGGTTTCGGGCATCGGGCGTGTGTAGGGTCGTCTCCCTTATCAAAGCAAGTGCGAACACTACCGCCCTCGACGGAGTCCTCGGCGGGGGGGGTCCTGCAGGGACGACGGCGGAACGGTCGGCTCGACCCCGGCGCGGTTCGTCCCGCCGCCGAAGCGACGAGTCGGGTCGATCCCGGCGTCCGGACGGTCGCCGCGGACGACCCGGGCGATGGGATGTGCTTCGTCTGAACGTATATACGTCTGTGCGACCGCGTATTACGTCCCATGGACGTACTCGACCCGTCGACGGGCGAACGGATCGACACGTACGAGGAAGACACCGAGAGCGACGTCGAGACGGCGCTGGACCGGGCCACCGGGGCGTTCGAGGACTGGCGCGACCGGCCGATCCGGGAGCGAGAGGAGTTGCTCGCGGCCGCGGGCGAGGTCCTCCGGGAGAACGAACGGGAGTACGCCGAGACGATGACCCGGGAGATGGGCAAGCCCATCGAGCAGGCCGTCGCCGAGATCGAGAAGTGCGCGTGGGCGTGTGACCACTACGCCGAACACGCGGACGCGTACCTCGCGCCGGAGGGCCACCCGAGTCCGCCCGGAGCGTCCGTCGAGACGGTCTACGAACCGCTCGGACCGGTGCTGGCCGTCATGCCGTGGAACTTCCCGTTCTGGCAGGTGTTCCGCTTTGCCGCCCCCTACCTCACGGCCGGGAACGTGGGCCTGCTCAAACACGCCTCGAACGTCCCCGGGTGTGCCCTGGCCATCGAGGAGGTGTTCCGCGAGGCCGGCTATCCCGAGGGTGTCTTCCAGTCGCTGTTGATCCCCTCGGAGCTGGTCGAGGACGTGCTGACCGACGACCGCGTCCGGGCGGCGACGCTGACGGGGAGCGGTCCGGCGGGGCGATCCGTCGCCGCGACGGCCGGCGACCAGCTCAAGAAGACGGTGCTGGAACTGGGCGGGAGCGACCCGTTCGTCGTGCTGGACGACGCCGACGTCGAGGCGGCCGCCGAGACCGGCGCGTGGGCGCGCAACCAGAACGGCGGCCAGTCCTGCATCGCCGCCAAGCGGTTCGTCGTCCACACCGACGCCTACGACGCGTTCATCGACCGGTTCGTCGACGAGATCGAGGGGCTCACCGTCGGCGACCCGACCGACGAGGACACCGACGTCGGACCGCAGGCACGGCCGGACCTCATGGCGGAACTGCACGAACAGGTCGAGGCGAGCGTCGAGGCGGGCGCGACGCTCGTCACCGGCGGCGAGCCGCTGGACCGGGAGGGGGCCTTCTACCCGCCGACGGTCCTGACCGACGTTCCCGAGGGGTGTCCCGCCGACAGCGAGGAGACGTTCGGGCCCGTCGCCGCGGTCTACGAGGTCGACGACGAGGAGGCGGCGATCGCGAAGGCCAACGACACGGAGTTCGGGCTGGGCGCGAGTATCTGGACCGAGGACCGCGAGCGCGGCGAACGACTGGCCCGCCGGATCGACGCCGGCTGTGTCTACGTGAACCAGCTGGTCAAGTCCGACCCGCGGGTCCCCTTCGGCGGCGTGAAGGAGTCGGGCTACGGCCGGGAACTCTCCGGGCCGGGGATCAGAGAGTTCGTCAACCGCAAGACGGTGTGGGTCGAATGAAGGCCTCCGACCTGCTGGTGGCCTGCCTCGAACGCGAGGGGGTCGACCACGTGTTCGGCGTCCCCGGCGAGGAACTGGAGGACCTGCTGTTCTCGATCCGGGATTCGGACGTGACCTTCGTGCCGACCCGTCACGAACAGGGCGCGGCGTTCATGGCCGACGTGCACGGGCGGTTGACCGGCGACGCGGGCGTCTGTCTCGGGACGCTCGGCCCCGGCGCGACGAACCTCCTGACGGGCGTCGCCGACGCCCACCTCGACAAGAGCCCGCTGGTGGCGATCACCGGCCAGGGCGGACTCGAACGGCTCCACCAGGAGAGCCACCAGGCCATCGACGTGTTGCGCACGTTCGAGCCGGTGACCAAGTGGAACACGCAACTCGACAGTCCGGACATCGTCCACGAGTCCGTCCGGAAGGCGTTCAAGATCGCCGAGTACGAGAAACCGGGTGCGACCCACCTGGAACTGCCCGAGGACGTGGCCGCCGAGGAGACCGAGATGCGCCCCATGGAGACCCGGGAACGCGTTCCGTTCGCCGCGCCGAATCCCGACACGCTCGCCCGGGTACAGGACCACCTCCGGAAAGCGCAGCGACCGATCGTGATCGCCGGGAACGGGGCCGTTCGCACCGAGGCCGCGACCCAGCTCCGGGAGTTCGTCGACGCGACCGGCGTCCCCGTCGTCTCGACGTACATGGGGAAAGGTGCCGTCTCGGACGCCAGCGAGCGGTCGCTGATGACGCTGGACTCCGGGCCGAACGGGGAAGCGACGACGGCGATACAGCGGGCGGACCTGATCGTCACCGTCGGGTACGACATCGCCGAACACGATCCGGCCGACTGGAACGACGGGACCGCGCCGCTGGTACACGTCGACAGCGAACCCGCGGAGGTGTACCAGGCCTACGACCCCGACGTGGAGGTGATCGCGGACAGCGGCCGGACGCTCCGGAGCCTCACGGACTGGTACCGGTCGGCCGAGCCGTCCTTCGAGACGGAGTGGGCGAGCGACTGCAGAGAGCGGATCGTCGCCGACGTGGACCGATCGCCCCGCGAGACGGCCCCCTTCACCCTGGAGGGTGTCCTCCCCGTGTTGCGCGAGGCGATGGCTCCCGCGGACGTCCTCGTCTCCGACGTGGGCAACCACAAGATGGCCATCGCGCAGAACTTCCCGACGTACGAACCCAACACCTGTATCGTCTCGAACGGGCTCGCGTCGATGGGCATCGCCGTCCCGGGCGGTCTCGCCGCCGATCTGGCCGTCGACGCGAACGTCGTCGCGGCGACCGGGGACGGCGGGTTCCTGATGAACGCCGCCGAGATCGAGACCGCGACCCGGGCCGGTTGCGGGTACACCATCGTCGTGTTCAACGACGACGACTACGGACTCATCTCGAAGAAACAGCGCGATCACACGGGCGAGTCCTTCGGAACGGGACTGACGAACCCTGACCTGGTCGCCTTCGCCGAGAGCTTCGGCATCGACGGGTACCGGCCGGAAACGAGCGACGACCTGCGGGACGCGCTCGAATCGGCCGTCGGCGGCGACATGGCCCTCGTCGAGATCCCCGTCGAGTGAGGCGCTTCCCCTCGACGGGACCACTTCGGGCCCCGACCCCGCCTCGACGACGCGGCCGTCCCGGAACGGAACCGGAAGCCGACGGCTGTCCGTCCGAACGGATCGGGTGAGAGTATCAGTTCCGGAAATAGGTGGCGAACGTCATCGGGAGAAACCATAGTTACACGGGTCGAGTACCCGACGCTATGAGCCCGGAATCGGTCGACCCGGATCGGCGTCTCGACGTTCGCGACATCGATGGCGAGCCCTTCGGCGACATCGTGGCCGCCCTCGAGGATCTCCCAGACGACGAAACGTTGCTTCTGGTAAACAGCTTCGAGCCCGAACCGCTGTACGACGTCCTCGAACAGCGCGGGTTCACGCACGAGACGACGAACCCCGAACCGGACCTCTGGCACGTGCGGATCGAGCACGCCTGACCGACGAACCGGATCGCGGATGGGACAGTGACGCCCGGTCGACCCGTCGCCGGCCCTCGGCCGGAGATTCATCGATCCCGACCGCTCACCCGAGACTGCCCTCCATCTCCAGTTCGATGAGGCGGTTCAGTTCGACCGCGTACTCGACGGGGAGCTCCTCGGTGAGCGGTTCGATGAACCCGGCCACGATCAGCTGTTTCGCGTCGTCGGCATCGAGGCCCCGGTTCCGGAGGTAGAAGACGTCCTCGTCGCCGATCTTCCCGACCGTCGCCTCGTGTGCCACGTCGACCGACTCCGCCCTGACCTCCATGAACGGCATCGTGTCCGAGGTGGACTCGGCGTCGAACATCAGGGCGTCACACTCGACGTTCGTCGAGGAACGCTCGGCCCCGTCGGCGATGTGGACGAGACCCCGGTAGTTCGTCCGGCCGCCGTCCTTGGTGATCGACTTGGACTCGATCGTCGAGTGGGTATCCGGTGCCGTGTGGTAGACCTTCGCACCGGTGTCGATGTCCTGGCCCTCGCCGGCGAAGGCGATGGTGACGTGGTTGTCGGTCGCCCCCGGTCCCTTGAGTACCGAAGCGGGGTACAGCATGGTGGCTTTCGATCCCATCGAGCCCGAGATCCACTCCATGGTGCCGTCGGCCTCGACGATCGCTCGCTTGGTGTTGAGGTTGTAGGTGTTCTTCGACCAGTTCTGGACCGTCGAGTACTGGACGTGTGCGCCCTCCCCGACGAACACCTCGACACACCCGCTGTGGAGGTTGTGACTCCCGTAGTGTGGCGCCGAACACCCTTCGATGAGGTGGACCTCGGAGTTCGGTTCGGCGACGATGATCTTGTGCTCGAACTGGCCCATCCCCTCGGCGTTCATCCGGAAGTACGCCTGGAGCGGCATCTCGACGGTGACGCCCTCGGGGACGTAGACGAAGGAGCCGCCCGACCAGACCGCGCCGTGGAGCGCGGCGAACTTGTTGTCGCTGGGCGGAACGCACTCCGTCATGAAGTGCTCGCGGACCAGCTCGGGGTACTGCTGGACGGCTTCGTCCATGGTACAGAAGACGACGCCTTTCTCCTCCAGGCGGTCCTGCACGTTCTGATAGACGACCTCGGACTCGTACTGGGCTCCCACGCCCGAGAGGGAGTTCGCTTCGGCCTCCGGGAGACCGAGCCGGTCGAAGGTGTCCTGAATGTCCGTCGGGAGATCGTCCCACGAGTCGACGCCGTCCGCCGCCTCCACGTCCGGCCGCAGGTACGGGACGATCCCGTCGATGTCGATGTCCGAGAGGTCGGGCTGTCCGGGCCAGTCCGTCGGCATCGGCAGCTCCCTGTACAGTTCCAGCGCCCGTAACCGCCGCTCAAGCATCCAGTCCGGTTCGTCCTTGTCCTCGGAGATGAGGCGAACGGTCTCCTCGGTCAGCCCCGTCTTGGATTCGAACGCGGCCAGCACGTCGTCTTTGAAGTCGAAGTCCATCCCGTCGGTCCGTTCGAGTTGATCTCGGTCTGTCGTCATGGATACCGATCCGGCTCACTGCGAGTGTTCTTCCCCGCGGTTCACCATAATGGTCGCGGCGGTTCCACGGGCCCGGCCGGGGTCCGCTCCTCCGACCGGGTGAGGACGGAGTCACGAGGATCGAACACGGCCGTGTCGACAGGGTTCGCGGCGGCTCCGCTCGTGGTGTGTCCTGGGAGACGACCGCCGATCCCGCAACCGCCGTCATCGCTCACACGTGATCCTCGGGCCGGTGGAACAAAACGACGCGCACGAATCGGTTCGGATTCGACCG
Source organism: Halorientalis sp. (assembly GCA_042216105.1). Classification (GTDB taxonomy): domain Archaea; phylum Halobacteriota; class Halobacteria; order Halobacteriales; family Haloarculaceae; genus Halorientalis. Next base: position 43,488 of record JBDGUF010000038.1, read on the forward strand.
GTACCACCCGAACCCCAACGTCAGACTGCACGTCCGAAGATGTTCAGGCGAACATACTTTTAGGCCCTCCTAAAAACAGTCTGTGTGAAGTCCACGGGCGGGTGAGTCGTGCGCGCGATCGCCCGTCGGAATCACGTACCGATCATGCCCCACGCAAAACTCACGATCACGGTGCCGGAGTCGGTCTGGATCAGCGAGGTGTCGCGGGCGTACCCCGACACTCGGTTCCGCGTCCTCGCGGCCACTGCGAACGACACGAGCGGCGTCGCACGCATCGAGATCCTCGGCGACGATCCCGAGGCCGTCTGCGAGACCATCGGCGAGTACGAGACGGTGACGGATCTGACGCCGCTGGGGACCGGCACGGAAGTCCGTCGGGTGCAGGTCGAGACCACCGTGCCACTGTTGTTGACCTCGCTACAGGCGTCCGGCGTCCCACTGGAGACCCCATTCGAGGTCAGCGACGGGAAAATGACGCTCGAAGACCGGATCCCGCAGGGGACGCTCTCGGAACTCGGGGAGACTCTCGACGAGTTCGGAATCGCGTACACGGTCGATCACGTCCGGCAGAACGTGGAGTCGGGCCAGTTGCTGACCGGCCGCCAGCAGCGTATTCTCGACGAAGCCATCGACCGCGGATACTACGATACCCCCCGAGAGACGACCCTCGTCGAACTCGCCGACGAGTTGGACATCGCCAAATCGACCTGTAGCGAGATCCTCCATCGGGCCGAGGAGCGGATCGTCAAACGGTACCGTAGCGAGACGGACGACGCGGCCCCGGAACTCCGGGCCATCTGAGAGACTCCCGTCGAACCACCCGGTTTCTCCCGGTCGCCGAACCCCGCGGAACGACGGGTCCGCCTCCGTGCGAATACGTGCCAGTCGTCTCGATACGGTGGCGAATGGGAACCTCCCGGTTCCGCCGAGCGGCGCTGACACGGTTCACTCGAACAGGAGACGGCGGCCGAGCAGATACGCGTAGGCCACCGCTCCACAGAACGTCAGCACTGCGCCGCCGCCGGACAGGAGCGGCGACCCGCCGAGGGACCCACCCGCGTCCAGTAGCGTTCCGAGCGCCAGCGTCAGGATCGTGCCGAGGACCGTCCGCTTCGTCGCGCCGGGGAACTGTCCGCCGGTCACTGCGAAAAACTGCATCGCGTATCCGACGATCGTGAGGGCGAAGAACCCGGAGACGATCACGGTCGCGTGTGCGTCCAGCTGGCCGGGGCCGACGATGTCGAACGCGATGGGGACGTTGATCCCCACTCCGACCACGCCTACGACGGCACCGAGGAGGATCCCGTAGAGCCCGACGCGTTGCCACTCGGATCGCCGGAACACGTACCCGACTAGTCCGGCGTAGCCCGCCATCGCGGTCGCTTGCAGGATCGCACCGGCGCGAAACCCGACGCCGGTCCAGAGTGACGTGGCGAGGAGACCGGGTGCCACCGCCCCCGGGACGAGTGCGAGCCACGTCCCTGCCCGCGGCGGCGTCACGTGAAAGAACCCGGGCATCAGGCGCGCACCCAGCGCGAATATCAGGAGGGCACCGAGCCCCGCACCGTAGTAGTGAACGACGGCGGGGAACGTGACCCGTGGGAACGGGCCGAGTCCAGCCCACCCGAGCAGTCCGGCGGTTCCGACGACGAGATAGCCGACGGTGACGGGGATCGTCCCGGTCGCCAGTCTGGTGGATCGCTGTGGCCGATCCCCCGTCCGCAACACGACCGCGGGCCGTTCGCGGACGGCCGGGACTGTCGTCCACGCCAGGAGACCGACGAAGAGGACGACGCCCAGACTCCAGAGTACCACACCCAGGCGCACGAGCGGATCGACGCCGGCGATCCGGCCGAGAACGAGACTCCCGGTGCCGAGGTACGCCAGCCCGAAGTGGAGTCCGGGGAGCCGGTAGTCGGTCAGCGTCCGCCCGACGAACGACGGGACCAGGAGGTACGCCATCCCGAAGATCATGGGGCAGACGAAGCCGAACAGGGCGACCGTCACCACGAGCGTCCCGCGGGTGCCGGCCACGTCCAGCGCCTCGGCCCCGACCAGCGAGAGCGCACTCGCTACCGCGAAGTATCGCGTCCACCGACTCAGCTCTCCCGACGCCATGCCCGCGCTCATGTTCGGATGGTCGATTATCGGCGAACCGAACTCTCCGCCGCCGAAGCGGTGCGTCGCCGACGGGTTCGAACTGTGACCCTACCGCCGGAAAAAGTGCTCTGCTCTCCTCGTGGACGTGTGCCTGCCCATCAGAACGGTGCCTCCGGTTCGCTCCCGGCAGCCTGGTCGGTACTCGCCGACGCCTTCCCGATGCGGACCCTGAACTCGCCGGGGTCTTTCTGCCGAGACTCCCAGCGGAACTCCGGCCCGGCTTCGGCCTCGAACTGGTGGTAGAGCGGTTCCGGGTCGTGATCGTTGACGAGTACGAACCCCTCGCCGCCGTCGAGGTCGGCGTACCGCTCGAAGATCTTCTCGTGCCGCTGTGCCGGCGGCAGGTCCCGGACGTTGAGTTCCGCCGTGACCTCGATCTCGTCGTCCGCGCCGGAATCGCCGACCTCACCGTCACCGGCCGTGGCGCTCGCGTCCGCGCTGGTCTCGTCGTCGTTCTCGCCTTTCGTGATCCGGGCGCGACAGCGCCCCGGCTCGCTCTCGACGACCTCCCAGGTGAACGCGTCACCGTATCGCTGCCGGAACTCCCGGTGGAGCGGGCGCGGTTCGTGCGGCGCGATCAACTCCATCGTCCCGCCCTCGGGTATCATCCCGTACCGGTGGTGGATCGTCGGGTGTCGTTCCTCCTTGGGGATCTCCCGAACGTCGTACCGAGTGACGACGTCGTCGGCGGCGGCGTTCGATTCTCCGGTCCTGGTGATTTCGACTCGCCAGCCGTCGGCACCGCGGCTCCGGTACTCCCAGCCGATCACGTCGCCGTGCATCGACTCGAGTTCGTGATACAGCGGCTTGGGATCGTGGTCGTTGACCAGGACGAACCCCTCGCCGGGCTCCAGCTCCTCGAAGATCGCGAGGAGCGCCTCGTGTCGTCGCTGGGGTTCCAGGTCCCGCACGTCGATCGTCCCGCGTTCGCCGTCGTCGAGGGACCGTGCTTCGCGCACGTGGAGTTCCCGCGGTTCCGCGTCGGGGTCGGCGTACCCCCAGTTCAGTCCCCGTCCCCGTTCGATCTGGTACCGCACGAGGTGAGCGTCGACGTCCTGGTCGGACACGACGTGGAGTTCGTCGTCAGGTCCGGCGTCTGCGAGTGCGTCGAAGAGGATATCCCTGTGCTTCTCGGCTGGAACGTCCCGTAGATCGACGTCCGGTGTCATCACTGTCGGACCAAACCCGCGGCGAACGTATTAGTCCCGTGGCGAACCGCTTCGGTGTCGTGGTCGCCGAGAGGATGCCGTCGGACGACCGGCGGTTGCCGGATATCTTCGCGACAACGCTCTCACGGGAACGGCGAGAAGGGGAGGACGAAATGTCCGAACGGCAACTCGACCTCCGAGAGATTCCGCCGGCACAGCGCCATCCCAAGATATTCGACGCGTTCGCGGAACTGGAGAGCGGTGAGGCACTGACGCTGGTCAACGACCACGAACCGACGCCGCTGTACCACCAGATGGCCGCCGAAATCGAGACGTTCGACGCCGAAGGGTACACTGTCGACCGCGTGGGCCCGAACGAGTTCATCGCGACGCTCCCGAAGAAGTAGTCCCCGGTCGCCGGACCCGCGACCGCCGTCGCCGACCCGGCTGCCGTGTTCGCGATTCAGGCGGTCGCGTCCATGTCTTCGACCGTTTCGACGAGTTCGTCGAACAGCGCCGCCGCCTGCTCGTCGTCGTAGTCCGTGTGGTACTCCTCGGGAACGCCCCGTTTGGCGAGGTTCACGTGGCGGTCCGGCGTCACGTCGTGCTGTTCGAGGCTCTTGCGGGCACACTCCAGCGGACACCCGTCGATGACGAGCGTCGGACGACCCGAGGTCGCGGTGTCGACGAGCGGGTCCACGCCGCCGCCGACGCCGGCGATACAGGACATCTCCGCGATCCGCTCGCGGTCGAGTCGCACCGCGAGATCGTTTGCCATCTGTGCGGCGCTCGAACACCCCGAGCAGGCGTAGACGAGCGGCAGGCCGTCGTAGCCGTCGGTCATCGATTCGAGATCGGCCGTCGGGTAGTGAATGGGTTGTCCCGAACCACGTTCGGTCTCGTCGTGTTCACCCGCGACGGACGATCACGGGGTGGTCACCGCCAGGTCCCGGATCGAACGAGTCATCTCCGCGACGGTCTCCGCGTCCTGTTCGCGCCGGCGGCCGCCCCAGCCGATTCCGCGGCCGCTACTCGTGGTGGACTTCGAGGTAGGCCGTGTACTCCGTGCCGAGCAGGCGGCGGCGTTCGCTCTCGATGGCGAGCAGTTCGTGCGCGGTCTGTCGGGGAGATCTTCGAGCGCCCGCCGTACCCGGGCGATCCCGCTCGCACACCCTCGCCCACGGTTGTCGACGGTCATCGCCGGTTCGACGTCGGGTGCCGTCTCGGGTATCGAGGTCTCAGTCACCGCTCGTCACCTCCGACCCGCCGGCGGCCGGATCGTCGTCGGCCGACTCCGTCCCGGATCCGCCCCCGCCGAGGTCGTCGAGTTCGCAGACGCCCTCGATGGGCGAACAGGCCCGCCACACGGCGGAACGACCGGCCACGAGTTGTCGTTCCGAGGGTGTGGTGCCGGTGTTTTGCGGTCCCCGTCAGGGTTCGGGCCGCTCTCCGAGCGTCACCTCGACGGTCCGGCGGTCGCCGTCGCGCAGAACCGTCACCGAGACGGTTTCGTCCGGCCGGGTGTGCAGCATGAGTATCCGCGCGAGTTGCTGTTGGGAGGTGATCGGTATCCCGTCGATACTGAGGATGATGTCGCCGCCGGTTCGGACGATCTGCCCGTCGACGCGGGTCCGTTCCGTGGCTGGTTCCAGCACGCCCGCGGAGGGACCGCCTTCCAGCACACCGACGACCAACACGCCGCGCGTTCGTTCGAGGGCGCTGGCCTCGGCGACGGCGGGCGTGACCGGCACGGTCCGGATCCCCATGTACGGGTGGTCGTAGTCCCCGTCGGCGATGAGTTCGGGGACGACCCTGGTGACCAGTTGCGGCGAGATGGCGAAGCCGATGTTGTCGCCGCTTTTGGCCCGGTTGACGCCGACGACGGTGCCGTTCAGCGAGACGAGCGGGCCGCCGCTGTTGCCGGGGTTGATCGGCGCGTCGGTCTGGACCGTCGCCGGGATGGCGAAGCCGTTGCCGGTCCGCATCGACCGGTTGACGCCGCTGACGATCCCGCTTGTGATCGACCCTTCGAGGCCGAAGGGGCTCCCCAGCGCCGCGACGCGTTGCCCCACCTCGGGGTTGGTGGCCGAGACGGGGAGCGCGTCCACGTAGGCGGGCACGTTCCGGACGTCCAGAACGGCCAGATCGGTGTACACGTCGGTCCCGAGGACCTGCGCGGTTCGCCACGTCCCGTCGGAGAACCTGACCATGACCTGCTCCGCGGACCCGACGACGTGCTGGTTGGTCACGACGTGGCCCGCGGCGTCGTAGACGAAGCCCGATCCCTGACTGGTGCCGCGTGCCGTCCGGACCCGGATCGTCACGACCGAGTCGATCGTCCGATTGTACAGCACGGTGTACACCGACGACGAGTCGGTCGGCCGAATCCGTGCGTCCGGTTCCGGCAGTGACGACTGCGCGGACCCGTTCTGTGGCGCCGTCGCCGACTGGGTCGGCTGGCCAGCCGGTGCGCCCGGAGCGTCCAGGACGACGGCCGCTGCGACGCCACCGCCGGCGACTCCGACGAGCAGGGCTACCACGAGAGCCAGAGCGTTCGCTCGCTCCATTTTGTAGGGATCGACTGGCCCACATTAGGAACTTTTTGGTATCTCGAACGCGCCAGATCGGCGGGTCCGCCGACGGTCCCACGGACCGCTCACGAGACGATCGATCCGGGTGTCGGTTGGGTGAGCGCCCCGGTCGGTGTGTTTTCACTCTCTTCGGCTGTGCGTCGGACGGTCGAGAAGCGCCACAACGTTTACACGTCTGACTCGGGCAGACTTGATTCGATGTCTGATACCATCAGCGAGCAACGGGTGGTGGCCGTCCTGGTCGGTGTCATCGCCGCGCTCGTCGGTATCGGGATGACTGGAACCAGTCTCGTCGCGTTCTTCATCGGTGGGTTCGAACCGGTCCTCCGGGCGTCCGGAACCACGCTCGGACTGTTCAGTCTCTTCCTGTCGCTGGTCGGCGTCTGCATGCTGGTCGGGGCCGCGGGACTGTGGCTGGATACCGCCTGGGACTGGTCGGTCACCACGATCGCGTTCACCGTGACGTTGCTGCTGTCCGCGCAGAGCCTCGTCGCGAACGGGCTCTCTCCCCTCCCGGTCCTGCTTACTCTCCTGAATCTTCTCGTCGTCGCCGTCTGTTTCCAACGCGCATCGTTCGATCAGTTCCCGACTCCGTCCCCGAGTTGAGGGGCCGACCGGGTCGTCTCCCGCCGGTGCCGACGCCGCTCCGCCGGCGTGACGGCACTCACTCGAGGAGCGCGTCGGCGACGATTCGCTCGTGATCGAAGCCCATCTCCGGCAGCGCCGTCGGGTCGAACGTCCGCACCCGCCGGGCTTCCTCGCGCGGTGTCGGTGTGCCGTCGTCGACGGGCGTACACCGATACGCCGCGCTGACGTTTCCACGCTCGTCCCGATCCGGTTCGTCGTAGAGGCCGACGAACTCCTCGACGGCGACGTCGAGTCCGACCTCTTCCTCGACTTCACGGATACAGGCCGCTCGTGCAGTCTCGTCGGGTTCGACGAGTCCGCCCGGGAGCACCCAGTCCCCCTCGAACGGCGGGTGCGCTCGTTCGAGGAGGACCACCTCTCCATCGAGCACGATCACCGCATCGGTCGCGAGTGCCCGTACCTCGACCATACAGGAGACTCGCGTGACTCTCACAAAGACGTTCGGAGACGCCGTCGGCGGCTACTGTCGCGACCGACGATCAAATCAGCGGCCGCCGTTCGACGACGATCCCGGATCGAGGGCGGCAAGCTCGCGGCCGAGCCGGCGGAGTTCCTCGGCCCGATCGAGTTCACGAACCCACCGATCGGGGAGGTCGCTGGCACCGAAGCGAGCGCCCGCGATCGCACCCGCCACGGCACCGATCGTGTCGGTGTCCCCGCCGCCGTTCACGGCGTTCACGATGGCCGATTCGGCGTTGTCGGCCGCGAGTGCGTGATACGTCGCCGCCTGCAACGTATCGACGACGTACCCGGTGGGCGAGAGTGCCTCGGGGTCGATCCCGTCGGGGACGGGTTCGATCGCCGAGATCAACTCTTCCGGGGCCGCCTCGGGAAGTGCGGAGCGGGCGTCCGCCAGCGGCCGCGGGTCGTCGCGGAGATAGCCCGCGATCGTCCGGTCGAGCAGTTCGCAGCCGTAGACACAGCGCGGATCGTAGTGGGTGAGCTTCGAGGAGGTGCGGCTGGCGGCCGCCAGTTCGTCGCGGTCGTGGGCGTACGCGACGGCGATCGGGGCACACCGCATTACACTCCCGTTGCCGGCGTTGCGCCCCTCCCGGCTGTTTTTCCAGCTCTCGCGACTCGCTCGCTCCCAGTCGTCACCGTCCGCGATACGGCCCAATACGCGACGGGTCAGGCCGCCGATGCCGACGGGGTCTCCCTCGAACCACTCGACGAACCGTCGACTGGCGTCGTCGGGATCGAACGTCTCGCATTCGACGAGGCTTCGCGCCAACCGAAGCGCCTGCTCCGTGTCGTCGGTGAGACCGCCCGGCGGAACGCGCCCGCCCACGAGCGCCGTGAGCGTTCCGTGTTCCGCGGCGATGCGGTCGGCCGACCAGCCCTCGACCGGTTCGCCGAGCGCGTCGCCACACGCCAGCCCGAGCAGAACGCCTTCGCCACAGTCGTGCGTGACCATACGATATCTTATCACCTACACCCGCCGTAAACGGCGGGGTTTGTCGGTGGACTCCCAGTCTATCCACTATACCGTGGAAGGCGAGTACTCGCCGTTCCCGGTCAACGTCCCCGACTTCAGGGCGAGGTGATGGGTCGCCCCTCCAGAACCAGACTT
>JBDGUF010000004.1:0-51532 GCA_042216105.1 Halorientalis sp.
CTGGGACGCGTCGAGCGCCACGCTCCAGTACGACGAGCAGGACGACACGTTCTACTTGCACGTCACGTTGAAGAACCCCGACTACACGGTCGACGGAACGGAACGCCAAGAAGCCAGTCACGATGATGATGGTGCCGAGAACGGAGTGGTTCTCGGTGTTGACCTGAACGTGACTGGCGCGTTCGCCGTCACCTCAACGGGCGAGTTCATCGGCAGTGCAGACCACCTCACCCACAAGCGCAACCAGTACGAACAACGCCGCGCCAAACTGCAACAGGCTGGCACTCGTTCCGCGCACCTCACGATTCAGTCCATCGGCAGTCGATTCTCGGATTGGTCGCTGGACTGGTTGCACAACCGCGCCAACGACCTCATCGCGGAAGCCCACGACGCGGATGTAGACGGCATTATTTTCGAGAACCTCGACCACATCCGCGAGAACATCGCCAACGGCAGTACGTTCCAGCAGTGGGCCTACGCGAAGTTCGTGGAACTCGTAGAGTACAAGGTCGAATCCACCGAGTTGTTCGTGGACACGGTGAACCCGGCGTACACGAGTCAGCGGTGTTCGCACTGTGGGTTTACCCACGAGAATAATCGTGACGACAAGGCGTTTGAGTGCCAGTCGTGTGGGTATGAGGTGAACGCGGATTACAACGCGGCGAAGAATATTGCGGTGCGGTATTGCGGGTATATCCATCGCGGGCAGAAGTCTCGTGGTGGATGGGCCACCAGTCAACTGGCCCTCAAGTCAGGGACGTTGAACGTGAACGGCGAGTACACGCCTGCCGAGTTACTCGGGTAGAACGGGAGTCCACTGACAAGCCTCGGGGCTTGACCCCGAGGCGGTTGACCGCGGTCGCGGAACGACTTTAGGGAGAGGTGTCCAAGGGGAGGGACATGACACGGGTGATACATACGGGTGATACCCACCTCGGGTACCGGCAGTACCACCGGCCCGAGCGCCGCGAGGACTTCCTCGACGCGTTCCGCCGGGTCGCCGAGGACGCGGTCGAGGACGACGTGGACGCCCTCGTCCACGCCGGCGACCTCTTCCACGACCGCCGCCCGGACCTGCCCGACATCCTGGGTGCCCTCTCGGTACTGCGGGACCTGGACGCCGCCGACGTGCCCTTCCTCGCCATCGTCGGCAACCACGAGACCAAACGCGACGCCCAGTGGCTCGACCTGTTCGAGTCGCTGGGACTGGCGACCCGGCTGGGCGAGGAACCGGTCCGTGTCGGCGACACCGCCTTCTACGGCCTCGATTTCGTCCCGCGCTCACAGCGCGAGGAGCTGGACTACGACTTCCAGCCCCACGACGCCGACCACGTCGCCTTGGTGGCTCACGGCCTCTTCGAGCCGTTCGACTACGCCGACTGGGACACCGAGCGCCTCCTCGCGGAGTCGACCGTCGACTTCGACGCCGTCCTGCTCGGGGACAACCACGACCCGCAGAAAGCGGAGATCGAGGACACCTGGATCACCTACTGCGGATCGACCGAGCGGGCGAGCGCGGACGAGCGCGAGGACCGGGGGTACAACATCGTCGAGTTCGACGAGGCGGTGTCGATCAGGCGGCGCGGGCTCCCGACCCGCGACTTCGTCTTCGTCGACGTGGAACTCGGGGAGGGAGAAGGCGTCGAGCGCGTGCGCGAACGGGTCGGCCAGCACGACCTCGAGGACGCGGTCGTCGTGGTCCACGTCGAGGGCGAGGGCGAGCCGGTCGCGCCGGCGAGCATCGAGGAGTACGCCGACGAGGCGGGCGCGCTGGTCGCCCGCGTCACCGACCACCGCGAGGTCGCCGAGAGCGGCGAGATCGACGTGAACTTCGCCGACCCCGACGACGCCGTCACGGAGCGCATCCGCGAGATGGGGCTCAGCCGGGCGGCCCGGGACATCGACGAGACCGTCCGGGCGAGCAAGACCGCCGACTCCAACGTCACCGACGAGGTCGAGCGCCGCGTCCGCGAGATCCTCGACGAGGGCGACGCCGATGCCTTCCGCCCCGCCGAGGACGGAGAGCAGGACGCCGACGACGAGTCCACCGGATCCGCGGCGACCGACGACGGCACCGAGTCCGGAGCGGCCGGGGAACCGACGAAGGCCGACGGCGGCGACGCCGAGGGGGACGGCCAGCCATCGCTGGGTGATTTCGAATGAGGTTCGAGCGCGTCAGGCTGGAGAACTTCAAGTGTTACGGGGAGGCGGACCTCCGGCTCGACAGCGGCGTGACGGTCATCCACGGGCTGAACGGGAGTGGCAAGTCCTCGCTGCTGGAGGCCTGCTTCTTCGCGCTGTACGGTGCCCGCGCGCTGGACGAGACGCTGGACGAGGTCGTGACCATCGGCGAGGAGGACGCGACCGTCGAACTGTGGTTCTCCCACGGCGGCGGGTCCTACCACGTCGAGCGCCGAGTGCGCGTGACCGACGACCGGGCGACCACGGCCAAGTGCGTGCTGGAGACGCCCGACGCGACCTACGAGGGGGCTCGCGACGTTCGCGGCCACGTGTCCGAGTTGCTCCGGATGGACCACGAGGCGTTCGTCAACTGCGCGTACGTCCGTCAGGGGGAGGTGAACAAACTCATCAACGCCTCCCCCGCCGACCGCCAGGACATGATCGACGACCTGCTCCAGCTCGGCAAACTGGAGGAGTACCGCGAGCGGGCCAGCGAGGCCCGACTGGGGGTCAAACACGTCCGGGACGGCAAGCGGGAACTGCTCGAGGACCTGACGACCCAGATCGAACGCAAGGAGGAGCAGGGCCTCCACGACCGGCTCGACGCGCTCTGGACCGAGCGCAAGGAACTCGAAGCCGAGATCGAACGCTTCGAGGAGAACCGCGAGGAGGCCGTGAAAACGCGGGACGAGGCCGAGGCGATCCTCGAAGAACACGAGGAGAAACGCGAGCGGCTGGCCGACCTCGAAGCGGAGATCGATGACCTGACCGAGACCATCGAGGAGACCGAGCGCGAACGCGAGCGGCTCGGCGACCGGATCGCCGACCTGAAATCCGAGATCGACGAGATCGAGAGCGAGCGCGCCGACCTGCTCGCCGAGTCCGAACTCGACGACCCGGACGCGGCGACGGTCCGGGAGACCATCGCGGACCTCGAAGCCCGGGACGAGCAGTTGCGAGACGACATCGAGGACCACCGGGTCGCGGCCAGCGAACACACGAGCGAGGCCGAATCGCTCCGTGAGACCGCCGAGGATCTGTCCGAGCGGGCCGAGGAGAAACGCGAGGAGGCCGAAAAACTGGCCGACGAACTCGCGGAGACGCGGGAGACGCTGGCCGAGCGCCGGGAGCGGATCGAGCGGCTGGAAGACGCCATCGAACAGAAGCGCGAGGCCTTCGCGGACGCGCCCGTCGACGTCGGCGAGGCCAGCGACCACTGGGACGAACTCGCCGACGAGTTGAACGAGGCCCGCGAGCGCCAGAAGGAACTGGAGACGGAGCTGAAAAACGAGCGGGAGCGGCTCGAAGAGGCCGAGGACCTGCTCGACGCCGGGAAGTGTCCCGAGTGTGGCCAACCGGTCGAGGACTCGCCACGCGTCGAGTCGATCGACGAGCACCGCGAGCGGATCGACGACCTGCAGGACGAACTCGTCACGGTCCGCCAGCGTCGCGAGCGACTCGAAGACGAGGTCGAGACGGCGAGCGACCTGGTCGACCGGGAGACCGAGATCCGGAACCTCGAAAACGATCTGGAGAACGTCCGGCAACTGGTCGACGAGCAGGAAGACGGTCTCGACGAGACCGCGGAGAAGATCGACCGGCTCCGCGAGGAGGCCACGGAACTGGAGGCCGAGGCCGAGGCGAAACGCGAGGCCGCCGCGGAGGCCGAGGCGGCGGCCGAGGCGAAACGCGACGCGGTCGCGGAGTGCAACGAGGAACGCGGCGAGATCGGCGAGCGACTCGACCGGCTGGAGGCCATCGAGGACACCTTCGAGCGCGTCGCCGACCGCGAGGACGAGATCGAGCGCCTGCGCGAGCAACGGCGCAACAAGGCCGAACTGAACGACGAGCGCCGCGACCGGCTGGCGGACAAGCGCGACCAGCGCGACGAACTCGAAGCCGAGTTCGACGAGTCGGCCGTCGAGCAGGCCCGCGAGGAGAAAGCACGCGCCGTCGAGTACATCGAGCAGGTCGAGCCGAAACTCGACGACCTCCGCGCGGAACGGGACGACCTCATCGACGAGATCGGCGGCGTCAAACAGGAGCTGGAGGAACTGGAGGACCTTTGGGACCGGCACGACGACCTCGAAGCGACGGTCGAACGGCTCGACTCGCTGTACGAGGAGACCGAGCGACTGCAGGAGATGTACGGGCAGTTGCGGGCGGAGCTACGCCAGCGCAACGTCGAGACCCTCGAACGGATGCTCAACGAGACGTTCGACCTGATCTACGGTAACGACTCCTACTCCCGGATCGAACTCGACGGGGAGTACGAGCTCACGGTCTACCAGAAGGACGGCCAGCCCCTCGATCCCGAACAGCTCTCGGGCGGCGAACGGGCGCTCTTTAACCTCAGCCTCCGGTGTGCGATCTACCAGCTCCTGGCCGAGGGGATCGAGGGCGCGGCCCCGATGCCACCGTTGATCCTCGACGAACCCACCGTGTTCCTCGACTCGGGGCACGTCTCGCGGCTGGTCGACCTCGTCCGGCACATGCACGACCTCGGCGTCGAGCAGATACTCGTCGTCAGCCACGACGAGGAACTGCTCGGCGCGGCCGACGATCTGGTGACGGTCTCGAAAGACGCCACGACCAACCGCTCGACGGTGACGCGGAAAGACCCCGACGAGGCGACGCGGGAGGTCGTCGCGGACACCGCGACGGACTAGTCCACCGTCCCGGTCGCTGCGTCCTCGTCTTCGGTCGTCCCGTCCCGGAGGTGCGCCAGCCCCTTGCGTCCCGTCTCGGTGAGTCGGTATCCCCGTTCGCCCGCGACGGTCGCCTCCTCGACCAGGCCCGCGGCGCGGAACTCCCCGAGCAGGCCGTGGAGGTCGCTCTCACAGAGGTCGTACCCGCCCATGAGGTCGCGGACGGCCACCGGGCCGCGCCGGTCGAGTTCGAGCAACAGGCCCAGGCTCCGGTCGTCGCGAACGGCGGTCAGGATCGTCCGGGTCGCCTCGGGGACGGTGCGGGCGGCGGTGGAAAGCGGGGACGCGTCGACGGCCTCCAGCCGGTCGTTCGGGACGTACCGCTCCTCGCCGGTCTCGGGATCGCGGACGCGACTCGAATCGCCGGACTGCTTGACCAGCAACAGCCGTCTCCCGGAGTCGTCGCGGACGGTACGCATCGCTCGCCGGTAGCGCTCGGGAACGGGTAACCGTTCCGGACCGCGTTCGGTCCCGACCGTCAGTCCTCGCCGAACCGGTCTCTGGCGTGCTGGTAGCGAACGTAGCCGTAGACGAAGAAGCCGACGCCCACGACGAACACGATCCCCCCGTCGACCCACTGGCCGCGGAAGACGACGAGCATCGGACCGAGCGCGAGGGCGAACAGCGCGACGTTGAAGACGGCGACGAGTTTCCAGAACGACCGGAGGAGCCCCTTCGGCGCGTCGTTTTCGGAGGGGTCCGGCGGCTCCGGGACGTCGACTTCCGGGGGGCTGGGGGTCAGATCCGACTCGGGGTCGGGTTCGACGGACTCGGGACTCCCCGGGTCGTCGGGTTCGTCGGGCCAGCGCTCCTCGTCCTCGCTCACTACTCCGTCGTCGGGTAGCCGCCGAGAAAAGGGTTCCGCGAACGGTTCAGACTGCGTCTTCGAGCGTCGTCGCCGCGCTCGACTGGACCCACGCCAGCGGGTTCTGGGCGTCGTAGAGGACGACTCCCTCGTCGGTCTCGTAGGCCTCGATGGTCTCGACCTCGGGGCCCTCAGGTCCCGTTTCGGCACTGTCCAACTCCGACCGACTTCCGTTTGCGCGGTCCGTCATGTCGCTTCGGTCTGTGGTATGACGTACCATGCCAAATACCTTGTGTTCCGCTCGCGACTCGAAACCCGGTCGAGGGACCGTCGGGATTTTAGTCGGGGGTCCCGAACGGGTGGACAGCATGGACGATGGGACCGACGGAAACCAGACAGGTCTCTCTGCGTTCGAGGACGGGACGGGGAGCGATGCGGACGGTGACGGGGACGGGCGCGACGCGGCGGCGGAGGCGGCCGCCGTCGCGGGCAACGGCGGCGACACCTTCGAGATCGTCGACCTCGACGACATCCGCTACCCCGACGCCGAGGAGTACGTGACTATCGCGGTCACGCAGGTCGATTACACCGTCGAGGGTCGGGGCGACGACGAGTTCCCCGTGATCCACGTCTTCGGCCGCACCCCGGAGAACCACGACCCGGTCCACATCGAGGTCTACGAGTTCAGGCCCTACTTTTACGCGCCGACCGACTCCCTGGACGACGCGGACCTCCAGCGCGACCGCATCACCGGCTGGGAGGAAACGGACGAGGACGGCGAGCCCTACGAGTCCATCCGCGGCGAGCGCCTGACCAAGATCTTCGGCCAGACCCCACGGGACGTGGGGCAGATGCGCGACGAGTTCGACCACTACGAGGCCGACATCCTCTTCCCGAACCGCCTGCTGATCGACAAGGACATCACCAGCGGCGTGCGCGTCCCCGCCCGCCGCGAGGCCGACGACGAACCCATCCGGGTGCCCCACGAGGAAATCGAGGCCGTCGACGCGAGCGCCGACCCCCGTGTCGACGTCTTCGACATCGAGGTCGACGACCGCCAGGGGTTCCCGGAGGACGGCGAGGAGACCATCGTCTGTCTCACCTCCCACGACTCCTACGACGACGAGTACATCACCTGGCTGTACGACCCGCCGGAGGGCATCGACCCGCCCGAAGCCCTCGCGGAGTACGACCCCATCGAGGACGACTTCGAGGCCGACGTGCGCGTCTTCGAGGAAGAGGAGGCGATGCTCGACGCCTTCCTGACCTACGTCGAGGAGACCGACCCGGACATCCTGTCGGGCTGGAACTTCGACGACTTCGACGCCCCCTACCTGCTGGACCGCCTCGAAGAACTCCAGGGGCCACACCACGACTACGACCTCTCCGTCGAACGACTCTCCCGCGTCGACGAGGTCTGGCGCGACGACTGGCAGGGACCGAACGTCAAGGGCCGGGTCGTCTTCGACCTCCTGTATGCCTACCAGCGCACGAAGTTCACCGAACTCGACTCCTACCGGCTCGACGCCGTCGGCGAACAGGAACTGGGCGTCGGCAAGGAACGGTACCCCGGCGACATCGGCGACCTCTGGGAGGACGACCCCGAGCGCCTGCTGGAGTACAACCTCCGGGACGTGGAACTCTGCGTCGAGTTGAACGACCAGCAGGAGATCATCCCCTTCTGGCAGGAGGTCGCCTCCTTCGTCGGCTGTAAACTCGAAGACGCCACCACGCCCGGCGACGCCGTCGACATGTACGTCCTCCACAAACTCCACGGCAACTTCGCGCTCCCTTCGAAGGGCCAACACGACGCCGAGGACTACGAGGGCGGCGCGGTGTTCGACCCCATCACCGGCGTCCGGGAGATGGTGTCGGTGCTGGACCTGAAGTGTTTCAGCGAGGACACCGACGTTCTCACACCCGCCGGGCCCAAAAACATCACCGAGATCGACGAGGGCGAGGACGTGTACACGTTGAACCCCGAGACGTTCGAGTGTGAGGTCAAGCCAGTGGCGGAAACCCACGAGTACGAGAATAAATTCGGCGAACTTCACCACCTCTCGGGCAACACGCACGATTTCAAGATCACGGAGAACCACCGGATGCTGTACTCGAAGGAGCGCGGCTGGGACGAACAGGACCCGTCCGACTTCGAGTTCGACGAGTACCGGGATATCCCCGACTACGAGCGGTACGCCTTCCCCCAGCACGAACCGATGACTGGTCGTTCTCCGGAGACCTTCGATCTAATCGACGAGGTAGACGGTGGTCACGTCGTCGCGTATTACGAGGACGACCTCCGGAAGTTCCGCCACCGAATGCCGGAAGAGGTCACCGATTCACTCGATCTGGTCCGTGGCTCTTCGGAAGCGATGGGACTCCAGAAGAAAGTCGGCAAGTATCTGATTCCGCTGTCGGTCTACCAGGAACACCGCAACGCTATCGAGGCACACGCCGACGAGGTGTCTCTCAAGTACGAGGCACAACACCGGGAGACGCCACTCTCTTTCGAGATGGCCAACTGGCTCGAACTCGTCGGCTGGTACGTCACCGAGGGGAGTGCAGACGAGGCCAACCGCCGCATCACGATCCATCAGAACGAGGGTACCGAGCGGCAGGCTATCAGTCGTCTGCTCGACGAAATGGGTATCAACTACAGCGTCGATGATCGTGGCGTCAACGTCTCGAACAGGTACCTCCTCGACTGGTTCGTCGAGAACTGTGGAAAGGGATACAGTGAGAAACGGCTTCCAGAGTGGGTCTTCGAACTGGACGGCGAACTTCTGGCGGTTCTCCTGAACACGATGATCCGCGGCGACGGGAGTCGGGCGGACTCCGGACTCGGAAAGTTCTGGACGAAAAGCGAAGCTCTCAAAGACGGATTCGCTACCGTCGCCGTTCGCTGTGGTCACAAACCGACCGTCTCGAAACAGTCGGACGGAACGTGGTACGTCTCCGTCGGCAAGCGCGGCTCGTTCAAGAAGTCGACGAACGCGACCGTCGAAGAACACGACGGCAACGTCCACTGTATCACTGCCGAGGACAACCACGTCGTCCTCGCCGGCCGGAACGGGCATTTCCAGTGGATCGGGCAGTCGCTCTACCCGATGTGCATGGTCACCATCAACGCCAGTCCCGAGACCAAGGTCGACCCCGATTCCTACGAGGGTGAGACCTTTCGTGCGCCGAACGGCCAGCACTTCCGGAAGGAGCCGGATGGTGTCATCCGGGAGATGGTGGACGAACTGCTGACCGAACGCGAGGAGAAGAAGTCCCTCCGGAACGAACACGATCCAGATAGTTCAGAATACGAACAGTTCGACCGGCAGCAGGCCGCCGTGAAGGTGATCATGAACTGCTTCACGCCGGATACCGACGTGCTGACGCCCGACGGCGTTCGGAACATTCGCGACCTCAACGTCGGGGACGAAGTGTACTCGCTCGATCCCGGGACGATGCGGATGGAGGTCAAGCCGGTCGTCGAGACCCACGCGTACCCCGACTACCGCGGCGAACTGGTCGACGTCGAGACGAGCAAGATCGACTTCAGCGTGACGCCCAACCACCGGATGCTCGTCCGGAAGAACGAGGTCAACGGGATCACCGAGGACGAATACGGCTTCGTCGAAGCCGGTGAACTGGACGATGCGACGAACTACGAACTCCCTCACGACTGGGACGGACCCGACGGCGACGAACTGGACGAGGTCGATCTCACCGAGCATCTCTCCAGTGAGTACGAGGTGTGGGTTCGGCCCGAGGTCCACGGACACACGTTCGCCGCCGAAATAGGCTACTACCCCGACAAAGTGCTGAAAAACGACATCGGGAAGGAGGGCTACGTGTTCGACGCGGACGAATTCGAGACCCACCGAGAGTACATCGAGGGGGTTGCCGAGCGGACGTACGTTCACGCCGAATCCGGTCGGAAGTGGATTCCGCGGACGTTCGACGGCGACGACTTCCTCAGCCTGCTCGCCTGGTACATCACCGAGGGGAACGTCCACACCTTCGAGACCAAGCAGTTCGGCGAGAAGACCCGCGGATCGGCGACGACCATCAAGATCGCGCAGAACGCGATTGCCGACGGTGGTGAATCCCACCACGCCGGAATCGGTGACCTGCTCGACCGAATGGGGTTCGATTACTACGTCGACGACCGGAGCTACCAGTTCACCTCCAGACTCCTCGGTGATCTCCTCGAACGACTCTGCGGGACGGATAGTTTCGAGAAGCGGATCCCGGAGTTCGTCTTCGAGTGCAGTCAGCGCCAGAAACGACTGTTCCTCGACACACTCATCGACGGTGACGGCGACCGACAGGAGAACTCCTGGCGATACAGCACCGCCAGCGAACGACTCCGTGACGACGTACTCCGGCTCTGTACCCATCTCGGTCTCACCGCGAGCTACAGCGAGGACAGCGGGGCCTACCGAATCTACGTCACGGAGGACAGCAAGAACACGCTTCGGATGCATCGGAGCGGCGACCGCTCGACCGCCGACGAAGGCGTGTACTGCGTCAGCGTCGAGGACAATCACACACTCATGGCCGGTCGGAACGGCAAATTTCAGTTCGTCGGACAGTCGCTCTACGGCGTTTTGGGGTGGGATCGGTTCCGACTGTACGACAAGGAGATGGGTGCGGCCGTGACGGCGACGGGCCGGGAAGTCATCGAGTATACCGACGAAGTCGTCGGAAACGAGGGGTACACGGCTGTATACGGTGATACTGATTCCGTCATGCTCGAACTCGGGAGTGTCAGCCCCGAGGACGTGGAGGGCGAGGTCGAAGTCACCGACGAGATGCGGGAAAAACACCCCGAAATGGGCGACGACGAGCTCCGGACCATTGCCGCGACGATCCAGAAAGGGTTCGAACTCGAAGAGATCATCAACGAATCGTACGACGAATTCGCGCTCGAACGGCTCAACGCCGAGTTCCACCGCTTCGAGATCGAGTTCGAGAAGCTCTACCGGCGCTTCTTCCAGGCGGGCAAGAAGAAACGCTACGCCGGTCACATCGTCTGGAAGGAGGGGAAAGACGTCGACGACATCGACATCACGGGCTTCGAGTACCAGCGCAGCGACATCGCGCCGATCACGAAGGAGGTCCAGAAGGAGGTCATCGACCGGATCGTGAAAGGCGAGGATCGGGAGGCCATCAAGGACTACGTCCACGAGGTCATCCAGGACTTCGAGGCGGGCAAGGTCAGCCTCGACGACGTGGGTATCCCCGGCGGCATCGGGAAGAAACTGGACAACTACGACACCGACACGGCGCAGGTCCGCGGGGCGAAGTACGCCAACCTCCTCCTGGGGACGAACTTCTCGTCGGGGTCGAAACCCAAGCGAGTCTACCTCGACCGGGTTCACTCGGACTTCTGGGAACGCGTCGAGGCGGAGCAGGGACTGGATCCGTCGACGGATCCGCTGTACGGCGAGTTCAGGCGGGACCCGGACGTGATCTGTTTCGAGTACGAGGACCAGGTCCCCGAGGAGTTCGAGGTCGACTGGGAGAAGATGCTGGACAAGACGCTCAAGGGGCCGATCGAGCGGATTCTGGAGGCGCTGGACATCTCCTGGGACGAGGTCAGGAGCGGGCAGGAACAGACCGGACTCGGGAACTTCATGTAGCGTCGGCGACGGACTCGACGTCGACACCGGCGTCGTCCGGATCGGACAGGCCGGTGAACTCGAACCGCGCGCCGCCGGATTCGGACTCGGTGACGGTGACCTCCCAGCCGTGGGCGTCGGCGATGGTCCGGACGATGCTGAGTCCGAACCCGGTCCCGGTGTCGCTGGTCGTGAAGCCCTTCTCGAAGACCGCGTCGCGGTCGTCCTCGGGAATGCCGGGGCCGTCGTCGGCCACGTAGAAGCCGTCCTCGAACGCGCCGACGGTGACGGTCACGTCCGAACCGCCGTGTTCGACGGCGTCCCGACGAGCCTGCGAGTCGGGGCTCGTGGAACCGTGTTCCGCGGCGTCCTCGGGAGCTTGCGACTGAGGGCTCGTGGAACCGTGTTCCACGGCGTTACGAAAGAGGTTCTCGAACAGCTGTGTGAGCTGTGAGTCGTCGGCCGCGACGGCTCGGTCGGTGGCGATCTCCAGCGTCGCGGCTCCCGTGTCGACGTTCTCCCAGGCCGAGCGACAGACCCGTTCGAGCGACACCTGTTCGCGGTTCAGGACGGTCTGTCCCTGCCGGGCCAGCACGAGCGCGTCCGAGATGAGTTCGTCCATCCGGTCGTGGGCCTCGGCGATTTTCTCCATGTGGACGCTGTCGTACTCCTCGCGGGCGAGTTCGAGCCGGCCGTCCGCGACCGAGAGGGGGTTGCGCAGGTCGTGGGACAGGATGCTGGCGAACTCTTCCAGGCGTTCGTTCTGCTCTTCGAGGCGCTCTTTCTGGTCGCGGAGCTGTCGCCGTGCCTCGATCTGTTCGGTCACGTCCTGAAACAGGACGACGGTGCCGGTGTCAAGTTCCGTCTCGCCGTCGGTGTCCAGCGCCGAGGTTTCGACGTTGTAGTACCGCTCGTCACCACCTTCGTCGTGCGTGATCGTGTCGAACCCGCTGTCGCCCTCGAAGGCAGTTTCGATCTCCGGGAACGTCGCTTCGAGGAAGTCCCGGTCACGACCCAGCAGGTATTCGGGGTTCATCCCGAGCAGTTCCGCGGCGCGGTCGTTGACGTCGACGACGACGCCCCTGCGATCCAGGACGAGGTAGCCAGTATCCATCTCCTCGACGACCGACGACCGGGCGACCGGAATGAGACGGAGGACCTGGTAGCGAAAGACCATCAACACGCCGATGGGAAGGGCGGCGGCGAAGCCGATGCTCGTGTAGTTGAACGTGGTCAGGCCGGCGAGATAGGTCACGTTGAGGAGCCACGGGATCGAGAGCGCGACGACGATGGACCGCACCTGTCCGCGGTAGTGGCGGTTGGTCGTCTCGTAGGTGAGAAACATGAACGCGGCCCCGGCGACGAAACAGTAGGCCAGGGCGTGGTGGACATAAAACATCGGCCCCCAGTTCACGTCGGCGACGACCACGCCGTTTCGGGTGACCACGCGCGCCGACTGGATCGTCCACGAGCCGAAGTTCGTGATTTCGAGCGCGGTCGTCACCAACAGTGGCAGGCTGACGAGCCCGAACCGCTTCGGCTGCAGCCAGGCGGTCCGCTCGGTGTAGTCGGCAGCGAAGGCGAACAGCGAGAGTACGACGACGGTGCCCATGAGATAGTAGCCGGGATACAGCCCCAGCTTCGCATCGACGTCGGTGACCGCGAGTCTGGCCGCGTCGCTGAGACACCACAGCGACACCGCGAGGATCAACACGAGCGGCGGAACCACGGACAACCGCGGATTGTCGAAGCTTCGGACGATCACCACCATCGTCGGAACGGCGACGAAAATCGGGAAGACGAGTCCCAACAAAAGCCAACTGAACTGCACCATCCCACCACCACTATTCAGTTACGTGGTATGAATGTTGTGGGAATTTCACGCAGTTACCGTCGAAACTGGGCGCAGGCGACGGGTTGGCGGTCGCCGTCACCACCCCGACCCCGTTACCGCGACGATCCAGCGAGTAGCCAGAATCGGACTCGCTTCCGTCGCCTTCCAAAATACGAAACCAAATTTTCCGTTGCCGAAATCCTAACCGGGTGAATGCGAAAGCATTATGAACGTCTCGGCCGGATCTGTAGACGACTTAGGTGTCCCTAAACATGGCAACACTCGAGATATCCAACCTACACGCTGAAGTTGCCGAGGAAGGCGGCGAGCAGATCCTGCGCGGGGTCGACCTGGAGGTCGAATCCGGGGAGATCCACGCGCTGATGGGTCCCAACGGGAGCGGCAAGTCGACGACCGCGAAGGTCATCGCCGGCCATCCCGCGTACGAAGTGACCGAGGGCGAGGTCCTCATGCACATCGAGGACGACGAGTTCGAGGACCTCGACGAGGAGATCCCCGAGGACATGCGGACGTGGAACCTGCTGGAGCTGGAACCCAACGAGCGGGCGGCGCTGGGCATCTTCCTCGGGTTCCAGTACCCCGCGGAGATCGAGGGCGTCACGATGGTCAACTTCCTTCGGACGGCCCTGAACGCCAAGCTCGAAGAGCGCGAAGAGCTGTTCGAGGAGGACGACGAGGAGGAGGCCGACGCCGACGACACCAACGAGGACGCGGCCGGCTACGACACGTCCCCGATGGAAGGCGACCCCGAGGAGGGCGAGATCGGCGTCGCGGAGTTCCAGGAGATCCTCCAGGAGAAGATGGAGCAGCTGGACATGGACGAGAGCTTCGCCCAGCGGTACCTCAACGCCGGCTTCTCCGGCGGGGAGAAAAAACAGAACGAGGTCCTCCAGGCCGCGATCCTGGAGCCCTCGATCGCCGTGCTGGACGAGATCGACTCCGGGCTGGACATCGATCGGCTGCAGGACGTCTCGAACGGCATCAACGCGCTGCGCGACGAGCAGGGCGCGGGCATCCTCCAGATCACCCACTACCAGCGGATCCTCGACTACGTCGAGCCCGATCACGTCCACGTGATGCTGGACGGCCGGATCGCCAAGTCCGGCGGTGCCGAGCTGGCCGAGAAGCTCGAGGACAAGGGCTACGACTGGGTGCGCGAGGAGTTCTTCGAGACCGCGTAACCGTGCAAGGCTAGCACAGGCCTATACGACTAGAGGACGAAACCAACACTACCAATGAGTTCAGATCAAGACCATCTCAAAGAGACCGACACCGAGGCTCGCTTCGAGTTCAAGAAGGAGGAGAGTTCCGCCTTCGAGACCGAGAAGGGCCTCACAGAAGAGACCATCCGGGTCATCAGCGAGGACAAGGACGAGCCCGAGTGGATGCTCGAACGGCGGCTGCGTGCGCTGGAGCAGTTCCAGCAGATGCCGATGCCGACCGACTGGCCCGGTGCGCCGGACCTGAGCGAGATCGACTTCGAAGAAATCGTCCCCTACATCCGCCCGGACGTCGAGACGCGCGGGGGCGCGGAGAACTGGGAGGACCTCCCCGACGAGATCCAGGACACCTTCGACAAACTGGGCATTCCCGAGGCCGAGAAGAACGCCCTCTCGGGCGTCGGGGCCCAGTACGAGTCCGAGGTCGTCTACCAGAACATGCAGGAGCGCTGGGAGGAGAAAGGCGTGATCTTCTGTGACATGGACAAGGCAGTCCAGGAACACGAGGATCTCGTCAAGGAACACTTCATGACGAAGTGTGTCCCCCCGAGCGACAACAAGTTCGCCGCGCTCCACGGCGCGGTCTGGTCGGGCGGTTCCTTCGTCTACGTCCCGGAGGACACCACCGTCGAGATGCCCGTCCAGGCGTACTTCCGGATGAACTCGGAGGGGATGGGCCAGTTCGAGCACACGCTCATCATCGCCGAGGACAACTCCGAGGTCCACTACATCGAGGGCTGTTCCGCGCCGAAGTACTCGGCGTTCAACCTCCACAGCGGGGGCGTCGAGGTCTTCGTCGGCGAGAACGCCCACGTCCAGTACTCCACGGTGCAGAACTGGTCGAAGAACACCTACAACCTCAACACCAAGCGCGCCATCTGCGAGGCCGACGGGACGATGGAGTGGGTCTCCGGCTCGATGGGGTCGAAGGCGACGATGCTGTACCCCTCGACCATCCTGAAGGGTCCGGGCGCGACGGACAACCACATCACCATCGCCTTCGCGGGCGAAGGGCAGAACATCGACACCGGCGCGAAGGTCTACCACAACGCGCCCGACACCAAGTCGACCATCGAGTCGAAGTCGATCAGCAAGGACGGCGGCCGCACGAACTACCGCGGCCTGGTCCACATGGCAGACGGCGCGGAGAACTCCTCCACGTCGGTCGAGTGTGACGCCTTGATGTTCGACAACGAGTCCACGTCGGACACGATGCCGTACATGGAGATCAAGGAGAACAAGGTCGACGTGGCCCACGAGGCCACGGTCGGCAAGATCGGCGACGAGGACGTGTTCTACCTCCAGAGCCGCGGCCTGGACGACGACGACGCCAAGCAGATGATCGTCGCCGGCTTCATCGAGCCGATCACCGAGGAACTGCCCATCGAGTACGCGGTCGAACTCAACCGCCTCATCGAACTCGAGATGGAGGGCTCGCTCGGGTAACCCCCGGATTCCACTATGAGCACGCAGGTACACGCGAACCTCACGGAGGAACAGGTAACGGAGATCAGCGACCAGCTCGGCGAGCCGGAGTGGCTCCTGGAGACACGACTCGACGCGTTCGAGGCGCTCGCGGACCTCGACATGCCCGAGGTCATCCAGACCCCGGGCCGGGAGTGGACGAATCTGGACGCGCTCGACTACGAGAGTTTCGTCGACCCGCTGGAGATGGCCCAGGAGAAAGATCGCGTCGACGCGGAGGGCGTCGACGTGCTCTCCTGGTCCGAGGCACTCGAGGAACACGGCGACCTGATCGAGGAGCGGTTCGGGAGCGTCGTCGACCCCCAGCGCGATTACCTCACGGCGCTGTCGACGGCGCTTTTCTCGGCCGGGACGGTCGTCTACGTCCCCGAGGGCGTCGACGCGGAGGACGTGAAGATCCGGACCCGGATGAACTCGCGGGCGCTGTTCAACTACACGCTCGTGATCGCCGAGGAGTCCGCGTCGGTCACCATCCTCGAACGCCAGGAGACGGGCGCGGGCGCCAGCGACGAGGACGCCCGCTACTACAGCGGCGTCGTCGAGGCCGCCGCGGACGAGAACGCCCACGTCCAGTACGGGACGCTCCAGAACCTGGACCCGGACACCTACAACTTCCAGGTCAAACGCGGCCACACCGCCCAGTACGGGACGGTCAACTGGATCGAGGGCAACATCGGTTCGCGCCTGACCAAGACCAGCATCGAGACGCGCCTGCTCGGTGACTCCTCGGAGACGAAGATCGTCGGTGCCTTCTTCGGCCACGAGGACCAGCACTTCGACCTCGGCTCGCGGGTCTGGCACGAGGCCGAACACACCACCGCCGACCTCGTGACTCGCGGCGTGCTGGACGACACCGCCCGCTCGGTCTACGAGGGCGTCCAGGACGTGGGTCGGGAGGCCTGGGACACCAACTCCTACCAGCGCGAGAACACGCTGATGCTCTCCGACGAGAGCGAGGCCGACGCCTCCCCCAAACTGATCATCAACAACCACGACACCGAGGCCAGCCACTCCGCGACGGTCGGACAGGTCGACGAGCAGGACCTGTTCTACATGACCTCCCGGTCCATCCCGGAGGACGTCGCCGAGAACATGCTGGTCGAGGGCTTCTTCGAGCCCGTCCTCTCGGAGGTCGCGGTCGACGAGTTCCGCGAGGACCTCGCAGACCTGATCGCGCACAGGCTGCGCGAGTAACCCCTTTTTCGCCCGTTTTCCCGATCGACCGAGGTACTCGCTTCGACGCACGTCGGCCAGAGGGAACGGCTTAAGTTCCCGCCTACCTGAATTCGGGGCATGCTGGCGGGACAGAGCAGAAATCGTCGACGGTGGTCGCCGTGAGCGTCCAGCAACCGGTCTCGAACGACCACCAGCTGGCGCGGCTGTTACAGATCGGCGTCGTCCTCGAAGAGGTCGTGGAGGCGCGGGCGGGCGAACACGCCCGGACGATGGACGTCGACGATCCGGAACTGGAGGCGTTGCTCGACGACGCCGCCCGGGAGTCGGCCGACCACCGCGATCGACTGGAGGACCTGATCGACGATCTCGAAGCCGACACGATCCCGTTCGAGGAGATCCAGGGGCTCGTCGCGGCCCAGTACGAGGCCGAGTCGGACTTCGACGGCGTCCTCTACGACCAGTTGTGTAACGAGGAGACGGCCTACAAGTTCTACGACGACCTCATCGCGGCCATCGAGGAGTCGGACGCGACGTTCAGCGTCGACCGCGAACAGCTGACCGAGACGCTGTCGGCCATCCGAGAGGAGGAGGCCGACGGGGTCGAGGAAGTGACGGAACTCATGGAGAAACGAGAATGATCGGGAACGAGCGGAACGGAGGGAATCTCGCGTGAACACGGCCGACCAGTATCTCAAGGCGATCTACCTCGTCCAGCAGGAGGAAGACGGCCCGGCCTCGACCGGCCGCGTCGCCGACATGCTGGACGTGAGCCCGGCGAGCGCCAACGAGATGATCGGCAAACTCGAAGAGCAGGACCTGCTCGAACACGAGAAGTACAAGGGCGTCACCCTCACCGACGAGGGGATCGTCCGCGCCCGCGAGGCGCTCCAGACCTACTGCATCATCGAGCGGTTCCTACTGGAAGTGCTGGACGTCGAGGAGTTCCGCGCCGAGGCGAGACAGCTCGAACCCGTCATCGACGAGACCGTCGCCGAACGCCTCGACACCATCATCGACCGCGACTCGAAGTGTCCCGACTGTTTCGCCCCCGAGTCCGACGCCTGCTCCCTGCTGGAAGTCGAACCCGACCCGGCGGACTGACTCGGTCCCACCGCGATCGACGACCGAACTCCGACACCGCTCCGGCCCGCGGAGCCGACGACGACGGAACTGAGACGAAAGTATAATTCCGCCCTCGGGCGTAGAACGACGCGTCGACTGCAGTCCCGTGGTGTAGTGGCCAATCATCTGGGCCTTTGGAGGAATACACCCCGACCGCGGTTCGACACCCTGGAAGTGTATTCCGAGGTTAGCCCAGGACGGCGGTTCGAATCCGCCCGGGACTACTATCAAAAATTCCATATACGCCGGCCGCTCCGAACACGTTCCATCGGAACCGAAGCAGTTGACTGTCCGGCTATCGTAGCGGGGAGCGAGAGCCGATGATCGAACACGCCCTCCTGCATGCGGGCGCGACCCGGATGCCGCTCCCCCACGCCGTCGTCGACGCGGTCGTGGGCGTCGGGGCCGGGCTGGTGATCGTGGCGGCGTTCTATCTTCTCGTGCGCTTCTACGCGGGGTCGTCGGAGTCGGAGTTCTGAACGTCTCCCATCCGGTCGGCGTAGTCCCAGGTGGCGACCCGGGTGGGATCGATACGGATGCTGACTTCCTCGCTGTCCCTGTCGAGCAGGCGTCGGGCGAGTCCGGAGTCGGTGTCGCCGAGGTACCGTTCCAGTAGCGATCGGAGGACGGCCTTCTCGGGGTCGGGCTCGACGGTGGCCCGGCCCTGGCCGCGGACGCCGCGGTAGGGCGGGTCGTTGACGGACACCTCGAAGGCGACGCCGGGGTCGTCTTCGAGGAACGCGACCACGTCGGCGCTGGCGGCGGTCGCACACCACAGCGAGCCGTCCCGGAACTCGTACCACAGCGAGAGCATCCAGAGCCCGCCGCCGGGGGTGTGGCAACTCAGCCGGATCGGCACCTGACTCTCGGTGAGAAACGTCTCGGCTTCGTCGCGGGTCCAGGGGCCCGAGGGGGTCCACGGCTGTTCGGTGTCGCCGTCGGTCTCGGTGGGCGAGTCGCTGTCGGTCACGTCATTCCAGAGGGGCTTCGGACGGAAAGCGATGGGGGCACGCTCTTTGGGGATCGGTGCGACGCTCGCGTATGGGATTCCGACAGGTACTCCGGAACAGTTTCGTCGCGGGGCTGGCGTTGCTCGCGCCGCTTCTGGTGACGGTCGTGGCGATTCGGTTTCTGGTCGGCTGGCTGACGGCGTTCATCGATCCGGTGGTACAGGGGACGCGGCTGACGCGGTACACGGGCAACATCGAGGCGGTCGCACAGGTGCTGGCACTCGTGCTGATCGTCGGGATCGTCGTGGTGCTGGGCTATCTCGCACAGGGGCGGATCGGGCGGCGCGTGTTCGCGGGGATCGACCGCGGGATCGGCGTCGTCCCGCTCGTCAGTATCGTCTACTCCAGCGTGCGACAGGTCGCGAACGCCCTGACCGAGGGGTCGGATCGCTACAAGCGCGTCGTGATGGTGGAGTACCCTCGCGACGGCGTCTACAGCATCGGGTTCGTCACGGGGGAGGGTCCGCAGGCGGCGACGACCGCCGCCGGCGAGCAACTCTCCAACGTCTTCCTGCCGAACAGCCCGAACCCCACGGGCGGGGCATTCCTGATGGTGCCCGAGGACGAACTGCACGAACTGGACGTTAGCGTCCGCCGGGGCGTCCGGTTGCTCGTGACGACCGGGATGGCCGAGAGCGACGAGGAGATGGAAGCGCTACGGGCCGAGGCCGACCTGGGACGGTACTCGCCGTGACCGCTACATATAGGCCGCGTCCCAGCGGGTGGGCTTGCGGCTGTTGCCACACTCGCTGCACTCGATGCGGCCCATGGCGTCCATCGCGTTGGCAAGCGAGTCACACTTCCCGCAGTGGTAGCCGTACTTCTCCTCGCGGTCCTGGTTGACGTAGACGACGTGGAACGGTTCCATCGAACCCGGGTCGACGTCGTCGTGGTCGATGTACACCGTTTCGCCGTCCTCGGTGGTGCGGGGTTCCAGCCCCTCCGGTTCGGCTTCCAGGTAGATGGCCTCGGTGTAGGGGCTTCCGTCGATCTCGACTTCCCCTTCGCCGACCTTCTCGAAGCCTCTGTCCTGGTAGAAGGTGTTGCCGACCTCGTTCATCGAGAGGACGCGGCCCCGCAACTGGTTGATGCCCATCTCGTCGAGGCGGTCGCGGACGGCCTCGAACAGGTCCGAGCCGACTCCCTCGCCGCGGTAGTCGGGGTGGACGTGGAGCCACAGCAGGTCCGCGCCGTTCTCGTCGTCGTGAATCACGGTCTCGGTGAAGGCCACCGGGTCGCCGTCCTGTTCGACCAACAGGAACAGCATGTCCTCCCGGTCGACTTTCTCCGCGTACTCCTCGTCGTCGTACCACTGTCGGACCGTCCCCTCGATCGTACCCGGGCTGAGCGTGTACGACGACTGTAGTGACCGCTCGGCGATCTCCCTGATCGCCTGCTGATCGTCCGTTGTTGCCGCTCTGACTTCCATATGTTACAGTACGTCGGTATCTCTCATAAATCCACGTCACACTATATCAGTGCCCGTCGAGTCCCGACGGCGGAGCGGGCGCACCCCCTGCCCGTCGGCGCAGCCGGACCCGGTTGCGGAGCCCGGATTCCGTGTCCCGGTAGATTTCAAGTTGTCGTAACGCTAAAGGTCCGCACTCGCTTTTATACCGGTAAGATGAACACCGAACGTCACGTCCGGAGGTGGTCCCGTGGGTGTTGAAATCCGGGAGTCGCCCGTCTCGGACGCGGAATTCGAGGCGATGCAGGCCTTCGTCCACGACTATCTCGAAGCCAGCGTCGCAAGCGAGGACGAAGGCGGGCGAATGCGGTGGTATCCCTGGCACTCGGCGGCCTACCGGTTCAACCACATCATGAACGTGGTCGAGTTGGCGACCGACATCGCGCGCGAGGAGGGCGCGAACGTGGATGTCACCCGCGTCGCCGCCCTCTTTCACGACATCGCCAAGCTGGAGGCCGATCAGGACGTCCACGCCGAGGAGGGTGCTCGCATCACCCGCGAGTACCTGACCACCCACTGCGACTACCCGCAGTCGTTCGTCGACGAGGTCTGTGCCGCGGTCCGGGACCACTCCTACCAGGGGCCGCTCACGGATCTCCCGCTGGAGACGCAGTGTCTGATCGAGGCCGATCTGCTCGACAAGGTCGGCGCGAACGGCACGGCGCTGATGCTGTTGCGGATGGGCTACGAGTCCCGCACGCACATGGACGCCGCGGAGATGGTCGGGCGCGTCCTCGAACGCGGCCGCGACGCCGCCGACCGCGTCGAGAGCGACACCGCCGAGAGCGTCGTCCACCAGCGACTCAAACGCGTCAAGTGGTTCAAGGAGTGGCTCGAATCCGAGGTGGCCATGATGGGCGACTCCGACGCCGAGCTGAGCCCCGGCATGGAGAAGGAACTCGACGACGAGATCGACGACTAGAGAAACGCCGTCAGGCCCTCGGCCAGAAAGAGGAGACCGAAGGCGGCCAGCACGACCGCGCTCCCGCCGGCGACCAGCGGCGTCAGTCGGTCGACCCGCCGGCCAGCCGCGCGCAGCGCCGCCGGGAACCCGACGATCCAGCAGCCGATCCCGCCGAACAGCCCCGCGAGCAACAGCGGACTGCCCGTCCGGACGACCACCAGCCCCGCCAGTTCCGCGCCGACGTAGGGGGTCTTCGCGAGGACGTCCACGGTCCCCGGTTCCAGCAGGCCGACGCCGACGGTCAGCCAGAACGCGATCTGGTAGGGGTTGGTCAGCGCCAGCACGAACGCCTTCCGGAAGCCGCGGCCGACGCCGTCGTCTCCGCGGGCGGTCGCCGAGTCCACGGTCAGGGCTTCGCGTGCGCTCGTGGCCGCCCCGACCGCGAAGTACAGCATCAACGCGCCTCCGGCGAGGACCATCGCCGCCCGCAGCGTCGGTGCGTCCCGAACGACGGTGACGACGCCGACCAGCGCCAGGACGAAGAAGCAGGCGTCGGCGGTCATCGCCCCGAGCCCGGCGGTGAACCCGGCGAGCCAGCCGCGGACGACGCTCTCCTCGGCGATGACGGCGTTCATCGGCCCGGGCGGGACCGCCAGCGCCAGCCCGAACAGGACGCCGGCACCGAGCGACGCGACGGGGCTGGCTCCCATCTAGATCCCTTTGCTCATGAGGTGACTCCGGAGCACGTCGGCCTCCGCGTTGCCGGCCAGCGTGTTCACCAGCACGACGGTGTCGTCGGAGCCGAACGCGCCCCGGTCGGCCAGCTCCGCCGCGCCGCTGACCGCCACGCCCGCGGACGCGCTCACCTCCACGCCCGCGGACTGGGCGGTGCTGACTGCGCCCTCCAGCGCCGCCGGGTCCTCGGTGGCGACGGCCCCGCCGTCGCTCTCCCGGACGGCCGCGAGTACGTCCGCGCCGCCCGAGGGATCGGGGATCTCGACGCCGCCACAGATGGTGTCCGGTCTCTCCCAGACTCCGGTGTCCTCGTCGCCGGCCTGGAAGGCCTCGACGATGGGCGCACAGCCCTCGGCCTGAGCGGCGTACATCGCCGGCGTGTCGTCGACGAGGCCCAGGTCGGCCAGTTCCCGTGCGCCGGCGTGGGTCCCGACGAGCCCGACGCCCTCGCCGGTGGGGTAGACCACGGCGTCCGGCGCCTCCCAGTCGAGTTGCTCGGCGAGTTCGTAGGCCACGGTCTTCTGGCCCTCCCGTCGATACGGCGTCCCGAAGGGGGCAAGCGAGTACCACCCCTCCTCGGCGACGGTCTCGCGGAAGGCCTCGACGGCGTCGCCGTAGCGGCCGCCGACGACCTCCATGTCGCCGCCGTGGACGTTGATCATCGCCTTGGCGTCGAAGGTCGCCCGCGAGGGGACGAAGGAGTGGGAGTCCAGGCCCGCGCGAGCGGCGTAGGCGGCCGCGGCCTGGCCCTCGATGCCCGTCGTCGGCAGGGCCACGTCCTCGGCCCCGGCCGCGGCGGCCGCGGTCACTGCGACGGCCATCCCGCGGTCCGCGACGCTACCCGTCGGGTTGGCCCCCTCGTCTTTGACGTACACGTCGCCGACGCCCCACTCCTCGGCCAGCCCCGGACAGGGGACGAGCGGCGTCGTCCCCTCGTCCATCGTCACGAGCGTCTCGGCCGTGAACGGGAGCAACTCGGCGTAGCGCGCGATCCCGTCGAACCGTCGCTCCGTTGCGGTCCCGGCGTCGAACGCGACCGCGTCCAGGTCGTAGGTCACGGTGAGGTGGCCGTCACAGGAGGGGCACGGGCCGGTCGTCTCCGCCGGGTCGAACGAGTCGCCACAGGCTCGGCAGGTAAACTCCCGAACGGCCGGATTGTCGGTCATACCCGCGGATCGGGACGCGACGGACTAAGCCCTGTCCGTTCGCCGGTCAGCGGTCGGGGCGCTCCCCGAGCGAGTCCGCGACGCGTTCGATGGCCGCCGTCCGGCGCTCGTAGGCGGCCGCGTACCAGCGACCGGCCCGCCAGACGGTGTACCCGCCCGCCAGCAGGAGGACGACGAGCGCGCCGAGGAGCGGAGTCTGCACGATAAAGAGGCTGTACGCGAGAACGAACGCGGAGGCGGTCGCGACGAGGATCGCACCGAACCGGAGCCGGGACCGCCCGGCCGTCGCGCCGCCGTCGCGGGGACCTGCGTCGGCACTCATGGGCGACCGTTGTGGTCCCGGATGAATAGTCGTTTCGACGACAGGAACGACCGCACGGGCTTTTTGTGGTCGCCGTCCCTTCCCTCGGTCATGACAGACGCCGTGGTCGTCGGCGGTGGGCTGGCGGGGCTGGTCGCGGCCCGTCACCTCGCCGACGCCGGGAGGGACGTGACGGTGCTGGAACGGCGCGACGAGGTCGGCGGCCGCGTCCGCTCGACCCGCGAGGACGGGTTCGTCTTCGACCGCGGCTTCCAGGTCCTCTTCACGGCCTACCCGGCCGCCCGCCGGGAACTGGACTACGACGCGCTCGACCTGCGGTACTTCTCGGCCGGCGCGGCCATCGCCCACCCCGGCCGGCGGTCGGTGCTGGCCGACCCCCTGAGCAGTCCGGGCGACCTCTCGGACACGCTGTTCAACACCGACGTGACGCTGGGCGACAAGCTCCGCCTGTTCAAACTCCAGCGTGACCTGAAAGCCGCCGACGTGGGGACGCTGTTCGATCCCGACGAGACCGAGGACGTGCGGGACTACCTCGACGGCCGCGGCTTCTCCGAGAAATTCGTCGAGAACTTCGCTCGGCCCTTCTACGGCGGGATCACGCTGGACCGCTCACTGTCGAGCGACGCCGGCGTGTTCCGCTACACCTTCAAGATGCTCGCCGAGGGGAAGACCGCCGTCCCCGCCGACGGGATGGGAGCGATCACCCGGCAACTGGCCGACCGCGCCCGCGGGGCCGGCGCGGCGATCGAACTCGGCGTCGAAGTCACCGATCTGGACGCGACCGACGGCGGCGTCACCGTCGAGACCGGCGGGGAGACGATCGACGCGGCGGCGGCGGTGGTCGCGACCGATCCACCGACGGCGGCGGAGTTGACCGACGTGTCGGTGCCGACCGAGACGCGTGGCTGTGTCACCCAGTACTACGGGCTCCCCGGCCACGTCGAACTGGAGACCGGCCGGAAGATCGTCCTGAACGCCCGCGATCCGGAACCCAACCAGGTCGCGCCCCTCTCGGCGGTCGCGCCCGAGTACGCCCCCGACGGCCGGACGCTTCTGAGCGCGACGTGGCTCGGCGACCCCGACGCGAGCGACGGCGAACTCCACGCACGGGCCCGCGAAGTGCTGGGACAGTGGTATCCGGAACGCCAGTTCGAGGACCTCGAACGCCTCCGGACCGACCGGATCGACGCCGCCCAGTTCGCCCAGCCGCCGGGCTTCCGCGCCGATCTGCCCGCGGTCGACGCGCCCGAGGGGCCGGTGGTCCTGGCGGGCGATCACACCCGCTGGTCCGCGATTCAGGGGGCCATCGAGAGCGGGCGGGTCGCCGCCCGGACGCTAGAGTAACTCCCGGAACTCGCCCAGCGGCGGGAACTCCCGGATCTGTTCGGCCTCGTCGTCCCAGACGATCGGCCGGAACCGGTCGAGGTCGCCGATCAGCGGCGAGTTCGTCGAGGCGGTCCCGCCGTACCGGCGGTTGATCGAGAGCCCCTCGATCAGGTGGGAGAAGGCGGGCAGGACGAGCAGGTCCGTGCCGTCGTAGGCCCCGCGTCCGTAGAGGTAGCAGTGCCACTTCCGGCCCTCGATGGTGATCGTGGGGTGGTCGTGGCCGACGACGTACAGGTCCGCCTCGGCCTCCGGTTCGTGGTGGCCGTGACAGACGACGACGGTTCCGTCGGCGGTCTCGACAGCGAACTCGTGAGCGGTCGGCCCCGACCAGACGACGTCGAGCATCGCGTCGTGGTTGCCGGGCGTGACGATCGGCCGCGCGCCCGCGTCCCGCACCGCCTGGTCCAGCGCGGCGACGGTCTCCTCGGCGACGGTGGCCACCCGGTCGAAGGAGTGGAGCAGGTCGCCCGCGAACACCACCGTCGACGGGTCGTACCGCTCACAGAGGGCGGCCACGCGGTCGACGAGGTGGTCGCGTTCGCCGAGGGGCAGCGAGACGTTCGCGGCCTCGGCTTTGCCGACGTGGAGGTCCGCACAGACCAGCGTGTCCCCGAACAGGACCGCCCGGTCCCGGTATGTCACGTCCACACTCCCCGTCGGGTTCTGGCCGGTAAATGCCTGCCGCTAGCTGGCGTGCTGTTTGGCCGTCGTGTAGGCCTCCCGGACGCGTTTGAACTCGTCCTCGTCGCCGCCGTGGTCCGGGTGGACCTCCTTTGCCTTCTCGCGGTAGGCGCGCTTGATGTCGTCGAGGCCGGCCCCGACGGGCAGTCCGAGGACGGCGTGAGCGGCCTCCCGCGGGTCGAGTTCGCCGCCGGCCTCGTCCTCGAAACTGATCTCCGGCGTCTCGAAGGGGAGCCGCGGGCCGAGGGCGATGCCGGGCAACTCGTGTTCGACCAGCACCGGGTGCGTGTCCGAGCGCTCGATGCGGTAGTACGCCCGGGCGTCGAAGGTGATCGCCACGTCGCGTTTGGGCAGGTAGAAGGCGACGTGTTGCCCTTCGACGAAGTGGCCTTCGGCGTACTGTTCGCCGATGGCGTCGAGGTAGGTGCGGATCTCGTCGCGGCGGCGGGCCTCGCCGCTGGGTTCGCGGCCGTCGACCGTGCCGCGGCCGGGAAAGCGAGTGACCACGACGTAGAACACGGCGGCGATCACCGCACTGAGCGCGAGCCCCAACAGCGCACCGTCGATGAGCCACTGTGGCAAGCGGTCAGAGCACCTCCGGATACACGAACACGTTAGGCGACGGTCGCTAAAGAACCCCTCGGACTCACCCGATGTACCGCAGGTCCTCGTCGGCGGGACCGGCCGCCGCACCGCCCTCCATCTCCTGGATCTTGCGGACGACCTCCTCCATCTCCTCGGCCCGCTCTTCGAGCGAGCCGAAGTCGACCTCGAACCCGACCAGGTCCTCAAGCACCGTCAGCACCGCCTGCGCACTCTTGGGATCGACGAGGTAGCCGCTGGTCTCGCCCATCAGACAGGCCGCCTCGAAGTCGCGGCGCTCGCCCAGCCCCAGCAACAGGCCGGAGACGCCGACGATCCCGCCGGCCGGTTCGTCCTCGCGGAACTCCACGTCGGCGTCCGTGAGTTCGTCCACGAACGCCGCGTCCGTCGCCGCGCCCAGCACGTCGTACTCCTCGATGAGTTCGCCCGTCGGGACACCCCCCAGGGCGAAGGCGCGCTCGACGCCGAACTCCCCGGCCACGTCCAGGATCCGGTCGGTCAGCCGGTAGTGGCCCCGGTTGTCCTGTGCCTGGTGATCGCCGGTCAACACGAGCAGGTCCTGGCCCTGCTCGGTGTGGACCGCGTGGAAGGCGGCGCTTGCCAGCTCGGACTCGCCGTCGTCGATGCTGACCTGTGGCGGGAAGTGCTGCGAGTAGAGCCGACGCACCGCTTCGCCGTCCAGTTCCTCGAGCAAGTGCTCGGCGGCGAGTTTCCCCACGTGCCCCACGCCCGGCAGTCCCTCGATCAACACCGGGTCCGTGAGCTCCGGGTCCGCGAGCGTCTCGATCTCGAACTCGTCCATACCCGCTACTCGCGGCTCCTGCGTTTAATAGCGCGTCGATATTCCCCGTACCTGTCGGTCGGATCGAACGGTGCCGGCGCGCTGTTTTCCGCCTCGGCCCCGCACTCGGGACAGGTCTCGTCCAGCGTGTACACCGGCCGCTCGTGGGCGGATTCCCAGGCCGCACAGACGCGGATGTCGGATTTCATGAGAAAACGACGCGACCGGAACCGTCACTCCTCGTCGGTGTTGCGCTCGCGGTGGTACTCGCCAGTGCCGTCGTGGTCGGCGACGACCGCGCTGGCGCGCTGGGCGCTCTCCTCGAGGTGGGACTCTGCGGTCTTGTAGTCGGGTGCGCGGACCCGGATGCGGTACTCCGGGGAGCCGACGTACGTGACTTCCAGTTCCACTTCTTCGGGCACTTCGCCGTTGCCCTCGGCGGCCTGCAGGGCCTCCTTGATCACGTCCACGCCGTCGCCCGACGGGACCGTGAGGTCCACGTAGCCGGTGACGGTGACGTAGGGCACCGAGACGTTCTCGCGGGCGGTCTCGACGATCCGCTCGATCTCCTCCTCGGAGAGGTCGGTGTCTTCAAGCGCCTCCTGGCCGTGGATGGCGGCCTGCTCGAAGCCGTCGTACATCGAGCCAAACTCCGCGAGGAACTCGTTGGCGATGGCGGTGTAGGTCTCGTCCTCGATGTCCTCGCCGAAGGCCAGTTCCATCCAGTTGTCGGCCTTCTGTTCGTTTTTCCACTCCTGGATCTTGTCCTTGCGCTGGTGGTCGTTGACGTCCTTGATCGAGAGGTCGATCTGCTGGGAGTCCTCGTCGACCTCCAGCACCTTGGCGACGACGGTCTGGCCTTCGCTGACGTGGTCGCGGACGTTCTTGATCCACCCGGAGGCGACTTCGGAGATGTGACAGAGCCCGCGCTTGTCCTCGTACTCCTGTAAGTCGACGAACACGCCGAAGTCCTCGATCTCGTCGATCCGGCCGACGACGAGTTCGCCGGGGTCGGGCCAGCCACTGTATTTCATCTATCGCGCCTCGACGGTCTCGGTGATCTCGCCCTCGATGGCCGCCTCGCCGCCCGTCGGGGTGGCGAGCTGGTGGCCACACACCGCGCAGGCGACCTCCGTGGCGGCCTTGCCGAAGACGATCTGTTCGTTCTCACAGTCCGGACACGCGACGCTGTAGAAGTTCCCTGCCATCGTTACTCCTGGAACTCGAGTCGGCCGGCGCGCCATCCCTCGCGGAGGTGAGCCTTGCCACAC
This sequence comes from Halorientalis sp., assembly GCA_042216105.1. Classification (GTDB taxonomy): domain Archaea; phylum Halobacteriota; class Halobacteria; order Halobacteriales; family Haloarculaceae; genus Halorientalis. Next base: position 28,495 of record JBDGUF010000004.1, read on the forward strand.
TCCGAGCAGCGGTACTTCAGGTCGGTCTTCTTGGTGGGCTTGTCCCCACCGGGCACCTTCGAGAACTTGCCCTTGTTCCCGATGCCGGTGCCCCGCCGCTCGCGCTGGCGGTCGTTGACCTTCTTCATGCCCGAGGAACGCCCCGAGCGGACCTTCTCGACCTCCACTTCGTGGTGTTCGTTGCAGTGCGGGCAGTACGTGTTAAATCGGCGTGGCATCTCCATAGATATCCCTTGTCCCGTGATTGGACAGTGCCCGTTAAAACCCGTTTGGTTTCCGGATCCGGTCGTTCGCCGCGGCGAGGGCGGCCGATCGCGGCTCCCGTCCGCTCACCGCCGGTTTTCTCGGCATCGAAGCGCTTAACAGCGGTTCGTGCCAACCGCCGGGCATGAAGCAGCTCATCATCCACGGGGACCCCGGCATCCGGAAAAACGCCGTCATCGAGTACGACGGCGAGGAGTACGTCTGTTTCGCCGTCGCGCGGCAGGGCGACTGGCACGGTCCCGACCGCGTCCAGCTGTGGTGTACCGTCGGGTCCGAGGACGAACGCGAGGACTACCAGTACCGCCGGTACATCCCCAACCACCTGGAGACGATGTCGGCCGACGCCGACGCCGTCACCGTCGTCGAGTCCGCCACCTAGAGCTTCGACTGGTCGACCCGGTAGATCGTCACCGCGTCCCACCGCTTCGCGACCGTCACGCCCGCGACCTCCTCGACGGTGATGTTCCGATAGCGAGTGTCGTAGGTCGCTCGCTCGGCCGGGCCGACGTAGACGTACTGCACGTCGTAGTGGTCCAGCAGCGCGGCGCTGCGGTTCGGGTTCCCGGTGTAGATCGTCCGGAGGTCCGCGGCGCGGCGGTCGTAGGCCGCCTGCCCGCGATAGCCGACCTCGTGGTGCCAGCCCAGTACCGTCGGCACTCCGGTCAGGCTCGCGGGCGCGCTCGATCCCCCGTATCGGCCGCCGTCCCAGACGTAGCTCCCCGGCGCGGTGGCGATCGTGGGTCGCCCGTCCAGCCGGCCGATCCAGCGGATCGCGGCCGCCTCCTTCGGGTGGACGCGGTCGAGGAAGTCGGTCGCGTCCAGCGTCGGATTCTCGGTTCGCGCGTACACCGAATCGCTCGTGAAGTGATTCGCCAGCGCCAGTCCGCCGTAGACCGACGTGCTGACGAGCAAGAGGGCGGCGAACACCCGCAACCCGGGTCGCCACCGACCGCCGCTGAGCGCGAGTTCGGGTCGGTGCTGCCACAGCAGGTGGGAAAGCGCCGCACCGGCCGCGATCGACCACAGCGCCCAGACCTGGGCATAGGTCTTGAACACCGTGTTCATCCGCCCGGGTCCCGCCTGTTCCTTGACGTAGACGAACTCGACCAGCAGGACCAGCCCCGCACCGGCCACGAGCAACACCGTCTCGAAGCCCGGCCGCGGGAGCGTGGCGTCGGCCTCCGACTGCTCGCCGACGGCCGTGCCGCCGTCCGCACTCGCGGCGGCCGCTTCGTCCGTCCGGTCGGGCCGTCGGGTCCCGACGCCGGCGGGCAGGTCGTGCCACCGGAGCAGCGCCCAGCCGATCCCGACGAGCGGGAGGAAGAGGACGACCGCGGCCGCCCGACTCAGCAGGGCGATCACGGCGACGACGGCGAGCATGACGGCCGTGCGCCACCCGTTCCGGACCCGGGGAAGCGCGTGCCGGAGGAGGTAGGGGACGAACACCAGCAGGAAGGTGCCGTGGACCAGGAGGAGTTCGCCGAGGCCGCTGCGGGTCGGGAACAGCGCGAGTTCGCGCGCGCTGGCCGCCACCAGCCAGAACGGGGCCGAGACGACCAGCCCGCCCAGCAGGACGGCCGCCCCCGCACCGAGGGCGACGAGCAGGGTTCCGGCCTCGTCGAGCCGCCAGTCGTCGGCGTCGAGTCGGTCGGCGACGGACGCGGGCAACAGCGTCCGGGCTTCGGCGGGCGCGAACCACACCGTCAGCACCGTCAGTCCGGCGACGCTGGGGAACGACCAGGTGTTGACGACCGCGAGCAACCCGGCGAGCGGCGGGAGCGTGCCGAACAGAAGCGCCCGCCGCCGCCGGACCGACTCGACCGGCGTCAGGTAGTAGGTGAGACACACCGTCGCGGCCAGCAGGAGGAACGGCGGGCTCATCATGTGGGCGTGCAGGTCGCCGTTGAGCCAGGCGAACAGCGGGAACTCGTTGATCGTCCCGTCGATGACGCGGCTGGCGTCCCAGTAGTCGAACTGACCGATGCCGGTCGCGAGCCCCTCGGTCTCGACGCCCGCGATCCCGATCGCGAAGCCGATCAGCCCGTCCAGCACCGCGAGGACGAGCCGGAACGGGATCGCGACGACGCCGGCGATCCCGCTCAACCCCCCGACGTACGCGGTCCAGCCGTCGACGAGCGCGACGAGCAACCGGAGCGGGGTCGTGAGGTTGCTCGCGATCCCGACGAAGAAGGCACCGAAGACGCCGCCGAGCCAGCGCGGACTGTCGCGGCTGGCGGCCACGGAGCCGGCCAGACCGTAGGCCGCCGTGACGTAGGTGGCGTAAAAGCCCGCCAGCGCGAGGTTGTAGGCGAACCGTCCCGCCGTCGCGGTCAGCCGCGCCAGCGCCGAGGCCAGCAGGTGTCCCCCGTAGTAGTAGCTCACCGGTTCGCCGGCGAACCACATGTCCTCGGGCGGGAGCGTCTCGGCGCGCAACAGCGACTTGAGCAGGCCGAAATCGAGGAACTTCTCGCCGCCGGCGGGGTGGACGGCGGGATCGACGGCCCTGATCGCGACCAGAAAGAGGAAGGCGAGGGTGAACACGCCGACCGTCTCGGCGAGGACGCGCCGATCGATGTCGACGCCGCGCCGCGCGAGGAGCCCGCCCGCGAGGGCGAGGAGGACGGCGACGGCGACGAACGGTGCGGCGTTGAGCGAGACGCGGCCGACCCAGTAGATTACGAGCCAGAGGACGGTGAACGAACACACGAGCGCCACCCCGACACCCCGGTCGGCGAGGCGGCCGAACAGCGCGTCGGCCAGTGGCAGCCCGGCCAGCAGGAACGCCAGGTAGGTACCTAACCACAGGGCGACGAGCAGGAACTCCATCACCTGTGGGAGACGCCCCCGGGCGTATACTTTTTCCTGTTCGGGGCCGTTCCGAGACGAACCGTTTTTACTCGCCCCGGAAAACCTTCGGAACGATGAGTCGGTCCCTGGGTGTCGTCGTCCCCGCGTACCGCCCGGACGTGGGGCGGCTGTCGGCCTACGTCGAGGCCATCGACCGGCGGCTCGACCCCGAAGCGATCCGCATCGAACTCGACGCCGCCGACGAGGGGGTCGTCGACCGTCTCCGCGACCTCCCGGCCTCCGTCGGTGTCGTCCCCTACCGCCGCGGGAAGGGCGCGGCCGTCACCGCCGGGTTCGAGGCGCTGTCGACGGACGTGCTGGCCTTCTTCGACGCCGACGGGAGTACGACGCCGGACTCCGCGGCCGCGGTCGTCGATCCCGTCCTCGCGGGCGAGGCCGACCTCGCGGTGGGGTCGCGACGCCACCCCGACGCCACCGTGTCGGACCACCAGACGACCGCGCGACGGTGGCTCGGCGAGGGGTTCGTCTGGCTCGCCCGCCGGTTGCTCGACGCGAAACTCCACGACTACCAGTGCGGCGCGAAGGCGATCACCCGCGAGGGGTGGGAGCGGATCCGCGAACACCTCTACGAGGCGGGGTTCGCCTGGGACATCGAACTCGTGGCGATGGCCGCGGCGTTCGACCTGCGGATCGAGGAGGTCCCGATCACCTGGGAGGACCAGCCCGGATCGACGGTCGAACCGATCCGAACCGCCGTCAGGATGGCGACGGCGCTGTTCACCGCCCGCCACCGCGTCGAGCGGGTCCGGAACAGTCGCCTCCACACCGCCATCGCGGACCGCCGGGCCGACGAGGAGGCGTTGATCGAGAAACGATGAGCGACCGCGAACTCCCCGGGCATCTGGACTCGCTTCTGTCCGGCGTCCGGTTCGGCCAGTTCGTCTCGGTCGGGGTCGTCGGGCTGGTCGCCGACACGATCACCCTCGTCGCCCTGACGGAACTGCTCGGCGTCGAACCGTGGCTGGCCGGCCTGCTGAGTATCGAGGCGGCGATCCTGGTGATGTTCGCGGTCAACGAACGCTGGACCTTCGCGGAGGTCGGCGAACCCGGAAAACTGCTCCGGCGGCTGGTGAAGTCCCACGCCGTCCGGTCGGTCGGGTCGTCGGTGCAGTACGGCATCTTCTACGGACTCGTGACCTTCGTCGGCGTCTCGGTGACGCTTTTCGGGAACGACGTGTGGTACCTGTTCTCGAAGTGGATCGCGGTGGGGGTCGCGATGTTCGTCAACTACGCGTTCGAGAGTCTGTTCACGTGGCGCGTTCACGCGGAGTGATCGCGGGAGAAATTGACGGACGGCTTCGGAATCACAACCCTTAATTGACGGTCGGCGTTACGAAGAAGTAGCGGGATGGGATAGCCAGGAGATTCCGGCGGGCTCATAACCCGCAGATCGGTAGTTCAAATCTACCTCCCGCTATGATTTTGCTGCGAACAATACGTGAGCAGCAAATCGAGCGGTGTGGATTTGAAGCAGGGTGTGGAGCGAAGCGGAACGACCGCGGTTCAAATCCACCTCCCGCTACTTTTCGACGCGACCAACGACGAGGAGCGAAGCGACGAGTCCCGGGAGCGTCAAAATGGTTGAGTCGATTTGACATGGCGAGCACCGCGTAGCGTGTACTCGTTTCCGTGAACGTCGAAAGTCGCTGTATAGATTTGAGCCCGGAGGACGGATGGGACGGCAAAAGCGAGGCTGGGGCGCACCGCGTCAGTCGTCGCCGTACTCGTCGACGACGACCACTTCGCCGTCGACCACGTCGACGTTGATGAGCGTCTTCACGTCGTAGCTCGAATCTTCGATCTTGTTCTGGCCGCCGACCTTCTTGATGACGGCGACGACGTCGACCACGTCCGCGCCGATGTCTTCGAGCGCGCCGGTCAGGGCTTCGAGGGTGCCGCCGGTCGAGAGCACGTCGTCGAGCAGGAGGACGCGGTCGCCCTCGTACACGTCGTTGACGTACATCTCGCTCTCGGAGTAGCCGGTGACCTGTGAGAGCGAGACCTCGCCGTCCAGCCCGTACTGGCGCTTGCGGACGACCACCAGGGGGATGTCGGTCATCAGGGAGACGGCGGTGGAGATGTGGATGCCCATCGCCGCGGGGGTGACGATCTTGTCGACGTCTTCGAGTTCGGCCTTGCGGATGATCTTGATGACGATCTCCCGGAGCAGTTCGGGCTTGAGCATCGGCACGCCGTCGCTGATCGGGTGGACGAAGTAGTGATAGCCGTTCTTCTCGATGATTGGGGCCTCGCGAAGTGACTCCTGCAGTCGATCCATGTCGCGCCGGTTCGCCGCCGACGACTAAAAGGTCCCCGTCACGCGAGCGGGAGCGCCGCCGAGAGCCACCTGACGACCGGGAGGGCGAACTTCCCGGCGTAGGCGAAGTACTCGATCCCCGACAGCAGGACGAAGATGGTGCCCACGCCGGCGGCGACCGCGAGGACGACCGCGCCGGCCCGCTCGGGGACGGTCTCGGAGAGGGTGCGGGCGACGGCCCATATCGCGAGGACCGTCGCGGTCGCCAGCGCGAGCAGGGCGTGGAACTGGATCGCCTCGCCGAGTCCCGGGTCGATGGCCGCCAGCGCGACGATCACGAGCTGGCCGCCGATCAGCACGGTCCCGCCGAAGGCCAGGCCGGTCGTCTGCCAGTGCGTCGTGACGGCCGACCGGACGGCCGGCAGTCTCGCGAGGCCGTACACCCCGAGCAGGTACAGCGGGTGGAGGTACCGGACGGTCACCTGCGCGTGGAGCGGGAGTCGGGGGAGATAGAGCAACACGAAGAGCAGCCCCGTCGCGAGCGCGACGGCGTCGACGACGCCGGCCGGCGACCGGAGGTACGAGCCGACGGCGGCACGATTACGGCGGCGGAACCAGCGGCCGGCCGCGACGGGCGCGGCGGCGAGCCCGGCCAGCAGCGGTGCCGATTCCAGCACCGTCAGCCGGATGGCCTGGAAGCCGTCCTCGGCCGCGACCGCGGGGATGTAGCCGCCCCGGAGGAACGTTCGGAACCACCGCTCCGGCTCGGTGAGCGCGACGACGGCCCCCTCCCCGAGCAGGGAGACGAACCTGGTCGCGACCTGGAGCAGTCCACCGACGAGCGGGAGAGAGGCGAGGAGTCCGCCGCCACCACCGCCACCGCCCAGATCCAGCCCCTCCGCCGCGCCGTAGGACGGCAGCATCCGCGGGGGCCGGACGGGACTCCCCGAGACCAGCAGGTTCGTGACGAAAAACGGGACGAGCGCGACGAGGAAGGTGCCCGCGATCACGGCGAGCGTCCGGCGGTCGTTGCCGGTGGCCGTCGCGAAGTCGGCGACGACCAGCGGGACGAACAGGAGCAGCGCCTCTGCGGCGTGGATCCAGGCCAGCAGCGCCACCGGAACGTACGCCAGCGCGCGGACCCGACGCTCCGTGACGGCGTCGGTCGCGGTGCGGCTCCGGGCCAGCGCGTACAGCGCCGCCGCGATACAGAGCACGGTGAAGGAGTGGCGCTTCAACAGCGCCGCCCAGAAGGCGACCGGCGTGGCCACGAGGACGGCCGTGCCGGCGGCGACGCCGATCCGCCGCCCGTGCAAGCACGCGACCAGCCGGTAGCAGAACACGCCCGTGAGCGCGGCGGCGAGCATCCCGACGATCCCGAGCGCGAGGACGGGATACAGCGCCGGCGCGACCGGCGTCGCGAACGCGGCGTTGGCGGCGAAGGCGAGGACGGCCAGCACGCTCCCGCCGACGACGATCCACTCCCGGTCGACGAGCCGGCCGACGGTCGTCGCGGCCCCCACGAGCGTCAGCGACCAGCCGCCGATCAGGACCACGCCCAGATCCAGCACCGCACCGAGCCCCTCCAGCGCGTAGAGGACCGGCACCGCCAGCACCACGATCCCGTAGTTGCGCCCGACCGGGCCCCGCGCTCCGACGTAGGTCCCCGGAGCCTCCAGCCCGCTCCCGTAGGGGACCTCCGTCAGGACGACCCGGCCCTCCGCGACGTTGACCAGCGTGTTCGCGATGGCGCTCCCGTCGGTGATGTAGATCCCCAGCCGCCAGTAGAGGCCGAAAAAGCACAGGCCACACAGGAAGAGCGCGAGCCCGCGGCGGTCGCCGAACAGCGACCGCCAGACTCCCGCTCGGACGGTCTCGGTCCGGGCAGCGAGTCGCGCCGCGAGTCCCGAATCGCGCGTACTCATCGCCGTACCTCGACCGTGACGTTGCGCCGGGCGAGGACCCGCGTCCCGTCGGTCCGGTCGATCACGCGCACCACGCCCGCGTACGAGTCGTTACGCACCGTGCTCGGCGCGAGTTCGTCGCGCTCCAGCGAGAGCCGCATCCGCTCGTCCGTCTCCGGACCGAGGAAAAAGGCCGACTCCCGGGTGTAGCCCAGCGCCGGGATCTCGATCTTGTAGGTCAACACTGGCCGGCCCCGGATATCCTCGAAGCGGACCGTCGCCGGGGGAACTTCGAGGTAGTAACTCCGCTCGCCGAACTGCCCTTGCTGGAGCGTCGCCGTCGCCGGCAACTCGACCGCGTCGACCTCGACCGCCCCCGTCCCGATCTCGCCCGTGCGGTCGGCGGGGCGGTCGGCCAGCGCCAGTGGCCCGGACGCCAGCGTCCCGATCAGTATCACCGCTGCCGCGACGGACGGCACGGTCGAGCCGACGTTCATCTACCCCGATGGTCGTCTAACGGGCCCATAAAATTGACGCGGCGTCAGCCGTCGCTGGTCGGCGCGAAGAAAACGAAAAGTGGTCGGTCAATTAGGCCTTGGGGCCTTTGCTCGACGATAGCGTGGCCGACTTGCCGCCTTCAGCCGTCGTCCAGACCAGCGACATGTCGTAATCGTTCTTCGCGCCGATCGTCACCGTGTCGCCAGCGACGACTGCCGACTTGTCACTCTTGCTCCCGCTTGCTTGAGCGTTGGGCCACTTATCGCCTGAGGCCGTAACTCCAGGCGACACACTGCCACCAACCGACGAGTCGAACCCACTACCCTTGAAGGACAGTTGCGACGCCACGATCGTGTCCCCGCCGTCGTGGGTGACCGTGATGATGCCGTCGTTATCCGTACTACTGTCGTCTGCGGTGCCGTCGTAGTTCCACGAGAACGAGGCCGTGGGCGTCGCTGTCGTGTTGCCGCCCAGTCCCAGTACGAACGATGCGATGACTGCGGCCAGGATGACCGTGATCGCGACCATCAGGATGACTCCGATGACCGGACTGACCGCGTCGTCTTCCTGAAGCAATTTCTTGATTTGCATGGTTGTAACACCACACCTTCAGCGCGGACGGTTCCGAACCGGCTGGGGTTCCGTCGTCCCCGACTGGCCGGGAGGGTTCGTTCTCCCGTCCGTCGCTTCTCGTCCGCACTGTCAGGTGTTAGGATGACCGTCCTGTTCTGATTGCTTAAACGTTCGGGATATTCTAGCGTGGTGTAAGGCGGCGTTTCAAAACAGTTTAGCGGGCCATTACACGGCCGTAGAGCAGTTCTGACTGCCGATACGGGACGGGTCCGTCGCCGGCCGGGTTTTCCCTCCCCGGCTCGGTCACTGCACCGTGTCGTCCCTCGTCTCGGCTGTCCTGCCGACTCCTCGACGATCGGTGTGACGGAGAAACTGCGAGAACCGCTTTGCGGATCGGGTCGTCGGAAGCCCCGAGAAAGACAGTGTGCCGGTTACGCGTCGGGACCTTCCCAGTTCCCGAGCGTGGCCGAGGAAGTACCCTGCTGGGACTGGTAGACCACGCTGATCGATCCTTTACTGCTCATGCCTCCGATTTCGAGATAGTCACCTGCGGTAACGGCACTCGTACTGCCGACCGATCCGCTGGCCGTACCGCCCACGGAGTCACCGCTGTTCGTGACGTATGCCTTCCAGCTAGAGTCGAGGTTTCCGCTCACGCCGGAGTCACCGGGTCCGCCGACCTGCCCGCGAATGTACAGCTGGTTGTACTTGATCGCGTCACCGCCTCCGTGTGTTACGGTGAGATTCCCTTCTTGGGCAGTAGAATCGGCTCCCTCGTCGTACTGGAAGCTGAAGCTCGCCGTTGGTGCGGTCGAACTGACCTGTTCGCCGAGTCCGAGAACGAACGTCGCGATGACTGCGGCCAGGATGACCGTGATCGCGACCATCAGGATGACCCCGATGACCGGACTCACCGCCTCGTCGTCCGAGAGTAACTGTTTCAGTTGCATGGGTGGGTGGAGGCACGCGCGCCGTGGGGGCCGTCCGGCCCGGGATGCTCCCGCCCGGACGGACGCCGTCCCGCGGAGAGCGAGCGTGCTTGTACGCTGACAAGGCGGTGGCTGCACATAAATGCTCGCACTGTTTTAATGGCCGTTTACACCCACGCCCGGCGCTCCATCCGCCGAAACGCCACCCTCCAGTCCGGCGATTTTCTCGACCGCGCTCGCCGACCGGCGCGTGCCGGATCGTGACTGTCGGTAGTTCCCATCGTTCCTGATTGCTGACTCGATTTCTGCAGAGAAATGAACGAGATTGGAGCGACTGATTCATCGAGTCGAACAAAGACAGCGGTCTCACGCCAGTGAGAGCGCTGTCAGTCCAGACAAGAGGCGAAGCTGTCGCTCACGGACAGGGCTGCCGCTGGACGCGGGCGGCCTCAGCCCGCGTCCAGCTCGCTGTAGGTCGCCGGAATGCCGACACCGTTGGTCGGTGCTTCCCACTTCCGGCCCAACCTGTCGTCGAGAGCGTGATCAACCCATTCCCGGAATACCTCGAAGCGGAACCAGACGGGTAGTGCTCGCCCGCCGCGTCGCGGCGTGGCGAGCACGCCCCATCGAACGATCACCCAGAGGTTCCGCAGCAGGAAGCTCACGAGGATGAACAACAACCGAACGGCTGGATCAGTTGTACTCGTACGTGCACGTGCTTCACGCATCGTCCGGAAGGCTGTCTCGATGGCTGATCGTTTCTGGTAGAGAGCTTCGACTTCCTTCGGCGTGCGATCGGTCAGATCGCACGCCACGTAGGCCCGCACGAGCAACCCGTGTTTCCCTCGGTTGCCTTGTTGGTAGGAGACACAGACCGCGAGCGGGAAGCGCAGTTCCCGCTCGCTTCCCTTGTACATCACGTACTCCGTCCAATAAGAGACGGTCGTGTCCAGTTTCTCGGCCATCTGCTTCCCACGGCGGACGATCGGAAGAGCGACTGGTGCCACGGCATCCAGTCGCTCGATTGATGCACCGTTGTAGAAGCCGCGGTCGGCGAGAAGTCCAGCCACGGTGAACGGTAGGGCCGCGACGTGGTCGAGCAGTCGCTCGACCGCGTCGCTCGTCGGTTCGTCACCACGGACGGGCGTGACTGCGACGACAAGTGGCTTCGCTCGACAGAGGACGAATCCAGCGAGGTAGCGATGGCACTTGCTGGTGCCATCGCGTGGTTTGGTGTGGCAGAGTTCCCCGGCATCAGCGTGCGGACAGCCGTGGTAGTGGACATCGACGAAGTCGAGGCAGATGATCCTCGGGCCGGGGCCGAGGATCATCGCCGCCTGTTGAGCGAAGATGGCGTTGACGGCGGCTTCGAGATCATCCGCTGGAACGGTGTGCAGTTGTTTGAGAGTGTAATCGTCGGAGTAGCTTCCACGAGTGGTGTCGGTGACGGCTTTGATGGACTTCTGATCGACAGCGGCTTGCAGAATCGTTTGACGGATGATCCCGGAGTCGAAGCCGCAGCCTTCGACTCCGGGGATCGGAATCTCTGCGAGCAGATCAAGCGCTAAGGTTTCAAGGTCAGAGGCCGTAAGAACAGTGTCTGGATGGTATAGGAAGTTCACAACATCCATCCAGACGCTTTCTGCGAACGTAACCTCGTCAGTCGTGACTATCAGCTGACTCGATGGGAACTACCGACTGTTCGTGACGTATCAGGATATCGAAACGAAGGCCGATCCGAGGTCGGCTGGAGGGCGGGGCGGTTCGGATCCGGCCGGTGGCGGATGGTGCGTCCGAAAACACAATGGCTTTGATTCGGACCGTCGATGGGCAGTACGACAACAGTGACTGCTGTCACCTATCGAGTGCCCGTGCCGGGTCGGTCGGCGGTCCGGGAACTCGCGACCGCGGAGGGATTCCCGTGACGGGCGGCAAACTGCTCGTGCCCGTCAGCCAGTCCACGACGCTCCGGAACACGGTGGCTTACGCCGTCCGGAACGCCGTCGAGGGCGAGGACCGCTACGACGCAGTCCACTTCGTCTATCCCGAATCGAGCCGCGCCGCGGACGACGGAGAGATCGCGGACGCCCGCGAGCTGCTCGAACGGGTCCGGGTCTGGGCCGGCGAGGACCTCGGCGACGACGATCCGGACCTCGCCGTCGAGACCGATCTGATCGGCGTCGACACCTACCTGTTCAGCCCCAGCGACTACGTCGAACTGCTGGCCGGCTACGCCGAGGACAACGGCATCGAGTCGGTCCTCCTCGATCCCGAGTTCGACCCCGGCGGGACCACGCCGCTGTTGCCGCCCCTGGAGGCCGAACTCGAACGGACGGGGTTGCGCGTCGAGACCGCGCCCGTCGAACGCGGGACGCGACGCGCACGGCTCGTCCGGCGGACGGGGATCGGTCAGTTCGTCCTGCTCGCCGGCCTCTCGTTCGGGTTCTACCTGCTCGTCGGCGGCTCGCTCGCCGTCTTCGATCTCGTGACCGGGGCGATCAGCGCCGGGATCGTCGCCACGGTCCTGTGGCGGATCTCGCTGACCGGCCCCGTCCAGCCCGTCCGGCTCCTGGCTCGTGTCGCTCGCATGCTCGTCTACACGCCGTATCTCCTCTACGAGATCGTCGTGGCGAACCTCGCCATCGCCTACGTGGTCCTCCACCCCTCGCTGCCGATCGATCCCGAGCTGGTGGAGTTCGACGCCGCGGTCTGGTCGGAGTTGCCGGTGACGACGCTGGCCAACAGCATCACGCTCACGCCGGGGACGCTGACGGTCGACGTGACGCGCCAGCACTTCGTCGTCCACTCGCTCACCGAGGGCTCGCGCGAGGACCTGCTCGACGGCGGGCTCGAACGGGCCGTCCGGTTCGTCTTCTACGGCCGCGCGGCCGCTCGCGGTCCCGGCCCGCGCGAGCGCGGCGACGAGGGAGGTGAGGAGTCGTGACGCTGGTCACCGACGCCCTGCTCGCCGCCGCGGGCGCGTTCGTCGTCCTCTCGGTCGTCATCGTCTACCGGATCGTCCGGGGGCCGACGATGCAGGATCGGGTGATCGCGGCCAACGTCGTCGGGACGAACACGGTCGTCATCATCGCGCTCTTTGCCGCGGCGCTGGACGCCCCGGGCGTCCTCGACATCGCGCTGGTGTACGCCCTGCTGAACTTCCTGATGAGCATCACCATCTCGAAGTTCACCGTCGAGCGCGGAGGTGTCCTGTGATGGTGTCCCTCTACCAGGCGGCGGTGGTGGCGCTGCTCGCCGGCGGGGTCTTCTTCGGCGTCGTCGCCACCGTGGGACTCCTCCGGATGCCGGACCTCTACACGCGGGCCCACGCGGCCTCGAAGGCCGACACGCTCGGGTCCGGCCTGTCGCTGGCGGCCGCCGCCGTCGTCTTCGGCCTCGGGTTGCCGACCGTCAAGACCGTCCTCCTGCTCCTCTTCCTGTTCATCACCAACCCCACGGCCGCGCACGCCATCTCCCGCGCGGCCGCCGACCAGGGCATCGAGCCCTGGACGACCGAGGACGGGGGTGACGACGGATGATGGACCTGCTGCCGCCGGTCCTGCTCGCGCTGGTGCTGGCCTGTGCGCTGGCGACCGCCGTCCTGCGCGACGTGCTGGCCGCGATCATCGCCTTCGCGACCTACAGCCTCGGCATCGCGATGATCTGGGTCCTGCTGCAGGCCCCCGACGTGGGCCTGACGGAGGCCGCGGTCGGCGCGGGCGTGACGACCGTCCTCTTTCTCGTCACCATCGCCAAGACCGTCCGGCCGCCGGACGACGCGATCTTCGAGTCCCCCGATCCGAAGGGGCTCGCCGTCGCCGTCCTGCTCGTGGCCGTCCTCGCCTCGACGCTGGGCGCGCTCCCGCCGATCGGCTCGGCGGAGACGCCCGTCGCCCAGTCGCGGGTGACCGACTACTACCTCCAGAACGCCTACCACGACACCCACGTCGAGAACGTCGTGACGGCGGTGCTGGCGGCCTACCGCGGGTTCGACACCATGGGCGAGGCCGTCGTCGTCTTCGCGGCCGGCGTCGGCCTGCTCGTCGTCCTCGGCCGGGAGGTGTTCGCATGAGCGCCGACGGCGACGGGGCCGCGTCCGTCGGCGGCCAGGACGAGGAGGTGGGCGAACCGGCCCGCTCGCCCTACGTCGAGAGCCCGATCATCATGGCCACCGTCCGGGTGGTCGCCCCGTTCGTGTTCACGTTCGGCCTGTTCGTCATGTTCCACGGGGCCGACTCGGCTGGCGGCGGGTTCCAGGGCGGCGTCATCGTCAGCACGGTCGTCCTGATGCTGGCCATCGCGTTCGGCGTCGAGGCAACGCGGGACTGGATCACGCCCGAACGGCTCGTCGCTCTCGTCGGGATCGGCGTCTCCGTCGTCCTGTCGATGGCGATCGCCAGCGTCGCCTTCGGGGGCGCGTTCCTCCAGTACTCGGCCATCCCCGTCCCGGTCGCCCACTTCACCAAGTACGGGATCGAGCTGTTCGAGCTCGGCATCGGTGTCATCGTCTCCGGCATCGTCACCGGCCTCTTCTTCGGACTGGCCGCGGGCACGACCGGCGACGCGAGCCACGACCGCGACACCGAACGGGAGGGGTTGCTGTGATCGACCTCGCGCTCGCCGTCGGCCCGGTCGAACTGCTCGCCACCCGCTCGTACTACGTCGGGACCGTCCTCCTGCTGGGGATCGGCGCGTACGTCATGATCGCCAGCCCGAACCTCGTCAAGAAGGTGATCGGCATGAACGTCTTCCAGACCGGCATCTTCCTGTTTTTCATCGCCTCGGCCTACGTCGAGGGGGCGGACAACCCCATCGTCGGCCCCGAAGCGACGGGGCCGTTCGTCAGCCCGTTGCCCCACGTCCTGATCCTCACCGCCATCGTCGTCGGGGTGAGCCTCACGGCCGTCGCGCTCGGGCTGATCGTCCGCATCTACAACGAGTACGGGACGCTCGAAGCCGACGTGTTACAGGAGGTGCGGACCGATGACTGACCTGCCGCCCTTCCTCGTCGCCCTGCCGCTGGTGGCGTCGGTCGTCGTCCTGTTCGCCGGCCTCGCCCGCTCGAACACCGGCTGGCCCATCGCGGCGGTCGCCGTCCTCCTCCAGTTCGGCCTCGCCGGCTTCCTCGCTTACCGCGTGTTCACGATGGGCCCGATCAGCTACGTCGTCGGCGGCTACGAGGCCTTCTACGGGATCGAACTCGTGGTCGACGGGCTCTCGGCCGCCGTGATCCTGTTGATCGCGACCGTCTCGCTGGGCGTCCTCGCGTACGCCCGCACCGCGGGCCCGCGAGGCAATCCCTTCTACACGACGTACCTGTTGCTCGTGGGCGGGCTGACCGGCGTCGCGGTCACCGGCGACGTGTTCAACATGTACGTCTTCATCGAGATCTCGGGGCTGACCGCCTACGCCCTGGTCGCCAGCGGGGACTCCGGTCGGTCGGCCGTCGCCGCGCTGAAGTACCTGATCGTCGGGACCGTCGGCGCGTCGCTGTACCTGCTGGGCGTGGGCTACGCCTACATCGGGACGGGGACGCTGAACATGGCCGACCTGTCGGCACAGCTGGCACAGGTCGGCTACCAGTCCACGCTGGTCCGGACGGCCTTCGCGTTCGTCGCCGTCGGCCTGTTCATCAAGATCGCCGTGTTCCCCCTGCACACCTGGCAGCCCGAGGCCTACGCCGGCGCGCCCGACAGCGTCAGCGGGTTCGTCGCCGCGCTGGTCTCGACGACCTTCGCGTACGCCTTGATCCGGGTCTCGCTGTCGGTGTTCACCCCCGCCTTCTTCGCCGCGGTCGATCTCGCCCGGACGCTGCTGATCGCCGGGGCCGTCGTCAGCATCGTCGCCGGGAGCGTGCTGGCCGTCTCACAGACCGAGATCAAGCGGATGCTCGCGTACTCGTCGGTCTCGCAGTTCGGCCTCGTGCTGGCCGGGCTGGCCGTCATGAACGAGACCGCGCTCGTCGGCGCGACCGTCCACCTGCTCGGGCACGCGATCATGAAGGGCGGGCTGTTCCTGGCGGCCGGGCTGATCGCGACCGCCACCGGCGCACGCGAGATCGACGAGTACGAGGGGCTGAGCGAGCGGATGCCCTACGCCGCCGGTGTCTTCGCCGTGCTGGCCTTCTCGATGGTGGGCGTCCCGCCGACGGTCGGGTTCGTCGGGAAGTGGTACATCGCCGTCGGGGCCGTGCAGGCCCAGCTGTGGCCCCTGGCCGCGGTCATCCTCCTCTCGACGCTTTTGACGCTGGCGTACTTCGCCCGGCTCGTCGAGCGGATGTACTTCCGCGAGCCGGCCGCGGTCGAGGGCGAGCCCGCGGGTGAGTCCGGCGAGACTCGGCCCGACGCGGTGGCTACCGACGGCGGGCGTCCCTCGCTGGGGATGTACGCGGTGGTCGTCGCCGCCGCCGCGCTGGCGGTGACGCTCGGTGCGGCGGTCGTCCCGTTCGCCGAACTGCTCGACCCGACGCTCGATCTGCTCCTGCCATGACCGAGATCCACTCACTCCGGCCGCTCGCGGCGGTACTGGTGTCGGCAATCGCCGTCGTCCCGATCCTGCTGTCGGGGCGGCGACCCAACGTCCGGGAGTCCTGGACGGTGCTGGCCGCCCTCGCCAAGTTCGGTCTCGTCGCCAGCATGGTCCCGGGCGTCCTCTCGGGCACGGTCTACGTGACCCGGCTGGGAACCTTCCTGCCCGGCGTGCAGTTCACGCTCCGGGCCGACCCGCTCGGGCTCCTCTTTGCCCTACTGGCCAGCCTGCTGTGGGTGATCACGAGCTTCTACTCGATGGGCTACATGCGCGGACTGGACGAACACGCACAGACGCGCTACTTCGCGGCCTTCGCGGCCAGCGTCTCCTCGGCCGTGGGGGTCGCCTTCGCTTCCAACCTGTTCGTCCTGTTCGTGTTCTACGAACTGCTCACCGTGGCGACCTACCCGCTGGTCACCCACGACGAGACCGACAAGGCCCGCGCGGCCGGTCGGAAGTACCTGGCCTACACCTTCGGCGGCGGCGTCGCCGTCCTCGCCGGCTCCGTGCTGGTCTACTGGCTGACCGGGACGGTCGCCTTTACCCCCGGCGGGATCGCGGCGCTGGCCACCGCCGACCCGACGATCGCCCGACTCGCCTTCGCCCTGCTCGCGGGTGGGTTCGGCGTCAAGGCGGCGCTGATGCCGCTGCACTCCTGGCTCCCCGACGCGATGGTCGCGCCGACGCCGGTCTCGGGCCTGCTCCACGCGGTCGCGGTCGTCAAGTCCGGCGTCTTCGGCATCGCCCGCGTCGTGCTGGACGTATACGGCCCCGGCCTCGTCGGCGAACTCGGGATGGGGACCGTTCTCGCCGCCGTGGCCGCCTTCACCCTCGTGGTGGCCAGCGTCATCGCGCTCCGGCAGGACAACCTCAAGCGCCGGCTCGCCTTCTCGACGGTGAGCCAGCTCTCCTACATCGTCCTCGGGCTGGCCGTCGGGGCCGTCGCCGCCCCCGGCTCCGCGGCCTCGGCGTACGCGCTGGTGGGCGGGCTCCTGCACATCCCGGCCCACGCGTTCATGAAGCTCACCCTCTTCTTCTGTGCCGGCGCGCTCCACGTCGAGACCCACACCGACGACATCAGTAACATGGCCGGCATCGGCTACCGCATGCCGATCACGATGGGCGCCTTCGCCGTCGCCGCGGCGGGGATGGCCGGTATCCCGCTCGTGGCCGGGTTCGTCAGCAAGTACTTCCTGTTGATCGGGTCGGTCTCGGCCGGCGGGCCCATCTACGCGGTCGCCCTGCTGGTCTCGGGCGTCCTCAACATCGCCTACTTCTGGCCGGTCGTCTACACCGCCTTCTTCGAGAACCCGACCGACAGCGACCACAAGCCACTGGTCGAGGGGGAACTCGGTGGCCGATCCGCCGGGCCCGTGACCGACGGCGGCCGCCGCGCCGACGGCGGCGAGCCCGACGACGGCGAACGGGACGATCACGGCTTCGCCGAGAGCCACGAGGGCCAGGGCGTCCAGGACCGGATCGAGGCGACCGAACAGCTCCGGCACGAACACGGCCCCGACGAGCGCCTCGACTGGGAACACCGCCGCTGGACCGGCGAGGAGTCGACGTGGCTGATGCTCGGGCCGATCTGCTTCGCGGCGGCCGGGTCGGTCGCCCTCGGGATCGTCCCCGACCTGGCCGTCTTCCTCCGGATCGTCCGCCTGATCGTCGCCGGCGTGACGGGGGTGACCGTCTGATGGTCGACCTCGTCGTCCCGCCGTTCGTCCCCGTCCTGCTCGCGACCCTGCTCCTGCCGCCGGTCGGCACGTACCTCGGCCGGGACGCGGCCCACGCGCTGGCCGTCCTCGCCACGGCGGTCGTCGTCCCCTACGTCTGGCTGCTGGACCCGGGGACCGCCTTCGCGGGCGTCGACCTGTTCGGGTTCGAGACGGTCCTGCTGTACGTCGACCCGTTCTCCCGGCTGATGGGGCTTATCTTCGGGTTCATCGGCGCGGTCGCGGTCGCCTACTCCTGGGCCAGCGACGCCGACACCGTCCAGACCGCGTTCGCGCTGTCCTACGTCGGGACCAGCCTCGGCGCGGTCTTCGCCGGCGACTGGCTCACCCTGATCTTCTTCTGGGAGCTGATGGCCGTCACCTCGACCCTGCTCGTCTGGCACTACGGCGGCGCGGCCGTCCGCCCCGCCTTCCGCTACGCCCTCCTGCACGGGATCGGCGGCACGCTCCTGCTGGGCGCGATAATCTGGCAGTACGCGGCGGTTGGCACCGTCCTGTTCGGGAGCCTGCCCGGCGTCCAGCACGCGCCGGGGATGGCCGGTGCCGTCGCGCCCGTGCTGGCGGCGCTGGGGATCGGCGTCAACGTCGGCTTCGTCGGCCTGCACGCCTGGCTCCCCGACACTTACCCCCGGCCCCACGTCGCCGCCTCCGTCTTCCTCTGCGTGTTCACCACCAAGACCGGCGTCTACGGCATGTACCGGGCCTTCCCCGACGGCCAGCTCGCCATCGCCTACATGGGCGGCGCGATGGCCGTCTTCGGGGCCTGCATGGCCCTGCTCCAGAACGACATGCGCCGCCTGCTGTCCTACCACATCCAGTCACAGGTCGGGTACATGGTCGCCGGCGTCGGTATCGCCGGCCACCTCGCGACCGCCGGTGCCTTCGGCCACGTCTTCAACCACATCCTCTACAAGAGCCTGCTGTTCATGACCGTCGGCGTCGTCATCTACCGCACGGGCGAGGAGAGCCTGAAGAAGGTCGGCGGGCTCGCTCGCGAGATGCCGATCACGGCGATCACCTTCGCCGTGGCCGCCCTCTCCATCGCCGGCTTCCCCGGGTTCAACGGCTTCGTCTCGAAGGGCATGGTGATCGTCGCCGCCCACCACGAACACTACGACCTGCTGTGGTACCTCCTGCTCGCCGGCGGCGTCGGGACCTTCCTCTCCTTCATCAAACTCGGCTACTACGCCTTCGTCCACGGCGAGTACGAGGGGACGGTCCGGGACGCCAGCCTCGGCCAGGCCGTCCCGATGGTGACGGTCGCGGCGCTGTGTCTCCTGTTCGGTCTCTACCCGCCCGCGCTGTACGGAATCTTGCCCTTTGGCGGCGACCTCCACTACACCGCCTTCTCGTTCTCGCACGTCCTCGAAGGCGTGGCGCTGGCGGCCACCGGCGTGGTCGGCTTCGCCCTGCTGAAGACGCCGCTCTCCCGGGTCGCGAAGATCCCCGATATCGACCGGCTCTACAACCCCGGCACGCTGTACGGTACCCGCGGGCTCGTCGTCGGCACGACCGAACTGTACGCCGCGGTCGACCGCGCCGTGGTCCGGGCGACCCGGGCGACGATTCGCCTCGTGCGAGAGCCCCGGGCGGTCCTCGACGACGCGACAGTCGAGCGAGTCACTCGACAGGACACCATCGGGTTCGGCGTCCTGCTCGTAGTGGCCGCGCTGGTCGCGGCCGTCGTCGCGCTCTCGCTGGCTTAGAAACAGGTCCCGCCGGCGTCGACGGCGATCTCCTGGCCGGTTATCTTCCGGGCGTGTGGCCCGGCGAGGTAGGCGACCTGCTCGGCCACGTCCCGGGGGTCGACGAAGTACTCGGGCAGCGTGAAGTCGTCACCGCTCAGGCTGGCGGGTTCGGCGTCGTCCACCTCGGCCAGTTTCGCCTGCGCCTCGATCGCGTCGTCGATCCGGTCGCCCTCGACCGGGCCGGGCTGGATCACGTTGACCGTCACGTCGTCCCGGCCGAGTTCGGCCGCCAGCGTCCGGCTCAGGCCCACCAGTCCCATCTTCGAGGCGCTGTACGGCGTCCGGTTCGCGTAGGGCCGTTTCCCGCCGATCGAGCCGATGTTGACGACGCTTCCCCGGTCGCTCGCCCGGAGGTACGCGCCGGCGTGTTTGACACAGCGCCACGCGCCGATCAGGTTCACGTCCAGCACCTGCTCGAAGTCGGCCTCCTCGACCCGGTCGTAGGGCTGGACCGGCCCGGCGATGCCGGCGTTGTTGACCAGGCAGTCCAGCCCGCCGAAGGCGTCGACGGTCTCGTCGATGGCCGCCTCGACCGACTCCTCGTCGGTCACGTCCGTCTCGACTGTGATCGTCCGGTCGGGATCGCCGATCTCGTCGGCGGTGTCGTGGATGCCGTCGCTCCGGGCGGCCAGCGCGACGTTCGCGCCGTGGTCGGCGAGCGTGATCGCGATCTCGCGGCCGATTCCCTGACTCGCGCCGGTGACGAAGGCCGTGATTCCGTCGAGCATGGGACCTGCCTCGGGGCACGCCCCCAAAGGCGTTCCGGCGGTCTCAGGGCTCGACAGCGGGATCGCTCTCGGTCGGCTCCAGTCGCTCCAGTTCCGTCGGATCCTCGTCGGGCGCGAGACTCACCGGCTCGATCCGGGCGACGCCCTTCGCGCTCCGGCCGCTGTCCACGTCCGGCCCCACGATCCGGATCCCGTCGGGACCGAGCGCCTCGCCGTCCCGGCGGTAGGCAAGCACCGCCGACAGCGCGTCGGGGGCGTCCAGACAGACCCGGTAGCCGTCCCGGCAGGTCACGAGGACGTGCGTGGCGTCGGGCGGGCTCTCGGCGGCCGCCAGCAGGTCGGCCAGTTCCAGCCCCGTCCAGGGGCCCTCGATGGGACCGCTGTCCTCACAGTTCATCGCCACCGCGATCTCGACCGGCTCGAACCCCTCACAGGCCGCCAGTGCCGTGGGTAAGAGGAGCTGTCTGTCGCCCTCGATCTCGACGTACGCTGCCGATCCTCGCTCCCCGGTCACGTCGGGTCGGTGTCGTCTCGGCGATCGGAAAAGACCGCCCGTGCGTTCCCGGGCGGTGGGAACGGAGTCACAGCTCCGTCGCGAGTTCCTCGGCGACGCGCGCGCCGAGGCCCGCCTTGCTCCCGGCGTACTCCGCCGTGTCGTCCTCGCGGATCACCAGCGCCCGCGTCTCGGTCTCGCCCATCACGTCCGCGCGGTTCCCGACGACGAAGGCGAGACCGGCCCGTTCCATCGTCTCCCGGGCGCGCTCGACCAGCGTCGCCTCGTCGCCCTCCGTTTCGACCTTGAACCCGACGATGGGGAGGTCGGGGTGGGTCTCCCGTACCGTGTCGATCAGTTTCGGCGTCGGGGTGAGTTCGAGGGTGAGGCGGTCCTGTCCGGATTTGATCTTCTCGTCGGCGGCCTCGACGGTGTAGTCGGAGATGGCCGCCGCCGAGACCAGCGCGTCGGCGTCGTCGGCGTGGGCCTGTACAGCCTCCAGCATCTCCGCGGCGCTCTCGACCGACTCCACGTCGGCGTAGTGAACGTCGTCGCCGTCGTGAACGAGCGTCACGTCCGCGCCGCGGACGTGGCAGGCCCGCGCCACCGCGCGCCCGGTCCTGCCCGACGCGCGGTTCGAGAGCGTCCGGACGGGATCGACTGACTCGGTGGTCGCGCCGCTGGTGACGATCACCTCCTTGCCGGCGAGCGGATCCGGCGTCGTCGCGCGGGCGACGCCGGTGACGATGGCCTCCTCGGCGGCGATTTTCGCTTTGCCCTCCTCGATCCGGGGGTCGACGAACTCGACGCCCCAGGACTCGACGCGGGCGATGGTTTCGAGGACGCCCGGGTGGTCGTACATCGGTTCGTGCATCGCCGGCGCGACGACGACGGGCACGTCAGCGCCCAGCGCCGTCGTGGCACAGGTCGTCACCGGCGTGTCGTCGACGGCCGCCGCCAGTTTGCCGACGGTGTTGGCCGTCGCCGGCGCGATCAGCAACACGTCGGCCCAGCCCTCCCGACCGCACAGTTCGACGTGTTCGACCTGCCCGGTGATCTCCGTGACGACCGGTTCGTCGGTCGCGAAGTCGACGGCCCACGGGTGGACGATCCCCGTGGCGCTGTCGGTCATCACGGCCCGGACCGACGCCCCCTGGCGGCGCAACTCGTGGGCCAACTCCACGGTCTTGACCGCCGCGATGGAGCCGGTGACCCCGAGCGCGACGTTCACTCCGGAAAGCATCGTCCGTCCGTTGGCCCCCGCGGTGTAAATCCGTGGGGGTTCTTAGCGACGCGCTGATCTGGGCCGCTTAAAAAGAGGCCGTTAATTTCCCCGTGAAGTTTTACTAAGGTTGGGGTCTCACGTGGTGATGCTATGGCAGACGGAGTCATCTTCCCGAGTCAGGAGTGGTTCGACGAGTACAAACAGAAGGTCAACGACAACGAGGAGTACGCGGAGAAGTCCGCCGGGTGGGGGGTCGACTTCAACGGCGACTTCATCTTCAAGATGACGGACATGCCCCTCGACGACATCGACGTCGACGCCATGCCCGAACACATCCAGGACGAACTCGACCAGTACGTCTCCGAAGGCCAGTCGGGGTACACCGGCCAGACGTTCGTCGGGCTCGAAGACGGGAAGTGTACCGACGCCTCCCTCATCGAGTCCGAGGACGAGGTCGACAACGGCTTCAAGCTCACCGGCACCTACGAGAACTGGGTCGAACTGACGAAGGGCAACATCGGTGCCGTCGACGGCATGATGTCCGGCAAGTTCGAGCTCGACGGCGACATGCAGAAGATCCTCCAGTACTCCGACGCCGCGACGCTTTTGACCGAGTGTGCGACGGAAGTCGACACCGTCTTCGCACACGAGGAGTACTGAGTCCCGACCGATCCCGTCGGTCGAACCGCGCCTGACACCGCGGGTGGGGCGCGTGTGCGTACTTCTCAGGGGGTAAACGTCCCCTCCAGTCGCGTGCTCGCCAGCACCTGCCCCGTCATCGCGTCTTCCAGATCCTCTTTGTCGGCCGACGGCGACAGGTCGAGCGTGCCGTCGAGCGCGTACAGCCGGAACCGGTAGGTGTGTTCCCGGTCCGGCGGGTTCGGACCGCCGTAGCCGTGTTCGCCGAAGTCGTTCTGTCCTTCCGTGGCGTCGTCGGCCGCCCAGCCCTCGGGGATCTCCCCGATGTCGGGGTCGACGTTCCAGACGAGCCAGTGGTCCCAGATCTTCCCCGCCGGTTCCATCGCGTCCGGGTCGTCGACGATCAGCGCCAGCGACGCGGCCCCGTCGGGGACGCCCTCGACGCGCAGGGGCGGATTCACGTTCGACTCGGTGTAGCCGTACTGTTCGGGGATCCGGTCCCCGTCGTCGAAGGCCGGACTCTCCAGTCGTAGGTCGCTCACAGTATCCCTCCACCGACAGTACGGCCGGCCGACGGAAGAAACTACGGCGTGAGGCGGTGGTGCAGAACTGTTCTCATAGCGTGATGGTTGGACTGGCGACATCGTT
>JBDGUF010000041.1:0-51210 GCA_042216105.1 Halorientalis sp.
ATCACCCGGTGGCGCTCAGTACTGCCGGGTTTCTCGAAGGGTTCCTGCTCGCAGTGGCCAACCTCGGCCCGCTCCTGCCGGCGTACTTCCACACCTTCGAGCGCGACGTGGAGCGGTACATCGGCGGGCTCTCGATGGTGCTGGCGACGATCTTCACCGTCCGAATCGTCCAGATGACGCTTTTCACCGACCTCATGACCACCTACCGGCTGTGGCTCGGGTCGGTCATCGCGGTCGTCACCGTCGTCGGCCTGCTGATCGGGACCTACCTCCGGCGACTGGAGATCGACGAGGCGAAGTTCAACTGGTTCGTCGTCGCCCTCCTGTTCGTGATCTCGCTCAACATCTTCCGGAACACGATTCCGGCGCTGTTTCTCTGACCCGGCGCGGACTCACTCCCCGCGGGTCGCCAGCCACTCCTCGATCCGCTCGTCGAGCGCACCGACCACGTCGCTGAGGTGGGCCGTGCCCCAGAGCGCGACGACCACCGCGCCGACGGTGTCGAAGACCAGGTCGAGCATCGTGTCTCCCAGCCCGTACTGGGTGAGGAAGGTTCCGAGCCCGAACGCGGCCGACACCTCCGTGATGAGAAACTCCAGCACCTCCCAGAGGACGCCGAAGGCCAGCACGAACAGCAGGATGAACACGAACATGAACTTCGGCGGGAGGGAGACGCCGTCGGCGTGTGCGTCGAACGAGCGGGCGGTGGCGTACCCGGCCGCGGCGACGACCGACGCCGACAGGCCGTGGGTGAGGTGGTCCCACCACCAGACGGACTGGTAGAACGAGAGGCCGGTCCAGGGCAGGCCGAGGGTTCCCAGCGCGTGCAGGAAGACGGCGGTCGTGAGCCACAGCGTCAGCGCCGGGTCCATCGGGATCCCGAAGTCGCGTTCGAGCAGGGGCGGGAGCTGGGTGACCAAAAGCGCCACGGCGGTGTTGACGACGACGCCCTGCGCGCCCCGATAGAGGCCGATCAGGAGGATGCCCACCAGCGCGAGTTCCATGCCCCACGAGAGGCGGGCCTGGGTCCGGGTCGAGACGCCCACGCGGTCGCGGAGTCTCACGACGGACCGACCTCCTCGGGGATGCGATCGCGGGGTCGAACCCGCCGCCGGAGGTAGAAGACGTACACGAGGCCGGCGACCACCCCGGCGGTGGCCGAGCCGACGAACTCCACCATCAGGGCGTGTTCCGAGGCCAGAAAGCCCGTGCCGACGAGGGTGTCGGCGGCCCAGCGGACGACCGCCCAGACGCCGGCCGTCGCCAGCGTCGTGACGACGACGAACACCGCCCCGAAACTCTCGTTCATCCGGACGGGCGTGAAGCCGTCGAGGTCGACGGCGACGAGCAGGGCCAGCGCCGCCACCGAGACGTAGCGGGCGGTGTGCTGTGCCTGTCCGGTCAGCAGTTCGACCGCGAACAGGTGGCCGACGGCCGGAAAGGTCGCGAGGACGACGACCTCCCACGGCGGCATCACCCGGACCGACCGCAACTGGATCGCCGGCAGGAGCGCGATCAGCGCGATCGCGGCCGTGAAGACGGTCCACAGGTAGTTGCCCGTGACCGCGCTCGCGAGCCCCGTGACCAGTACCAGCCCGACGAACACCCAGGCGAGGACGGCGTTCCCCCGCCGGCTCCGGAGGATCCGACCCAGTCCCGTCTCGTTCATCACCGACCCGTACGCGTTCCCCTCCCGAAACGCTATCGGCCGCGGAACCTACAGCAGGAGGTACGCCAGCGTGTAGCCCCCGGCGGCCAGCGTCACGGCCGCCAGCCCGGTCGCGACCGCCGTGGGCCAGTCCGATACCGCCGGTCGGACCCGGGCGAGGCGGAACCGGTCGCCCGGTCGCCGGGTCGCCCCGACGACGCCGACGGAGGCCAGCGGCAGGATCGAGAACACGAAGGAGTACGCGGCCGAAAGGGTCGGAGACGGGATCGCGAACGCCGCCACGGCGTAGCCGACACCGATCGCGGCCCGCGGGCTGACGTGGTCCCGGACGCGCCGGTCCGTGAGGGTGAAGAAAGCGTACGCTGCCAGCCAGATCGTCGCCAGCTCGACCGCGAACGCGCCGAGCAGGTGCAGCGTCGGGTCCGGGTGAAGCGTCACGCGGGCGGCGACCGCCGTCGCGTCGAGCGGGTAGAGCATCGCCGGCGGGTCGCCGGTGAAGAGGTCGCCGAAGGGGTGGCTCAGGAGGCCGACCAGCGCCGTCGCACCCACGAAGCGGGGCGCGACGCCCCGGCGCGCGGCGACGACCGTCACGGCGAGGCCGGCCAGACAGAACAGCCCCACCACGACCGCCGCGAGCGCGTCGCTGACGACGCCCGTGGTGACGGCGGTTCCGCCGAGCAGGACGCCGCCGACGGCCACTGCGGACAGGCGGTGCCGGTCCGGAACCGTCGACCGGTACCGGACGGCGACCAGGCCGAACGCGAGCGCGGCGACCGTACCGACGACGAGCGAGTGCGTCACCGCCCGGTGGACGACGCTGCTGGCGCTCCAGAACGCCTCGGGCGCGCCGAGGAGACCGTTCACGCCGCCGAGCATGCCCACCGGGGCGTACAGGATGTCCACGTCGGGGACGGTCGCGAACGCGCCGGCGAGGACGCCGAGCCACAGCGCACGCTCGCGTGACCACCCGACGGCGGTCCCGCCGAGGGCCACGAGGGCGAACGCCAACAGCCCGTGCCCGAGAAACATCGTCGAACCTTCGCGACGGGCGTATTTAAGTTCGCGTGAGACGCCCTCGCTCGGTGCCGCCGTCCGACGGCGGTCGCCGATCATGCTAACGGTTCCCTCGCACTACTTTTGGTGGTGTCCCTCACAACGAACGGGTATGGACAGACCGAGGGTCGGGGAGCTGTCACCACCGGACAGGACGCTGATGGGTCCCGGACCGAGCGACGTGCATCCCCGCGTGTTGCGGGCGACGAGCACGCCGCTCGTGGGGCATCTCGACCCGGCGTTCGTCGACATCATGGACGACGTGCAGGACCTGCTCCGGTACGTCTTCCGGACGGACAACCAGTGGACCATCCCGGTGAGCGGGACCGGATCGGCGTCGATGGAGGCCGCCGTCGCCAATCTCACCGAACCCGGGGACACGGTACTGGTACCGGGGAACGGCTACTTCGGCGAGCGCATGGCCGCGATGATCGACCGCGCCGGCGGCGATCCCGTCTTCGTCGAGGCCCCGTGGGGCGAACCCCTCGACCCGGCCGCGGTCGCCGAGGCCTTCGACCGCCACCAGCCCGACCTCTTCGGGTTCGTCCACGCCGAGACCAGCACGGGGACGCTCCAGCCCGACGTGCCGGAACTGACGAGCATCGCCCACGAACACGACGCGCTCGTCATCGCCGACACCGTCACCTCCCTCGGTGGTGTCGAGTTGCGCGTCGACGAGTGGGGCATCGACGCCGCCTACTCGGCCGACCAGAAGTGTCTCTCCTGTCCGCCGGGTGCCAGCCCGCTCACGCTCTCGGATCGGGCCATGGACAAGGTGTCGAGCCGGGAGACTCCGGTCCGGTCGTGGTACCTCGACCTCTCCCTGCTGCAAGAGTACTGGGGCGAGGAACGGGCCTACCACCACACCGCGCCGATCACGAACGTCTACGCGCTTCGGGAGGCTCTGCGGCTCGTCGCCGAGGAGGGCATCGAGGACCGCTGGGACCGCCACCGCCGCGTCGCCGGCGCGCTCAAGGCCGGCGTCGAGGCGATGGGGCTGGAGCTGAACCCCGCGGACGACTGGTGGCTCCCGAGTCTGAACGCCGTGCGACTGCCTGCCGGCGTGGACGACGGGACGGTCATCGACGCCCTGCTAGAGGAGTACGGCATCGAGATCGCCGGCGGCCTCGGCGACCTCTCGGGCGAGATCCTCCGGATCGGCTGTATGGGGTACAGCGCCCGCGCCGAGAACGTGCTGACGCTCGTGAACGCGCTGGGCAACACGCTCGAAGCGCTGGGCGCGGACGTGGACGCGGACGACGGCGCGAGTGCGACCCGGCGCGCGCTCAGGCGCTGACCTCCACGTCCGGGGCGTGACAGACCTCGTACTCCCCGTCCTCCTCGATCCCGATGACCGCCCACTCGTAGTCGGGGTCGCGCCGTTCGAGCCGGTCCCGAACCGCCGACGCCTGCTCCTGCCAGGTGACGAGACAGTGGAACTCGCCGGATTCGGCCGGCGTCGCCGGCTCGTCGACCGGTGTGACGTTTACGACCCGCCACTTTCGCTGTGCGCGTAACTCCCGGCCATCGCGTTCGACGACGTATCCCAGATCGGTGAAAATGGCCTCTGCCTTCTCGGCTAGTGGCGTGGTAACAGTCGCCATCCGCGTGACTCTACGACACGCACCTGCTTAAGTGTACTCACTTGATCGCGAAGTTACAGGTTCCGGACCGGGTCACTCGTGGGCGGCGTCCCACTCGTCGGCCTTGCGGATGTTGCTGCAGACGTTGCACTGGATGCGGCCCATCGCGTCCATCGCGTTGTCGAAGGTCTCGCAGTTCGAACAGAAGTAGCCCCAGCGGCTCTCGCGGTCGGGATCGGCGTAGACGACGAAGAAGGGGCCTTTCGAGCCGCGCTCGGCCTCGTCGCGGGCGACGTACAGCTGGTCTCCGTCCTCGGTCGTCCGGGTTTCCATGGAGGACACTGGGGGTTCCGACCCTAAATCCCTGCCTCCTCGGGCCGAAGGGGATATGCCGACCGGGAGCCTACGCCGGCGTGAATGCCGCCGCGGCTCCTCCACTACTCCGACATCGAGAACGCCTACGACGATCCCGGGCGGATCGGTCGGCTGGCCGGCCTCGTCGAGTCGCTCCGGGACGACGACGCGCTCGTGGTGGGGACGGGCGACGACACCGCCCCGGGCGTCCTCTCGCTGGTCTCGGAGGGCCGGCAGGCGCTCGATTTCTTCTCGGCCGTCGCTCCCGACGCCGACACCTTCGGCAACCACGACTTCGACTACGGCCCCGATGCGATCAGCGGGATCGTCCGCGACTCGCCACAGACCTGGGTGAGCGCCAACGTCGAGTGGGCGGACGAGTCCGACGGCGAAGGAACCGCCGGCGAGCGGTTCGGCCGCGAGGCGGGCGTCGTCCCCGCGACGGTCCGCGACGTCGACGGCACCGCCGTCGGCCTGACCGGCGTCACCGAACCGAGGACGGGGTCGATGTGTCCCGGCGCGTCCGAACTGGCCTTCACCGATCCCGTCGCCGCGGTCCGGCGGGAAGCCGACCGCCTCCGCGACCGGGGCGTCGACGCCGTGGTCGTCCTCTCGCACCTCGGAAGCGGGGACGACGAACTCGCCCGCGAGACCGACGTGGACGCGATCCTCGGCGGCCACGTCCACACGCCCCGGGTCGACCGCGTCGCGGACACGCTGCTCACCCGCCCCGGCGCGAACGCCCGCAACCTGCTGGAGGTCGACCTCGACCGCGTCCCGTCGACCGACGCGGCGACCGTCCACGAGGTCGCGGACGGGCCCCTCGAGGCGTCCGTCGCCGGGGCGATGGAGCGGCGACGCGCGGCCGCCGGGCTGGACGAGGTTGTCGGCCACGTCGCGGACCCGATCAGTCGGGATCGGGCGGTGAAACACACCGGCGAGTGCCGGATCGGCAACTTCGTCGCCGACGCCTACCGGTGGGCCGGGGACGCGGACGTGGGTCTGCAGAACTCCGGCGGCATCCGCGAGGGACCGCCACTGGTCGGCGAGGTGACCGTCGCGGACCTGGTCAGCGTCGTGCCCTTCGACGAGCCGGTGACCGTCGCCGAACTCACCGGCCGGGAACTGCGACGGCTCTGCCGGGAGGCCGACGGCGAACACGTCCAGGCGGTGCCCGACCGCTGGCACGCCCACGTCAGCGGCCTCACGGTCTCCCGGAACGGGAGCGGCGTCGAGGCGGTCCGGCTGGACGGCGCGCCGCCGTCGCCCGAGGAGACCTACACCGTCGCGACGACGGACTACCTGCTCCACACCGACCACGAGTTCCCGGTGCTGGACGAGTCCCACCGCGTCGAGCGGCTGGCGACCCAGTACGAGGTGCTGGCCGCGTACGCGCGCGAGCACGGCATCGACCCGGCCGTCGAGGGCCGGATCCGAACCGTCGACGGGTGACCGACACGTCCCGTCGGGACCGCTACCCGAAAGGTTGACACCGCCCGGCGGTGTCGACTCCGACGATGACGCAGGTCGTCGTGCCGGTGCGCTACCCACTCACCGAACACTCCAGCGCCACGCTCCGCCGTGCAATCGAGATCGCCCGCGAGGAAGACGCCAACCTGACCGTCCTCCACGTCAACCTCTATCACAACAGCCGGACGGTCTCGCGGAGCGAACTGAAACGCGCCGTCGAGGACGCCTTCGACGACCTGCCCGACGTGCGCTACGTGGTCCGGACGGGGATGCTGGTCGAGGAGACGATCCTCGAGGAGGTCGCGGAGTCGCGGGCGGAGATCGTCGTCATCGGCCGGAAACAGGCCAGTCGCTGGCGGCGGATGATCCGCCGGATCGCCGACGACCCCGACATCGAGCAGTTCCTGGGGGAGGAACTCGACGCCAAGATCGTCACGGTCTAGCCGGTCGGGCCGTCCGACGCGTCCCCGTCGGGGTCCGCGTTCCCGCCGCTGGGCGTGTCTTCGCCGGGTTCCCGCCGGTCCACGTCGGGCTCGGGTCGTCGCCGCGGCGGGCTGACCGCCACGTCCATCTGTCCGCTGGTCTCGTCGAAGACGACGTGCTGGTGGGGGTAGGCGATCTCCACGTCGGCGTCTTCGAGCCGGCTCCAGACGTTGGTCTGGACCCGCGATTTCGTCGCCAGCAGTTTGTACGGTTCGGTGAGCCAGTAGCGGAGCCGCAGGTGGACGCCGTGATCGCCGAAGTTCTCGATGTAACAGGTCGGCGCGGCCGGGTAGCGCGCGCTCCCGACGCGGATGTCCGGGCCGCCCTCGATGACGCGGTCGACACCCTTCGCGGCGCGCTCGATCAGGTCCCGCGCCTCGGCGAGGTCGCCCTCGTAGGTCACGACCACGTCGAGCGTCTGCCGGGTCCGGGGGTCCTCGGCGGAGTAGTTCACCACGTCCCGGGACCTGATCTCGCCGTTCGGGACGACGAGGAAGGTGTTGTCAAGCGTCATGATCTTGGTGTACCGCAGCGTGATGTCGTCGACGAACCCCCGCTGTCCGGTGTCGGTGATCTCGACCATGTCGCCGATCTCGTAGGGCTGGTCGGCCAGCAGGAACATGCCGCTGATGAGGCTGCCGACGATCGGGGCCAGCACGACACCGATCGCCGCCGAGAACACCGCCACGGACAGCGTGATGTCGCCCAGACTCACGCCGTAGATCGGGAGGATCGCCAGGATCGCGAAGGTGAAGATCCCGGCGCGGATCGTCCGGAGGACCATCCGCGTGATGCTCGGTCGGCGGAACCGCTGTGAGATGCGCCGGGCGAAGACCGTGGTGACCAGCCGCGAGGCGGCCCAGGCCAGCACCAGGATCAGGATGGTCGCGACGATGTCGACCGCCCACCCCGGGACCGGGAAGGGGAGCCACGCCGTCGGGAGCAACTTCTCGACCGACTCGGGGGTCGTGGCGTTCGCGGCCGTCAGCGTCGCTCCCCCCGCGCCCGTCCCGCCCGGCGTTCCCGGCGGTGTCGGCGTCGGCGTGGACACCTGGGCCACCGCGCCCCCGTCCGCCGCCCCGTACGTCGATGGCCCGCTCATATCTCCCAATCCCCGCCCGCTGACTTAAACACAGGGTTGTCGGGCCGCGTGAGCGCCTAGAACTCCCGGACTCCCTCGTCGGTGACGACGGTGTCGAGGAGTCGCGTCGGCGTCGCGTCGTAGGCCGGATTCTCGACGGTGAACCCCTCCGCGGGCTCCCGCATCACTTCGCTCGGCGGACGGATGTCGTTCTCGAAGGCGAACCCGCCCTCGATGATCTTCGCACCGGACCCGATCACGGTCGTCGGGACCCCCACGTCTGCGGCCGCCGCCGCGATGGGGTAGGTCCCGATCCGGTTGTACAGCGTCCCGTCGACGATGCAGGACATCCCGGTGACGACCCGGTCGCAGTCCTCGAGGAAATGCCCGGCCGCCCCGTCGACGATCAGGTGCGGTTCGACGCCGTCGATGTCCGCGAGGGCCCGCGCCGACTTCCGGCCGAGGTACCGCGGTCGCGCCTCGGTGACGTACACCTCCAGCTGCTTGCCCTCGCCCGCCGCGCGTTCGACGGCCTCCAGCACCGTCGAGGAGTAGTCGTGGGTGAGGACGGTCGTGTCGTCCGCGAACAGTTCCGCACCGTTTCTCGCCGCTTCGCCCTTGGCGTTCTCGATGCGGTCGACCACCCGGTCGATGGCCTCGGCGAGAGCGTCCTGTGCCTCCGGGACCGATCCGGGCTCGGCCTCTTTCACCGCGGTGACGATGTCGCGCTGAGCGTTGTGCAGCGACGCGTGGGAGGGGTTGGCCCGCTTGAGCGCGTTGGCGTTGCGCTCCAGGGTCACGACGAACTCCTCGACCGTCGGGTACTCGCCCTCGGTCAGCTCCCGGAGGGCAGTGGCGGCCTTCACCGCGACGACCGACGAGGAGTGGGTCTGCATCTGCTCGATCTCCTCGACCGTCTCGTCTATCATACTGGACCCGTCGGTTCCTCGGGGCAAGTACCTTTGCCATCGCGCGTGCTCGCCGGCGAGCCAGCTAAATCCCCGGGTTCCCAAGGGACCGTATGGTCGAAGTCACCTACCACTGCCCGTACTGCGGGGCGGTGACCGGCGTCGAGCGCGAGGGGTACCTCGACGACGACTGCGTGACCCGCGAGCCCCTCGACGGCTGGGAGTACGCGAGTACCACCGACGACGTCGACGACCGGGAGGCCGCCGACGGCATCGAGTTCGTCTGTCTCGGCGACCGTGGCGAGGCGGCCGGAACCGGCGGTCCCGCGAGCGCGGCGGGCGAGACCGCGCCGGACCGCGGGGCCGACGGCGGCCCGAACGATCCCGACCCCGGGACGGACGGCTGTGGGCGGACCTTCTACCTCAGTTTCCGCAAGTCCGAGGACGGGGAGCGGATCGACCACCGGACGCCCGACGTCGACCCGCCGCGGTTCGACTTCCGGCCCTGACGGGTCGAGCCGCCGGACTGAAACCGCCCCGGCCAGTACCGTGGGTATGACCGACGACACCGACGCCTGGGCCGAGCGCCTCCGAACCAACCGCGAGGAGAAAGACGAGTTCTTCGCCGAGCATCGCCAGTCGCCGATCCCGCCCGAGGAGCGCGACGGCTTCGACGGTCTCGATTACTTCTCGCCCGATCCCGGGTACCGGGTCACGGCGACGGTCACCGTCCACGACGAACCCGAGCCGATCGAGATGGACACCACCGAGGGCCGCACGGTCCGGTACCTGCGGATCGTCACCTTCGCGTTCGAGCTGGACGGGGAAGTCCGCGAACTCCACGGCTACCGGCAGGAGACCGAGGACGGCGGGATCTTCGTCCCGTTCCGGGACAAGACGACTGGCCAGACGACCTACGAGAACGGCCGGTACATGGAGCTGGAACCCGACCGCGAACTCGAAGACGGCGACGAGATCACGCTCGATTTCAACCTCGCGTACTCCCCCTTCTGCGCGTTCAGCGACACCTTCGACTGCCCGCTCCCGCCCGAGGAGAACTGGCTGGAGACGACCGTCGAGGCCGGCGAGCGCGCCCCCTGACGGCGGTCGCGAGGCGGGCGGTCACCCCTTGATGTTACAGACCGGGTAGGTGCGGGCGACCTTGTCGCCGATGCCGAGCGCGTCCGAGACCCGGACGACCTCGTCGACGTCCTTGTAGACGCCCGGCGCTTCCTCGGCGATGGTCGCGCCCGAGTTGGCCTTGACGTAGATCTCGTTCTGCTCGCGGAGGTCGTCGCGCACGTCCTCGCCCCAGAACTCGTCTTTCGCCTGTGTCCGGCTCATCAGCCGGCCCGCGCCGTGGGCCGTCGAGCCGAACGTCTCCGCCAGCGACTGCTCGCCTCCGCGGAGGACGTAACTGCCCGCGCCCATGCTCCCGGGAATGATGATCGGCTGGCCCACGTCCCGGTAGGCGTCGGGGACTTCGGGCCGCCCGGCCGGGAAGGCCCGGGTCGCGCCCTTCCGGTGGACGAACAGTTCGCGCTCCTCGCCGCTCTCGACGGTGTGGACCTCCTTCTTCCCGATGTTGTGTGCCACGTCGTACAGCAGGTGCATGTCCATGGCCTCCCAGTCGCGGTCGAACACGCGCTCGAAGACCTGCCGCGTGCGGTGCATGACGAGCTGGCGGTTGACCCACGCGAAGTTGATCGCCGCGCACATCGCCTCGTAGTAGTCTTCCGCGAGTTGCGAGCCGGCGGGTGCGGCCGCCAGTTCCGTGTCCGGCAACCGGTCCAGCAGTCCCTGGTGGGCCTGTTCGATCTCGCGCAGGTAGTCCGTACAGACCTGGTGACCCAGCCCGCGGGACCCACAGTGGATCAGGACGACTATCTGGTCTTCTTCGAGGCCGAACGCCTCGCCCACGTCCTCGCGGAACACGTCGGTGACCCGCTGAACCTCCAGGAAGTGGTTGCCCGACCCCAGCGAGCCGACCTGATTGGCCCCACGGTCCTTGGCCTTCTTCGAGACCTTCGCGGCGTTGGCCTCGGGTCTGTGACCCTCGTCCTCGCAGTGGGCCAGGTCCTCCTCGACGGCCCAGCCCTCCTCGAGCGCCCAGTCCATCCCGCGTTCGAGGATCGCCTCGATCCCGTCCATGTCGGTCTGGACGACGCCGCCGCCGCCAAGACCTGACGGGATGTTGTCGAATAGAGCGGACACCAACTCCTCCTCGCGACCCTCGAGGTCGCTGTAGGTCAGATTCGTCCGCATCATGCGGACGCCGCAATTTATATCATATCCGATAGCTCCGGGCGAGATACAGCCGTCCTCGGCGTCGATGCCGGCGACGCCGCCGACGGGGAAGCCGTAGCCCTGGTGGCCGTCGGGCATGCAGATGGCGTGTTTGCGGACGCCGGGGAGGTGCGCCGTGTTCTTCAGTTGCTGGAGGGTCTTGTCCTGCTGGATCTCCTCCAGCAAGGCCTCGCTGGCCAGCACGCGGGCGGGGGCGTTCATGCCGCCCTCCTGTGGGATCTCCCAGACGTAGTCCCGTACCTTTTCGAGGGTGATGCCGTCGGCGTCGAAGGTGGTCATGTGTGGGGATGCGACGCCGACGGCGGAATATATTTCGACTGGCGGCTCAGTCGTCGGCGAGCCCCTGCTGGCCGGGGGCGGGACGATCGACTTCCGAGTCGGCGTCGGCCAGCACGCGGTCGAGTGCCAGCGGGCCGCTGCCCATCGTGAACGCAGCCGACGCCAGCCCGAACATCGTGACGTGGGCGAGGATCGGGTCGTCGGGGATCCCGAAGAGGGTGAGGGTGAAGACGACGAACGCAGCGGCCGCGACGCCACGGGTCAACAGCCCCGCGAGCAACAGCAGACCGAGCGTGATCTCGGCCAGCCCGGCCCCGAGGACCCACGCGCCCGGATCGACCGGGATCACGGCCGTCAGGTCGTACTTCAGGACCACGTCGAGAGTTCGGCCCGGATGGAGGAGTTTCTCGACCAGTCCCAGGTAGACGAACACGACGCCGAGCCCGACCCGGACCACCGTCGGCGCGTACCGCGTGTACGGTTCGATCAGGGTCCGGAACCGGTCGGCGACCCGGTGGACGGGATCGATCCGGCCGTAGTAGGTCCCCGACGCGCTCGCGACGGCTTCGAGCAGGTGGTCGGCGCTGGGCCGCCCGCCGCCCAGGAGGACGATGGCCAGCAGTCCCGGGACGTACTCCATGGCCAGCAGGAGGTCCGGCCAGCGGGCAAGCCCCACGAGGTAGGCCGTGAGCGCGGCGGCCGCCACCGCCCGCGTCGCCAGGCCGAACAGCAACAGAAAGCCCAGCCCGAGCAGGAGGAGTCGCGGCTGCCCGTCGACGGCGGGGCTGAAGTAATAGCCCGCGAAGCCCGCCCCGACCAGCGGCAGACCCATGCTGAGCCGGAGCATCCACGGGACCAGGTCGTCGTACCCGGCGAGGGTCGACCGGAGGACGTCGAGATCGGGGATCGTCGGCCGGATCCGGAGGTAGCCGAGGAGCCCCACCGCTCCGAGCAGCGCGGTCCCGCCGAACAGGGCGGCGGTGGTCGGCTCCGAGAGGACCTGCACGGCGAACTCGACCGGGTCGGTCGCGGTGCCGTCGCCATCGACCACGTACCTGACGTGTGCCGAGGCGGGAACGGTCGCGAGGACGAGCCAACAGAGCGCGCCACAGACCGCGAGCGCGTCGGACAGCGACGAGCGTGTTCCGGAGGTCATGGGCGAGCTTGTGAATCGAGCGTCGTAAACTTCGTCATCTACACGTCGAATACAACGTAGGCGCGCCAGCCGTCGGCCGTCTCCTCGATCGCCATCTCGGAGTACGTGACCGCCTTCACGTCGCGGGCGTCGACCGCAGACAGCGGGACGCCGCGGGCCGTGGCCGCACAGACCCACGCCGCCTCGCCGTCGCCCTCGGTCACGGACGCCGCGTGATCGACCGGCAGGACGCCGCGCACGTCCCGCTCGTAGATCAGTTCGTCGAGGTAGTCGAACAGCAGCGCCTCGCGGCTCTCCGCACGCACGGTGATCCCGAACCGCTCGCCGCCGTCCTCGGGGATCGCGTCACACATCGCGGCCGCGAGGCCGTCGGCGACGGCCGCGAAGGTCTCGCCGAGGGTCGGGGCGGTCGCCTCGACGGCCACGTCGGCCGTGTGGTCCCGGAGTTCGTATCCCATCACTCCACCTCCGTCGCGGTTCCGGCGGGGGCGGTCGCTGCCACGTCCTCGCCCCCTTCGACGGCGACGCCGCTGGTCACGATGGACTCGAGCCCCTCCTCGACGGTCATGTCGACGTCGAAGACCCGTTCGTTCGGGACGTGAATGACGTGCCCACCCATCACGGGATTGGGGGCCATCGGCAGGTACAGTGTCGTCATCTCGTCGCCGCCGGTCGCGGTCTCGATGACCTCCGGCGTGTCCGCGGTGACGAACGCGACCGCGTAGGAGTCCCGGTCGGGGAACTCGACGAGTTTCACTTCCCGGAAGCTCTCGGTGTCGCTGTTCAGGAGGAGTTCGCTCATCTCGTCGACGCTCCGGTACAGCGACCCGATGCCCGGGATCCGGGCGATCACCTGATTGATCGAGCGCTCGATGCTCCCGTTGGCGGGACTTTGCTCGGCGACGAGGCCGATGACCAGAATCACGAGGAGCGCGACCGCCAGCACGGCCGCTTCGATCACGATCGACGGGAGCCACTCGGTCCCGAACACCGCGTTGACGACGCCCACGAACGGAGTGACCGTGCTGGTGAGGAAGTTCACCACGAACCCCAGAACCAGCAGCGTCACGATCAGCGGAATCGTCACGGCGAACCCGGTGAGCAAGGCGCTTCTGAGCCGCTTTCGCGGCGACACCTGCCCGATCCCCTCGACCTCTTGAGACAGCCGCATACCAGTGACGACGGCGCTGCGCCGAAAAACCGTTGTGGCCTGTGGCCGGCCGCCCCGACGGCGGTCCTTGCCGGTGGAATTATAGTGGTCTACACGTTACACGGGGGTAGTGAGCGCCACAGTCGAGAGTCGGGTGGTGGACGCCGGCGACGACACCTACGTGGACGAGGCCTGGACGCTCAAAGAGTCCATCCGACGGGAAGAGGGCGTCCTCCGACAGCGGCGCGGCTTCTTCAGGGACGCCTATCGGCGGTCGACGGTCTATCTCTTCGTGGAGAGCGGTCCGGTCGACACCGAACGGCTGATCGGCTTCGCCGCCGTCCGCCGGGACGGGTACATCCTGTTCCTGGCCGTCGCCGACGGCTACCGCGGCGAGGGCTTCGGCGAACGCCTCGTCGCCCGCGTCGCCGACGACCACTCCTCGGTCACCTGCCACGCCCGCACGACCAACGAGTCCGCCATCGGCTTCTACCGCCACCTCGGCTTCGAGGTCGATCGCCGCATCGACAACTACTACGAGGACGGCGGCGACGCCTACTACCTCAAACTCGGAGCCGGCGGCGGGATCACCGATCGGTTGCAGCAACTGCTCTCCTGAGACCGGGGCCGGGCGCTGGGTTTGCAAACCCTTTTGCACTGCTCCCCGCAACGGGAGTGATAGCATGGAGGAGCGAACGCGGGCGTACCTCCGGGGTCGGTTCGGCGACTACTACCGCCGCGCCGAGATCACGCCGCCGCCCGACGCCAACGAACGCGAGTGGGGCTACATCCCCTGGACCTCGGAGCCGGGGACGACGATGGTCCGGCACGAGTCCCTGCTCGATCTGGGCGATCTCGAATCCTTCCTCGAACGCGAGCGGCCGCGGCACGTCTACTTCTCGGCCGGCCGCTACGACGACCCCAGCGCGGGGTCGATGAGCGAGAAGGGCTGGCGCTCCTCCGACCTGGTCTTCGACCTGGACGCCGATCACCTCCCCGCGGTGACGCTCGGCGAGGACTCCTACGCCGAGATGCTGGCAAAGTGCAAGGACGCCCTGTTGCGCCTGCTCGACTTCCTGGAGGAGGACTTCGGCTTCGAGGACCTGACGATCGCCTTCTCGGGCGGGCGGGGCTATCACGTCCACGTCCGCGATCCCGGGATCCAGCACCTGGAGAGCGACGCGCGTCGGGAGATCGTCGACTACGTCCGCGGGATGGGGCTAGAAACTGAACACCTGTACACCGACGAGATTCGAGGAGGTTCTACTGTTCGGGTATTAGAAAAGAGAGGCGGATGGGGGCGTCGCACTCACGAGGCACTTCTGAACCTAGCCGAAGACCTCCGTGATCTAGACCGAGATGAGGCCCGCAAAAGGCTGTTAGACATAGATGGGATTGGGGAGGGGAGAGCAGATACTGTACTGGGAGCGATTTCAAAGTCTGAAGATATTCAAGGTGAAATAGAGGGGTCGTCGGTGGAAATGAATTACGAGGCAATCGAAGAGGGGAATGTTGAGTTTGGTGGTGTTGGAATGCGGACACTTATTGAAACGATAGCTCAGGAAACTGTTGAAGAAGACGACGCGCCCATCGACGAACCGGTGACGACGGACACGAACCGGCTGATCCGCCTGCCGGGGACGCTCCACGGCGGGAGCGGGCTGGCGGTCAGGCGGATCGACCGCGACGCGATCGTGGACTTCGATCCCCTGGTCGACGCGGTGCCCGAGACCTTCGTCGGCCACGAGATCACGGTGGAAGTGACCGATGGCGGCCCGGTCGAGCTCCGCGGCGATAGCTTTACACTCTCGGAGGGAGAGCAAACCGTACCGGAACACCTCGGCGTCTTCCTCATGGCCAGGGGCCGCGCCGAGAAGGGGGCCGAACCATGAACCTCGACGAACTCCAGTCGGTCCGGGACCGCGAGCGCCAGAGCGACAGCCTCCAGCAGCTGCGCGACTCCTTCTACGCGGACGCGGGCGAACTAATCCAGGAACTGCGCGCGGAGCGCGACGAGGCCGCCGAGCGGGCCGAGGACCCCTTCGACGACCCGGAGGTCAACCGGATCACGAACGACATCAAGACGGCCGAACAGACCGTCGAGGCGATCTACGAGCGCCGCGTCGGGAAACTCGTCAAGATGGCCTCCTTCGCGGCGGCGGACATGCCCACCGAGGACGAGGGGCTGACCGCCGAGGAACGGGACCTGTTCGAGGAGATGGTCGCGTCCATCGAGACCAACCGCGAGCGCGTGTTCGCCGTCCTCGACGGCGAGGACCCCGACGCCGTCGACACGTCAGAGTCGTCGGACGCGGTCGGCTCGGACGCCGACGCCGCGCCCGAATCGGCGGGGACGGCGGCCGACGCCACGGAGGGTCCCGACCGGACCGGTTCCCCTGTGGGGTCGGACGGATCGCCCGGCGTCGACGCCGCGGACCTGATGGGCGGCGACGACGCGGCGGCCGGGGAGCCCGACGGCGGCCCGGCCGGCAGCGGCGACGGTTCGGACCGCCCCGTCCCGCCACAGAACCCGTCCGCCGCGGGCTCGGAGGCCGACCCCGACTACGCGGCACCCGAGTCGGTGGCCGGGGACGGGGACGGCAGTCCGGGCGACGCCGTCGGGCGGGGCGGCGAGCCGGCGAGCGCGGACTCGTCGGCGGACCCCGCGGACGCGCCGGCCAGTCCGGAGTCGCGGTCGGACGGCGGTTCGACGGCGGCGAACGACGGCGGCCCGGTATCGGCGGCCGGTGACGGGTCGGGTGTCGACCGCCGGACGGTCCGGATCACGCGCGACGTGGGCGAGATCCTCGGCGTCGACGAGCGGGCCTACGACCTGGCCAGCGACGACGTGGTGACGCTCCCGGCCGCCAACGCCGAGCCGCTGGTCGAGCGCGACGCCGCGGAACCGCTCGACCGGTGAGCGGCCCGCCCGTATCGGCGCGGCGTGGCCGCCGCACGATCGATGTCGATGGAGACTGTCTGCACGGGCGATGCCGCCATCGAGACGGAGGCGCTGACGAAGGCGTACGGGGACGTGACGGCCCTGTCGGACCTGGACCTCTCCATCCCGCAGGGCAGGTCGACGGGTTCTTCGGCGCGGGTCCGGGGCGCTGTATCCGGCCTGGAGCGCCGCCCGCGTCGACCCCATCGACGCGCTCCGCTACGAGTGGTTACTTAAACTCCCCAACCATCCGGGGTCGGGGGATACGCGCCCGGAGCCGTTACGGTCCGGTACCGTACTGTGCCGGGGGCAGTCCCGACACCGGCACGCCGGAAAACCATGTCCACGGAACGACACCGACCAGTCGAGACCGCGCGACCGACCGAACGCCCGGACTTTCTGGAACTGGTCCGCGACCGAGAGGCCGGCGCAGTCGTCGACGAGCGCGCCGACGCGATCCGCGCGGCGCTCTCGACGGCGACCCGCGGTGGCCTCGACATCGTCTGGATCCAGGGACAGTCCTGTACCGGGTGTACCGTCTCCCTGCTCCAGAGCGAGTACCCGGCGATCGAGGGTGTCCTCAGCGAGTTCCGGGAGCAGAGTAGCTTCCACACGACGCTGATGAGCGAGACCGGAACGGACGCGATGAACGCCATCTCGACCGACCCGGACATGCTGGTCGTCGAGGGCGCGATCCCGACCGAGATCCCCCGGGCTGCGACGCTGGGGACCGACGAGCGGGGCGAGCGCAAGCCGGTGGTCGACTGGGTGATCGAACTCGGCGAGCGCGCGGACGTGGTGTTGGCCGTCGGCACCTGTGCGGCCTACGGCGGGT
Source organism: Halorientalis sp. (assembly GCA_042216105.1). Lineage (GTDB taxonomy): Archaea > Halobacteriota > Halobacteria > Halobacteriales > Haloarculaceae > Halorientalis. Next base: position 17,270 of record JBDGUF010000041.1, read on the forward strand.
TGCCCGCCGCCGGTCGCCACGACAGCCGCCGCGGCGAGGTCGGCACCGATCCGACCGGCGCGCGCGGCCTCCAGTTCGACGGCGAGGAGCCCGGCGGCGTGTTCGGCCCCGACTTCGAGGCCGGGGCGGGCCTCCCGGTCGTCAACGTCCCCGGGTGTCCGGCCCATCCCGAACACGTCCTGCTCACGCTGGCGACGATCCTCAACGGGCACGAACCGGACCTGGACGCGCTCCACCGTCCGCTGCCGCTGTTCGGGCCGCTCGTCCACGACGACTGCGAGTTGCGCGAGCAGTACGAGCAGGGCGAGTTCGCCGACGATCCCGGCGACGACGGCTGTCTGTACGAGGCCGGGTGCGCGGGCGTCCACGCCTACTGTGACGACTCCGTGCGGCTGCGCAACGGCGGCACCGCTATCTGTCGGGACGTGGGCGCGCCCTGCATCGGCTGCGTCGAGCCGGCGTTCTGGGACCGGTTCACGCCGTTCTACGAGAAAGGCGAGGACCGCGGCGACGCCGGTCTCGACGAGCCCTCGATCATGCGGTCAGACGACGACGCCCCCACCTGGGAGATGCGCGCCGTCAGCGCCGTCGTGGCCTGCCTGTGCGCGCTGATCGCCGCCCCGGCGCTCCCGGTCGCGGCCGTCCTGTCCGCGCTGTCCCGGTGGCTCGGCGACGGGGAACCGATCAGCTGGCGCGACAGCGACCTCACGGAGGCCTGACCGATGCCCGAGATCGAGATCGACCCGACCACGCGCATCGAGGGCCACCACGCGACGACGCTGGAGGTCGAGGACGGTCGCGTCGTCCGGGCCGAGAGCGAGATGAACATGTTCCGGGGCATCGAGTCCATCACGCACGGCCGGACGCCCTCGGACGTGCCCCAGGTGACACAGATGGTCTGTGGCGTCTGTTTCACCTGCCACCGTCAGGCGTCGATCCTGGCGCTGGAAGACGCCGCGAGACGCGCCGGCGTCTTCGACGGCGTCCCCGTCACCGGGCGGCTCCTCCGGGACGTGATGGAAGGGCTGTTCCTCATGTGGAACCACGCGGTTCACCTGTTCGTCCTGGCCGGTCCCGACTACAGCGACGCGGTCGCGGACACGGGCTTCGATCGCCTCGACCCCGTCGATGGCGCGGGGTACCAGACGGCGCTGGCCCGCCAGCGCGACCTGCTCCAGGCGTTCACGGAGTTCGGGGGTCGCGCGCCGCACCCGCTGACCTACGCCCCCGGCGGCGTCACCGCGGACCCCGACGAGGAGGCGCTGACGGCGGTCCGGGAGGCGCTGTCGGGCGTCGACGAGTGGCTCGGACCGACCGAAGCGCTCCCCGAACACCTCGAACGCGCCCGCGACGGCGGTCCCGTCCCCGAGCAGGGGGTCGGTACCTACGACCTCTGTTGCCTGCTGGTGGCCGCCGCCGACGCCGGTGCCGACGAGTTCGGCGTCGGCCCAGGCCGGTTCTACGCCAACGGCATGTTCTACGGCACCGGCGACGACTCGCTCGTGTTTCCCCGCGGAATCTACGACGGAGACGCCCTCTCGCGTCCCTCGCGGGACGACCTGATCGAGGGGATCACCGAGGACGTGAGCCACGCCTGGTACACGGACGTCTCCGGCGGTCGGGTCGACGAGGCTCCCGCGCCCGATCCCGACCCGGAAAAAGCGGACGCCTACTCCTGGGGGAAAGCCCCTCGGTTCGAGGGCGAGACGATGGAGACGGGGCCGCTGGCCAGACAGATCGCCGCCCGATCCGACCCGTTCGACCTCCGGGCGGACCTCGGGAACGGGGCCGCCGCGAGCAGCACGTTCAACCGCTTAGCCGCGCGGATCCAGGAACTCCTGGCGACCCGTGACCACCTGCTCCGGTGGCTCGACGCCGTCGACCTCGACGCGCCGACGAAGGCCGACTGGACCGACGAGTTCACCGGCACCGGCGTCGGCTTCTGGGGCGCGTCCCGTGGTGCCCTCTCCCACTGGGTCCGGGTCGAGAACGGGGAGGTCGAGGGGTACCAGATCGTGACCCCGACGACCTGGAACCTGAGCCCGCGGGACGCGGACGGCCAGCCCGGCGTCTTCGAGGACGCCGTCGAGGGCATGTCCGTCGCGGATGTCTCCGACCCGGTGGACGTGATGCGGACGGTCCGGTCGTTCGACCCCTGTCTGGGCTGTGCGGTCCACGTCCAGAGCCCCGAGGGGTCGTTCGAGACGACGGTCGAACCGCACGCACCCGGAGGGTCCGCCGATGGCCACTGATCGTCTGCCGTGCCGGTCGGAAGCAGCGGCGACGGCCGTCGTCGGTGTCGGCAACCCGACGCGGCGCGACGACGGCGTCGGCCGCGCGGTCGTCCGTCGACTGGAACTGCCGTCGGTCGAGACCGCCTTCGCCGGCACGACCGCGATGTTCGCCCTCGAATCGCTCAGCGGCCACGAACACGCGGTCATCGTCGACGCCGTCGCCGACGACGCGCCGGCGGGGACGGTCGGCCGCTACCGACTGGACGCGCCGCCCGACGGGACGCCGGAGGTGACGCTGCACGATTTCACCATCGCCGACGCCCTGCGGTCCTGTCGGCACGTGTACGACCTGCCGGAGCGGCTCGTCCTCGTCGGGATCGTCCCCGCCGCGGTCGAGGTCGGCGTTGGAGTGACCGACCCTGTCGCGGCGGCGATCCCGACGGCCGCGGCACTGGTCCGTGCCGAGTGCGGGCTCGCCCCTCGACACGACGAAGGTCAGACCATGCAATCGACCTGGTACTGCGAGGACTGTCAGGAACGTATCGACGCGGAGGCGATCGACGACCACGAGGCCCGTGGCCACCGCGTTCGGGGCCGGATGCGCCCCGAGCGGCTGCTGGCCCAGGACCCGTGGGAGACCGGCGAGGGAGGTGACGGCTGATGTGTCTCGGCGTCCCCGGCGAGGTCGTCGAGATCGACGGCAACGAGGCCCGGGCTGACTTCGGCGGTGCCGAGAAGTGGGTCCGCATCGACGTCGTCGGCGCGGACCTGTCCGTCGGCGACTACGTACTGAACCACGCCGGGTTCGCCATCCGCAAGATCCCCGAGGCACAGGTCGAGCGGACCATGGAACTCTACGAGGCCGCCACGACCGGGGAGGTAGCCGATGACGACTGACGCCCTCTCGTTCCGGGACCCCGACCGGGCCGACCGGCTCCGGGACCGCCTGGAGCGACTCGTCGCGGCGGTCGACGGCGACGTGCGCGTGATGCACGTCTGTGGCTCCCACGAGGAGGTCATCGCGGAGTTCGGCATCCGGAGCGTCCTGCCCGACGGCCTGACGGTCGCGATGGGGCCGGGCTGTCCCGTCTGTGTCACCGACCGGCCGGAGATCGACGAGGCGGTCGCGCTCGCCGAAGCCGGCCACGTCGTCGCTACCTACGGCGACATGATCCGGGTCCCGGGCACCGAGAAGAGCCTGGCCGCGGCCCGCGACGCCGGTGCGGACGTCCGGACCGTCTACAGCGCCAGCGAAGCCGCCGACATCGCCCGCGAGACCGACCGCGAGGTGGTCTTTTTCGCCACGGGGTTCGAGACGACCGCCGCGCCGACGGCCGCGGTCCTGCGCGAGGGACCGCCCGCGAACTTCTCGGTGTTGTCGGCCCACAAGTACGTCCCGCCGGCGATGGACGTGGTCGCCGACCACCCCGACACCCGCCTCGACGGCTTCCTCGCAGCCGGGCACGCCGCCACCGTCACCGGGACCGACGTGTTCGAGTCCGTCGTCGAGCGTCACGACCTCCCCGTCGTCGTCGCGGGGTTCGAGCCCCTGGACGTGCTGGCCGCGCTCGCCTTCCTGCTGGAGGACCTGCGCGACGGCGTGGCGACGGTGACCAACGCCTACCCGCGATGCGTCGCCGACGACGGCAACGGACAGGCCCGGACGACGCTGTGGGAAGTGTTCGAGCGCGTCCCCGGCGAGTGGCGCGGGATCGCACAGGTGCCCGACGCCAGCCTGCGTATCCGCGAGGCCTACGCCGAGTACGACGCGCGCCGCCAGTTCGAGATCGAGACGCCCGACGTCGACGGCCGCGGGAGCGACTGCATCTGCGGCGAAATCATGGCCGGCCGCGCCGCCCCGCGGGACTGCGCGCTGTTCGGCGAGGCCTGCACGCCCCGCTCGCCGGTCGGGCCCTGTATGGTCAGCGACGAGGGGCCGTGTCGGATCCAGCACACGTACGGGGGTGACCGGCGGCCGTGACCGACCGGACCGTCACGCTGGCCCACGGTGCCGGGACCGAGCGGACCCGGGAGTTGCTGGCCGACCTCGTGGTCGACCGGTTCGGCGACGCCCCCGAGGACCCGGACAGCGTCGGCCTCGCCGCGCTGGACGACGGGGCCGTGATCCCGACCGACGACGGCGCGGTCGTGATCACCACCGACAGCCATGTCGTCGATCCCCCGTCCTTCCCGGGCGGGGACGTGGGCCGGCTGGCGGCCTGCGGGACGATCAACGACCTCGCGGCCATGGGCGCGACGGAGCCGCTCGGCCTGAGTTCCGCGGTCGTCGTCGAGGCCGGGACGCCCGTCGAACGGGTCGACGCCTACCTCGACTCGATGGCCGCGGTCTGTGACCGGGTCGGCTGTCCCGTCCGCACCGGCGATACGAAGGTCGTCCGCGACGGCGAAGTCGACGAGGTGGTCGTCACGACCACGGGCGTCGCGCGCATCGAGCGGGGCGCACACCTTCCAGCCGCGGGGCTCTCGCCGGGCGACCGCCTGGTGGTGTCCGGGCCGGTCGGCGACCACGGCGTCGCGCTCCTGGCCGCCCGCGAGGACTTCGAGTTCGCCTCGCCGCTTACCAGCGACGTGGCCCCGGTCGCCCACCTCGTCGCCGCCGCCCGCGAGGCCGGTCGTGTGACTGCCGCGACCGACCCCACCCGCGGCGGGTTCGCGACCGCCGTCAACGAACTGGCCGACGCCGCCGACCTCGGGATCGTCGTCGAGGAACGTGCCGTTCCGGTCGCCGACGCGACGGCCGGTGCCGCCGAAGTGCTGGGCATCGACCCGCTGACCGTCGCCTGCGAGGGCCGTATCGTCCTCGGGGTCGCCCCGGAGGACGCCGATCGCGTCCGGGACCGCCTGCGCGACGAGGCCGGCGGCGAGGACGCCCGGATCGTCGGCCGGGCCGTCGCCGACCACGCCGGCGAGGTCGTCCTCGACACCGGCGTCGGCGAGCGGTACCTCTCGGTCCCGACCGGCGAGACGCTGCCACGGATCTGTTGAGCATGCACGAACTGACCGTCGCACGGCGGCTGGTCGACCGCGCCGTCGCGACCGCCCGCGACCACGACGCCGACCGGATCGACGCGCTGACCGTCCGGATCGGCGCGGCCACGCACGTCGTCCCCGACCAGATCGCGTTCTGCATCGAGACCATCGCCGAGGGCACGCCCGCCGAGGACGCGACGATCCGGTTCGAGCGCGTGCCCGCCCGCGGCGAGTGCGCGTGCGGTTGGGAGGGCGAACTCGACACGCTGGCTGACACCGTCGCCGGCGCACCCGACCGCCGCTGTCCCGAGTGTGGCGGCGGGGTCACCCTGACCGCCGGAACGGAGTGTGGACTGACGCGCATCGAGACCCCCGACCCGCGAGACACCCACCCATGAGACACGCACGACTCCCCTTCCCACGGTTGCACGGCCTGCTGGACGACGCGGTGCCGCTCCGGATCCATCGGTTCGGCCACGGCGACGCGGCCGAGGGCGCGACCGACGACGCCGAATCGGACGTGCTCGAAGCCGTCCGCGAGCGAGCCAGGGGCGTTCACGAGCGTCTGGCCCACGACGCGGACATCTTCGCGGTCGAACTGCTCGGGGCGACCGGCAGCGGCAAGACGGCGCTTGTCGAGGGCCTGCTGGAGGGTCCCTTCGCCGCGGAGACGGTCGGCGTCGTCGCCGGCGACGTCTCCGGAACCGACGACGCCGACCGCTACCGGGACCACGGCGTGGCGGTCGCCAACGTCACGACCGGCAAGGACTGCCACCTCGACCCCCAGCGCCTCGACGCAGCGCTCGACGGGTTCGACCTGGACGCCCTCGACATCCTGTTCGTCGAGAACGTCGGCAACATGGTGTGTCCGGCGGACTTCCCGCTGGGTGCGCACCGCCGGCTCGTCGTCGTCAGTCCCACCGAGGGCGACGACGTGGTGCGGAAACACCCGCTCCTGTTCCAGACCTGTGACGCCGCCGTGATCAACAAGGTAGACGTCGCCGACGCGGTCGGGGCCGACGTGGACCGGATGGCCGAGGACGTGACGAGGGTCGCGCCCGACACGCCGACCCTCCGGACGAGCGCCCGGACCGGTCGGGGCATCGAGGACCTCGCAGCGCTGCTGGACGACGCTCGTACCGACGCCGCACGCCACCATGGCTGAGACGACCGACCGTCGCGCCGTCGAGGTCGTCGTCTCCGGCACCGTCCAGGGCGTGGGCTTTCGCCCGTTCGTCGCCCGGACGGCTGCCGAGTACGACCTCGACGGGCGCGTCCGCAACACCGACCGCGGCGTCGTCGCCCGCTTCGAGGGCCCTCCGGACGCGGTGTCGGCCGCCGTCGATCGGCTCCGGTCGGACCCGCCGCCGCTCGCGAGCGTCGACGCCGTCGCGACCAGCGACCGCGAGCCGACGGGCGAACGCGGGTTCGACATCGACCGCTCGACCGCCGACGAGGAGCGGACGACGCTCGTGCCACCGGACACCGGCCTCTGTCCGGCGTGTCGCGACGACATCCGCGATCCCGACTCCCGATTCGAGGGGTACTGGGCCACCTCGTGTGTCGACTGCGGGCCGCGGTTCGCCGTCACCGAGTCGCTCCCGTACGACCGCGAGCGGACGACCATGGCCGCGTTCCCGCTCTGTGAGGACTGCCGACGGGCCTACGAGGACCCGACCGACCGGCGGTTCCACGCCCAGACCGTCGCGTGCCCGACCTGTGGTCCGACGCTGTCGCTCCGTGACGCCGACGGGACGGAACGGGCGACCGGGACCGCGGCCCTGGACCTCCTCGCGACCCGGCTCCGGGCCGGCGAGATCGTCGGCATCAAGGGGACCGGCGGCGCGCACCTGAGCTGTCTCGCGACCGACCCAGGAGTCGTCGAGCGCCTCCGCGAGCGAACCGGACGGCCGGCAAAGCCCTTCGCCGTCATGGCCCCCTCGCCGGCCGTGGTGAAGCGGTTCGCGTCAGTCTCCGAGGCCGAGGCCGAGACGCTGACCGATCAGCGACGCCCGATCACCGTCCTCGACGGCAACGGGGCGGCCTGGCTCGACGCGGTCGCACCCGGACTCCACACGGTCGGCGTCATGTTGCCCTACAGCGGCCTCCACCACCTGCTGTTCGACCGGGTCGACGCGCCCCTCGTGATGACGAGTGCGAACCCACCCGGTCGCCCGATGTGTACCACGAACGATGCCCTGCTGGACCTGGACTGTATCGACGCTGCGCTGGTCCACGACCGGCGGATCGTCGCCCGCTGTGACGACAGCGTGGTCCGTCACGTCGACGGCGAGCGGCGGTTCCTCCGGCGGTCCCGCGGGTGGGTGCCCGAGCGGCTCCCGAACCCCGTCGACGCCGGGGCGACCGTCCTCGCGGTCGGCGGCCGGTCGGACGTGACCGTCGCCGTCGCGGACGGGTCGAGCGTCGTCCCGAGCCAGCACGTCGGGGACGTCGACGACCCCGCGACCGCCGCCGTCCTCCGGGAGGCCACCGACCACCTCCTGTCGCTTTCCGGTGCCGACCCCGACGTCGTCGCCCACGACCACCACCCCGGGTTCCGGACGACCGACATCGCCGACGACCTGGCCGGCGAGTCGCTCGGCGTCTACCACCACCACGCCCACGCCGCGGCCCTGCTCGGCGAACACGAGCGCGAGCGGGCGGTCGTCGTCGCCGCGGACGGCACCGGCTACGGCCCCGACGGCGTGGTCCGCGGCGGCGAGGTCCTCGACGCGACGCTGTCCGACAGCGGCCGCGTGGGCGGGCTGAGCGAGTTCCGCCTGCCCGGGGGCGAGGCCGCCGTCGAACGACCCGCCCGGATCCTCGCCGCACTGCTCGACGAGGAGCGGGCGGTCGCGGCGGTCGCGCGCGACCCCGAGATCACGCTGGATGCGGCCGCGACGATCCACGAACAGGCCGCCCGCGGCCTCAACAGCCCACCCACGAGCAGTGCCGGGCGCTTCCTCGACGCCGTCAGCGCCCTCCTCGGGTGCTGTCACGAGCGCCGGTACCAGGGCGAGCCCGCGCTCCGGTTGGAGGCGCTGGCCGCCCGCGGTGACCCGATCGACGTCGAGCCACCGGTCGAGCGCCGCGGCGGCGAGCGGGTGCTGGTCGCGGACGAGGCGATCGCGCTCCTGGCCGACCTCGCTGCCGACCGGCCGGCCCGGGACGTGGCCGCGACCGCACAGCGGCTCCTGGCCGACGGGCTCGCGACGATCGCGATCCGGACCGCCAGCGAGCGCGACCGCTCGGCGGTCGGCCTCACCGGCGGCGTGGCGTACAACGACGCGATCGCGCGGCGGTTCCGGGAGCGAGTCGAGGCGGCCGGCCACACGTTCCTCGGACACCGGGACGTGCCGCCCGGGGACGGCGGCCTGGCGTACGGGCAAGCGGTCGCGGCGAGCGCCCGCCTGGCCAACGCCTGCGCCCCCGGTTCAGACGACGAGCAGGTCGTCGAGTAGCTTCGCCTGTGCGGCCGCCAGGTGTTCGGTGAACGTCGAGGTGTCGATCCCCAAGCGGTCGGCCACCTCGGTCGCGTTCGCGTCCCGCGGATGCTCGAAGTACCCCATCCGGTAGGCCGTCCTGAGGACTTCGCGCTGGCGCTCCGTCAGCCGATCCCGGTCGATCAGCGCCTGGTCGCCGTGGCCCTCACCGTCCCCGTCGGCAGACTCCCGGAGGAGGAACCGCACCTCGACGCGCTCGGCAGTCCCGTTCAGGTCGTTGACGATCCCTCTGAGTCGCTCGATGTCGTCGAGGTGCAGTGTCACCACGAGGACGCCCTCCGGTTCGACGCGAACGTCGGCGACGGGGACGCCGAGGGACTCGATGGTCTCACAGACGCAGTCGCCGGTCGCGTCCCGGGTGTACTGGTACACCCGCTCCTCGCCGACCTCGACGACCGGCTCGGCCTCCTCGAGCGCTCCGTCCCCGTTCGCGGCGACGTCGCCATCGACGCGGAATTCCTCGGTGAACTCCTCGTCGAGCCGGGTCCAGTTGACCGCCGTGACTGACGTGTCGCTCTCGGTCGCCAGTCGGGCGACAGGGCACCCGCTCGGTCCGTGGACCGCCAGTTGGGCTCGCACGCCAGACATACACCCCGGCTAAGGAGTTTCCCCATATAACTCCCCGTCGGCGTTCCCAGTTCCCGGGTCCGGTCCCGGAAGTCCCCAAGCGTTTGGGGTGCCCGGTTACGCCGGTGGCACCCCTACGTTTCGTCGATGAGCACCACCACCAGCCGGCTGTTCGGTCACGATGTCGAACCGACGGTGCTCTCGCTCTCGCGGGCGGCGCTGGTGAGCGTCGCTGCCCTCTTCCTCGGGCTCCGGGTCGCGGGGGCGACGGTACCGATGGCGACCCAGGCCGCCGTCTACCTCCTCGGGATGGTGGCCCTGAACCTGCCCCACGGTGGGTACGAACACTTCGCGAACCTCCGGCGGCGCACCGCGACCTTCCGGTTTGGGTACGTCGCCGCCTACCTCGCGCTGGCCGCTGCCTTCGTCGGGCTGTTCCTGGTCGCGCCGGTCGCCGGCCTCGCGCTGGCGATCCTCGTCGCCGTCCTCAAGGGCGGCGGTGGCGACCTGCACGTCCTCGCGGCGACGACCGGGACCGGCCACCTCCGGACTCGCGGCCAGCGCGTCCTGGCCGTTCTCGCCCGCGGCGGTGCCGTGATGGCCGTCCCCATCCTCGCCTTCCCCGACACCTTCCGTGCGTTCAGCGGCCTGATGGTCTCGATGGTCGACCCGACGGCGATGGGAGCCATCGCCCCCCACTTCGGGCTGACTCGCCCGGTGATCGGGGTCGGTTACGCTGGCGTCGTCGCCGCTCACCTCGGTCTCGGCTACCTGCGCCGGCCGGACACTGGTGCCTGGCTGGCCGACGCCGCCGAGACCCTCCTGCTGATCGGGTACTTCGCCGTCGTCCCCGTGGTCGTGGCCGTCGGACTGTACTTCCCGCTGTGGTACTCCGCCAGGCAGGTCGCCCGGGAGCTGGCCGTCGACGCCGCGCCCGAGACGGGCGGACGGGATCTGCTCGGGGGCCGGACCGCGAGCGTCGGCGAGGTCGCGCTCCGGGCCTGGGTCGCGCTGGTCGCCGGCGCGCTCGCGACGGCCGCCGTCGCCGTGGCGTTCTGGATGCTGGTCCCGACGCCGCTCCCGACCGACTCGTGGCTGTTCGGCGGCGTCGCGTTCTGGAGCGTGTTCATCAGCATGATCGCGCTCCCACACGTCGTGGTCGGGACCCTCCTCGACCGGACGCGGGGCATCTGGCACGTCCCCTGAGAGCGGGCCTCGCGATCGCCCGGGCCCGTGGCGCTCGCGGACTACCGACCCACGGCGTCCGGAAAGTCGAGGTCCAAACGCCCGTCGAGTGTGTAGTCGCTCGCCAGCACACCCCCACCGTCGAGTTCGACGGTCGCGTCGATCGAAAGGGTACCCTCGGCCTCCGGGTGGGGGTCGACCAGCAGGCCCAGCGTGCTGATCGTCTCGTCGGCCAGATCGTCCAAGTCCGTGATCTCGACGCGCTGACCCTGTTGCCCGTCCGGGACCGAGAGCGCGACCGCGGGCGGCGGCGAGCTGTCGCCAGAGACCGGCGACGCGACGGCCACCGTCGCGGGGGCGTCCCGAGGTGGCATCCACACCCGGAGCGTGATCGCCTCCACGAGAGTCCCGTCCCGGTGCCAGATCTCGAACGGGAGGCGGATCGTCCCGTCGTCGACGCGCCCGTCGACGCCGACGGTGGCGATCTCCTCGCCGTCCGCGGTGAAACTGAGATACTTCCGCTGGCTGAACTCACCGTCGACCGTCGGATCGGAGAGCGTCCGTGCTTTCCCCGGCGCGTTACAGCCCGCTGTCGCGACCACGCCGACACTGGCCGTGAGGTCGAGGAACGTGCGTCTGTCCATGTCGGTACGACGTCACCACGTATGAAACTACCAGCGATGGGTCAAGTCGGCGTTTGAGTAACTTTTCGCGCCGAGTGGTTCGCGCCTGTGGGGCGAACCCGAGGCCGAAAGAGGTGGGTTACTGGAACGTCCGGCTGACCGTCTCCTCGTCGACCGCGGGCTCGGTCGTGTCGAAGCGCTCCTCGATCTCGTCGTAGCGCTCGCGGGTGTCCTCGTCGACGCTGGCTCCGACTTCGTCCAGCGCCTGCTCGAAGTGGTCCATCGTCACGCGGACGTTGCCCACGCTCTCGCCGACTTCCTCGGGTGAGACGCTGTTGATGAACTCCCGGGAGGCGGCCATGGAGGCCTCGCGGGCCAGCGCCTCGATGTCGGCACCGACGTAGCCCTCGGTCCGGCGGGCCAGTTCGTCCAGGTCCACGTCGTCGGCCAGGGGCTTGTTCCGGGTGTGGACCGCCAGGATCTGCCGGCGTGCGTCCTCGTCGGGGACGGGGACGTGGACGTGGCGGTCCAGCCGGCCCGGCCGCAGCAGGGCCGAGTCGATCAGGTCGGGCCGGTTGGAGGTGGCGATCACGACCACGTCCTCCAGGGCCTCGATGCCGTCCAGTTCGGTCAGCAACTGGGAGACGACCCGTTCGCCGACACCGGAGTCACCCTGGTGCTGGCCGCGCTCGCCCGCGATGGCGTCGATCTCGTCGAAGAAGATCACGGTCGGTGCGTTCGACCGCGCCTTCTCGAAGATCTCGCGGACGCCCTTCTCGGACTCGCCGACGTACTTGTTCAGCAGTTCGGGGCCCTTGACCGAGATGAAGTTCGACTGGGCCTCGTTGGCGACGGCCTTCGCGAGCAGGGTCTTCCCGGTGCCCGGCGGGCCGTACATGAGGACGCCCTTGGCGGCCTGCATGTCCAGCGTGTCGAACACCTCGGGGTACTCCAGGGGCCACTGGATGGTCTCCCGGAGCCGCTCCTTGGTGTCTTCCAGACCGCCCACGTCGTCCCAGGTCACGTCGGGGACCTCGACGAAGACCTCACGGAGCGCGGAGGGTTCGATCCCCTTCAGCGCGTCCTTGAAGTCGTCCTCGGTGACCTGCAACTGCTCCAAGACCTCGGCGTCGATCTCCTCGCTCTCGAGGTCGAGTTCGGGGCGGATGCGCCGGAGCGCGTTCATCGCCGACTCCCTGGTCAGCGACTCCAGGTCCGCGCCGACGAACCCGTGGGTGCTCTCGGCGTACTCGTCGAGGTCGACATCGTCGGTCAGGGGCATCCCGCGGGTGTGGACCTGCAGGATCTCCTTGCGGCCCTCCTTGTCCGGGACGCCGATCTCGATCTCGCGGTCGAAGCGCCCGCCCCGCCGGAGCGCGGGATCGATGCTGTCGACGCGGTTGGTCGCGCCGATGACGACCACTTCGTTGCGGGATTCGAGCCCGTCCATCAGCGAGAGCAGCTGGGCGACGACCCGGCGCTCCACGTCGCCGGAGGTCTCGCCGCGCTTGGGCGCGATGGAGTCGATCTCGTCGATGAAGACGATGGCCGGCGCGTTCTCCTCGGCCTCCTCGAACACCTCGCGGAGCTGCTCCTCGCTCTCCCCGTAGTACTTGGACATGATCTCGGGGCCCGATATGTTCGTGAAGTAGGCGTCGATCTCGTTGGCGACGGCCTTGGCCATCAGGGTCTTGCCGGTGCCCGGCGGGCCGTGGAGGAGGACGCCCTTCGGCGGCTCGATGCCGAGCTGCTGGAACAGCTCGGGGTGGCGCATCGGGAGTTCGATCATCTCCCGGACCTGTTCAAGCTCCTCGTCGAGGCCGCCGATGTCCTCGTAGGTGACGTTGGGCGTCTCCTGGCTGGCGGCACCGCTACCGCCGCCCTCGCCGACGATCTGTTCGGCGGGCTTCTCGCTCACCTGGATGTCCGTCGAGTCGGTGACGACGACCGTCCCGGAGGGTTCGGTCTCGGCGATCTTCAGCGGGATCTTCTGGCCCGACATCGAGGACAGCGGGCCCAGACCGAGCGAGAACGGGACCGTCTGCCCCGTCGTGACGGCCTGCCCGGAGAGCTTGTTCCGGATGTGGGGGCCGACGTTGCCTCGGATCCGGAGGTTCTGGGGGAGCGCGACCGTGATGGAGGTCGCGGGCTGGACGTCGGCGTCTTCCACCGCGACGCTGTCGTCGATGCCGACGTTGGCCTCCTGCCGGAGCTGGCCGTCGATCCGGACGACGCCTTTGCCTTCGTCCTCGGGGTAGCCGGGCCAGACGCGAGCGACCGCGCGGCCGCCGTTCTTGCCGTCGATGACGACGTAGTCGCCGTTCTCGACGCCCATCTCGGACATCGCAGCGCGGTCGATCGCGGCGAGTCCGCGGCCCGCGTCTTTCTGTTTCAGGGGCTTGACGGTGAGTTTCATGCGTCCACCTCGACAGTGAGGACGCCGTTTTTGATAAACGCTTGCGCGTCCTCGCCGTCCTCGACGTCGAACTCGTACTGCTCGTCGCCGGCGACGACGATCGCCGTGTCACCGACCACGTCGACGCTGGCCTCGCGCCCGACCCCGAGGTCGGCCACGAACAGCACCGAACCGTCCTCGTACTCGCGCCGACCCACGGGGCCGTCCGCCGCGACGAACTGCTCTTGATCGTTCATGCTAACTCCAAGTTAGCGCTCTTAGTATATAAATCTTGTTCCGGGGAACCGGCAAACGGCGTCGGGGTCGGTTTCGAGAGCGCGTCTTGCGGTTCAGGCCCGACGGCGACCGCGGGACCCCGCCGGGGTTTAACTTCTCGTCGGTAGAAGGGGCGGTATGGAGACGGTGACACACGACGGTCGCGAGACGGCGTACTGGAGCGACGAGTCGACGGAGGGACCGGTCGTCCTGTTCGTCCACGGGAGCGGACAGCGACACGACGTGTGGCGCGAGCAGACGGGCCGGGACGGCTACACCGCGGTCACCGCGGACCTCAGCGGGCACGGCGAGTCCGAGGACGTCGCCACCGAGGCGGGGCCGGAGACCATGGCCGCGTACGTCGCGGACGTGGCCGCGGTCGCCCGCGCGGTCGACGCCGACGTGATCGCCGGCCACTCGCTGGGCGGGGCCGTCGTCCAGACGCTCGTGCTGGAGGACGCCTACGACCCCGACGCGATCGTCCTCGCGGACACGGGCGCGAAACTCGGCATCGGCGAGGACGTGGGCGCACTGCTGGGCGAGGATGTCGAGCCGATCCTCCGGTTCATGCGGCAGGCGAACGTCCTGTTCGAGGACACGGACCACCCCGCCGCGGCGGCGACCGACGACCTGATGCGGGAGGTCGGTATCCGAGCGCTGGAACGGGACCTCTCGACCTGTGACACCTTCGACGTGCGCGATCGTCTCGACGGGATCACCGTCCCCGCGCTCTGTATCGTCGGGGACGCCGACTCGCTGACGCCGCCGACCTTCTCGGAGTATCTCGTCGAGAACCTGCCCGACGCCGAGTACGCCGAGGTCCCGGGGACGAGTCACATGGCGATGCTGGAGAACCCGACGGCGTTCAACGAGGAACTGGACGCGTTCCTGGCCGACCGGGTCCGCTGACCCGCGGCGACGCGATCGCGGGCGGTCACCAGGCCTCGCCGCTGGCGAGGTCGGTGTCGCCGTCGAGTTTCGAGGACGGGCAGATGTCTTCGAGGATACAGTCCGCACAGTCGGGGTTGCGCGCCGTACAGGTCGCGCGGCCGTGACTGATCAGCAGGTGCGTGAAGTCCTGCCACTCCGACTCCGGGACGACCGGCATCAGGTCCTGCTCGATGGCCGCCGGGCGCTCCTCCTCGGTGATCCCCAGCCGGCGGGTCAGCCGCTGGACGTGCGTATCGACGACGATCCCCTCGACGACCTCGTGGCCGTGCTGGAGGACCACGTTCGCCGTCTTCCGGCCGACTCCCTTCAGGTCGGTCAGTTCGGCCATCGTGTCCGGGACCTCGCCGTCGTGTTCCTCGACGATGGTCCGGCAGGCACTCGTGATGTAGTCGGCCTTGTTGTTGTAGTAGGTGATCGAGTTCAGGTCCGCGGCGAGTTCCTCCCGGTCGGCCGCGGCGTAGTCCTCGGCGGACTCGTACTTCTCGAAGAGGTGTTCCGTTTCTTCGTTGACCCGCTCGTCGGTACACTGCGCCGAGAGGATCACGGCGATCAGCAGTTCCAGCCGGTTCGAGAACTCCAGCGAGATGGTAGTGTCGGGGTACTCCTCGTGCAGGCGATCGATGACTTCTCGGGTCTGTTCCTCGCGCGAGGAAAGCGGCGTGCCCATGTTCGAGCCAGCGGGCTCCGCGGACTTTGCCGTTCCGTTCGGGTCACACGCGGTTGCCGTTCCGGGGGCGCTCCCCCGTCGGAACCGGTCCGCCCGGCCGAAAGGCTATACCCGTGGCACCACTCGGTTCGGGCGATGGCGATCCGGCGACTGCTCAAAGGGCAACTCTCGGACGCGGCGGTCGAATCGGTGGTCGAGGCGGTCGCCGAGCGGTACGATCTGCCGGCCGACCGCGTCACCTTCCTGGAGGCCGACAACTGGCTGTCGACGCCGCTTGTGATCGACGACGAGGTGTTCGTGAAGGTCATGACCGACCGCCACGCGCTGGTCCACGCCCTCCTGACCGCGGGGCGGAACCTCGGGGCGTTCTCCAGCGGCACCGAGGGGTTTTTCGGCCACTTCGAATCGCCGGTCGAGATGGCCGAACACGAACTGGCGGCGACACGGCGGATGCGCGAACTCGGCGTCGACGCCCCGGAACCGATCGAGGCGTTCGAGGTCGACGGGTTCGGCGTCCTCGTCCTGGAGTATCTGCCAGACTTCCGGACGCTCGACGGACTGGACGCCGGGACGGTCCGCTCCCACGCCCCGGACCTGTTCGCGGCGCTGTCGACGATGCACGCCGACGGGCTCGTCCACGGCGATCTGCGGGCCGAGAACGTCCTCGTGGCCGACGGCGACCTCTACTTCATCGACGCGACGAACGTCCGCGGAGAGGGGCTCGAAGACGCGCAGGCCTACGACGTGGCCTGTGCGCTCGGCGCGCTGGAACCCGAGATCGGGGCCCGGGAGAGCGTCGCGGCGGCGCTGACCGCGTACTCGCCCGCAGACCTGCTCGACGCGCGGGCGTTCCTCGATTTCGTCAACATCCGCCCCGATCACAGTTTCGACGCGGCCGCGGTCAAAGGCGAGATCGAGCGGGAAGCCACCTGACCGAGCCCCGACCGGACCGCCCACCGGGGATGGCTTTTTGTCCTCGCAGGTGCAATTTTTGCCGGAAACATGAACCAGCGAGTCCAGGGTCCGGCGGGCCACTACGTCGGCGGCGAGTGGATCGACGGCGGCGACGCGGCCTTCGAGAGCGTCGATCCGGCGACCGGCGAGACGCTCGGGGAGTTCCGCCGCGGGACGCCCGCCGAGGTCGAGCGGGCCGTGACGGCCGCGGAGGAGGCGTTCCCGGCCTGGCGCGACCGCTCGTACGTCGACCGCGCGGAACTCCTCTGGGAGGTGTTCCACGAACTCAGGGATCGCCACGCGGAACTGGGCGAGATCGTCACCCGCGAGTGCGGCAAGGAGATCAGCGAGGGCGAGGCCGACGTGACCGAGGCCTGGCACATGGTGGAGTGGGCCGCGGGCAACGCCCGCCACCCCCACGGCGACGTGGTGCCCAGCGAGATCGCCGCGAAGGACTCCTACATGCGCCGCCGACCCCGCGGCGTCGTCGGCTGTATCACGCCCTGGAACTTCCCCGTCGCCATCCCCTTCTGGCACATGGCCGTCGCGCTCGTGGAGGGCAACACCGTCGTCTGGAAGCCCGCCGAGCAGACCCCGTGGTGTGGGCAGGTCGTCGCCGAGATGATGGCCGACGCCGGGATCCCCGACGGCGTCTTCAACATGGTCCAGGGCTTCGGCGAGGCCGGCAACGCCATCGTCGAGGACGACCGCGTCGACACCGTCCTCTTCACCGGCTCGGCCGAGGTCGGCCACGGCATCGCCGACGAACTCGGCGGCGAACCCGGCCGCGAGGTCTCCCTGGAGATGGGCGGGAAAAACGCCGTCGTCGTCACCGACGAGGCGGACCTGGACGTGGCCGTCCACTCGGCGGTGATGTCCGCGTTCAAGACGACCGGTCAGCGCTGTGTCTCCGCCGAGCGGTTGATCGTCCACGAGGCCGTCTACGACGAGTTCAAAGACCGGTTCGTCGACCTCGCCGCGGACGTGGCGGTCGGCGACCCCCTCGACGAGTCGACGTTCATGGGACCGGTCGTCGACGAGAGTCAGGTCGAGAAGTTCCGCGAGTACAACGCCCTCGCGCGCGAGGCGGGCGTCGACGTGCTGGTCGACCGCGCGGAGCTGGACGACGGCGAGATCCCGGACGGATACGAAGACGGCTACTGGGTCGGCCCCTTCGTCTACGAGACCGAGTACGACCCCGAGATGCGCGTCCTGCGAGAGGAGGTGTTCGGGCCACACGTCGCGTTGATCCCCTACGAGGGCGGCGTCGACCGCGCCGTCGAGATCCACGACGACGTGCCCTACGGGCTGGCGGGCGCGATCATCAGCGAGGACTACCGGCAGCTCAACTACTACCGCGACCACGCCGAGGTGGGGCTGGCCTACGCCAACCTGCCCTGTATCGGCGCGGAGGTGCAGTTGCCCTTCGGCGGCGTCAAGAAGTCGGGGAAGGGCGCGCCCAGCGCCCGGGAGGTGATCGAGGCGGTCACCGAGCGGACGGCGTGGACAGTCAACAACTCGACGGACATCGAGATGGCACAGGGGCTGTCGGCGGACATCACGACGGAGGAGTGAGGCGGGTCGAACCCGGCTCCGGGCGGCCGACGACCCGACCGGAGCCGGTCTCGCCGACGGGACGAGACGGTCGGCGTCTCTCGACGCCGCCGGACGGACCGAGCGGCGGTGGCCGAGCAGCGAGGCGGGCGCCTGTTGATTGCCGGCGTGACGTGAAAAGCGCCGTACCGGCACCCCCCGGTTGGGCTGCCGATCGGATAAATATTCGGACCGATTACCGCCGATCCGCCAGCGCGGGAAACTCCTCGCGGACCGACTGGACCTTCCCGGGGTCGAGGTCGGCCGTCACCAGCGCGGGGTCGTCGTCGGAACTCGCCAGCGTCGTACCCCACGGGTCGTAGACGGTCGAGCGGCCGAGCAACTCGGCGTCGTCGAAGGTGCCGGTCCCGTTGACCGCCGCCACGTACGCGAGGTTCTCGACCGCCCGAGCACGCGGCAGGAGGTTCCAGTGTTCGACCCGGGGGTAGGGCCACGCGCTCGGGACGAGGACGAGCGTCGCGCCGTCGGCGACGAGATCGCGGTACAGTTCCGGGAAGCGCAGGTCGTAACAGGTCGTGATGCCCACGCCGAACCCCTCGAAGTCGACGACCGGCGCGCGCTCGCCGGCCACGAGCAGGTCGGACTCGGCCGACTCGTAGCCGAAGAGGTGGCGTTTCCGGTAGACCGCGCGGCGCTGTCCGTCCCGATCGAAGAGGACGGCGGTGTTGGCCAGCCCGTCGTCGTCGGGCACCGCGAGGTCGGTCTCGGCGGCCGTCGCCGCCAGGTCCTCCACCACCGTCCCGGCCAGCACGGCGATCCCGTTGTCGCGGGCGGCCGCGGCGAGTCGCCGGTGGATCTCGCCGCCGACCGGTTCCGCGGCCCGGGCGTACAGGTCGAACGCGAAGTAGCCGACCGAGAACATCTCGGGGAGCGCCACCAGGTCCGCGCCGGCGTCCGCGGCCCGCTCGACGGCGTCGACCGCGCGGTCGACGTTGTCGGTCACCTCGCCGGGTTCGACGGCGATCTGGGCCAGTGCGACCTTCACGCTTCGAGCCCCAGGTCCTCGCGGATCGCGGCCTCGATGTTGCGGAGCTGGTCGTCCATGTTGCGCTTGAAGTACCGCTCGACGCCGGGCAGTTTGCCGTCGACGGTGAAGCGGTTCTCGACGCGGGTGCCCCCGTCGGTCTCCGTGAGTTCGTGTTTGCCGACGACCCGCATCACCTTCGAGCGGCCGACGAACTCGACGTAGCGTGGCGGATCGAACTCGGTCTCCTCGGTCTCGATGGCGACGCGTCTGTCGACGACGGGGATCGGGAGCCTGACGTACCACGTCGCGGTGTGGTCGCCGGTCTTCTCGAAGTCGGCGACGACGCTGATGGGGCGTGCCCGTTTCTCCGGGTCTGCGATGAACGACCACACCTCTTCCCGTCGGGCGGGCAACTCGAACGTTCGCTCGACCCGGACTGTCATGGGCTGTCTTCGGACCGCCGATCAAAAAAGCGTCCGACTTCCTCGGGGCTCAACTTCGCGTGACGCGCCAGGTCGTCGACCGCGCGCGACCCCACTTCTCGATGTCCACGTCGTCGGACTTCTCGGCCAGACGCGGGAGGCGTGCGCCGACCTGTTTCGCCGACAGCCCGATCTGTTCGGCGATGTTTTTGGCCCGGACGTAGGCCTCGTCCCCGCCGACCTGGTCACGGAGGTGTTCCAGGATGCGCCGTTCCTCTTCGCTGAAATCGGCCATACAGAACCTAGGCCGTCCAGGCTTTTAAGCTCTCCTTTTGCCGAAACACCGGCCTACCAGAAGACGTGCATCGCGGCGATCGCCAGCGATCCGAACACGAGCGCGAGGGCGAAGCCCCAGCCCGCCAGCAGCTGTCGCGCGGCCGCGACGTACATCACGACTGCTCCCGCGACGCCGAGCGCCCCGAAGAGCAGACCCAGGCCGATCGCCTTGTCCGACTGCAATGCGGTTTCTGCCATTACCCGGAGTTCCGGTAGCGCGCACTTAGTTTATTCGAACCGCGTCACACGCCGGCAGCACACGGTGCCCCGCCGGAAACGCACCCGTCCGCGCCCACTGCACCCACCCGACGGCGACGTCTCCGTCGCACCGACGCTCGACGCACCCGCGACCGAGACGACACTGCCGACTTAAAACACCACGTCATCCCGCGGACAGGGATTTATCACATGGGTCGAAACGTGTGAGTGCATGACACGGAGTGCCGACGCTCCTGGTCGCGTTCTTCGAGGGTGACGAGGATCGCGACACCGGGACGGGTGTCACGGCGATGAGGGATCGCATCCGGGTCGAGATCGAGGGGGTGACCCACGAGTTGACTCGCGAACAGGCCACCGAACTCAGGGGTGAGATCGACGACGCGCTGACGAGTCGCCGGGAGTTCCTGCACACGGCGGGTCAGTTCCGCGACGACGGCGCGTACGTCGTCTCCAGGCGCGGCGCGGACTCGGCCGGCAACAGCAAGGTGTTCGAGAGCTTCGATCAGGTACGGCGGCTCTACGAACGGCTGCCGACGGAGTTCACGGCCGAGGCAGTCGGTCGGTCCGGGATCACCGGCTCGCGCCGGCACATGCTCGTGCGCCACTACGCGGAACACCCGGCCTTCGACTGTGCGATCACACAGCGGAGTCCGCTGACGGTACGGAAGACGACGGCCGACTGACACGCGTCGGTCGAACGCCGGGAAGGGGGCGAGACGAGCCCGAAATCGGCGTAGAGCAACTATTAATACCCGCGGTTCGCTCACCGGATCCATGGACGCGACGCCGCAGCGAACGCCAGTCGATCGACTCGTGGACCGGTTCGGTGGTGCGTCCCCGGTGGAGGGGGTGCCGGTCGTCGACGACCCGATCGTGCTGTACGCGATCGTCGTCGTCTTCTGTGAACTGGTGCTCAACCAGACGGTCCGGTACCTGCTGGGCTACGGATACTTCTTCGTCGCGAACCCCCTCTGGCTGCTCCGGCCGATCACGCTCGTGGGGGCGGCGATGGCCACCCGGTTGCTCCACGACCGATACGCGACCGCGGTCGAGGAGATGAACCTGTTCGAGCGGGCCGAAAACCCCGACCAGTTCGAGCGGCTGACCGCCCCGCGACTGACGGTCGGGATCGTCCTCGCCGGCGTCGGGTTCACGCTGGCGAACGCGGTCTTCGTCATCGGACTCCCGGCACTGTACGCGGCCGGTGGCGTCGCCGATCTCGTCCAGTTTCTGGTGATCATCCCGTTCGGCTACGCACCGATCTTCGGGGTGTTCCTGTCGACCTATCTCGGCGTCGAGATCCTCCTCCCCAGGCGGATCGCGGCCTCGGATCTCGGACTCTACTACCACGACCCGGAGAACCTGGGCGGAATGCGGCCGGTCGGCGAACTCGTCAAGCTGGCGTACTACACCCTGATCGCCGGACTGATCCTCTACGCGGTCGCACTCTACGGGCCGTACCTCCTCCGCGATTACCTGGCGTGGGCCGTCGCGCCGAGCCGGATCGCGAACGTCCTGTTCACCGGCGTCTGGATCGTCACGCTGGGTACGATGGTCTACGGGCTGCACACGCTCCACACGTTCATGCGCCGACAGAAACGCGAGAAGATCCAGCAGCTCGATGCGGCGGCCCGCGAGATCGTCGACAGACCGTGGGACATCGAACAGTTCGAGTTGCCCGACGAGTCCCAGGAGCGCTACGACGACCTCCGGAGTCGCATGGACCTCGTCTCGGCGACGAAGGAGTACCCCGCGACCTTCACCATGTGGTTCCAGCTCGCCATCGGTGTGATCGCCCCCAAGGCGATCCAGCTGATCCTCTACAGTCTCTGACCGCGACCCCCGGTCAGTACAGGTCGTCGACGTCGTCCTCGTAGTGGCTGTGTTCCGCGGCCGGGAACTCGCCGGACTCGACGGCCGACGTGTACTCCTCGATGGCCTCGCGCATCTCGCCGCGCACGTCGCCGAAGGCCTTCGAGAAGGGGGCCACGTCCTCGCTCAGGCCGATCACCTCGTCGACGGTCAGCACCTGGCCGTCACACTCCGGGCCCGCGCCGATACCGATGGTGGGGATGTCGACGGCGTCGGTGACGGCCGCGCCGACGTTGGCCGGGACGTGTTCGAGGACGAGCGAGAACGCGCCCGCGTCCGCGTGGCGCTCGGCCAGGTCGACGATCCGCCGGGCCGCGTCCTCGTCGGTTCCCTGCCGGAACAGGCCGGTCTCGTTCTCGCGCTGTGGCGTCAGCCCGAGGTGGGCCTGGACTGGGACGCCGATCCGCGTGAGCCGGCGCGTCAGTTCGACGGTGTGGGGCCCACACTCCAGTTTCACGGCGTCGGCGTCGGCCTCCTTGAGCATCCGGCCGCAGTTCTCGACGGCCTCGTCCTCGTCGGCACCGAACGAGAGGAACGGCATGTCGGCGAGTACCATGGCGTCCTCGGTGGCACGCGCGACCGCGGCGGTGGCGCTCTCGATCTCCTCAAGCGTGACGGGAAGGGTCGACTCGTAGCCCAGCCGGAGGTTCCCGATCGAGTCGCCGACGAGGATCATGTCGACGCCGGCGGAATCGACCAGCTCGGCCGTCGGGGCGTCGTAGGCGGTCAGCATCGTGATCGGCTCCTCGCCCGCTTTCTCCCGGATCTCCTTCGCTCGCATACCTCCGAATCGGGCGGCCGGCCCCTAAACGTGTCCGGTACGACGGGACCGACAGAGGCATATTCGGACCGTCCGGATGGCCGGACGTGCCGATCGACCGCGAACCGGACGAGACGACCGACCCCGACGGGGTCGACTACGGCTGGGTGATGCAGGTCACCTTCGTCACGACCATCGTCGTCGGCGCGCCGCTGGTCGCCATGCTGGCGGCCGTCGTCGACCTCCCGACCTGGGCGGCCCGCGCCAACTTCGCCGTCCGCGTCGGGGCCGTCGTCTGGTTCTGTACCGCCGTCGCGGTCTACCTCTACGCCCGGCGCGAGTAGACCTAACGCTCCAGTTCGCGCGCGTACACGTAGTCCGTGCCCGCCCGCCGGGCCGTCTCCTCGTCGCGCTCGGAGTCGCCGACGAACAGCGTCGACTCGGGTGTCACACCCAGTCCCTCGACGACTGTCAGGAGGGGTTCGGGGTCGGGCTTCTCGGCGGCAACGGTGTCCCGGCCGACGATCACGTCGACGCTCCCGTCGAGCCCGTAGGTCTCCAGGGCGATCCGGCAGGCCGACTCCGAGTTCAGCGAGCAGACGCCGACGGGCCGGTCGGTGGGGACCGTTCGCGCGGGCGGGAGCCGGCGCGCGGCGCGTGCGCCCTCGCGCTCGAACTCGGCGATGGTCTCGTCGACGAGGCGGCGGTACCCGGCCGCATCGGCCAGTTCGAGCATCGCCCACAGGTCCGCGCCGTCCACGTCGACACCGCGGGCGCGCAGGATCCCGGCGACCTCCCGGCGTACTTCCTCCCAGTCCACGTTCAGGTGGACCAGCGTCCCGTCGAGGTCGTAGACGACGGCATCGTACTCCGCTATCACGGGCACCGCTACGAGCGGCCCCGAAATATCCCCTTCGACTAGCACAGGTCGCGGGCGATCACGTCCTTCTGGATCTCCGTCGTCCCCTCGTAGATGGTCGTCACCTTCGCGTCGCGGTAGAACCGCTCCACGTCGAACTCCGTGGTGTACCCGTACCCGCCGTGGATCTGGACGGCCTCGTTGGTCACCTCGACGGCCCCCTCGCTGGCGAAGTATTTGGCCATGCTCGCCGCGGCGCGGACGGTCTCGCCCGCGTCCGCACGCTCGGCGGCGTCCAGCGTCAGCAACCGGCCCGCCCGGACGGTCGTGTGCATCTCCGCGAGTTTGTGCCGGATCGCCTGGAAGTCGCCGATCGGTTGGCCGAACTGCTCGCGCTCGTCCGCATACTCGACCGCGGCGTCGAGCGCCGCCTGTGCCAGCCCGACCGACTGGGCGGCGATGCCGATGCGCCCGCCGGTCAGGATCGACAGCGCGGCCGACAGCCCCCGACCCTCCTCGGTCAACCGGTACTCGGCGGGGATCCGCGCGCCGTCGAACTCCAGCGTCGTCGTGTCGCTGGCCCGCAGGCCGAGTTTGTCTTCCCGCTTCCCCACGCTCAGCCCGTCGGTGTCCTTGGGAACGAGAAACTGCGTGACGCTGTCGGGGTCCTCCCGGTCGGTCTTGGCGAACAGGACGACCACGCCCGCGCGCTCGCCGTTGGTGATCCACTGCTTGGCGCCGTCGATCACGTACTCGTCGCCGTCGCGGCGGGCCTCGGTCGTCATCTCGGCGGGGTTCGAGCCCGCGCCGGGCTCAGAGAGCGCGAACGCGCCGACCGGCCGACCGTCGACCATCTCCGGGAGCCACGCCTCGCGGAGGGACTCGTCGCCGAACTCGCGGATGCAGGAGGTCGCGAGACAGTGGACCGAGAGCGCGGTCGCGACCGCCAGCGCGCCGTAGGCGACGGCCTCGTTGACGACGGCGTAGGTCACGCGGTCGGCGTCGTAGCCGCCGTACTCCTCCGGAACGGTCAGCCCCGTCAGGTCGAGGTCGGCCAGCCCGTCCCACACGTCCTCGGGGAACTGGCCGGTCTCGTCGGCCTCGCGGGCGACGGGGCGGATCTCTTCCGCGGCGAACTCCCGGACGGTGTCGCGGATCGCCTCCTGTTCGGGCGAGAGGTGCATGCCGCTATCTGGTGGGGACGGGACAAAAACGGACGGGGCCGCTGGATCGACCGCGACCGGTCAGGATTCGGCGAGTTCCACGTCGAGTCGGTCTTCGAGCTCGGAGATGACGGAGCCGCCGACGCCGGCCTGGGTGGCCCGGCCCTGTTCGACGGCCAGGAGGTCGGACTCGTCGATGTCGAGTTCCTCGGCGAGCTCTTCCAGCTGGAGGCCGGCGTCCTGTCGGGCGGCGGTGAGCCGCTTGCCGTAGTCGGTGACGAGGTAGGGCAACTGGTCGTCCTCGTAGTCGGTCCCCTCTTCCTCCCAGTGGGTCGAGTCGCCCTTGCGCGCGTCGTCGATGCGGGCGGCGTTCTGTGCCGCGCGGCGCTTGCGGTCGCTGTCGTCTGTCCCACCGCTGTCGTCGGCACTGCCGGTCGCGTCGTCACCGTGCTGTGCGCAGTCCGCGCAGACTTCGAGTTGCGCTCCGGCGACGTTCGCCGTGCGGAGGTCGGCGTCCTCCGTGCCGCAGAGTTCGCAGCTCCCGCCGGCGTTTCCGCCCGCGCCGCCGGTCGAGTACTTGGCCATACGGGCGGTAATAGCCCGCCCGTATTTGAAAGGCCCGTTTCCGACACCGCCCCGCCGGCGATCCCATCCCGGTACGGTGATCAGCCGGACGCGCCGTCGGCAAACGAAAGCCCTTTTATCCGGCCACGGATACCGAATGAGTGCAGACACACAGTGCGTGGGTAGCCAAGCCAGGCCAACGGCGCAGCGTTGAGGGCGCTGTCCCGTAGGGGTCCGCCGGTTCAAATCCGGTCCCACGCACTCAGTGCGGGCCATGCCCGCGACACCGAGGCGGCATCGCCGCCGAGGCGAGTGCGGGTGCATCCCTTGGGACTGCATCCACGCATACTTCCTCTCGGAGCGAACCGGTGAGCGGTAGCTACCGCGCCGACATCGGGGCGGAAGGAGAGCCGGGTGCCGGTCCCCGCCGACGGTTCACTCCCCGTCGTCGTCGACGCCGGGGATGTCGGGGACGCTCCGGTCGTTGGAGGCCCCCATCTCGGTCACCTTGATCGTACCCGAGACGTCGGAGAAGTTCTCCTCGAGGTCGGACACGTCGACGCCGACCTGCTCGCGGCGGTCCTCGAGACGCTGTTTGATCTTCGCGTACTCCTCGCTGGCCTCCAGTTCCGCGCTGGATTTCTCCTTTTCGAGCGTGGCCTTCTTCGAGACCAGCGCCAGGAAGCGCCGGAAGTCGTCGTCGTAGGTCGCCCGTTCCAGCATCTCCTCGACGACCTCGTTGAGTTCCTCCCGTTCGATGGGCTTGACGAGGTACTCGTCGAAACCCATATCGATGATGTCGAAGTCCGGGTCGACCGCGGTCAGCATGACGACCCGACAGTCCAGTTGCCGGGACTCGATCTCTTCGAGGACGGCGTCGCCGGACACTTCGGGCATGCGCCGGTCCAGCAGGACCACGTCCACGCTCTCGTCGAGTTCCTCCAGGGCCTCCTTGCCGTCGTAGGCGGTCCGGACGTCGTACTCGTCAGAGAGAAAGGCGGTGTACGTGTTCGCGATAGCTCTGTTGTCGTCCACGACGAGGACGACTGGCGATCCCTGACTCATCTCTCAATCACGCCGTGCTGGCGGGCACCCAACATCACCACGTATTCGCGAACCATCCTTGTTCCCCGTATGATCGCAGGTCAAGAAATAGATTGGGGGAAACACGCGGTCCGAATGGGCCCCGATCCGGTGCCGCAATGGTTCGCACCGACCTCCCGATCCACCCTCGCGCGATACCGGACTCCGATCGGCACCGTCACGACCCGCCAGTTATCATATTCGATAATTTCGCGGGTACTTTTATTACGGATCGGCGATCGAGAGGTAAACGCTGGCGCGGTGATGGACGACCGGTTCCACCACTCGTCCACCCCACCCACCCCAACCCCCCACCCAACTCTTCGTCCCCACCCCACTTCCTCTCACTCTCGTGGCACCGTCCAGTCGCGACGGTTGCCGTCGCCGGTCGGATCGACGGTCTTTATCCACCGCGTACTCAACGGTTCCGCATGGATGGAGAGCAGTTGACACGGCGGAGATTGCTGGCCGCGACGGCCGGGGTCGCCGCCGGCGTCGCCGGCTGTAACACGCCGCGGTCGGGGACGTCGTCGAGCAACGTCTCGAATCCGAGCGCGGTGGCGTTGCTGAACTCGAAGCCGGAGTCACAGTCGGTCTACACGGACGTGTACAGGCAAACCATCGACTCGGTCGTCCTGATCCGCGTCTACGCGGACTCGCGCGGCCGCGTCGGCGAGGGGTCCGGGTTCGTCTATCGCGTCGACGCCGGCGGCGACCGGTACGTCGTCACGAACGAACACGTCGTGACGGACACGCGGGGGGCGATCTACGAGCCGGGGACCGTCTTCGACGACATCCGGATCCAGTTCACCGACGGCCAGTGGCGGACCGCCGAGGTCGTCGGGACCGACGCCTACAGCGACCTCGCCGTCCTCGACGTGCCCGACGTGCCCGACGCGGCGACGCCGCTCCAGCTCATCGAGGGCGAGGTCGCCGTCGGGCAGCCGGTCATCGCGATCGGAAATCCGCTCGGCTACACCGGCTCGATGACCACGGGCGTGGTCAGCGGCGTCGACCGGTCCCTGCCCGCGCGCAACGACTTCCGCATCCCGGACGCGATCCAGACCGACGCGCCGGTCAACCCCGGCAACAGCGGCGGCCCGCTCGTGACGCTCGACGGAACGGTCGCGGGCGTCGTCAACTCCGGCGGCGGCGACAACATCGGCTTTGCCATCTCGGCGGCGCTGACGAACCGGGTCGTCCCGTCGCTGATCCGGTCCGGCGACTACGACCACTCGTTCATGGGAGTGGCCCTCACCAGCGTCACGCCGCTGATCGCCGAGGCCGAGGGGCTCCCGGACGCCGACGGCGTCTACATCGACAGCGTCCGTCCGGACGGCCCCTCCAGCGGCGTCCTGCAGGGTTCGACCGGGAGCAGGACCATCGACGGCGTCCGGGTGCCGACCGGCGGCGACGTGGTCGTCGGGATGGGCGACCAGCCGATCCGGAGCCAGGAGACGCTGTCGAGCTACCTCGCGCTGGTGACCAGCCCCGGTGACACGATCCCCGTCGAGGTCATCCGCGACGGCACCCGCACCACCGTTCGACTCACGCTCGGCGAGCGACCCGCACCCTACCCCTGAGCCCGCGCCGCGAACGGAAACACACATTCCGGTTCGGCCCCTCCGACCACGCATGGAACTCAGCGCGCGAGATCGGGTCCCCGAGTTGACCGGCCTGTTGACCGCCGCCGCGCTCGCGCTGGTGTTCGGTGCCGTCCTCGGTGTGATCCCTCGCACCGCGATCCCCCACGCTCCCGCGTGGTTCCTCGCGGCCATCCCCCACGTCAACGCCGCCGTGAGCGTCCTCGCCATCGCCGTCATCCTCGCCGGGTGGCGGGCGATCCGCCGCGGACGAATCACGCGCCACCGCAACGCGATGCTCGCCGGCCTCGCACTGTTCGCCACCTTCCTCGTTCTCTATCTCTACCGGGTGATCCTCAAGGGCCCAACTGAGTTCACGGGTCCGACCGCCGTCGAGCAGTTCGTCTACCTCCCCGTCCTCGGGATCCACATCCTGCTCGCCATCGTCTGTATCCCCCTGCTGTTCTACGTCCTCCTGCTGGCGCTGACCCGGCCCGCGAGCGAACTCCCGACCACGAACCACCCGCGAGTCGGGCGCGTGGCCGCGACGCTGTGGCTCGTCTCCTTCGCCCTCGGGACGGTCGTCTACCTGCTGCTGTACGTCCTCTGAAACCCGCCCGGATCGCGGGTCACTCCGTTCCCCGCTCGACAATCGCCGACTCTCCCAGTCGGTCGAGCCGGCCGGCTCACGGCTCCCGCTGGTCACCGTTCGTTCATTCGCCGGCTCTCCCAGTCGGTCGAGCCGGCCGTCAGTCGTCCGCCCTGGCAGTCGTCCCGATGGCCGGCCGGTCGACGTCGCGGTCCTTGGCCTCGCCGTCGATGTCGTAGGGGTACTCCCCGGTGACACAGCCGAGACAGAGGTCGGCCTCGGACTTCGAGAGGGCGTCGGCGACCGAGTCGATCGAGAGGTAGGAAAGCGAGTCGGCCTCGATCTCGTCGCGGATGTCGTCGACGGACCGGTCGGCCGCGATCAACTCCTCGCGGGAGGCCATGTCGATCCCCATGTAACAGGGGGCGACGATCGGCGGCGCGCCGATCCGGACGTGGACCGCCTCCGCGCCGGCGTCGCGCATCAACTCCACGAGTTGCGTCGAGGTCGTCCCGCGGACGATCGAGTCGTCGATCAGCGTGACCGTCTTGCCCTCGACGGTCGATTTGATCGGGTTGAGCTTCATCCGGACCGCCCGCTCGCGCTCGTCCTGGGTCGGCATGATGAAGGTCCGGCCGACGTAGCGGTTCTTCATCAGCCCCTCCGCGAACTCGACGCCGTCGGCCTCGGGGTCCTCGTTGGCCGCCTCGGCGTAGCCCGAGGCGAACGCGCGCCCGGAGTCGGGCACCGGCATCACCACGTCGCTGTCGATGCCGCTCTCCTCCCAGAGCGCGCGTCCGAGGGCCCGGCGCACCTCGTAGACGAGTTCGTCGTCGATTATCGAGTCCGGCCGCGCGAAGTAGACGTGCTCGAAGAAACAGTGAGCCGTGTTCTCGGACTGGACGAGCTGGTAGGTGTCGTAGCCCGTCCCGTCGGCGTGGAGGACGACGAGTTCGCCCGGCTTCACGTCCCGGATCAACTCGCCGTCGAGCGTGTCGATGGCCGCCGACTCGGAGGCCAGCACGTAGCCGTCCTCGAGTTCGCCGATACAGAGCGGCCGGTTGCCCTCGGGATCGCGCACGCCCATCACGGTGTCGTCGTGCATGATCGTCAGCGAGTACGACCCGTGGATCCGGCTCATCGTCCGCTTGACCGCGCGCACCAGGTCCTCCTCCAGCAGGTTGCGCGCGAGATCGTGGGCGATGACCTCCGTGTCGCCGTCGGAGGTGAAGGCGTGGCCCAGTTCGGCCAGTTGCTCGCCGACCTCGTCGGCGTTGACGAGGTTGCCGTTGTGACTCAGCCCGAGCGATCCGCTCTTGAACGAGACCGAGAACGGCTGGGCACAGCTGGCGTTGACGCCGCCGGCGGTCGGGTACCGGACGTGACCGATCCCCTGCGAGCCGTTCAGGGCTTCGAGATCGCCCTGCTCGAAGGCGTCACCGACCAGTCCCATCTCGACGTGAGAGTGCTGTTGAAAGCCGTCGTGGGTGACGATGCCGGCCGACTCCTGGCCGCGGTGCTGGAGGGCGTACAGGGAGTAGTAAAGGGGACGGGCGGCGTCTCGGTCTTCGAGCGATACACCGACGACGCCGCACTTCTCGTGCATTGTGGGTGGTGGGGTGTCCGTCCGTTACTCGCCCGACTTGTCCTGCCAGGCGTAGTCACGGCGCTTGGCGGACTTGCCGAACCCACAGGACGAACAGACTTTCTTTTTCG
This sequence comes from Halorientalis sp., assembly GCA_042216105.1. GTDB lineage: Archaea > Halobacteriota > Halobacteria > Halobacteriales > Haloarculaceae > Halorientalis. The sequence continues at coordinate 47,363 of JBDGUF010000041.1, forward strand.
TGTGATACGACTTCTCGCCACACCGGCGACACTTCGTGTGTGTCGTGGTGTTTTTCTTCCCCTGGCTCGGGGTGCCTGCACCAGTCATGGGTTGATCGAGACCACGTTATCGCCGCGTATAATCGTTGTGTCTTCACCCTCCTCGATGACCAGGTTCATGTGCTGGTCGTAGCCGGTGAGTTCTCCCTCGTACATCTCGCCCCCTTTCAGTTGGACCGTCACGCTCGATCCCAGCGCCGCTTCGAGCACGTCCAGCGGTCGTCCACTCATACGAAACCCGGGTGCCGACACGCGTATAAACGTACCGCTCTCTCGTGGTCGAACCGCCGTCCGTTCTCCCACGGCAGGCCCCGCTCGCCCCGGTCAGGCCGTCGGATCGACCGCGAAGGGGGCGAACTCGCCGGCCCGCTCGACCGTCCCCGAGATCAGGTCCACCGCACCGGTCAGGTCCGCCGTGTCGATCACCTCGACCGGCGTGTGCATGTACCGGGTCGGGATACCCACGTTGACCGAGGGGATCCCCCCACGCTGGACGAAGATCGAGTTCGCGTCGGTCTTGGTCGTGTTGCTCGCGGCCTCCAGTTGCACGTCGACACCCTCGTCGTCCGCGACGGTCCGCAAAGCTTCGACCAGGTCCGGGTGATCCGGGAGCCCGCGCCGGATCGACGGCCCGCCGCCCAGTGCCACGTCCACGTCCCGTTTCGCCGCCAGCCCGGGCGTGTCCGTCGCGTGGGTCACGTCCACGACGATGGCGGCGTCGGGATCGAGATCGAACCCGATCATCTGCGCGCCGTTGCCGCCGACCTCTTCCTGGACCGTGCTGACCGCTTTCACCGTGGCGGTCACGTCGTTCGCGACGGCTTCCCGCAGGACCTCCGCGGCGCTCCAGGTGCCCACGCGGTTGTCCATCGCCCGGCCCGTGAGCCGGGTCCCCTGCAGGTCCTCGATCCCCGAGGCGACCGTCAGCGGATCGCCCACGTCGACGCGGGCGCGGGCCTCCTCGCCGTCCACGGCGCCGATGTCGACGTGCTGTTCGGTGATCTCGGCCACCTCGTCCTCGTCGGCGTCCCGCAGGTGGATCGCGGTCTGACCGATCACGCCGCTCACCGGCCCGTCGTCGGTGTGGATCGTGACGTGTTGCCCGCGGGAGACGGTCTTGTCCGTGCCGCCGACCCGCGAGAGATGCAGGAAGCCGTCGTCGTCGATCCGGCGAACGACGAAGCCGATCTCGTCGCCGTGGCCCGTCACCACGACCGTCGGCGCCTCGGGGTCGCCCCCGTGGACCGCGACGGCGTTGCCGTACGCGTCGGTCCGCACCTCGTCGGCCACGTCCGAGAGGTGGTCGAGCCAGACCCGCTGCGCGGCGGTCTCGAACCCGGTCGGTGCGCCCGTCTCCAGCAACTCGGCGAGGAACTCGCGTCGTCGTCCGTCCATACCGTCTACTGCAGTGGGGCGACTATCAACCCAGCGGCGAGAGAGATCCGCCACCGCCCCAAACCGTAAGCCCGCTCGCGTGGAACGCTCCGTATGGCCGACATAACACTGTTCGAGCTCCACATCGACGACGCGTCGTTCTCCAACTCCGCACCCTTCTTCGGCGACGGGGAGGGGGAACCGTCCGGGGACACCGACGGGTCCGGCGGCGCGGTCGGGAAACTGGTCGTCCTGCTGGCACTGGGCGCCGTCGCCGCGCTCGCGTGGCTCGTCCTCCGGAACGGGGTCGACGAGGGGATCGAACTCCCGAACTGAGGGGAGAAGACCTTTTTACCGGCCCCCTCGTGGCCGAAGTATGGGTCTCTTTCGTAGCGTCCAGGCGGTCACGGGGGCCTCGGGTACCGGTCCGGTGGACTGGACCGCGGTCGCCGAGGCGGCCAAGGCGTCGACCGACCCCGGTTCTATCGCGCTCTCGACGGCGGATCAAGAGGGATACGCCGACGACGTGCGCGAGGCGCGCACTCGCATCCGCGAGGTCGCCGGCATCGACTTCGACGTGCCGGGCGCCGTCGAGATTCAGAACCGCCATCACTGGATCGACGCCAACATCGACACCTTCCGGCGCGTGATGGCGCCGCTGGGCGAACAGGGCGGTCTGATTCCGGGGTTGGCCCGGATGGCCAACACCGGTACGATGTCCATCGCGCTCGCCTTCCTCGGCAACAACGTCCTCGGGCAGTACGACCCCCTCCTGCTCGCCGAGAGCGACGCACACGCGCTGTACTTCGTCCACCCCAACATCGGCACGGTGGCGACGATGCTCGACGTGCCCGAACCGAGGTTCCGGCGCTGGATCGCGTTCCACGAGGTCTCCCACGCCGCCGAGTTCGGGGCCGCCCCGTGGCTGGCCGACCGACTGGAAGCCGACCTCCAGCAGGCGGTCGACGCGCTCGGCGAGGGCAGTCTCGACCGCGAGGCCCTCGGGAGCCTCGACACCACGATGACCGCCGTCGAGGGGTACGCGGAACTCGTGATGGACCGGGCCTTCGACGGGGAGTACGCCGACCTGCGGCGGAAACTCGACGAGCGCCGGCAGGGCCGGGGGCCGATCTCGCGACTCGTCCGGCGGCTCCTGGGGCTGGGCATGAAGCGTCGCCAGTACGAACGCGGCAAACAGTTCTTCGAGGCCGTCGTCGACGAGCGCGGGATCGAGGGCGCGTCGGCAGTCTGGAAACGCCCCGAGAACCTGCCGACCGACGCCGAACTCGACGATCCGGGGGCCTGGCTCGACCGCGTTCGCTAGCGGTTGCGTCGCCTTTTCCGCTGCTTTTCGTCCCCGTCGCTCTCGAACCGCCGTTCGAGGTGGCCGTCGGACTCCGCGGTTCGGTCCGGAGCCTCCCGATCACGGAACCGTCCCGAATCGGGAATGGCGAACCGCACGAGCAACACGCCGACGACGAGTCCGCCGGCCACGGCCCCCGCGAAGACAACCGGCCCGGGGTCGCCCTGCAGCGTTATCAGCCCCGCCGAGACGCCGACCAGCACGACGAACCCCACCTTCAGCCGCCGGGTGAACGACGCGCGTTCGTCGCTGGACACCGGATCGACCATCAGATCTCACCCGCCGTGCTGACGTGCATCCCGACGAACTTCCAGTCCCCGTCGGCGGCCAGCCCGCCGTCCCCGGCCCGTCGTTCGAGCGTGCCGCTCCAGCGCGTGTCGAACTCGTAGCGGATGCCGCGCTCGGTGTCGGTCCACCCCATCCCGACGGCGTCGCTGAACCAGGCGTGACGCTCCCGCTCGGTCACCCGGAGGGCACGGCTGTCAACCGCCCAGTCGACCGTGGTCGCGGTCTGGTCGCGCAACCCCTCGCGGACGGCGTCGGTCCCGACCAGTCGCTCCGAGATGCCGAACTTGACGACCGCGTCGTCGCCAGCCCGTGCCTCGGCGAAAAACCGACCCAGCGGCTCCCCGGCTCGCAACGCGTCGTAGTACGACCGGATCGTGTCGGCGGCGTCCATGCCCGTCGATAGACGCGAGCGGACTTCAGTGACAGGATTCGACGACCCGGCGGCTCGGTGCTGTGTTTGACGAACCGCACGACGCCGCCGAACACTCTTATCACGGAACGTGACGGAACCGAACCGACAACACAGGGGCGGTAAACGTCGTACCGCCGTCTGCCAAATGCGGGCCGTTACGCAGAATGATGGGCGCTGCAGGCCTTGGTCATTACGCGTCGCAACCCTCCCTTTCGGGCGTAAGAAGGCGTGTGTCGGCCGTTCCGAATTGGTGGTGTTTCCGCCTCGTGCGGTTCGTCACGAGACGAACCATGAGTCTGGAACCAATCGACCCAGAGACTGCTCTATTGAAAATACAGGACGGGAGCCGAATCATAGCGTTTTGGCGAGCTT
>JBDGUF010000063.1:0-50217 GCA_042216105.1 Halorientalis sp.
TCCTCGAACACGAGGACTCATTCACCGTCCTCGTGTTCGATCATCGGACAGAAACATGGCGCAAGCTGAATCAGTACGATAAAGACGAGATCTCTCTGCAAACAGCCATCCAATGGGCTGTCGACGACCGCACAGAGTGGTTTGCGAACACTGGCCGTCTCTCCGAACTGTAGTGGTTATGATCGGATCTTCTCATTGTATCGCGAGTCGGGATCGCTGACCCCGACCCGCTCACATGGCCTTTGCGAGTGGTTCTCTGGGAACGGACTCGATCCAATCCCGTGCATAGATTCTGTCGTTCGCAACTCCAGAGCCAGGTGCGCCGAGACGGATGTGACACTGTTCGTCGATCAGAGCGGCCGAGACAGCCGTTCAGCCGCGTCTAAACCGCCACTCGAACAGGACGCCGGCGAACAGGCCCGCGACGGCGGCGTAGACGAACTCCCACATGAGCCGGGTCTCGATCTCGTCGCCGGTCAGGGAGGGATCGAGCAGGAGGTGAGTCCCGAGTGCCAGGTCGACGAGCCAGCGGCCGACGGCCCAGATGCCGGCCACGGCCATCGTGGTGGCGACGACGAACAGGACGGCGAAGGTCGGCGTCATCCGGACGGTCGTGAAGAGGTGGAGTTCGACGGCGACGACGAGGGCCACGGCGGCCACGGCGGCGTAGATCAGCGGCGTGGACGAGAGCCACGGCTGGACGAACACGTCACCGAAGACGGGGAGTGCGGGGAGAGCGAGGAGTTCCCACGGGAGCGTCGCCCGGCGGTCCCCGTAGGCGACAGCCGGCACGAGCGCGAGCGCGACCACGGCCGCGACGAGTGTCGCCAGCAGGATCGAACCGGACAGCGCCCCGCCGACGGCGACCAGCGAGAGGAAGCCGACGACCGCCCACGATCGCCGCGCGTTCGTCCGTTCGTGACGCACGACCGCGTCGAGGGTGACCACGCCAGGCCGTTCGTGCGCGATGGATCGGAGCGGACTGTCGTCGTCACCGTCGTGGCGGTCGAGTCGTCGGCGGAGCGACTCGACGGCCGACGAGACACGCTCGGTCGTGACCGTCGCGGCGATGAGGGCCCCGATCGTATCGAACAAGAGATCGCCCAGCGTGTCCGCCGGGCCGTACTGTGTGAGGACCGGTTCGAGGCCGAGCGCGCTGGCCCCGAGTGCCGTCCCGAATTCGAGGATCTCCCAGAGGACGCCCAGGCCGAGCGTGAACACGAGGACGTAGACGAACAGGAACCGGTCGGGGAGGGAGATAGCGACGCTGTGTTCGTCGATCGCCCTGGCCGCGACGTAGCCGACGGTGGCGACGACCGCAGCCGAGACAGTGTGCGTGAGTCGGTCGTACCACCAGACCTCGCCGTAGAACCAGAGCATCCCCAGCGTGTGCAGAAAGACCGCGACCGTGATCCACAGGGTGAAGCGCGCGTCCAGTTCGATCCGGTAGTCCCGTTCCAGCACCGCGGGCAGGAACGTCGCCGCGAGCGCCAGCGCGGCGTTGACGACCACCCCGGCGTTACGAGTGACGAGACCGACGACCAGGATCCCCAGCACGGCCAGCTGCAGGAGTCGCGTCCCGGGTCCGTAGTGGGACCAAAGTTCCGAGAGCCTCGACACGGACATCGACGCTCGAAGGGACGAAACCACCCCTGTTAAACTTCCGCGTCCGCTGCTCCGGGAGGCCGGAGAACGGACGGAGTTCGAAGTGTTTAACCCCGAGACCGGGGAAGGGTCGGTAACTCGCTGGTCGACGGGCACCAGCGGGCACCTGCCAGCGGTCGAGGGAACTCCCCCGGCCGTCCACAGGACGGGATGTGAACCGCGTTCGGAGAGACCGGCCGCGGTTTGAACCACTCGACGCCCGTGGTGATAGCCCATGACACGGAGCTTCTACTCCCACATCCGAGAGGCGTGGGAAGACCCCGACGACGGACAGCTCGCCGAACTACAGTGGCAGCGCCAGCAGGAGTGGCGCGACCAGGGTGCCTTGGAACGCATCGAGCGGCCGACCCGGCTGGACAAGGCCCGCTCGCTGGGCTACAAGGCCAAGCAGGGCATCGTGGTCGTGCGCGCCAGCATCCGCAAGGGCGGCGCGCGCAAGCAGCGCTTTACCGCCGGCCGGCGCTCGAAGCGCCAGGGCGTGACCCGGATCACCCGCCGGAAGAACCTCCAGCGGGTCGCCGAGGAACGCGCCACCCGCAAGTACCGGAACCTGCGCGTCCTCAACTCCTACTCGGTCGGGCAGGACGGCCGCCAGAAGTGGTTCGAGGTCATCCTCGTCGATCCCCACCACCCCGCGATCGAGAACGACGACGACCTCAACTGGATCTGCGAGGACTCCCAGCGTGGCCGTGCCTACCGCGGCCTGACCAACGCCGGACGGTCCAACCGCGGCCTCGACCAGAAGGGCAAGGGCACCGAGCACAACCGCCCGAGCAACAACAGCGGCCAGGGCCGGGCCAAGTAGCACCCGCTTTTTACGTCGGGGGGTTCGCCGGAGGGACCCCTCGTCGCGCACGGCGACATCCCCACTTTCAGGTACCGCCGGTGTGGAACGCCCCGTAATGGAATCTCCCGGAGACGACGGATCGGTCAGCAGACGGGCAGTGCTGGGCGGCATCGCCGGGCTTGGCGGCGGGACGATCGCGGCAGCGTCCGCATCGGCGCGGACGGGGATCCGGTCGGCCCCCGAGCTGACCGTCCTGACCCGGAACCTCTACCTCGGCGTCGACCTCTTCGCCCTGTTCCGGGCGCGCTCGCTCGCCGACGTGCGGGAGATCGCCGGGAACCTGCTCGGCGAGGTCGAGCCGGATCGCGTCGGGACGCGGGTCGACGCCATCGCGGCCGAGATCGAGGCGACCGGCGCGGACGCCGTGGCCCTCCAGGAGGCCGCCGCGATCCGGGTCCAGCGCCCGAGCGATTTCGAGACGGACTCGCCGGACCCGGCCGAGACCGTCGTCGTCGATCTGCTGGCCGGCCTTCAGTCGGCGCTGCGGGACCGGGGGCTGGAGTACGAGGTCGCGGCGTCGACGGTCACGACGGACGTGGAACTGCCGGCCGAGACCGACGACGGGACCGTCGACGTGCGCCTCACGGATCGCGACGCCGTGCTGGTCCGGAGCGACATCGAGACCGAGACGGTGGCGACGGCGACCTACGACGCGGCGTTCGGCGTCCTGGTTCCGATCCCGGGCCTGGGCACGCTCGCCGTCCAGCGCGGGTTCTGCGGGGCGGACCTGACGCTGGACCGCGAGACGGTCACCGTGGTCTCGACGCATCTGTCGTCGGTGAGTCGGGACATCCGAGTCGAACAGGCGGCGGAACTGCTCGCGGCCCTCCCGTCGGATCGGCCGGTGATCGTCGGCGGCGACTTCAACAGCGGGCCCGGTACGAAGCGAGCGGCCTACGACCTGCTGACGGGAGAGCTGTCCGACGCCTACGCCACGCGCCACCCCGACCGGGCGGGGTTCACCTGCTGTCAGGCGTCGACGCTCCGGAACGAGCGGTCGCGGCTGGACAGCCGGATCGACGCGCTCCTCTTTCGGGGCGACGCGTCCGTGACGACCGCGACCCGGGTCGGCCACCGACCCGAGGACCGCGTGCGCTACGAGGCCGACGGGGAGACGGTGCTGGTGTGGCCCTCCGACCACGCCGGCGTCGTCGGGACGTTCGCGGTGGGGACCGAGGCATCGACCGCGACGGCGACGGGCGCGGCGACCACGGCCCGAACCGCGGCCACCGCGTCGACGGCGGACGCGGCGCCCGACACGACGGCGGGTGTGGGGCCGGGGCTGGGCGTGCTGGCGGCGCTCGTCGGACTCGCCGGGGGTGTCGCCGGTCGGCTCCGGGGAGCGTGAGTCGGGGTCGGCGTCGCGGCGGGCGAAACGGCGGGCACGTTTTTACGATCCGGGGGCCACGGGTGGTCTATGGACAGTCGAAGCCGATCGATCGCTGTCGTCGGTGCCGTGGCCGCGCTCCTCGTTCTCGCGGGGTGCAGCGGCACGCCTGGCGGTGGGACACCGACGGCGAGCGAGCCGGGGTATCACGAACCGGCGATCGAGTACCTGCTGTCGGCGAGCCAGTTCGCCAACTGGGAGGGCAACGGCACGCGACCACCGGACGCGTCGCCCCCCGGGATGGAGTCGGGTCGCGTCCTCGAACTCCGAAACGGGAGCGCGGAGCTCCAGATCGCGGTCCTCGTGTTCGAGTCGCCCGGGGACGCGCGGGCGTTCCTGCGGGCCCAGCGCCGGACCTACCGGTCGGACGGCATCAACACGACGAACGTGAGCGTCGGGGAGCGGGCGTTCGCGACCACGTCGCTGACGGAGACGGCCGTCGACGCCCAGCAGTCGAACGTGTACGTTCAGGTGGTCGGCACCGTGCCGCTGAACGCCACGAAACAGTACGCCCGGGCGCAGTTGCGGGCGATCACGGACGGCTGACCGACCACACGCCCTGCTCGCGGTCCATCAGCGTCACCACGGCGACGTGTGGCAGTGTCAACACGGCGATGAGGACGAGATAGAGCCCGATCCACCCCAGGGGGTCGGCGGGCGGGTTCGGGACCAGCCAGTAGAACCCGCCCAGCAGGGCCAGCGACGCCAGCGTCAGCGGCGTCGCCTCCCTGGCGAAACGGGCCAGCGCGGGCCGGAGCCGGCGGTCGGCGAGCGCGGCCCGGGAGTCCGGTTCCAGGGGGAGCAGGCGGGCGATGTGGCGGTAGGCGTGCCAGACGCAGAAGTAGACGCCGACCGCGAACACGGGGGGAACGACGGCGAAGAAGGCGGCCAGCAGGGCGATCTCGCCGGCGTCGACGAGCCAGACCGAGCGGTCGGTGGCGCGGACGCCCGCGAGCGCCAGGTAGCCGACGGTCACCGTCGCGTAGACGGCACCGAGCGCCAGCCGCGTCTCGGCCCGAAACACCCAGGCGAGGCGGGCGACCGAGCCCAGCGCGAACAGCGAGATCAGTGCGTCGGCGACCCGGCGGTACCAGCCCGGGAAAGAGAGGAGGGGGACGAGCATCGGCAACCCGCCGCGGACGAGGACGGCAAGCACGCGCTCGGCCCGACCCCGGAGGTAGTCGGCGTCGAAGAAGGCCAGCAGGGCGTAGAGATCGCCCTGTCCCCAGTGGACCCAGGTCAGGGCGACGAAGAAGGCGAACGCGACCGCCGGGGCGAGGAACCAGCCGACGGCGTAGGCCGCGCCGAGGACGGCGTAGCAGGCGAACACACCTGCGACGGGACGGAGCGTCGGCTCGCGGCCCCGGACCCGGGGGACGGCGAGGTGGTCGATCGCGCCGTGGGGCAGTCCGAGAACGAGGACGCTGGCGGCGAGGGGGACGTACTGGACGGCCGGCGGGACGGACGCGCCGAGGGCGAAGGGGACGATCAGGACGGCGGTGACGGCCCACGAGGGTCGGCAGACGCCCCGGCGGACGGTCCCGCGGACGGTCGCGCCCAGGTCGACGCCGGGGACGGTTCGGGTCACGAGCCGATCGGTAGTCCCCGGTTCCAGGCCGTCCGGACCTGCGCCCAGTGGTCGGTCACCCACCAGAGCAACAGCAGGCCCTGAACGAGAAAGAGGTTGGTCAGCCCGAAAAAGAGGAGTTCCTCGACGGGGAGACCGAGGATCTCTATCCCGGTCAGATACGTCTCGTCGAAGGTCCAGACCCCGAGCGCGATGGCGACGCGGTCGATGACCGCGAGGTACGTGGTCGGGACACCGACGCCCAGCGCGAGCGTCCGGCGGCGTTCCCAGAGGACCGGCCAGCCGAAGGCCCACTGGATCGCGAGCACCGGACTGGCCCACAGGAGCAGCGTCCCCAGATAGTAGGTCGACTTCGAGAGGAGGGCAAAGCCGAGCGCGGCGACGAGGCCGCCCCCGAGCAAGCCCAGGGCCCGATCGGACAGGGGGATTCCGGGCTCGTAGTCGCTCCGGGTCGGCAGGCGAACGAGCCAGAGGCTCGTCAGCACGGGCTGGAGGAGAAAGAAGAGGTACTCCCCGATCGGAGCGTTCCAGATCCGGAAACGGACGGTGCCCTCGCCGTAGGTCCAGACGCCGGTCGCGATCAGGTGGTTGTCCCAGGGCGTGGTGTAGAGGACGGCGACGACCGCGAGTAGCGCCACTCCGAGCGGGCCGGCGTAGGGCCGCTCTGCGGGATCGGCGAGGACGAGAAGGGCCGCGATCGGCGGCAGGACGAACAGGAGGTGAAACTCCAGGTACGTGAGCGTGGCGAGGGCGATCCCCGAACTCATCGGGGTGCCTCCGCGGGGACGTGGGTGCGGGTCATGCGGGTGGTATGCGGGGCGAGCGAGTTAGTGGTTGGTGTGGTATCGGTCGGTTCCGTGTACGAAAAAACGGCAGGTCGTCGACGGTCAGTCGGCGGCGGCCGCCTCGGCGGTGCCGGTGCCGGTCGTGGCCTGGTCGAGGACGCTCCGGCTCCGGAGCAAGAGGAAGCCGAAGCCGACCTTGGCCAGCACGTCCAGCACCATGAACGCGGCCGTCTCGTAGTACAGCGGGACGAGGCCGAGCCCCTCGGTGCCGACGATCCACACGATCGGGTAGGCCAGCCACAGCAGGATGACGACGTTCCGGAGCGTCCCGAACAGGTCGCCGACCTCGCCGGGCTGGTCGGCGGCCTGGGCGGTCAGCCGGCTGACCAGGATGTACAGCAGGACCAGGAAGAAGCCACAGCTGATCCCCCACCAGGCGATCCGCATCGCCATGCTCGCGGTGGTCAGCGCGGCGACGAGTCCGGTGACGATCATCCCGACGTCCAGGCCGATGAGCGTCGCGGTCGTGTTGCGGTCGGCCCCGGCCAGCAGCGACAGGTCGAGCAACAGCAACGGCGTGGTGAACAGCCAGTCGGCGTACCGGGCCCAGTAGATGTCCAGCACCTCACCGGCGACGGTTACCTCCGTCAGCCCGAACCCCATGGCCATCGAGAAGTACGACGTGGCCGCGATGGCCGGGATGAATATCGTTATGATGTAGTATTCCTGCTTCTTCGGGTCGTCTTCGTTCCAACCCATGCCGATGAACGCCAGCGTACCCAGCGCCATCAGTGCGGTACCGATCCACAGCCAAATGCTCTCAGGACCTGGTTGTGCCATGCTACAGCATATTATTGGATATAGAGACATAAAACATATTTACCAAACCAGTTTGGTTGACGACGGAGAGCGGCCGGAGCGTCTGTATGGAAGGTATTTCCTGTCCAACACGCGTGAAACGAATCGGCGAGACGGCCGCGACCCCCGTGTCGTGTGGGCCGAGGGGAACACGCCGACGACAACAGGAATTTAACCCCCAACCGTCTCCGTCCGGGTATGGAACCGCCGGGTGCGGACGCCGTGGTGGTCCGCTACGGGGACATGAGTACGAAGAGCAGTCGCGTCCGCCGCGGGATGGAGAAACGGCTGGTCGGGAACGTCGAGGCCCTCCTCGCGGACCGGGGCGTCGACGGCGACGTGGAGCGGCGACCGACCAGACCGCTCGTCTGGACCGACGATCCCACGGCGGCCGCCGAGGTCGCCGCCGACGCGTTCGGGGTGGTCTCGGCCAGCCCGGCGCGCACGCTCCCGGCCGATCCCGACGCGATCTTCGACGCCATGGCCGAGACCGCCGAGGCTCACTACGACGGCGGGAGTTTCGCCGTCGAGGCCCGGCGTGCCGGCGACACGTTCCCGATGGACAGCGAGGACCTCGGGCGGGAGGGCGGACAGGCCATCTGGGAGGCCGTCGAGGACGACTTCGAGCCCGAGGTCGATCTGGACGACCCGGACTTCACGGTCCACGTCGAGGTCCGGGAGGAGACGACCTTCCTGTATCTGGCGGAGATGTCGGGGCCGGGCGGGCTGCCCCTCGGTACGCAGCGGCCGGTCGTCGCGCTGGTCAGCGGCGGCATCGACTCGCCGGTGGCGGCCTACGAGATCATGCGGCGGGGCTGTCCCGTCGTCCCCGTGTACGTCGATCTCGGGGAGTACGGCGGCCCGGACCACCGCGCCCGCGCCGTCGAGACCGTCCGGACGCTCGGGGAGTACGCGCCCAACTTCCGGGAGCCCCTGCGGGTCGTCCCCGGCGGGGAGACGGTCGAGGCGCTGGCCGACACCCTCGAACAGGGCCGAATGCTGGCCTTCCGCCGGTTCTGTCTCGCGGTCGCCGAGGAGATCGCCTTCGAGGCGGGCGCGGCCGGGATCGTCACCGGCGAGGCGATCGGCCAGAAGTCGAGCCAGACCGCACAGAACCTCAGCGTCACCGACCCGATCACCGACCTTCCGATCCACCGCCCGCTGTTGACGATGGACAAGAACGTCATCACCGAACGGGCCAAGGAGATCGGGACCTTCACCGACTCGACGATCCCCGCGGGCTGTAACCGCTTCGCCCCCGCACAGGCCGAGACCAACGCGCGACTCGACCGCCTGCGCGAGCAGGAACCGGACGACCTCCGCGAGCGCGCCCGCGAGGTAGTCGCCGACCGCGACCTGGTCGATCCTCACTCATAAACTAGCGCCCGTCGACGGTCCGTCGCCGTTTTCGACCGGGTCAGTTCCCCCATCGTACGGTGGTTTCGGATCCTATTTGTGACCACATCTCAAAAACATTTATTACGAACCGCGAGCCTAGTTCTAGGTGGGTGATGCGTCATGGCACTGCCCGATCCCGCCAGCTCGTGGACGCGAGGTCTCGACCTGCCGTCCCGGCTGTTCTCCGGGTTCGGCAGTGACGACTACGAGCTCTACGAGGAGGACGGCGAGTTCGTCCTCACCGTGGAGATGCCGGGCTTCGAGCCCGAGGAGATCGAGGTGAACTGGTACGAGGGGCGGCTGAACATCTCGGCCGAACACGTCGACGAATCCGCCGGGCGCGAGCGGACCTACCACCGCGCGTTCCGGATGCCCAAGGAGATCGATCCCGAGGAGATCGCCGCCCAGTACCGCAACGGCGTCCTCGAAGTCCGGCTCCCCGTCCTCGAGGGTGCGACCCGTCGCGGCCACACCATCGAGGTCGAGGGCTGACACCGCCCGCCGGTCCCCACCTTTTTGTCCGAGAGCGCGACCAGCCCCGGCCGTGAGAGCCGTGGGACAGCGCGCACTCGTCGCCTACGAGCGGACGAACGGCCGGTACGACCTCCACTACGCCCACTGGGGTGCCCACGAGTGGCACCTGGGGGCGACGCTCGCCGGACCCCGGCCGGACGACTCACCCGAGCCGACGGGCGACACCGATTCCGCCGCCGGCGTCGACCCCGGGCCGCTGGCCACCGATTGCGCCTTCGACGACCTCCTCGCCGCCCACGTCGACTGGCAGACCTACGACGCCTGTTACGTCGTCGCGACCGGTGGGGCGGTCCAGCCGTACCTCGCGGCGTGGTTCGGCCTGCCGGGCCACGACACGGTCCGGCCCCGGGACGGCGCGCTCGTCTCGGTCGATCCCGACCGCGTCGAGCCGGACGGGGAGTTCCTGCGCGGCCGCGTCGCCGGGCTGAAAGCCGCCACGCTGGCGATGATCCGCGCCGACCACCTGTCGCTCCCCGAGGCCCGTTCGTTCCTGGCCAGCGAAGTGCAGTCCTGGCACGCCGAGGGTCGAGCGGTCCACCTCGGGCCGGACGCCGATCCGGAGGGGTGGGGCGGGTGAGGGCGGTCGCTCCCGACGCGCTTATCCGCCGACCGCGACTACGGCCGGGCCGTGACCGAACAGGGCGACGTACGCGAAAACGCCGAGGACGCGGCCGCAGTCACGACGCTGACGAGTCCGACGCCCGCGGACGCCCGGGACGCGGTCGCCGCCGCCATCGAGCGCGAGGACGTGGTCTCGGTCTTCGGCACCTGTACCGTGGAGTACGAGGGGCGCGCGTCGAGTCACCTCGGGCCCGGCGACCGACTCGTCGTCTGCAAGCCCGACGGGACGACGCTGGTCCACACCGACGAGGGTCACCAGCCCGTCAACTGGCAACCCCCAGGATCGACGCAGGAGGCCCGGCTGACCGACGGCCGCCTCGAACTCCACAGCCTGCGGTCGACGCCCGAGGAGGAACTCCTCGTGCGCTTCGAGGAGCTCCTGCAGGTCACCGCCTACGACGTGACCGACGAGACCGAACTCGCCCTCGAAGGCACCGAGGAAGACCTCCGGGAACGCATCCTCGACGACCCGGAGCTCGTCGAGTCTGGCTTTACCCCGCTGGCGACCGAGCGCGAGACCCCGGCGGGCGCGGTCGACATCTTCGGCGAGGATACGGAGGGGCGGCGGGTCGTCGTCGAGCTGAAACGCAGGCGGGTCGGCCCGGACGCGGTGGGGCAACTAGGCCGCTACGTCGACGCCCTGGAGCGGGACCTCCACGCCGACGCCGCGGTGCGGGGAATCCTGGTCGCGCCCTCGGTGACCGACCGGGCGCGCCGCCTGCTCGCCGAGCAGGGGATGAAGTTCGTCGCGCTGGAACCGGCCCCCGGAAACTGAACGCCCGATATCACTCGTCGCCGACTCGCTCCTGTAGCTCCTGTAACAGCGTCAGCGCCTCCATCGGCGTCGTCGTGGCGAGGTTCTGCTCGCGGATCCGTTCGGCGAGGTCGGCGTCGACACCCTCGTCGCCGTCCCCGTCCTCGACCGCCGCGCCGTTCTTCGCGGCCGGCCGATGGCCGTTCGTCGCCTTCTTTCCGTCGTGGGAACTATCGGCGGTGTCGGCGTCGAGCAGTTCCCGGGAGCGCTTCACCACGGCGTCGGGGACGCCGGCCTCGCGGGCGACCTCGACGCCGTAGGAGGCGGCGGCCGGCCCCTCGCGGATCTCGTGGTCGAAGACCACGTCGTCCCCCTGCTGATCGGCCGTGAAGTGCAGGTTGAACACGCCGTCGAGCGCGTCGGCGGCGTCGGTGAGTTCGTGGTGGTGGGTGGCGAAGAGGGTCCGCGCGCCGATCTCGTCGTGGATGTACTCGGTCACCGCGCGGGCGATGGCGAGGCCGTCGGTGGTGGAGGTGCCCCGGCCCACCTCGTCGAGCAGGATCAGCGAGCGGTCGGTCGCGTTCTCCAGAATCTCGGCGAGTTCGGTCATCTCGACCATGAAGGTGGACTTCCCGCCCGCGATGTCGTCGCTGGCACCGACGCGGGTGAACACGCGGTCGACCAGCGAGAGGCGGGCCGCCGACGCGGGGACGAAACTCCCGGCCTGTGCCAGGAGCTGGATCAGCGCCACCTGGCGCATGTAGGTCGACTTCCCGCTCATGTTGGGACCGGTGACGACGGCGAAGAAGTCGTCGGCGTCCAGCCGGGCGTCGTTGGGGACGAACGACTCCCGGGTTCGCTCGACGACGGGGTGGCGGCCGCTCTCGATCTCGGTCCGCTTGGGCTCGTCGACGAACTCCGGGCGGGCGTAGTCGTACTCGGCGGCGACGGTGGCGAAGGCGACCAGCGCGTCCAGTCGGGCCAGCGTGTCGGCCAGCACCTGGACGCGTTCGGACTCCGCCGCGACGGTCTCGCGGACCTCTCGGAACAGGTCGTACTCCAGGTCGTCGGCGCGCTGTTCGGCCTGGATGATCTCGTCCTCGCGGGCCTTGAGTTCGGGCGTGTAGAACCGCTCGGAGTTTTTCAGCGTCTGACGGCGCTGGTAGTCCTCGGGCACCGCGTCGAGGTTGGCGTTCGTTACCTCGATGTAGTAGCCGTGTACCGAGTTGTGACCGACCTCGAGCGAGTCGATGCCGGTCCGTTCCCGCTCCTGGGCCTCCAGCGAGTCGATCCACTCCTTGCCGGAGCGTTCGGTCTCCCGCAGTTCGTCCAGGCGGTCGTCGTACCCCTCGGCGATGACGCCGCCCTCGGTGACCTCGATGGGCGGCTCCTCGCGGATCGCCCGGTCGATCAGGTCCCGGATCCCGTCCAGCGCGTCCAGATCGGCGTGGATCCCTCGGAGCGTGTCGCAGTCGGCCTCGTCCAGCGCGGCCTCGATCTCCGGCACCACGTCGAGGGTGTCCGTCAGCGAGCGCAGGTCGCGGGCGTTGGCGCGGGCTCGCGAGACCCGCGAGATCAGCCGTTCGAGGTCGTACACGTCCCGCAGGAGATCGTGGAGGCGCTCCCGGGTGCGCACGTCGCCGGCGAGTTCGCCGACCGCGTCGTGGCGCGCCTCGATGGCCTCGCGCTCGATCAGGGGCCGTCGGAGCCAGTCCTTCAGCTCCCGGCTCCCCAGCGCGCAGGCGGTCTCGTCCAGCACCTCGACGAGGGTCGCCCCCGCGCGGCCGTGGACCGCCCGGCGCTCGAACAGTTCCAGACTCTCCAGGGCCACCCGGTCCAGCAGCATGTACTCGCGGGGGTCGTAGCGAGTGACGTGGTTGAGGTAGTCCAGCCGGCCGCGCTCGCCGTCGGTGTCGTCACCGTCGGCACCTCTCGTGTACTCGGCGTAATCGAGCAGGGCACCGCAGGCCCGGACCTCCGCGTCGTTGCCCAGCACCGTCTCGGGGTCCCCGAAGTACGAGGCGACCAGCCGTTCCGGTTTCTCGCCTTCGAAGGCAGTTTCGTCGTGGGGCGTCACCATGCAGTCGTCGTCGAAGGGGTCGGTCGGCGCGTCGGGGCCGACGACCGCCTCGGCGGGGGAGAACCGACCGAGTTCGTCGGCGACCGCGGACTCGTCGGACGTGCTGGTGACGTAGAAGTCGCCGGTAGACACGTCCAGCAGGGCGAGGCCGTACCGGTCCCCGGAGCGAGCGAGACAGGCGACGAAGTTGTTGTCGTCGGTCCGGAGCAGTTCGTCCTCGGTGAGCGTGCCCGGCGTCACGATCCGTGTGACCGCGCGGTCGACGACGCCGGTGGTCTCCTCGGGCTCCTGGACCTGGTCGGCGACGGCCACGCGGTAGCCGGCGTCCAGCAGGGTCTCGATGTAGCTCTCGGCGTTGTCGATGGGGATGCCGGCCATCGGGTACTGGCCGGTTGAATCCTCGCGTTTCGTCAGCGTGATCTCACAGAGCCGCGACACCGTTTCGGCCGCGTCACAGAAGGCCTCGTAGAAGTCCCCCACCTGGAAGAGGACCAGCGAGTCCTCGTACTCCCGGCAGAGCTCGAAGTACTGGGACATCATCGGCGTCAGCTCGTCGGCCCGTTCTTCCATCTTCTCGGGCGGGCCAAGCGCCGCGTCCATACCCGTGGGACAGCACCGCGGACGACATATGCCCTCCGGATGGCCACCGCGGCGCAGCCCCCCGTTCGGGGCGGTTTTCATGTACCGGGGGTTCGTACCGCCGGCCATGCCGACGGGCGTGATCGTCGCGGGCGGGTACGCCACGCGGTTCGGGGACGGCGACAAGGCCGTCGCCGACCTCGCGGGCACGCCGATGATCCGCCGGGTCGCCGACCGCCTCGCGCCCGCCGTCGACCGACTCGTCGTCAACTGCCGGAACGAACAGCGCGGGGCCATCGCGGACGCCCTGGCGGGCTACGACCACCCCGTGACCGTCGCCGAGGACGAGGAACCCGACCGGGGACCGATGACGGGGATGTTGATCGGCCTGCGCGCCGTCGAGTCCGAGTTCGCGGTCGTCGTGGCCTGTGATATGCCGTTCGTCGCACCGGCGCTGGTCGAGTACCTCGTCGAGCGGGCGCGCGATCACGACGCGGCGGTGCCGCGGGTCGACGGCCGCGACCAGCCCCTGCAGGCCGCCTACCGGACCGACGCGACGGTGGCGGCCTGCGAGGCCGCGCTCGCCCGGGACCGGCGGGCGGTGTTCGCCGCGCTGGACGACCTCGACTGGGTAGCCGTCCCCGAACGCGAGGTCGAGGCCCACGCCACGGTCGCCTCGCTCCGGAACGTCAACACCCGCGAGGAGTTGCGTGCCGCGGCGACCGAGTTCGAGTGACACCCTTTCCCCCGAAACCGACGTACATCTTTTTGTATGTGAGATAGATGTTACCATGCATGGAGTACTACGACGGTGACCGGCTCGAACACATGGGCGACCTGCCGGCGATGGCGGCGTCCCGGTACGGGGGCCAGACCGCGTTCGTCTTCCAGGGGATGGAAACGAGTTTCGCCGAACTGGAGGCGGAGGCCAATCAGGTAGCGAACACGCTCGTCGACCACGGCATCGAACCGGGCGAGCGCGTGGGGCTGTTCGTCCCGAACACGCCACGCTTCCCCAAGGCGTACTTCGGGATACTCAAGGCGGGAGCGATTCCGGTCCCGCTGAACCTGCGGATGGACCCGGAGACGCTGGCGTTCGTCGTCCAGGACGCGGGGATCGACGTCCTCTTCGGCTCGCCGTTCCTGGCCGACGAGGTCCGGGAGCTGGCGGCGGCCGCCGAGGTCGGGACGCTGTTCCTGCCGGGCGTCTCCGACGAGGGGGTCGTCAACTACTCCCACGCCGTCGCCGATCGGCCGGAGACGTTCGACCGCGAGGCCGAGGGCGTCGACCGGGAGTTCGGAGACGTGGCGGTCCAGCCGTACACGAGCGGGACGACGGGCAAGCCAAAGGGCGTGCAGTTGACCCACGAGAACCTGCTGTCGGCCATCGAGGCCTACGACAACGGCGGCCTGCCGCTGGATCCCGACGACACCTTCCTGCTCGTCCTCCCGCTCTTTCACATCTACGGGCTGAACGCCCTGCTGGGTTCGGGACTGTACAGCGGGTCGACGATGGTGTTGCTGGCGGAGCCGGAACCGGAGCCGATGCTGAACGCGATCGAAAACGAGGACGTGACGGACTTCGCCGGCGTCCCGGCGATGTACACCATGATGTTCCGGGAGTACCGCGAGAACCCCGAGGCGTACGACCTCTCCAGC
Source organism: Halorientalis sp. (assembly GCA_042216105.1). GTDB lineage: Archaea > Halobacteriota > Halobacteria > Halobacteriales > Haloarculaceae > Halorientalis. The sequence goes on from JBDGUF010000063.1 coordinate 14,756, forward strand.
CTGGAGACGGTCACCTGCGCGGCCGCCCCGCTGGCCGACGCGACTCGGCGGGAGATCATGGCGGAGTGGGACGTGCCGATGGTCGAGGGCTGGGGGATGACCGAGACCGCCCCCGCCGGGACCGTCGAGCCCTCGCTGGGCGTCCGGAAGGCCGCGGGCTGTGTCGGGCCCGCGCTGGACGAGATCGAGATCAAACTCGTCGACCCGGCGACCCGGGAGACGAAGATCACGACCGACCAGCTGGAGCCGTTCCCCGACGAGGACATCGACTTCGAGGACGAGGCCTCGGTCACCGGCGAGATCGCGATCCGGGGCCCCAACGTCTTCGAGGGCTACTACGACCGCCCCGAGAAGAACGAACAGGTGTTCGACGACGAGGGCTACTTCTACACGAAGGACATCGCCCGCGTCGACGAGGACGGCTACTTCTGGATCGTCGACCGCGCCGACGACATGATCATCGCCGGCGGGGAGAACATCTACCCCGCGGAGGTCGAGGACGCCCTCTACGAACACCCCGACGTGGAGGAGGCCGCCGTCGTCGGCGCACCCCACGAGGTCAAGGGTGAGGCCCCCGTCGCGTACGTCGTCCTCGCGGCGGGTGCCGACGTGAGCGAGCGGGACCTCCGGGAGTTCACGCTGGATTACGTCCCGAGTTACGCCCACCCCCGCCGCGTGTTCTTCGTGGACGAACTCCCCCGCAGCGCGACCCAGAAGGTCCAGCGGTACAAACTGGAAGAGGAGACCGAGGAACGGCTGGACGAACCGCTCAGTTCGGCGGACGGGGACCTCTAGGTTCCCTCGACCAGCCGTCGCAGCTGCTCGGGCGGGACCGCGCCGCGGGCCGCGTGTCCGTCGTAGGCGAAGGTTGGGACGCCGGTGACGCCCTGCCGTTTCGCGTCGTCGAACAGCGAGTGGACGCGCTCGCGGAGATCGTCGTCGTCGAGAGCGCGGCGGACCGCTTCGGGATCGACGCCGGCTTCGTCGGCCAGGTCGGCCAGCACGTCCGGGTCGCCGATGTCCCGGCCCTCGGTCCAGAGCGCCTCGAAGATCGCCCGGTCGAACTCCAGCCACGTCTCGTAGTCGTACTCGTCGCGGACGCGGACCGAGGCGATCTGGGCGTTCAACGAGTCGACCTCGCGGGAGAGGTCCAGTTCCATCTCCACGTCGTACTCCTCCTGCAGGCGGCGGACGTTCTCTCTGGCCTGCTCGTAGTAGTCCTCGTCTTTCCCGTCGTCGACGTCGTGGTCGATGCTCCCGTCGGGGTTGCGCTTCCCCGCCCGGAGGTCGAAGGGGTGCCAGTCGATCACGAGGTCCTCGTCGCGGTCGTCCTGATACCGGGCCAGCGAGTGCCGGCCGAGATAACAGAACGGGCAGACGTAATCGGAGTAGACGGTGATCCGCTCGGCGGTGGACTGGTCGCTCATACCCGTCCAAGGGCCCGGACACGGGAAAGGGGTACGGTCCGCGTCCGGCGCGGTCGCCGACAGGCGTCGTCGCCGGCGGTACGACACGGTGATATTAGTGCGTGGCAGGCCGACTTCGGGACATGACACGACGAGTTGCACCGGAGTCCCGGCCGGTCGCGCTGACGATCGCCGGGAGCGATTCCGGCGGCGGCGCGGGCGTGCAGGCCGACCTGAAGACGATGGAAGCCTGCGGCGCGTTCGGGACGAGCGCGATCACGAGCGTCACGGCACAGAACACCCGGGGCGTCGAGGGGACCCACCTGCTCCCGGTCGCGGAGGTCGAGCGCCAGATCGAGGCCGTCCTCGACGACTTCGCGGTCCGGGGAGTCAAGACGGGGATGCTCGCGACCGCCGAGATCGTCGATGCGGTTGCGGCGGCCGCCGACCGACTCCCGAACCTCGTGGTCGATCCGGTGATGGTCGCGGCCTCGGGCGACCGGTTGCTCGAACCCGAGGCGGAGGCCGCCTACGAGGACCTGATCGACGGGGCGACGCTCGTGACGCCCAACGCCGACGAGGCGGGGGTCCTGACCGGGATCGACCCCGAGACGGAGAGCGACATGCGGGCGGTGGGCGAGGAACTGCTCGATTTCGGTGCGAGCGCCGCGCTCGTCACGGGCGGTCACGTCGGCGACGGGGACGAGATCGTGGACGTGCTGGTGACCGAAGACGGCGTCGGGACGTTCCGCCATCCCCGCGTCGGGACCGACGCGACCCACGGCTCGGGGTGTACCCTCTCCAGCGCCGTCGCGGCCCACCTGGCGAAAGGCGACGACCTCACGGCGGCCGTCGCGGCGGGCGTCGACCTGCTCTCGCGGGCCGTCCGCTACCCGCTGGACGTGGGCGAGGGACCGGGCAGCGTCCACCACGCGGTCGCGCTCCGGGACCGCGCGGCCCGCGACCCCACCGCCGAAGCAGTGAGCGAAGTCGTCGAACGCTTCGTCGACCGCGACGTGTCCCCGCTGGTCCCGGAAGTCGGGACGAACGTCGCCGGTGCGACACCCTACGCCGAACGCCCCGACGAGACCGCTGCCGTCGAGGGCAGAATTACGCGAACGCTCTCGGGCGTCCGGCCGAACCGGGGCGTTCGCTTCGGCGCGTCGAGTCACGTCGCTCGCTTCCTGCTCGCCTGCCGGGAGTTCGACCCGGGCCGGCGGTTCGCCGTGAACTGCCGGTTCGGCGACGACGTGGCGGCGGCGCTGGCGGAACTGGACGGCGAGGTCGTCACGGTCGACCACGCCGACACGCCCGATGCGGCGACCGACCGGGCGGGGACGACCCGCTCGGAGGAGCGGAGCCAGCGGCGACTGGCCGAGGCGGCCTTCGAGCGCGCCGACGGATCGCCCGTCGCGGTCGCCGACGAGGGCGGTGCCGGCCGGGAACCGATGGTGCGACTGCTGGCCGACGACGCGCCGACCCTGGCGGACCGGACGCTGGCGGTACTGGACGCGCTCGATCGCGGAACCGTCCCGTCGTGACCGGCCGGATATCCCGGGAAGTGACCCCTACCGCGGACGCCGCGGCAGGCGGACACTGGATTCGCCGGGCCGGATGGTGATACCCTCGGACTCGCGGGAGTCCAGATACCAGGGACTGGACACCCCGATCCGGAGACCCAGCGTGTCGCCGGGTGAGACGAACCGCTGGAAGGTGGGGTACTCGAAGCCGATGCGGGAGACGCCCGACCCCTCGATCCGGTAGGCCTCGCCGTTCCCGTTGATCACCTCGCCGTTCCGGAGCATGAAGACGAAGATCCGGGCTTCCGGGCCGTGGACGTCGACCGAGAGGTCGACCTGGGGCGTGCCGTACCACTCGCCGGCCTCGGACACGTCCCACGTGTAGGTGACCTCCGAGTCGTACCACCAGCTCCACTGCTCGATGGTGTCGCTGCCGTTTGCCTCGGCGTTCGCGAGGTCGTAGGTGACGAACTCGGTGTCGTCCGGCGGGAACTCCTCCTCGGTCCGGAACGTATCGCGTTGTTTGAGGTAGGTGTTGGACTGTGCGACGTCGACGCTCTCGCCCCGGACGTGGCGATCGAGCCAGGTGTTGGCCAGCCCGTTCATGTACTCGCGCTGGTCCAGCGGCACGGTGATCTCCTCGGGCGCGTGACCCCCCTCGTAGAAGGCCAGCCGCGACTCGACGCCACGGTCCTGCAGGGTCCGGTAAGTCCGGACGGCCTCGATGGGCTTGAACAGCGAGTCGTCCCACCCCTGGACGAGGAAGGTGGGTGTGTCGTAGTTCTCGAAGTACGGGAAGGAACGCTTCTCGTTGGCCTCCAGGATGCCCGGCGGCAGATCGTTGGTCCGCAGGGCCTGTTCGTACCAGTCGTACAGCCGCGGGTCGATGTTGGTGTCGGGCCCGATCAGGTTCGAACTGAGGCCTCCGAGCCCGAGCAGGATCGAGAGCCAGCCGATCTTGATGACGCCGTGGGGGGCCAGCGAGTACTGCAGGTCGTTCCAGGTGATCCGCGGGACGACCGCGTCGATCCGGTCGTCGGCCGCCGCCGCCGACAGCTGGATGCCGCCGGCGTAGGAGACGCCGTCCATCCCCACCTTCGGGTCGTCGGTGGCGTCCAGCGCCACCTCCGGCCGGTTGGCCAGCCAGTCGACCAGCCGCCGGGCGTCTTTGATCTCCTTGGGCCCGTCGAGCCCGACGGTCCCCTCGGATCCCCCGAACCCACGGGAGTCGTAGGTCAGGACGTTGTACCCCTGCTTGGCGTGGTAGAGCGCCTTCGGCAGCGTCAGCGGCGACTGCCGGAACGCACCCCAGCCGTGGGTCATCAGGACGGCCGGCTGTGGCTCGTTGGCGTCGGGCGTGTACAGCGTCGCCTCCAGGTTCGTCCCGTCCCAGGACTCGATGGTGTAGTCCTGCGAGGAGACACCCGACCCGAACGACGCCGACGCCGTCCCGACGCCAGTCGCCAGTGCCGTCAGGGCCGCTCCCGAGGCCCCGAGGAACTGCCGTCGAGTCGCTCGTCCCGCGTCTGTATCCCGAACGTCCGCATTGCGATCATCCCCCATGATACGTATCAACAACCTTCACGAACGATGGAATTTAACTGTTTATATCTGCCTGCAATTTCAGGTATTTAATATGGGGGCGGTCGGAATTTTCGTCGGCGGTCGCCGCGTCCCGGGCGGGACCCACAGCGTTTTATTCGGTGTCGCTCCCAGACAGGGGTATGACCGAGGCGACGGGCATCGTCGGGGAGTTTCTCGCCCTCAAGGAGGAGACCGACGCGGACCTGCTGGCGATGCAGTGCGGTGACTTCTACGAGTTCTTCGACGAGGACGCCGAGACGGTCGCGGACGAACTCGACCTGAAGGTGTCACAGAAGTCCTCGCACGGGTCGTCCTATCCGATGGCAGGCGTGCCGGTCGACGACCTCACTCCCTATCTGACGGCGCTGGTCGAGCGGGGCTACCGGGTGGCGGTGGCCGACCAGCACGAGACCGACGACGGCCACGAGCGGGCCATCACGCGGGTCGTCACGCCGGGGACGCTGATCGAGACGCCCGACGACGACGCCCAGTACCTCGCGGCCGTCGTCCGCGAGGGGGAGGGGTACGGCGTCGCCGCCGCCGACGTGACGACGGGTCAGTTCTTCGTGACCAGCGTCGACGGCGAGGACCGCGAGGGGGCGCTGTTGACGGAGCTGTACAAGTTCGACCCCGCGGAGGTGTTGCCCGGGCCGGACGTGCGGGCCGACGAGGAGCTGCTGGACCGGATCCGCGAGCGGACGACGGCGACGCTGACCCTGCACGCCGCCGACGCGTTCGCCCCGGGGCGGGCACGCCACCGCGTCCGCGAGCAGTTCGGCGAGGACACGGTCGAGAGCGTCGGCATCGCCGACGACGAGGGGGCGATCCGGGCGGCCGGCGCGGTACTGGCCTACGTCGAGGAGACGGGCCAGGGCGCGCTGGCGTCGATGACGCGGTTACAGACCTACAGCGGGAGCGACCACGTCGACCTGGACGCGACCACCCAGCGCAACCTCGAACTCACGGAGACGATGCAGGGGGACCACGAGGGGTCGCTGTTCGCCACGATCGACCACACCGTCACCAGCGCGGGCGGGCGGCTCCTCCAGCAGTGGCTCGTCCGGCCGCGGCAGTCACGACGGGAGCTGGAGCGCCGCCAGTCGGCGGTCGCAGCGCTGGCCGAGGCCGCGTTAGCCCGCGAGGAACTGCAGGAAGCGCTGGACGGCGCGTACGATCTCGAACGGCTGGCGAGCCGCGCGGCCTCGGGCAGCGCCGACGCGGGCGACCTCCTGCGAGTCGCCGAGACGCTCGCCCTGCTCCCGCGCGCGGCCGAGGTGATCGACGGGACGGACCGGCTGGCGGACTCCCCGCTGAGCGAGGTCGTCGCCGGGGCCGACTGCGAGGCCGCCGCCGACCTCGCGGCCGAACTGGACGCGGCGCTGGCCGACGATCCGCCGGGGACGGTGACACAGGGCGGCCTCTTCCAGCGGGGGTACGACGACGAACTCGACGGGATCATCGAGCGCCACGAGCGCGCGAAGGAGTGGATCGAGACGCTGGACGAACGGGAGAAGGGGAAGCATGGAATCACCCACCTCCAGGTCGACCGGAACAAGACCGACGGCTACTACATCCAGGTCGGCAAGAGCGAGGCCGACGAGGTGCCCGAGGAGTACGAGTCGATCAAGACGCTGAAAAGCTCCGAGCGGTTCACGATCCCCGAGTTGGAGGAGAAGGAACGGGAGATCCTGCGGCTGGAGGAGAAACGCGGGGAACTGGAGTACGAACTCTTCCGGGACCTCCGCGAGCGGGTGGCCGACCGCGCGGAACTCCTCCAGGACGTGGGCCGGGCGCTGGCGGAGCTGGACGCGCTGGCGAGCCTGGCGACCCACGCCGTCCGCAACGACTGGACCCGTCCGGAACTGGTCGAGGGCCGCGAGCTGGAGATCCGGCAGGGCCGCCACCCCGTCGTCGAGCAGACCACCTCCTTCGTCCCCAACGACCTCTCGATGGACGACGACCGGCGCTTTTTGATCGTGACGGGACCGAACATGAGCGGGAAGTCGACCTACATGCGCCAGGCGGCGCTGATCACCCTGCTTGCCCAGGTCGGCAGTTTCGTCCCCGCGGAGTCGGCGCGGGTCGGACTGGTCGACGGGATCTTCACGCGCGTGGGCGCGCTCGACGAACTCGCACAGGGGCGCTCGACGTTCATGGTCGAGATGCAGGAGCTGTCGAACATCCTGCACTCGGCGACCGACGAGTCGCTGATCATCCTCGACGAGGTCGGCCGGGGGACGTCGACCTACGACGGCATCAGTATCGCGTGGGCGGCGACGGAGTACGTCCACAACCGGATCCGGGCGAAGACGCTGTTTGCCACCCACTACCACGAACTCACGGGACTGGCCGACCACCTGGAGCGGGTCGAGAACGTCCACGTCGCCGCGGACGAATCCGACGGCGACGTGACCTTCCTGCGGACCGTGCGGGACGGCCCGACGGACCGCTCCTACGGGATCCACGTCGCGGATCTGGCCGGCGTCCCCGATCCCGTCGTCGAGCGCTCGCGGGACGTGCTCGAACGGCTCCGCGAGGAGGAGGCCATCGAGGCGAAAGGCGGCGGGGACGACGAGCCGGTACAGGCCGTCTTCGACCTCTCCTCGGGGAGTTTCGAGCGGGGAGGAACGGGCAGTGACGAGCGGGCGACGGCCGACGGCGGTGCAGCGGCCGGCGAGGGCGGCGACGCGGCGCTCGATCCGGAGACAGAAGCCGTCCTCGACGAACTGGCCGGCCTCGACGTGAACGAGACGCCGCCGGTCGAGCTGATGGCGAAAGTCCAGAAGTGGCAGGAGAGTCTCGAAGACAGCGGATAACGGGATCGTCGGGTTCGCGCCGTCCGTGGGCCTGCTGTCGTCCGGGTCGGAGATCCCCTCGACGGGAGCGGGGAACGTAAAAACCGCCAACATTGGTTGGGGGAAGGCTTAGGCAGCGAGCGGGGTCACGTAGCGTCACGCATTCACATGCCATACAATCTGGGAGTGGACGTCGGTGGCACCTTCACCGACGTGATCGTGTTCGACGAGGACACCCACGAACTCACCATCGACAAGGTGCTATCGACGCCGGAGAATCCCTCGGAGGGCGTACTCACGGGCGTGACAGAGGCGACCGAGAAGGCGGGCGCGTCGGTCGCGGACCTGGAGTTGCTCTTCCACGGGACGACGGTCGTGACGAACATGCTGCTCGAGGAGACCGGGGCGCGGGTCGGTCTCATCACGACGGCGGGTCACGAGGACATCCTCCACCTGGCCCGGGCCTGGACGCCGGGACCGCTCTACGGATGGATGGACATGGAGAAACCCGATCCGCTGGCCGACCTCGTGGACACGCGGGGCATCAGCGGGACGGTCAGTTCCCCCGACGGCGAGGTGACCGAGCCGCTGGACGAAGCGGAGGTCCGGGGGGCGGTGCGTGAACTCAGGGACAACGGCGTCGAGTCGCTGACCGTCGCCCTGCTCAACGCCTACCTCAACCCGGCCCAAGAGGAGCGAGTGCGCGAGATCGTCGCCGAGGAAGCGCCGGACCTGCCCGTGTCGATCTCCTCGGAGATCGTCCCCGAGTACGGCGAGTACGAGCGGACGCTGACGACGGTCATCAACGACTACGCACGCCCGAAGGTGATCGACTACCTCGACGACCTCGACGACTCCCTGGAGGAGGCCGGCTCGACGGCGACGATGAACGTGGTCCGCTCTGACGGCGGTCTCGTGAGTTCCGAGGCGGCCAAGGAGCGCCCGGTCGAACTCGCGCTGTCGGGCCCCTCCGGCGGCGTCGTCGGCGCGGCGACCATCGCCGAGAAGAAAGGCGTCCCCGACGTGTTGACGCTGGACATGGGCGGGACCTCGACGGACGTGTCGCTGGTCGAGGACGGCAAGCCCGAGACCACGCGCCAGACGAAAGTGGGCTACCGGGAGTTCAAGTCCCGCTCGGTCGACGTGAACACCGTCGGGGCCGGCGGCGGCTCCATCGCCCGCGTCCAGCTGTCGGGTTCGCTGCAGGTCGGCCCGGAGAGTTCCGGTGCCGATCCGGGCCCGGCCTGTTACGGGCAGGGCGGCGAGGAGCCGACCGTCACCGACGCGAACGTCGTCCTCAACCGCATCCCCTCGCAGGTGCAACTCGGCGGGACGATGGACCTCGACCGGGAGGCGGCCCGGGATGCCATCACGGGCGTCGCCGAGGAACGGGGCACCTCCGTCGAGGCGGCCGCACAGGCCATCCTCGACATCGTCAACGAGAACATGCACGGCGCGCTCCGGGTCGTCTCGGTCGAGCAGGGGTACGACCCCCGAGACTTCGGGCTGGTCGCCTTCGGCGGCGCGGGCCCGATGCACGCCAACGCGCTGGCGGACGTGATGGGAACGTACCCGCTCGTGATCCCGCCGGGACCGGGCGTGATGTCGGCCTTCGGCTTCCTGACCTCGGACGTGCAAAACGAGTTCACGGAGACGTATCTGGAGACGGATCAGGACGTGGACGGCGAGGACGTTCACGAGGAACTGCTCGACCTCCGGGCGGAGACGACCGACTGGCTCCGTTCGGAGGGCGTCGACGAGTCCGACCACGCCTTCGAGTACTACGCCGACTGCCGGTACTACCGCCAGGACATCCAGATGTCCATCCCGGTCGATATCGAGGCCCTGCGGACCGAGACCGGACTGGCCGAGATCAAAGACGACTTCGAGGCCCGCCACGACCGGCAGTTCGGCTTCTCGCTGGACGCGCCCCTCGAAATCGCCAACCTCCGCGTGATCGGCAAGGGCAAGATCGAGGGCGTCACCATCGAGGAGTACGAGCTGGGCGAGGCAGACCCCAGCGACGCACGGGTCGCCACCGACGAGGTGTACTTCGACGGCAGCTATCACGACACGCCGATCTACGACCGCACGGAGTTGCGACCGGGCAACGAGATCACCGGGCCGGCCATCGTCGTCGAGGACGACTCGACCGTCGTCGTCCAGCCCGACCACATCGCCACCATCGACCGCTATGCCAACATCGAGATCGAACGAGGTGAGCAGGCGTGAGCGCTGATACCCCCGACTTCGTCGGTGACCACGACATCGACCCGACGACGCTGGACATCATCGAGAGCACATTGGAGAACACCCGTCACGAGATGGACCGCGTGCTGGAGACGACGGCGATCAGCCCGGTCATCCGCGAGCAGTCCGATCAGTTCCCCCTGATCGCGGACCCGCAGGGACGGATGGTGATGGGCCAGTTCGGGTCGGCCATCGACACCATCATCGAGAACGCGAGCTTCGACTGGGACGATCTGGAGGACGGCGACGTGATCGCCACCAACGACCCCTACATGTGTGCCGGCGCGATGTCCCACACTCCCGATATGTTGCTGTTGCGCCCCATCTTCTACGAGGGCGAGCGTGTCGGCTTCTCCAGCCAGTGGGGCAACCTGATGGACGTGGGCGGGAAGACGCCCGGCAGCATGCCGGTCCAGGCCACCTCGATCTTCGAGGAGGGGATGCGGCTGCCACCGGTGAAGCTCTACAAGAACGGCGAACTTGACGAGGAGTTGCTGGAGACGTTCGCGCACAACACCCGCCTGCCCGACCACGCCGAGGCCGACATCAAGGCCCTGGCGGCGGGAACGGCCGCGGCCGAGGAGCGCGTCACGGAGCTCTGTGACCGCTTCGGCAAGGAGACCTATCTGGAGGGCTGTGACGCCATCCTCGACCGCACCCGCGACGGCATGATCGACCTCATCGACGAGTTCGTCCCCGAGGGCGAGACCTACACCTTCGAGGACTACGTCGACGACGACGGGATGGGCAACGGCCCCATCAAACTCCACCTCGAAATATACCGCGAGGGAGACACCGTCTACCTCGACTGGACCGGCACCGACGAGCAGGTCCCCGGGACTGTGAACTTCCTCTTGAACGAGAAGATGTTCAAGATGTTCACCGGCGTCTTCCTCATCATGGCGTTCGACCCGCTTCTGACGTTCAACGACGGGTACTACGACCTCTTCGACGTGACGCTGCCCGAGGGGACGGTCGTCCAGCCGGAGTTCCCCGCGCCGCTGGGGAACCGACTGCCGCTGATGGCCCGGCAGTTCGACGTGCTCCAGGCCACCTTCTCGAAGCTCATCGACGGCTTCTCGGTCGCCGGCAGCTACGGCACCTCGCCGAATCTGGTCTACGCCGGCACCGACTCGGAGGGCAACGACTTCCAGATGCTGGAGATCCTCTACGGCGGCATCCCCGCCCGCCCCGGCGGCGACGGCCTCGACGGCCACTCGTGGTGGCCGCTGTTCCGCACCGTCCCCGCCGAGTACCAGGAGGCGTACTACCCGCTGTCCATCGACGAGTACAGCACCCGCGAGGACACCGGCGGCCCCGGCAAACACCGCGGCGGCCACGGCATCACGAAGGTCTACACCTTCGAGGAGGACGGGGCGATCACCTTCCAGGACGACCGCGCCCACACCTACCCGTGGGGCGTCGAGGGCGGCAAACACGCGGAGCGCAGCGAGAAGAAACTGCTCCGCACCGACGGCACCGAGGAGGAGTTGCCCTCCAAGGTCGAGAACGTCCCCGTCGAAGCCGGCGACAAACTCGTGTTCAGCACCGCCGGCGGCGGCGGGCTGGGCGATCCGCTGGAGCGCGACCCCGAGCGGGTCGCCAAGGAAGTCCGGCGCGGCCTCGTCACCGAGGAGGCCGCCCGGGAAGAGTACGGTGTGGTTCTCGACGCGGACAGGGCCGTCGACGAGTCGGCCACTGAAAGCGAGCGCGAGGAGATTCGCGAGACTCGTGACGACCTTGAGGAGTTCGACTACGGGCCGCTTCCACCGGAGGAGGAACTCGCCGAGGAGATCGCCGCAGAACGACGCGAGTTCGAGAACCGGGACTGACCACTGACGGTTCGACGACGAACATGGACTGGATCGACGACACCGAGGCGTACTACGCGGACCACGACTTCGGCGGCGAGGTCGGGATGGGCGAGCGACCGGCGCTGGTGGTGATCGACCTCATCGAGGCGTTCACCGACCCCGGGACGGACCTCGGGGCCGACTTCGACGCCGTGGTCGCACAGACGGAGCGACTGCTCTCGGCGTTTCGCGACCGCGACCTGCCCCGCTACTTCACCACCGTCGCCTACGAGGAGTCCTACGGCGACGCCGGCCGGTTCATCGAGAAGGTGCCCGCGCTACGGGAACTCGAACTCGGGACCGACGCCGTCACCGTCGACGAGCGGCTGGAGCCGAGAGACGACGAGCGCGTCGTCCTGAAGAAGTACGCGAGCGCCTTCTTCGGGACCGATCTCGAAACCGAACTGACGACGAACGGCGTCGACACGCTCGTCCTCGCGGGCGTCACGACGAGTGGCTGTGTCCGTGCGACGGCCGTCGACAGCCTCCAGCACGGGTATCGGACCGTGGTGCCCGCGGACGCCGTCGGCGACCGCGCCGAGGGTCCCCACCGCGCGAACCTCTTCGACATCGACCAGAAGTACGGGGACGTGGTCGCGACCGACGACGTGATCGAGCGCCTCACGGACGACACAGATGACTCAGCAACATGATCTACACTGATTCGACGACATCTACGGTGGTATCGCATGAGTGACAGCGACACGGCAGCACGGGAACGACAGGGGCCGCTCGACGGCCTGCGCGTCATCGACATGTCGGGGATGATCAGCGGCGCGTTCGCGACGACGATGATGGGCGATTTCGGCGCGGACGTGGTGATGATCGAACACCCGGAGGTGGGCGACCCGATCCGGGAGTGGCCCCAGAAGACAGAGGACGGCCACTCGCTGGCCTGGAAGTCCCTCGGGCGCAACAAGCGGTGTATCACGCTCGATCTCGGGTCCGACCGGGGCCGCGAGATCGCCCTCGAACTCATCGAGGACGCCGACATCGTCTACGAGAACTTCCGCCCGGGGACGATGGAACGCTGGGGGCTGGGCCCCGACGACATCCACGAGGTCAACGAGCGCGCGATCATGGTCCGACTCTCGGGCTACGGCCAGACCGGCCCGAAATCGGAGAAGCCCGGCTTCGGCACCATCGCGGAGGGCATCTCCGGGTGGGCTCACGCCAACGGCTTCCCGGATCGCGAACCGCTCTTGCCGCCGATCAGTCTCGCGGACGTGACGGCCGCTCAGTTCGCCCTGCAGGCGACGCTGATGGCCGTCTACGAGCGCGATCTGGGTCGGGGCGGGAGCGACGAGGGGCAGGTCGTCGACGTGTCCCTGATCGAACCGCTCTGGCGGGTCTTCTTCGGCGACGTGGAGGCCTACGACTACGACGGCCACGTCCGGGAGCGCACGGGTAACCAGCACCCCAACACCGCGCCGCGGAACATCTACGAGACCGAGGACGGTTACATGACGATGTCGGCCTCCAACCAGAAGATCTTCGAGCGGGTCGCCGAGACCATCGGCAAACCGGAACTGATCGACGATCCCCGCTTCGCCGACAACGAGAAACGCGTCGAGAACAGCGAACCGCTCAACGAGGCCATCGAGGAGTGGACCCGCCAGCACACCACCGAGGAGGCCATCGAGATCTTGGAGGCAAACGACGCCATCGTCGGCCCCGTCTACGACATGGCCGACATCCGCGAGGACGAGCAGTTCCGGGCCCGCGAGGACTTCGTCGAGGTCGACGATCCCGACGTGGGCGAGATCGAGACCTTCGCGCCGATCCCGAAGTTCTCACGGACCCCCGGTGAGGTGGAGTTTTTGGGCCCGCGCCACGGCGAACACAACGAGGAGATCTACGGCGGCGAACTCGGGCTCTCGCCCGAGGAGATCGTCGACCTCGAGGAGGAGGGCATCATCTAGATGCTGCTGACCGACGTGACCCTCCGGGAGGGCGACCAGATGCCCGGGCGGGAGTTCACCGCCGAGGAGAAGATCGAGTGCGCCCGCGCGCTCGACGAGCTGGGCGTCCCCTTCGTCCAGCCCGGTTTCCCGGCGACCGGGGAGAAAGACCAGCGCGTCGTCTCGGAGCTGGCCGGGACCACCGACGCGGACGTCGTCGCGCTGGCCCGCGCGCTGGAGCGGGACGTCGACGCCGCGCTGGCGGCCGACGCCGACGTGATCGAGACGTTCGTCTCGGCCTCGGATCGCCACCTCGAACACCTGCTCGGGACCACGCGCGAGGAGATGCTGTCGATGCTCGGCGAGGCCGTCGACTACGTGCAGGACCACGGCGTCCCGGTCCACGTCACCCTCGCCGACGCCTTTCGAACCGAGCACGAGCACCTCGTCGAGATCGTCGAGACCGTCCCGACCGTCGAGTTCGTCTCGCTGGCGGACTCGGTCGGGGCGCGAACGCCCGCGACGGTGCAGGCGTATCTCGACGGCCTCGACGGCCACGTCGACTTCGACCGGCTCGGCGTCCACTTCCACGACGACATGGGGTGTGCGACGGCCAACGCGCTGGCCGCCTACCGCGCCGGCGTCGGGAAGGCCGACGTGAGCGTCGCGGGGCTGGGCGAGCGCGCCGGCAACAGCCCACTCGAAGAGGTCGCCGTCGCCTGTGCCGTCGACCACGACGACGACCTCGGACTGACCACGGACGAACTCGTCCCGGCCTGTCGGGACATCCTCGACCGGCTCGGCGAGCCCTACGAGGATCGGAAGGCCGTCCTCGGCGAGAAGATCGCCGAACACGAGTCCGGGATCCACACCGCCGCGATGCTCGCCGATCCGGCGACGCTCGAACCGTTCGATCCCGAGCGGTTCGGCGGCGAGCGTCGCCTCGTGTTCGGGACGCCGACCGGCGCGAGCGGCGCGCGCCGCCTCCTCGAACGGGCGGGGATCGACCCCGACGAGGAGACGGTGACCGCGTACCTCGACGCGCTGGCCGACGAGGGGCCGCTCGATCTCGACGCGGCGCTCGCGCTGGCCGAGCGCGAGTTTGTGGGCTGAGTCGGCCACCCATCCGCGGTCGTGTCGACGCCGCGACCGGTCCCGACGAAGACTTATTCACGCTCCCACCCTTGGACGAGGCATGTTTCAGGCGGAGATCCACCTCCAGCAAGACAAGGAGTGTGTCGTCTCGAAACTCGCCACGGAGGTCGACGAGGATCTCGACATCGCCATCGAGGAGCTCCACGACGAGCTCGTGACCTTCGTCGTCGAACCCGGAGCGGACGTTCCGGACGCCCTCGACATGCTGCGGGCGTCCGATCAGGTGAAACACGTCGAGGACATGGGCAACGGGAACCTCCTGGTCACGAAGGTCTCGTGCGGGGCCTACTCGGCGATCGACCGAAATCACGGCATCCTCAGGCGACAGACCTCCATCGGCCCGAGCCGGCGCGTCTACACGGTCCTCTTTTTCCGCCGGCAGGACCTCCGGGCGATGATCGACGACTTCCGGGAGATCGGGACGGTAACCCTCGGCAAGCTCTCGGCGTTCGACGGGACGGGCGTGCGCCTCACCGACCGCCAGTACGAGGTGATCGAACGCGCTCTCGAGGCCGGCTACTTCGAGTGGCCCCGCGAGACCACGAGCGAGGAACTCGCCGCGGACATGGAGATCAACCGTTCGACGATGCTCGAACACCTCCGGAAGGCCGAATCGAAACTCCTCTCGGACGCGCTCGAAACTGCGACTACCGGCACGGACCGCCCGGAGCACACCGAACCGACTACGCCACCGAAGTGAGCCGGCAGACCGACGACCCGGCCACGTGGAAAGGTGTCCCGGGTCGTCCAAACGGCGGTCGAGGATCCCCTCTCGCTCGTTGGCGAAGGAGTCTTCGGCGGTGAACAGGGGCGAGCGGTTCTCGGGAACGTTCCCCGCCGCAGTGATCGACGGTGTCTGACGCGGACGGGGACACCGAGGGAACTGCGCCGACCTCGCGGGCGCTCCGCGCTGTTACAGCTGTGAGACCGTTCGCTCAGTTCTCGGCGTCGCGCTCGCGGAGTTTCCGGCGCTGGATTTTCCCGGTGGTGGTCGTCGGCAGGGTATCGACGAACTCGATCTCGCGCGGATACTCGTACTTCGCGAGGGTCTCCCGGACCAGCTCCCGAATCTCGTCCCGGAGGGTGTCGTCCCCGTCGACGCCGGCGACGGGCTGGACGAACGCCTTGATGATCTCGCCGCGCGTCTCGTCGGGGATTCCCACGACGCCGACCTGCTCGACGTCCGGGTGTTCGAGGATGGCGCTCTCGACTTCCCCGGGGCCGACGCGGTATCCGGACGTGATGATGACGTCGTCGTCGCGCGCCTTGAACCAGAAGTACCCCTCCTCGTCGCGGTACCCCAGGTCGTCGGTCAGGTGCCAGACCGTCCCGTCGGGGGCTTCGAGAGTCGCCGCGTCGGTCTTCTCGGGTTCGTTCCAGTACTCCTGGAAGATGACCGGGTCCCCGTCGTGGCGCACCGCGATCATCCCCACTTCGCCGTCGGGCATTGGTTCGCCGGTCTCCTGGTCGACGATAGCTACGTCGTGGCCGGGAGCCGGTTTGCCCATACTGCCGGCCTGTGCCGGGAACCACTGCCGGCAGTTCGCCACGAGGAGGTTGGCCTCCGTCTGGCCGTAGAGTTCGTTGACCGGGACGCCGCCCAGTTCCTCGTCGGCCCAGTCGAGGATCTCCGGCGTCAGGGGTTCGCCGCCCGAGCCGATGGCTTCGAGGTCGAGGTCGTACCGGCTCGCGTCGACGCTCATCAGCATCCGGATCGCCGTCGGCGGCAGGAAACTGTGGGTGACGCCGAACTCCTCGCAGATCTCGAAGGCGGTCTCGGCGTCGAACTCGCCCATCGGGTAGCCGACGACGGGCTGTCCGTAGTGCCACGCCGGGAAGACCACGTCGCCGAGCGCGCCGATCCACGCCCAGTCGGCCGGCGTCCAGTACGTCGAGTCGAAGACGTCCCGCTCGAAATACATGTAGAAGGCCGGGCAGTGGCCGGCCCAGAGACCGTGCCCGTGCAGCACGCCCTTGGGCGGGCCGGTGGAGCCGCTCGTGTAGATGATGATGGCCGGCGTCTCCGCGGTGGTGTCGACGATGTCGAAGTCGGTGTCGTGGCCTGCGTACAGTTCCTCGAACCGCTCGATATCGTCGGCCGTCCCCTCGGCGTCGACGGCGACGACGTGTTCCAGATCCGGGCAGTCCTCGCGGACCTCGGTGACGGTATCGAGGACCGACCGGTCGGCGACGACGACGTTCGCGCCGCTGTCCTGCAGGCGGTACCGGAGCGCGTCGGTCCCGAACAGGACCGACAGCGGCAGCGAAATCGCGCCGAGTTTCCAGCAGGCGAGGTGAGTCAGCGGATTCGCCGGCTTCTGGGGGACGACGATGGCGACGCGGTCGCCGCGCTCGACTCCATGCGCCGCGAGCGCGTTGGCGACCTGGCTCGACAGTTCGTCCATCTCCCGGAAACTGTAGGTCTCCCGTCGCCCGTCCGGATACGCCTGGTGGAGCATCGGCCGCCCGGGGTCGTCGTGTTTGCGAAGCAGGTCCCACGCGAGATTGTATCCCTCGGGAAACGCCCACTCGAAGTTCTCGTGGGCTCGTTCGTACGTCTCGTACTCGGGCGTGATATGCCAACTCATGCCTAGTGCACGGGGAGCATCCACCATAGAACCCGAGATTTAGATGTAACCACGAGGGATACCCGACGAGACGACGCCGAAGCGACGGCGACGCTGAAGCGACTCCGATCCGACGGCGTGGTGCCGAGTCCGCCGACCCCGAGCGCTTCGGGTCACCACTGATATACGACCGATGCTATGGAGGAGTGCGTTTAACTGCGACCAGCCACTGGATGTGGGCAGTGATACAGAGTGTCAGCCGCTGACACGAACACCAGCGGGGGAGAGGCCGACGTGGACTTCGACGCCGTCGTCATCGGCGCGGGCTTTTCGGGGCTGTACATGCTCCACAAACTGCGCGAGCAGGGACTGGACGTGCGCGTCTACGAGAAGGGCGACGAAGTCGGCGGGACGTGGTACTGGAACCGCTATCCCGGGGCACGCTGTGACAGCGAGAGCCACATCTACTGTTTCTCCTTCGAGGAGGACCTCCACCGGGAGTGGGAGTGGAGCGAACGCTACCCCGAACAGCCCGAGATCCTGGAGTACCTGCAGTGGGTGGCCGACCGGCTGGATCTCCGCCGGGACATCGCCTTCCAGCGGGAGATCACGTCGGCGACCTACGACGACGGGACGGCGACGTGGACCGTCGAACTGGCCGACGGTGAACAGGTCACGACGCGATACCTCGTCACCGCGGTCGGCTGTCTCTCCGAGCCGTTTCTGCCCGACTTCGACGGCCTGGAGGCGTTCGAGGGCGAGTGGTACCACACCGCTCGCTGGCCCGAGGATGGGGTCGACCTCGCCGAGGACCACGTCGGCGTGATCGGCACCGGCTCGACGGGCATCCAGTTCGTCTCGGCGGTCGGCGGCCGGGCCGACCACCTGACGGTGTTCCAGCGGACGCCCAACTACGCGGTGCCGGCCCGGAACCGGCCGCTGGAGGACGACGAGTACGAGGAGATCCGCGAGAACTACGAGGACATCTGGGAGCGGGCCCGTGACTCCCGGCTGGGGATGCCCTTCGACCACGAACACGAGACCGACTACGGCCTCTCGGAGGAGGAGATCAGGGAGATCCTCGAAGAGCGGTGGCAACAGGGCGGCTTTCGCTTCCTCCACGCCTTCGAGCCCGGAGCCATCCTGTCGGACCCGGAGCTCAACGCGGTCGTCTCGGAGTTCATCCGCGAGAAGATCCGCGAGAAAGTCGACGACCCCGAAACCGCCGAGACGCTCGTCCCGACGGACCACCCCTACGGCTCGAAGCGCCCGCCGATGGACTACGACGACTACTACGGCACCTACAACCGCGACGACGTGTCCCTCGTGGACGTGGACGAGAACCCCATCGAACGGGTCACCGCCGACGGGATCGCGACGACCGCCGACCACTACGCCCTCGACACCCTCGTGTTCGCGACGGGGT
Source organism: Halorientalis sp. (assembly GCA_042216105.1). Classification (GTDB taxonomy): domain Archaea; phylum Halobacteriota; class Halobacteria; order Halobacteriales; family Haloarculaceae; genus Halorientalis. The sequence continues at coordinate 33,213 of JBDGUF010000063.1, forward strand.
TCGACGCGATGACGGGCGCGATCCTCGCGATCGACATCGAGGGCCGCGAGGAGACGATCGACGAGAAGTGGGCGGCCGGCCCCCGGACCTATCTGGGCCTCATGACCCGCGGGTTCCCCAACCTGTTCACGATCACCGGGCCACAGAGTCCCTCCGTGCTGACCAACATGCCGCTGTCCATCGAGCAACACGTCGAGTGGATCGCCGACTGCATCGCGTACATGGACGAGGAGGGCTACGACCGCATCGAGCCCAGCGAGGACGCGGAGGACCAGTGGGTGCAAAACACCAACATGCTGGCCGAGAACATGCTGTTCTCCGAGGCCGACTCCTGGTATCGGGGCGCGAACGTCCCCGGGAAGACGCAGGTGTTCACGCCGTTCCCCGGCGGGCTGGACAACTACCGGGAGATCTGTGCCCGGGTCGCCCGCGACGACTACGACGGGTTCGAGCTGGAGCAGGCGGCGATCCAGGCCGAGTGATCGGCGCCGGTCACCGCACGTACGAGATCAGTCGGTCGACGGCCCGGTCGACGACGTCGGTCGCCAGTCGACCCTGCCGGAACTCGATCCACTCGGTCTTGATCGAGTTCGCGGACCACGGCATGATCGAACTCGATTCCGGCGCACCACCGGCGATCCAGTCGGCGTCGTCGATCGGGATTCGTTCGTCGTGCCAGGTCCGTGTCGTCAGCGAGAGCGCGACGTACTGGTCGCCGTGAAACGGCGTGTCCTCGTGATCGACGAGGAGAAAGGGACGAGCCGCCGCGTCGTCGTCCTTGAACGGGTCGCCGGCCACGACCACGTCGCCACGGTCGTAGCTCATCCCGGATCGGCGGCGTGGTCCCGCCACGCCTCGATATCCTCCGCGCCGAAGCGGTCGTCCAGATCGTCGAGCGTCCGATGGAAGTCGAAGGCGTCGCGGACACGGGACGGGTCGCCGATCGCCCAGTAGTCGCCCTTGTGTTTCAGGAGGTCACGCTCTTCGAGGCGGCGCAACACGGTTCCGATGGAGGAGCGCTTGACACCGGTTCCCTCGGCGATCTCGGAGGGCGTGAACGCCTTGTCGTCGTTCCGGAGCAGGAACCGCACGACACGCTCGGCGTTGGTGGGTTCCGAGAGGTCCGCTTCGCTCGCGTCGTCGAATCGTTCGATGTCTATCGGCACGTTCGTCAGTAGTGTCTCTCCTGTCATAAGAGTTGGTTTGTCATCGATGTCATTAGCATCCGAACCACGCGTTCTTTGCTCGCACCGACCGCACGGTCGATATGGCCTACATCTACGCGAAACACGAGATCGAGGACTACGAGCGCTGGGAGCGCCACCACGAGGACAACGCCGACGCGCGGGCGGCCCACGGCTCGCTCGGATCGGAAGCGTTCCGCCCGGCCGACGACGAGAACGCCGTGATCGTCTTGCAGAAGGTCGCCGACGACCGGCTGGAGGAGGCACTCACCTACTACGACAGCGACGAGTTCGCCGAGACGCTGGCCGCGGCCGGCGTGGTCTCGGTCGCGGAGTCGGCGGTACTGGAGAAGGTCCACGAGAGCGACGCCTGAGTCGGGCGGCACGCGACGCCGAGCGTGTGACGGCGAGTGCGGGACGAACGACCGTCAGCGGTACTCGTCGGTCACGTCGACGAGGTTGACGACGCCCTCGGGGACGCGGTAGGCGACCAGCACGTCGCGGTCGGCGTCGGGCGAGTCGACGGTCTTGTCGACCGCGTAGCCGACGTAGGTACACGCCTCGGGGGTGAACTCGACGACCGAATAGCCCCAGTTGTGGCTGTCGAAGAAGTCGATGTGGGGGTTCATGCCGGTGACCAGTTTCGAGACCAGCGGTTCCGTAACCGTCCCACGCCAGCCCTCGGTGAGGTGGAGCGCTTCGGCGGCGTTGAGCGAGGTCAGCGCGGGCGTCATGAACTCGACGCCGATGGGTTCGCCCTCGGCGACGCCGGTGCCGCCCGTGATCCGGCCGGGGTAGGAGGCCTGCACGTAGGCGGCGACGTAGCAGTGCATGTCGCCGGTGAGGGTGACGTAGTTGTCCACGTCGGCCGCCGCGATGGCCTCGGAGATGGTCTGGCGCTCGCGGGTGTAGCCGTCCCACCCGCCCTGGACCGGGTAGACCGACAGCGGCCCCGACCCGATCCGGAACGGGACGGTCAGCACCTCGTCGGCCCAGACCGTCCAGGTGGTCTCCGAGCCGGTGATCGTGTCGATCAGCCACTCGCGCTGTTCGTCGCCGAGCATCGTCCGCCCGGGCGGTTCGCGGTGGGGACCGACGTTGTCGGCGGTCGGGATGGCTTCCCGTGGCGGGTCCCGGAAGAGGCGCTCGTCGGTCATCACGAGGGTCACGAGGTCGCCGAACTCGAAGTCCCGCCAGAGGCGAAACCGGTCCTGGAGGGAGTCGCCGGCGGGGTCGTACTCGATGCGGGCGGGCATGAACTCCCACCAGGCGTGCATCGCGTCGGCCACGAGTTCGGCCATGAACTCGGGGTCGTCGCCGCGGGGGTGGTCGCCGGCCGGCGCGTCGGTCTCGCGGTCCCAGTAGATGTCGTTGACCATCTCGTGGTCGTCCCAGCCGGCGATGAGGGTGTGTGACTCCAGGGCCTCCTGGAGGAAGTCGTCGGCGCGGTAGGTCCGGTAGAGGTAGCGGTAGTCCTCCAGGGTGTGGACGCGGTCGTAGCCGCTTGGCAGTTCGAGGTCGCGACCCTCGAACGTCGGCGACCCGATACCCTTGAAGTGGCCGGCGTCGGACTCGTAGATGAAGTCGCCGAGGTGGACGACGAAATCCAGGTCCGCCTCGGCGACGTAGTGGTAGGCCGGGAAGTAGCCGTTGAGGTAGTTCTGGCAGGTGAGGACGGCGATCCGGAGCGAGTCGGGCGAGGCGTCGGGTTCGGGGAGGGTCCGACACTGCCCGGTCCGGCTGGCGACGCCGTCGTAGACGAAGCGGTAGTGGTACTCGCTGTCGGGGTCGAGGTGGCCGTCGAGGTCGACCTTGACCGTGTAGTCGTGGGCGAGGATCGACTCGGCGTCGTCGATCAGCCCGCGGTAGACGCGATCGGTGAAGTCGGGATCGGTCGCGACCTCGACGGCCAGCGTGCTCTCGAGGTCGAACCGGTCCGGCGAGACGCGGGTCCAGCAGATGACGCCCTCGGGGGTCGGGCCGCCGCTGGCGACCGACTGGGGGAAGGTGTCGTCGGGGTCGGCGTCGGGATCGAACTCGAAGGGGTCGCTCTCGCCGGTCTCCTCGGCGGAGACGGAGAAGGCCAGGTCGTGGGAGTCCAGTTCCGAGAGGAGTTCGGCGTGATCGTCGGGACTGCGCGCCGGTTCGTCGCGCCCGTCGAGGGCGTCTCTGCCGACCATACCCGCTCTGGGTGGCGGGGGACAATCGAGGTTTCGGCCGGGATCAGTCGTCGGGCTCGGGCATCCGGACCGTCAGCACGGGGACCGAGGCGGTCCGGACGAGTTTCTCCGCGACGCTTCCCAGCAGGTACCGGTCGATGCCGCTCCGACCGTGAGTCCCCATCACGATCAGGTCGACATCGGCCTCGTCGACGTAGGTCCGGATCGCGTCGTACGGTCGCCCCTCCAGCACCGCCGTCTCGGTCTCGCCGACCCCGGCCTCGTCGGCGGCGTCCGCGACCGCTTCGACCGCGTCGGTGGCGTGGTTCCGGAGCTGGTCCGCGATCGTGCCGAACTGCACGTCCGGTGCCGTCGCGCCCGTGTCGACGACCGACACCGCGTGCAGGGTCGCACCGTAGGTCCGCGCGAGGTCGGTGGCGCAGTCGACGGCCACGTCGGCCCCCTCGCTCCCGTCGGTCGGGACGAGGATCCGCTCGTAAGAGGTCGTTCCGCCGTCGATCTCCTCGGGATGGACTCTGAGGACCGGCACGTCCGACAGCCGGACGACCTTCTCGGCGACGCTGCCGAGCAGGTAGCGGCGCACGCCGGTCCGGCCGTGAGTCCCCATCACGATCAGATCCATCCCCGACTCCTCGGCGTAGTCGATGATCTCCTCGCTGGGGATGCCGGCCCGAACGACCGTCTCGGGCTTCGGGTCGACGTCGAGATCCGCGATGGTCTCGTCCAGTTCCGCCCGGGCCGCCCGCGTGCGCTCGTCGACCGCCTCACTGCGGTCCAGTTCCCGCGTGTCGACGACGTGGAGCGCGGTGAGGGTCGCATCGTAGCGGTTCGCGATGTCTGCGGCCCGTTCGAGCGCCTGCCGGGCCGGGTCGCTGCGGTCGGTCGGAACCAGGATCCGTTCGAACATCGTTCTCCCCATCGACGGGCGGGCGTAAAGGTGTGGCCCGGACCTGTCCCCGTTCTCCGCCGCGACGGGTCGAGGCTTTAGGTGCGTCGGGTGCCACGTCCGGGCATAGTCGCCGTTCGCAGACTCGTCATCGACGTGTTGAAACCCCACGAACCGCCGCTGCTCGAGTTCACCGAGCGGATCGCCGCGGTCGACAGCGTCGACGGCGCGACCGGCTCGCTGATCGAACTCGATCAGGAAGTCCAGAACGTCAAGCTCACCGTCGAGGGGGCGGAGCTGGAGTTCGACGCCGTCGAGTCGACCGTCGAGGACCTCGGCGGGACCGTCCACTCCGTCGACGAGGTGGCCTGTGGCGACGTGATCGTCGAGGAACGGCCGACCCAGCAGGACGGGTGATCGCGGTGGGGCTGGGCCAGCGCGTCCGTCGTCTGCTCGGGAAGGAGGACTGCTCTCGATCGCGCGGCGCTACTTCGTCTCCAACGGGTTCGACGACACGCTGACCTGCATCGGGGTCGTCATCGGCGCGGTCCTGTCGGAGGTGAATCTTCAACTGGTAAACAGAACCCGTTCGAGTTCAACGGCCGATACGGTACCCGGGCGTTCGGTTACCAGTCTGACGTTCGTTTCACGGTTCCGGTACCGTTGTAAGGAGATAGCTATATATGGCACACGTTCACACTACGCAGGTATGTCCGTCGACGACGGGGCGGGTCGGTCGCGACCCGTCTTCCAGCAGTTGACTTCGAACCTCGCCGTACTGCGGCGCTGTCGTCGCAACGGGGGATGCCGGGTCGACTGCCGACACGAGCGCACCGCCGACGATCGACTGCCGTGGTCCACCGCCGGGTACGGCGGCTGGGGTGGCCACGGGTACCACGACACCGAGGCCGGCACCGAGGAAACACCCGTCGTGTTCGTCCACGGGAACCAGCGCGACGCCTGCGACTGGAACAGCCACGCGGAGTTTTTCCTGAACCGCGCCTACGCGGGCGAGGACCTCTGGGCGATCACCTTCGGATCGGGGAGCCCGAGCCACGCGAGCATGGCCGACCAGCTCGACGAGTTCGTCGGGAACGTCCGGGAACACACCGGGAGCGATCGGGTGAACGTCGTCGCCCACAGCCTCGGCGTGACCGGCGCGCGGTACTGGCTCCACCGCGAGGACCGCTACGACTGGGTCGACACCTGCGTGTTCATGGCCGGCGCGAACCACGGGACGGTCCTGAACTCCTACGCCGCCACCGCCGGCCTCACCGGCGGCACCTACAAGATGAGCGACTTCCTCCGGCGGGACTACGACTCCGTCGACGGGCACCCGCTCGCGGCGCTCAACGAGAACGAGACGCCGGGCGACGTGGACTACTACACCCTCCGAGGGACCGAGGACCCGCTGTTCTGGAACTGCGAGGACAGCCCCGCCCTGGCGGGCGCGGAGAACGTTCGCCTGCGGACCGACCACGACGGCGTCCGGGCGAGTCTCACCAGCACGGAACTGACCTACGAGTGGCTCACCGGCGAGAAGCCGTACAACCTGCAGACGACGCTGCGGTCCTGAGCGGAAAGGAAAGGGAGTTAGGCGCGCCCCCCGTGGACCCGACGATGACGGTACTTGAGACCGCCCGTCGGGCCCTCGATTCGGGCCCGCTCTGTGACGCCTGTCTCGGGCGGCTGGTGGCCGACCGGAGCTTCGGACTGACCAACCGCGAACGGGGCCGGTCGCTCCGGGTCGCCGTCGCCCTCGAAGATGACCGGCCGGTCGGCGACCTCGAACCCGACGAGCCCTGCTGGGTCTGTGAAGGCGAGAGCGGCCGCTACGAGGAGTGGGCCGAGCGAGCGGCCCACGCGCTCGCCCCCTACGAGTTTGCCACCTACCAGACCGGGACCAAGGTCCCGCCCCTGCTGGAGGAGAACGACCGCCTCCTCCGGGAGGAGGCCGGCCTGGATCCCGACGCCGGCGAACAGCTCAAGGCCGACCTCAACCGCGAGGTCGGCAAGCGCCTGGGCGCGAAGACCGACGCCGAGGTCGACTTCGAGCGCCCGGACGTGCTGGTCGTCCTCGATCTGGCGACCGACGAACTCGACGTGCAGATCAACTCCGCGTTCGTCTACGGCCGCTACCGGAAACTGGAGCGGGACATCCCCCAGACCGAGTGGCCCTGCAACGACTGCGGCGGGACGGGGCTGAAGCGGGGCGACACCTGCGACGGCTGTGGCGGTTCGGGCTACCGCTACGACGAGAGCGTCGAGCAACTCACCGCCCCGGTCGTGCTGGACGCGATGGACGGCGAGGAGGCCGTCTTCCACGGCGCGGGCCGCGAGGACGTCGACGCCAGGATGCTCGGCTCCGGTCGCCCGTTCGTCGTCGAGATCAAAGAACCCCGCACCCGCGACGTCGACCCCGCCGAACTGGAGGGCGAGATCGAGGCGTTCGCCGACGGCAAGGTCGAGGTCGAGAACCTGCGGCTGGCGACCCACGAGATGGTCGAGCGCGTCAAGGAACTCGACGCGAACAAGACCTACCGGATGGACGTGGAACTGGACGAACCGGTGGACGAGGACGCCTTCGCGGACGCCCTCGACGAACTCGACGGCGCGACGATCCACCAGGACACGCCACAGCGGGTCACCCACCGCCGCGCGGACGTGACCCGGACCCGCGACGTGTACGACATCGACGGCGAACTCACCGGCGAGACCACGGCCGAACTGGAGGTTCGCGGCGAGGGCGGTCTCTACGTCAAGGAACTCGTCAGCAGCGACGAGGGCCGCACCGAACCGAGCCTCGCCGGCCTGCTGGACACCGGCGCGGTCGTCACCGTACTCGACGTGGTCGACGTGGAGGGCGAGGACGAACCGTTCGCCCGCGAGGAGTTCTTCCGGGACGGCGACGGCGAGTGACCGCCGCCACAACCCTTACACGTCGCCGGCCCTTCCGTTTTCACGAGGTGTGTGATCATGTGCCACGGCATCGACGAACACATCGACTGGGACGAGCGACTCCGTGAGACCGACGCGGAGGCGGACGAACCGCCCGAGGTCGACATCGCCGAGCCGGAGATCGAGGAGCCGGAACTGGACGAGCCGGAACTCGGGCAGGCCGAACTCGACGACTGAGACGGAACCCGCCCCTTTTTGCGCCCGTCGCCCGACGCCGTAGCCATGCAGTTCGGCGTCGACGAGGCCGGCAAGGGACCCGTGCTGGGGTCGATGTTCGCCGCGGCCGTGCGGGCCGACCCGGCCGCGCTCCCCGACGGGATCGACGACTCGAAGACGCTCGCGCCGGCCCGCCGCGAAGAACTGGCCGACCGGTTGCGCGGCGACGACCGGATCGGCGTCGCCGTCGCGGAGGTCCCGCCGGAGCGCATCGACGACCCGGAGACGGACATGAACACGCTGACCGTGGCGGCCCAGGCCGAGGCGCTGGACGGCGTCGCCCGCGACGGCGACGCCGGGGTCGTCGACGCGGGGGACGCGGACGCCGACCGCTTCGGCCGCCGCGTCGCCGACCGGGTGGGGGTCGACGTGTCGATCACGGCCGAACACGGGGCCGACGGGACGGAGCCGCTGGTCGGGGCCGCGAGCGTCCTCGCGAAGATCGCCCGGGACGACCACGTCGCGGCCCTCGCGACCGAGTACGACCGCGAGATCGGAAGCGGCTACCCGAGCGATCCCGCGACCAGGAGCTTCCTCCGGGAGTACGTGGCCGACCACGGCGACCTGCCGCCGTGTGCGCGGCGCTCGTGGGCGACGAGCCGGGACGTGCTGGCGGCCGCCGAACAGTCGGCGCTCTCGGAGTTCTGAGCGATCGCCGGCCGGGCGGGGAAGAGGAGGGGAGAAACGATGGGGAGAAACGATGGGGAGTGGGGTGTTGGGGGAGCGACAGTGCATCGCAGCGTGGGGTGACTGCACCCGGACCTTCGGGCCGTATCCCTACAAAAGGCCGGGAGCGTTTTCAGCGCGCGAAAATATCGACCGCGGGGGATCGCTACTGCTCGGTGTAGCGTTCCCGCTCTTCCTCGCTCAGCATCAGGTTCCGGAGGATGTCGCCGTAGGCCGGGCGGGTGATCAACACGCCGATGAGGACGCCGACGATGGTGACGATGGCGAACCCGGTGAGGTCGCCCAGCGACAGGATCGTCAGCGGGCTCATGGCGACGATGGTCGTGGCCGCCGCGGCACCGATGACCCAGAAGGCCTTCTTGAAGCGGCTCTGGAAGACTTTGCCGGTGGCGACCGTCCCCTCCTGGAGGATCTCGTCGGCGATGATGATCAGGTCGTCCACCCCCGTCCCGATCACGGCGATGAACCCGGCGATGTGAGAGAGGTCCAGCGCCAGCCCGATGGCCGAGGCGAACCCGAGCAACAGGAACACCTCGGCGGCGGCCGTCGCCAGCATCGGTACGGCGACCCGCGGACTCCCGTACCGGAAGAACACGACCGCACTGACCGCGAGGTACGCGAACAGGCCCGCGATCAGCGAGAACAGCTTGAACTGCTGGGCGACCGAGGGCAGGAGCGTGTAGGTGGTGCCCGCGGTGAAGTTCAGCTCCGTCGGGATCGACCCCGCACGGAGGTTGACCGCCAACTGCTGGGCCTCGCTGATGTTCGTCGTCGTCATCACGAACGACGGGCTCTTCGCGAACTCGCCGCTACGCATCGACTGGGCCAGGTTTTCTCCCATCGAGGCCGCGTAGACGACACGGCCGTTCTGGACCGTGTACAGGCAGTACCCGGTCGCGTTGTCTGGGTTCTGTTCGGCGTTGGGCGGACAGCTCCCGACCCCCGTGGAGGTGAACCCGAGTTCCTGGAGTCGCTGTGAGTAGCGCTCGGCCGAACCGTCCTGCCGGATCGACACCGGAACGTGGGGCTGGTAGATGCCGCTCTGGGGATCGGGTTGCTGGGCCGCCCCGATGTCCGTGAAGTCGCTGTTGTTCAGAAGCGGCGTCTCGCGGTAGACCGTCGTCCCGTTCACCTGGGCGGGGTAGTGGGCCACGATCTGGACGCGGCCGGTGCCGGTGATCAGGTCCCTGACCTCCTGGCGACCGGCGTTGGGCACCTCGACGATGATGAAGTACTCGTCGCCGGCCGAGGCGATCTTGACGGTCCCGCCGGTGATGCCGCCCTGGTTGATCTTGTCCGAGAGGACGTTGACCACGGTCTCCCTGGTCTGGGCGGTGACGCCGTCCCTGATCCGGAAGTTCTCGAACCCGTTGTTCCGGAGCGCGGACGCGAACTCCGACTCCGTGACGTTGCGCGAGAACACCTCGACGGTGCCGCCGCGCTGGGCCTGTGTCCGCCCGCCGCCGGGCCGCAGTCGCACGTCGCTGGGCTCCACGCCGAGATCCTGGGCGATCGCCCGGCGCTTCTCGCGCAGGTCCATCTCCTGGGTGAACTGCACGTTCTCGGCGGTCATCCCGACAAGCGGCGCGCGGATCTGCGTGCCGCCGGAGAGCTGGAGGCCGTAGTCGAGGTTGACCGGCTTGGCGTCGCCGCCGGTCGCCTGTGCGGCCACGTAGGGACCGAACAGGACCCCGGCGCTGGCGAGCGTGAACACGACCAGCAGGACGACCCGCCAGTTCTCGCGCAGGTTCATCGTCCCTCCGTCATCGTGCGATCCCCTCGTACTTGTACCAGCGAAGCAGGCTGAGGTTCAACATGTAGGTGTTCATCAGGTCCGCGGACAGTCCCATCACGAGGACGAACCCGATCTGGGGCAACAGCGGGATCCCGAGCAGGTACGCCGTGACGGCCATCACGGCCATGGCCGCGATCGAGGTCAGCGTCATCGTCACCCCGGTCCGCATCGCCCGGTAGGCCGACTCGTAGAAGTCCCCGCGACGCCGCAGGACGTGGTTGTTCAGCAGTACGTCCGAGTCGACGCTGTACCCGATCAGCATCAGCAAGGCCGCGACCGTCCCCAGCGTGAGTTTGAGCCCGAGGACGTTCATCAGCGCCAGCGGAATCATCAGGTCGGAAAACGCCGAGATGACGATCGCGATCGAGGGCACGAACGACCGGAACAGCAGGAAGATCAGCAGACTCATCCCCACGAACGCCACGACGAGCCCGAGGAGGGTGAGTCGCACCGAGTCGGCCCCGAAGCTGGGCGAGGTCTCGCTGAACGAGACGATCTCGTAGCCCGCGTTCTCGATCACCTGCCGGACGCTCTGGGTCTGCTGGGTCGTGACGATGTACTCCTGTGTCCCCCGCTCGACGCGGACGGGCTGGATCGTCGGATCGAGTTCGCTGAGCTGCTGCTCGATCTGGCTCTGTGAGGCGCTCGTCTGTATCTGTACCTCGGCCCCGCCGGTGAACTCGATGCCGAGCGCCACCGGCGTGCCGGTCATCACGTACCAGGCAGCCAGGATCGCCAGCGCGACCGCGAGGACGGCGAGGGGGACCGCCGCGAGTTGTCTGTTCGTGTACCGCGTGTAGTCGATGTCGGGAAACCGGTCCGGGAGATCGGTCATCGCGCTCATCCGGACCCGCCCCCGTCTCCGACTCCCGGTACCTCGAACTCCACCATACGCCACCGTGTGCAACAGCCCCGAATAAGCCTTCTTATCTCGGCTGTCGACCCCGGCCCGTCGTTCGCGTGCCGGTCGCCGTCGAGTGCGAGTTCGGTCGACGAACGAGGTGGGTCAATCGGCGTCCTCGGGAGCCTCGCGACCGAGGGCTCGACTGACGAGCGAAGCGAATCAGTCGGCGTCCCCGCGAACGGAGTGAGCGGGGGTTCGATTGACGAACGAAGTGAGTCAATCGGCGTCGATCGACGGCTGGTCCGACGTGGCGTGGACGGTCGGTCCCTGGCGCGGGATCGTGATGGTGACGACGCTCCCTCTCACGTCCTCGTCGCCGAAGGCGACGCGGTCGCGGAACTCGATCTCTCCGCCCAGCATCGTCACGCCCCAGTTGACCAGCCAGAGCCCGAGGCCGCTCCCGTGTTCAAGCGGCGTCTCGGTGCCCTTGATCAGCACCTCCCGTTCCTGCTGTGGGATGCCGGGGCCGTCGTCGGCCACGGCGATCTCGACGTTGCCGCTGTCGTCGGTGTCGACCCGGACCCAGACGTGGGGCTGTTGGCCGTCGTTGTGGACGACGGCGTTCTCGAGGACGTTCTGCAGAACCGACTCGAGGATCCCGGTCGAGCGGATCTCCAGCTCGTCGGGCAGGTCGGCCTCGATCTCGGCGGCGGGGTACTCGTGCCGGAGCGTGTCGAGTTGCCGGGTCACCAGCGACGGGAGGTCGATCGGCTGGGGATCGTTGTGCCGGCGGGACATGATCCGCTCGATCTCGCGGGCCTTGGTCCCGGTCTCGCTCAGGTCGCGGGCGACCGACCGGATGCGGCCGGCCAGTTCCTCGTTTTCCCCGTCGAGGCGCTCGACGAGCTGAGTCGCGCACACGTCGATGACGTTCATGTCGTTGCGGAAGTTGTGCCGGAGGACCCGGTCGAGGACCTGCAACTGCTGGCGGCGGTTCGTCCGATCGGTGATGTCCCGCAGGACCAGCACCCGACCGAGTTGCCGACCGTGCTGGTCGCTGAGTTCCGAGACCTTCACCTCGTACTCGAAGGGGCCACGCGACCAGACGACCGTTCCCTCGCCGACCGGCAGCTCGAACTCCGGATCGTCGAACACCGCCCGGACGGGGCGGCCGACGGCACCGTCGGTCGAGATGTCGAACTGCTCCCGTGCGGTCGGGTTCACCTCGACGATCACGTCGTCCTCGTCGACGACGACGACGCCGTCGCGCATGTTCCGGACGACGGCGGTCCGACCGATCTGGCGGGTCGCGGGGACCCGATCCAGCAGGTCCGACCGGTAGAGGGCGTAGCCGTAGGTGACGGCGCTGATCGTGAACATGTACGGCGTCATGTCGAGGCCGCGGATCGGGACGACCCCGGTGACGGTGGCGACGTTCGCGAGCAGCGGCGCACAGACGCCGAGCATGAGCGCGACGCCCTGGTCGACGAACAGGTGATCGGCGGTGAACACCAGCCGCATGATGGGAACGAGGCCGGCGATGACGAGCGTGTACGCGTAGACGGTGAAAGCCCAGTAGGCCGGCCCCTGGGTCTGGAGACCGACCGCGACCCCCGCCGCGTGGACCAGTCGGACGTCCGACCAGACGAGGCCGTGGATCGGGTTCGACCAGACCAGCGCGAGCATGACGGCCCCCGGCAGGGCCAGCGCCGCGGTCGACCGCCGCGTGACGCGGTCGCCGTACCCCGTGTACCGGAGGGCGAACAGGACCCAGGCCACCGGGACGCCGATCCGCCCGGTCCAGGCCACCTGCTCGAACGTGACCCAGGTCGCCCTGTCCGGCGCCAGCAGTGTGAGCGCGGTCCCGCCGGCCCACAGGCCGACCGACAGCAAGAGGAGACGCAACGCTCCGACCCCCGGTCCGTCGCAGCGCCGCCACGTCTCGACGGCGAACGCCGCAACGAGGGTCACCGGCACGCAAAGCGCCAGTACGTACGGTGATACGAACACGGTACTCGACTACCCCCGACGCCCCATCCGACGGGCTCGGTTACCACTGTTGGATCCACCTCCATAAGAATAGAGCCGGCAAAATACGGCGATATTTAAGCATCCAGTCGGGCGGCTACCGCCAGCGACACGGGGTCAGGGGAGATAGCGGACGCTCAGCACCTGTCCGTCGGCCCGGATCTCGACGCGGTCGACGCCGAGCCGCGCCGCGCGAGCCAGGGTCTCCTCGTCGTCGAGGACGTCCGCGGCCGCGTCGTCGGCCCCGCCCTCGGGGACGGTGACGACGTGGAGTTCGCCCTCGCCGGCCCGTTCCCGGCGGGTGATCTCCCCGACGGGCTGGTCGGCGGCGATCTCGCGAGCCTGCTGGGTCGGCGGTTCGGGGCTCCGCTCGACCGGGATCGTGCGGCGCTGGGCGATCTCGACCACCCGCCAGGCGACCTCCATCGGCGGGTCGGGTTCGATGCTGGCGTCCAGCACCTCCCCGACCTCGACGCTGGGGTTGGTGGTCAGCGTGTGGACCTGACTGTCGGTCACGTCCCGCAGGACCGCCGACTCCTCGTCGGCGGCCGTGACGAGGAACGTCGCGTCTTTCATGCGCGTCGCTTGTGGCTCGCGCGGTTTCGGCGTTTCGAGTGGGTCACCGCGTCAGCCGGTGAGCGGCGTAGACGGCGGCCGCGCCGATCACCGGCGGCACTACCCCGGTGACGGCGGGGAGGGCGTAGAAAAACTCCACGACGGGCGCGTACACCCCGGAGACGGCCTGTTGCTGTTCGGGCGGGGTCGAGATCAACAGGGCGAGATACAGCGTCAGCACGAACAGGTAGCCGGCCGACGCGATGGCGGCGTCGTAACGGGTGTTCGACCCGACCCGTCGGTGTCGCCGTGCGACCGAGAGGACGGGTGCCAGAAGCGGGAAGACGACGAGCAACCCGACGGAGAGGAAAAACGCCCGGGAAAAGGAGAACACGCCGCCGCCAGTACCGGTCGTGCTGGCGATCACACCGATCAGCCCGAAGGTGAACAGGAGCGCGATCAGAAGCGCCAACAGCCCGCCGACGACGGCGTAGGACTTGAACAGCAGTGAGTCGCTCCGCCGGAAGGCGTAGGGATACGCGCCGAAGAGGCCGCCGTAGGACTCCCCGTTCGATCCCGTCTCGCCGGCGTCCGCGGACGACTCGTCGACGGCCTCCCCGGTCATCGGCAGAGCGTAGGGATCGGGTGCCGAAAAGCCACGCGGTTCGGTCGCCGGTCCGCGACGGACAACAGTAGCGTTTTGCGCGCCCGGCGTGGACGGACGCCCATGCGAGTGGACATCGGCAACGCGCTCGCGTCCGAGGCGGATCCGGGGATCGGACGCGACGCACTGGAGCGACTCGGCGAGGACGTGGCGCGAGCACACGAACGCATCGCGGCGGGCCAGGCCGACGGGGAGTTCGGCTACGCCGCCCTGAACCTGCCCGAGCGGACCGACGCCGCCGCCATCGAGGCCGCCGTCGAACCGCTCTCCGACGCCGAGGCCGTCCTGACGGTCGGCATCGGCGGGAGCGCGCTCGGCGCGGCGACGATCGCGGAGGCGCTGGGCGGACCGGACGGCGAGGGCGACGCCGCGCCGCTGTACGTGCTCGACAACGTCGATCCCGCCCACGTCCGGGAGATCCTGGCGGAGGTTCCGCTGGACCGCACCGCGGTCAACGTCGTCTCGCGGTCGGGCACCACCGCCGAGACCCTCTCGAACTTCCTGGTCGTCCGCGAGGCGATGGAGAACGCGGGCGTCGACTGGACCGAGCGGACCGTCGTCACCACGGGCGAGGAGGGGCCGCTCCGCGAACTGGCCGCCCGCCACGACATGCCCGCGCTGGACGTGCCGACGGGCGTGCCGGGCCGGTTCTCCGCGCTCTCGGCGGTCGGACTGGTGCCCGCGGCGATCCGGGGCCACGACGTCGAGGGGCTGCTGGCCGGGGGCCGGCGGGCCGCCGACTCGCTGTCGCCCTCCCTGTTCGACTGTCCGGCCTACGCCTACGGCGCGGTGAGCTACGCACTGGCCCAGCGCGGGGCCGACGTCAACGCCGTGATGCCCTACGCCGAACGCCTGGAGTTCTTCGCCGAGTGGTTCGCCCAGCTGTGGGCCGAGAGCCTCGGGAAGGACGGCCTGGGTCAGACGCCCGCGCGAGCGCTGGGCGCGACCGACCAGCACTCCCAGCTCCAGCTCTACCGGGCCGGGCCACGGGACAAGCTCGTGACGATGGTGCGCGCCCGCGAGCGGGCCGACCGGGAGATCCCCGAGACGGACATCGAGGGGCTGGCCTACCTGGGCGGATCGACGCTGGGCGACCTGCTCGACGCCGAGTTCGAGGCGACCGAGGCCAGCCTCGCGGCCGCGGGCCGCCCCTCGGTCCGGGTCGAGATCGAGCGGCTCGACGCCGAGAGCGTGGGCGAGTTGCTGTACGCGATGGAGGCGGCCTGCGTGCTGTACGGCGAACTCGCGAACGTCTCGACGTTCGACCAGCCCGCCGTCGAGTGGGGCAAGCGGGCGGCGCGGGGCCTGCTGGGCGGCGGCGAGTTCGCGGAAGCCGAGGCGGTCGCCGACAAGACCGAACTCGTCGTCGAGTGAGCGGGAGCGCGAAACACAGCCCATAAATCGGCCGCCGCCGTGGTGGGGGCCAATGGCAGCAGTCGATGCACTCGACGGTCGCGGGCCGGCGACCGCGGCCCCGACGACGGGGCTGGTCCTGGCCGGGATCGCGCTGGCGGCCAGCGGGCTCCCCTGGACCGGCGGGACGCCCGTCGTCGCGGTGCCGTGGGTCGACGGGAGCGTCGTCGGGCTCGCCCTCGCGGCCGGGGCGGCCCTGACCTTCGGCCTGCGCCGGCACGGAGCCCTCGATCGGCGGCTCGGCGCGCCCGTCGCCGGGTCGCTCTCGATCGCGCTGTTTGGCTACGCGCTCTACCGGTTGATGCGTCCGGCCGTCGGGACCGACGCCGTCCCCGAGGTGGGGATCGGGCTCCCCGTCGCGGCGCTGGCGGCACTCGGTGGGGCCGCCGTCGCCGTCGCCGACCACGAGGCCATCGCCGACGACGCCTTCTGGGGGCGGATCAGGGGGTTCGCGGTCGCGGTCGTCCTCGCCGGCGGGGCCTTCGCCGGCCTGTACGTCGCCCAGCTCGTCGCCATCGTGCCGCTGTCGCTCGTGCGCCTCGTCGGCCTCCGGCCGGACCTGCAGTCGCCACCGGTCCTGTCCGTCGTGACGGCGTTCAGCTACCTCGGCACCGTCGGGTTCGTCGTCCTGTACCTCCGGGCGCGCGATCTCCCGTGGTCGTACGTCGACGTGTCGGTGCCGTCGACGCGTGACCTGCTCGTCGCCGTGGGCGGACTGCTGGTCCTGTTGCTCATGCTCGGCGGGATCACGACGCTCGTCCAGCAACTCGGCCTCCCCTCCTCGGAGTCCCAGATCCAACAGCGAGCCGCCGAGAACCCGCAGCTGGCGCTGTACTTCGTCGTCCTCTCCCTGCTGGTCGTCGCGCCCGTCGAGGAACTGGCCTACCGCAACGTCGTCCAGAAGTACCTGTACGAGTACTTCACCGGGCGGTCGGCCGTCGTCGTCGGCGCGGCGGTGTTCGCCGCGGTCCACTTCAGACAGTACAGCGACCCGAACCCGCTGGCGACGCTGACCACGCTGGTCGTGATCTTCCTCCTCTCCCTGTTGCTCGGTTACGTCTACTACCGCACCGAGAACCTCGTCGTCCCCGTCCTCGTCCACGGTGCGTTCAACGGCCTCCAGTTCCTCGCCGTCTATCTCGAAGCGACCGGCCGACTCCCCGCCCTCTGATCCCGTCGTTCCGACGCCACCGACCGCCGTCGGACGGTCGTGCGACCGACGCCGAGTCCGGGAAGTCCCACGTCCTCCCGTAGTTTCCGCGCCGATAGACAGGAAACGGCCCGAGCGGGCGTGAGACGGGTGTCTGACGGGTGTTTATGCGTTCCCGCGTTGATGTCGGTGGTATGCCAACCCGTTTCACGGTGGTCTGTGACGACGACCTCGCGAGCGAGGTCGAGTCGCTGGCCCGGGAGTACGACCTCACCGAGGAGGAGGTACTCCGGCAGTTGATCGACCTGGGGTTGGAGGAGGCGACCCGGACGCGCAACCGGCTCTAGGCCGGGTTCTTCCGGGTGAGATCGCTCCCGCAGACGGGGCAGCGGTCGTGGTCGTCGTCGAACTCGCGGCCACAGCCGCTACACTGGAACCGCCAGTC
>JBDGUF010000040.1:0-49019 GCA_042216105.1 Halorientalis sp.
ACTATGGCGCTCGCGTTGAACCGGCGGCCTTCGGCCGCCGGATGCTGAGTGGTGTTCCGCACCGCTCCGCGCTCGGCGGATGCCGGTTCCCGACCGCACCGCCACCGCTCTGCCAGACACTACCAAACAATGTTTCGCCAGTGGCCGGCAGGCTGAACGCTGGATGAGTCTCGACTACGAATGCTTAACAGTCAGCGGGTCGGACCGGGGCGTGTGCGCATCTGGTCGGACCCGACGAAGCGGCGCTGGATCGTCTGGACGGCGTTAGCGGCGGCCTACGCGCTGGTCAGCGTCCACCGGCTCTCGACGGCGGTGCTGGCCGAGCAGCTGGCGACGGCCTTCGACACGACCGGCGCGGCGCTTGGCACCCTGCACGCCGCGTTCTTCTACATCTACGCGGCGATGCAACTCCCGGCAGGGGTCGTCGCCGACCGCGTGGGGAGTCGGCGGGCCGTCACCGCCGGCACCGTCGTGATGAGCGTCGGCGCGCTGGCCTTCTCGACCGCCGACTCCTACCCGGTCGCCTTCCTCGCCCGGGCGCTGATCGGGCTCGGCGGCAGCCTGCTGTTCATCGCCATCCTGCGGTTCTGCGCGAACTGGTACCGGCCGGGCGAGTTCGCCCGGATGAGCGGGCTGACCATCGCCGCCGCCGGGTTCGGCGGCGTCCTCGCGACGACGCCGCTGGCGGTCGTCGTCGCCGCGACCGACTGGCGGACGACGCTGTTCGGTCTCGGCCTCACCGGCTTCGTGCTGGCGGCGGTCGTCTACCTGCTCGCGCGGGACTCGCCGGCCGACGCCGGCCTCCCCGAGATCGAGGGCGTGCCGCTGGCCGAGACCCCCTCGCTGTCGGCGGTGGTCGACAACGCCGCTGCCGTCCTCCGGGAGCGGGAGACCTGGCTCGTCGGCGCGATCCTGTTCTGTGGCACCGGCGTCAACATCACCGTCTTCGGGCTGTGGGGCGTGCCCTACGTCGTCCAGACCTACGGCGTCTCGGTCACCACCGCGTCGACGTACACGCTGGCCGGGAGCGCCGGCCTGCTGCTGGGGCCGCCGCTGGTCGGCTGGCTCTCGGACCGGCTGGGCCACCGGCTCGGCCTGATGATCGCCGCCCAGGCCACCTTCGTCGGCGCCTTCGGCCTGCTCGCGGTCACGGGAACCCCGCCGCTGCCCGTCGTCGCGGTCGTCTTCTTCGCCGCGGGCTTTCTCGCCGGCGGGTACGCCCTGGGGTACACCGTCATCAAGGAGCGCCACGCCAGCGGGGCCAGCGGCGTCGCCACCGGGACGATCAACACGATGGGATTCACCGGCGCGGCGCTGTTCCCCACGCTGATGGGGTTCGTGCTGGACGCCTACCGGACCGGCGAGACGATCAACGGCGCGGCCGTCTACTCGACGCTGGGCTACCGGATCGCGTTCGGGCTGGCGGCCGCCGCCGGCCTCGTCGCCCTGCTGTCCGCGCTCGTCCTCTACCGGTCCCGGGCGAACCAGTAGCCGTCGACGCGGTCGAGCCACTCGTCGGCGGCGTCCCTGACCTCGGGAGCCTCGTCGCCCGTCGCCGCCTCCAGCGTCGACCGGATCCGCGGATCCGGCCGTTCGTCCGGTCGCCGGGCCGTCACCGCCAGCCGCCCGAGCGCCGTCACGACCGCGCGGCGAACGGTCGGATCGCTCTCGGCGCGGAACCGCGCGACCAGCTCGTCGACCGCGCGCTCCCGGCCGCGGTGACCGAGGTGTGTCGCCGCCTCCCGGCGCGCGTCCGGATCGTCGCCGTCGAGCTGGGAAAGGTACGCCTCGTAGGACCGGCCCGCCGGCGACATCCCGGTGACGTGGACGACCGGATCGGCGAGTTCGAGACGGTCGCCGACGTAGCACCGCCGGTCGACCGATCCCGCGTCGAATCGGACCGTCCCCGCGCCCACGTCGAGCAACGCCGTCGCCCCCTCGACGGTGACGACGACGCCGTGGAAGGTCACGGCGTCGCCGCCGGCCCGGGTGACGATCCCCGCCTCGCCCGTCGGGTGCGGTTCGACCGACGGCACTTCCGCCGAGAGTTCCACCTCCCGCTCGGTGCCCACCGCGTCCGGCGTCACCACCGTCCGTGGATCGTAGACGGCGATGGTCGCGCCGTCGGCGACTCGCAGGCGGACGTGGCGACTGCGCCGCGGCCGGCGACGAACCGTTCCCGGTTCGATCGCTTCGACGCGGACGGGGAGGGCGGCGTCCATGTCCCCCAGCACGGAATCCACTCAAAAAACCACTGGCCCCGTTTCCGGGAGTGACTCGTCCGAACCCCCGTCCCGCGGACGGCGTTTCAGGTCCCGGGACAGTTCCCCGAACCGACACAACGTTTTTTGAACTGGTGTCTGTGGCTCCGGTGTGGACATCTGGTCCGACCCCGTTCGACGGCGCTGGATCGTGTGGACGGCACTGGCGACGGCGTTCCTGCTGGTGAACGTCCACCGGCTCTCGACGGCGGTCCTCTCGGAGGACCTGATGCGGGCCTTCGACACCACGGGGACGGCGCTGGGCACGCTCCACTCGGCGTTTTTCTACGTCTACGCGCCGATGCAGGTCCTCGCGGGCGTGCTGGCCGACCGGCTCGGCATCCGCCGGACCGCCACCGTCGGGACCGTCGTGATGAGCGTCGGCGGCATCGCGTTCGGGCTGGCCGACACCTACGCCGTCGCCTTCCTCTCGCGGCTGCTGATCGGCCTGGGCGGCAGCGTCGTCTTCATCTCGATCCTGCGGTTCTGTGCGAACTGGTTCCGCCCCAACGAGTTCGCCACGATGAACGGCCTCACCGTCGGCGTCGCCGGCCTCGGCGGCATCCTCGCGACGACGCCGCTGGCCGTGACCGTGGCCGCGCTGGGCGTCCGCACGACGCTTCTGGGCATCGGCGTCGGCGGCCTGCTGATCGCGGTCGTCGTCTGGGTCCTCGCGCGGGACACCCCGGAAGACGCCGGCCTCGAACCGGTCGACAACGTCCCCTCCGCGCCGACGCTTACTCTGCGCGAGGTCGGCCGGAACGTCCGGGCCGTCTTCTCCCAGCGGGAGACGTGGCTGGCCGGCCTCGCCCTCTTCACTTCCACCGGCCTCAACATCACCGTCCTCGGACTGTGGGGCGTCCCCTACGTCTCCCAGGTGTACGGGGTCTCGATCACCACCGCCTCGACGCTGACCCTGCTCGGCAGCGTCGGTCTGCTCGTCGGCCCGCCCGTGGTCGGCCGGCTCTCCGATCGGCTCGGCCGGCGCACCGACCTCATGATCGCCGGTGCCGTCGGCTACACCGCGACCTTCGCCACCCTCTCCCTGCTCGGGAAGCCCCCGTTCGCGGTCGTAGGCCTGTGCTTTTTCCTCGCGAGCTTCCTCGCCGGCTCCTACGCCCTCGGCTACACCGTCGTCAAGAACCGCCACAGCGCGGGGGCCTCCGGGGTCGCGACGGGCGCGGTCAACGCCGTCGCCTTCGGCGGCGCGGCCGTCTTCCCGACCATCATGGGCGCGATCCTCGACGCCTACTGGACCGGCGAGACCGTCGCCGGTGCCCGGGTCTACACCATGTTCGGCTACCGCGTCATGTTCGGGCTGGCCGCCGTCAGCGGCTTCGTCTCGCTGCTCTGCGTGAGCTATCTCCACCTCCGGACAGGCGGGGCGGGGACGGGAGCCGAGGGCGGGGCGGTGGAGGGGTAGTCGCCGGGAGCGAGCCATCCAAGTCCTTCCAGCCCTACCACTCCGACGATGAGCGACACCTCCGGCAGCCCCCTCTCGCCCGACCGTCCCGACGTGGACCGCGAGTTCCGCGTCGACGCGCCGTTCGACCCCGCGGGCGACCAGCCCGAGGCCATCGAAAAACTGGCCGAGGGCTTCCGGCAGGGCATGGCCGAACAGACCCTGCTCGGCGTCACCGGCTCGGGCAAGACCAACACCGTCTCGTGGGTGATCGAGGAGATCCAGAAACCGACGCTGGTCATCGCCCACAACAAGACCCTCGCCGCGCAACTGTACGAGGAGTTCCGGGAGCTGTTCCCCGACAACGCCGTCGAGTACTTCGTCTCCTACTACGACTACTACCAGCCCGAGGCCTACGTCGAGCAGACGGACACCTTCATCGACAAGGACGCCTCGATCAACGACGAGATCGACCGGTTGCGCCACTCCGCGACCCGCTCGCTTCTGACGCGGGACGACGTGATCGTCGTCGCCTCCGTCTCGGCCATCTACGGGCTCGGTGACCCGCGCAACTACGTCGACATGAGTCTGCGACTGGAGCGGGGCCAGGAGATCGAACGCGACGATCTGCTCGGCCGACTGGTCGATCTGAACTACGAGCGCAACGACGTGGACTTCACGCAGGGCACCTTCCGCGTGCGCGGGGACACCCTCGAGATCTACCCGATGTACGGCCGCTACGCCGTCCGCGTGGAGTTCTGGGGCGACGAGATCGACCGCCTCGTCAAGATCGACCCCCTCGAAGGCGAGGTCGAAAGCGAGGAACCGGCCGTCCTGCTCCACCCCGCGGAACACTACTCGATCCCCGAACAGCGCCTGGAGGAGGCGATCGCGGAGATCGAGGACCTCATGGAACAGCGCGTGCGGTACTTCGAGCGCCAGGGCGACGCCGTCGCCGCCCAGCGCATCGAGGAACGCACCACCTTCGATCTGGAGATGCTCCGGGAGACCGGCTACTGCTCGGGCATCGAGAACTACTCCGTCCACCTCTCGGACCGCGAGCCGGGCGAACCGCCCTACACCCTGCTGGATTACTTCCCCGACGACTTCCTGACCGTCATCGACGAGTCCCACCAGACCGTCCCGCAGATCCGCGGGCAGTACGAGGGCGACAAGTCCCGCAAGGAGAGCCTGATCGAGAACGGCTTCCGGTTGCCCACCGCCTTCGACAACCGACCGCTGACCTTCGAGGAGTTCACCGAGAAGACCGAGCAGACCCTGTTCGTCAGCGCCACGCCGGGCGACTACGAGCGCGAGGTCAGCGACCAGGTGGTCGAACAGATCGTCCGGCCGACCCACCTCGTCGACCCCGCCGTCGAGGTCGCCGACGCCACCGGGCAGGTCGACGACCTCATGGACCGGATCGACGGGCGCATCGAGCGCGACGAGCGCGTCCTCGTCACCACCCTCACCAAGCGGATGGCCGAGGACCTCACCGAGTACCTCGAAGAGGCCGGGATCGACGTGGCCTACATGCACGACGAGACCGACACGCTCGAACGCCACGAGATCATCCGCTCGCTCCGCCTGGGCGAGATCGACGTGCTGGTCGGCATCAACCTCCTCCGGGAGGGGCTGGACATCCCCGAGGTAAGCCTGGTCGCGATCCTCGACGCCGATCAGGAGGGCTTTCTCCGGTCCGAGACCATGCTCATCCAGACGATGGGACGGGCGGCCCGCAACGTCAACGGCGAGGTCGTGCTGTACGCCGACGAGGTGAGTTCGGCCATGGAGTCGGCCATCGAGGAGACCAACCGCCGCCGGGAGATCCAGCAGGAATACAACGAGGAACACGGCTTCGAGCCGACGACCATCGACAAGCCCGTCGGCGAGACGAACCTCCCCGGCGCGGAGACGGACACCGACGGCGTCGCCGGGATGGACCCCGACGACGAGCGCGATGCCGAGCAGTTGATCGCCGACCTGCAGGAGCGCATGGAGGTAGCCGCCGACAACCTGGAGTTCGAACTCGCGGCGGACATCCGCGACCGCATCCGCGAACTGCGCCAGGAGTACGAACTACAGGACGAGGCCGAGGACGGCGTCGTCCCGGAACCGACCGAGGAGTTCTGACGGTCCCGGAGCCGCCGCTGACGGGGCAGCGTTCACGAAAACCGCGTGCCGGAAGGCTCGGTCTCCCGTATCCGGTCCGTACACTCGACCGGTACCGACTGATTCACACGAACGTTCTCGACGCGTCGCGTCCGTTCGAGCCTAGCTGCGCGCTTCAACCCGCATCTCGACGTAGCGGCGCGACCACTCGCGACCGAACCGCGCCAGTTTGCCGCGAAGCCCGGTCTTCGGGGGCTCCGCTGTCGGGGGGAGAGACTCCGAGTCCGTCCGGCGATCGGTCTCTGCGGACTGCTCGCTCTCCGTCGGAAGTCCCTCCTTAAGGCTCATTACACGCATTAGTTTATTCGGGTGTGTATTAAAGATTCGGGAGATCTATTCGCCGGTGGTCGACTCGGCAGTTGTTGCCGATTCCACGATCAGAAATATAACGGTCCGACACTGTCGGGGGAAAAGTTGCCGGTTGTGTCCGGTTCTCGTGGCTCACTGTCCGAGCAAACGACAAGGCATTTGTAAGCCAATTCCCAAACCGGCAGTCACACCTCAATGAGCGCGTCGTCACGGTCCAGTCGGTTCCAGAAGACGTTCCTGCGGTACCAGCACTTCTTCGTGTTCGCTGCGCCGGTCGTGTTCGTGGCGTTCGTGCTGTTGTTCGCCCCGACCACTGGGAGCGGCACGGAGTACTGGCTCCGGTTCTGGTGGCTGTTCCCGTTTTTCCTGCTGGGGGCGACCACCGTCAACACCGTCGGCATCAGCGGCTCGGCGCTTTTCGTGCCGTTTTTCATCTTCCTGTATCCGCTGTTCGCGGGCGTTCTCGCGCCCGACGCGCTGATAGAGCCACCGATCACCACCGAGACCCTCGTGAAGGTCAGCCTCATCAGCGAGTCGTTCGGCCTGTCCAGTTCGGCCATCGCGTTCGTCCGGCACGGACTCGTCGACCGCCGACTGGCGCTCACCCTCGTCGGCGGGAGCGTCCCCTTCGTCATCGGGGGCGCGCTGCTGTCCTTTTTCATCCCCGGGTGGCTGTTCCACGCGGCGCTGGGCGCGGCCCTCCTGACGGCCGCGTACCTCATGTTCAAGGCCGACCTCGGCCACGACGAACCGTCCGGCGACGAGGCAGAAGTGACGGCCGACGGCGGACCCGAACGGGACCTGCCCGACGACGCCGGCAAACTCGGACCCGCCGGCGTCGACGCCGACGACGCGGGCCAGATCACGCGCGTCGACACCCAGGGCGACACCTACGAGTACACGTGGTCGGGGTACCTCGAACGCTTCGCCAACTACGGCATCGGCGGCACGTTCCAGGGGCTGGCCGGGTTCGGGATCGGCGAACTCGGCATCATCTCCCAGCTCCGGACGAACGTCCCGACGAAGGTGGCCATCGGGACCAACCACATCGTCGTCGCGGTCACGGCCGTGCTGGCGTCGCTCGTCCACGTCTTCGCCGGCACCGTGGTTCCCGGCATCCACGCGCTGAGCATCGCGGAGACGCCCTGGAACATGGTCGTGTTCACCGTCCCCGCGACGGTCATCGGCGGACAGGTCGCGCCCTACGTCTCCAGCGCACTGGACACGCGAACGATTCAGAAGGGCGTCGGCGTCCTCTTCGCCGTCATCTCGGTCGCGCTCTTCCTGATGGCGGGCGGCGTCTGACCCCGGCCGTTTTACGCACGGGACTCCCAGCCTGCGGTATGTACCAGGACATCCTGCTCCCGACCGACGGCAGCGAGGGGTTCGCCGCGGCCGCCGACCACGCCGAAGCCGTCGCCGACCGGTTCGACGCCACCGTCCACGTCCTCTCGGTCGCCGACACACGGAACCGCTTCGAGAGTCCCAGTGGCGGCATCTCGCCGGAGGTCTGGGACGAGGCCGAACACGAACGCGCCGAGGCCGCCGTCGGCGACGCCGTCGCCGCCCTCCCCGACGGCGTGCCCGTCGAGACCCACGTCGTCGAGGGCGTCCCCAAGACCGCGATCCTCGACGCCGTCGACGACATCGGCGTCGACCTCGTGATCATGGGCACCCACGGCCGGACCGGCATCGACCACTATCTCATCGGGAGTGTCGCCGAGAAGGTCGTCCGCAAGTCGCCGGTCCCCGTGATGACCGTCCGACTCGACGAGGACTGAGCGGCCGTCGGCACGCCCACCTGTCGCCGCGTCACAGCCGGGTGGCGATGGTCTCGGCGGTCTTCTCGCCGACGCCGTCGACCCGCCGGAGCTGGTCGCGGTCGGCCTCGCGGACGTTCTCGACGCTGCCGAACCGCCGGAGGAGTCGCCGCCGGGTCTCGGGGCCGACGCCGGGTACGTCGTCCAGCGCGGTCGACACCTCGTCCCGGAGCGACTGGTGGTACTGGACGGCGAAGCGGTGGGCCTCGTCGCGGACGCGCTGACAGAGGTGGAGGTGCGGGGCGTCCTCGTCCCAGTCGTGGGTTCCCGAGGGGGTCACCACGAGCTCCTCGTCCTTGGCGAGCGCGACGGCGGGCCGGTCCCAGCCGGTCTCGGCCAGCGCGTCCCGGGCCGCCCCGAGTTGCCCGTCTCCGCCGTCGATGAGCAGGAGGTCGGGGTCGGGCCGGTCGTCCCGGCCTTCGACGGCGCGCTCGGCCCGCCAGCGCACCAGCGCGCGCATGTTCGCGTAGTCGTCGTTGCGCTCGTCGAGCTTCCGCCGCCGGTAGTCGCTCTTCTCCGGACTGCCGTCGACGAAGACGACGTTGCTGCCCACGACGGCACTGCCCTGCGCGTGACTCACGTCGAACCCCTCGACGCGTTCGATCGGTCCGTCGAGACCGAGCGCTGCGGCCAGCGCCGCCCCCTCGTCGTCCCGGGCACCGACGCCCCGGCGGGCGTTTTTCAGCGCTAGGTCGACCAGTTTGGCCTCCCGGCCCGCGCCCGGAACCCGAACGTCGACCCCCTCCGCTTCCAGCCAGGCGTCGAGTTCTGGGTCCTCGGGCCGCTCGGACAGCAGGATGGCGTCGGGCAGCTCGCGTTCGGCGTAGTACTGCGGGACGAAGGCCGCGAACACCGCGCCGATGCGGGTCTCGCCGCCCTCGCCGTCGGGCGCGGCCAGCGTGTGGCGCTCGCGCTCGACGAGCTGGCCGTCGGCGGCGTGGAGGCGGGCGACCGTCGCCTCGTCGCCCTCGACGGTCGCACCCAGCACGTCGACGGTCCGCTCGCCGTCGCTCCCGCCGGCGCTGACGGCCTCGCCGCCCGCGCCGTGGAACGCCTCGACGGCGTCCAGCCGATCCCGGAGGTTGGCGGCCCGCTCGAACGCCTCGTCCTGGGCCGCCCGCTCCATCTCCCGGCGGAGCGGATCGGCCAGCACGCCCGTCTCGCCCTCGAAGAACCGCCGGACGCTCTCGACGTCCTCGGCGTACTCGGCCTCGCCGATCTCGCCGGTACAGGGCGCGGTACAGAGACCGACCTCGTAGTCGAGACACGGCCGGTCGCGGCCGGTGTACTTGTGGTCCGAACAGCCCCGCAGGCCGTAGGTCTCCCGCAAAGCTTTGACGACCGTCTCGACGCGGCCCTTGTCGGTGAAGGGGCCGTAGACGGTCGCGTCGTCGTCGGGGTCCCGGGTGATCTCGATGCGCGGGACGGGGTGGTCGGTCAGCTGGACCAGCGGGTAGGACTTGTCGTCTTTCAGCCGGACGTTGTACCGGGGCTGGTGGCGCTTGATGAGGTTGGCCTCCAGCAACAGCGCCTGGGTCTCGGTGTCGGTGACCGCCACGTCCAGGTCGGCGGCCCGCTCGACCATCCGCCGGATGCGGTCGCTACGAGGATCACTGTAGGAGCGCACCCGATCGCGCAGGTCGACGGCCTTCCCCACGTACAGCACCGTCCCGGAGTCCGAGAGGAACTGGTACGTGCCCGGTTCGCGGGGCAGGTCCGCCGCCCGGTCCCGGACCTCGCTCGGGTCCATCTCGGGGGCCGTACGGGCCCGCCGCGTATGTGGATTACTCTTCGTCGCCCCGGCCGCTCGACGACTCCGGTTCCGCCCGCAACGAGTCCCGGATCGTGCCCAGCGTCCCGCGGTCGCTCGACCCGTCGCCGGCCGTCCGGTCGTCGGCGGTCACGCCAGGCGGGTCGCCAGCCGGGCCGTCGCCGAGGTGGTCCCGGAGCCGCCCGACCGCGTCGTCCCGGTCGGCGGCCGGGACGTGCAGGTCCGGGTCGCCCGCAACCGCGATCCGGAGCGTCTTCGTCCGGCTCCGGAGGTAGAGACCCAGCGCCCCGAGCGCGACCGCCAGCGCGAGGAGCCCGCCGACCAGCAGGGTCTCGTCGAGCAGTTCCAGCAGCCGCGAGACCTGCCGGAGGACGGCCAACATTCCGCCCATGCCGACCTGGCTGACGCCCTGGCCCCCGATGCCGCGGAGATCGAGCAGCCCGCCGAAATCGACCGTCAGCCCCAGGGCCACGCCCGCGATCCCGGCCAGCCCGGCCTTGCCCGCGCGGCCGAGCCAGCCCGTGTCGCTCGTGGCCGCGGTGGCGACCCCCTCGACGTTGGGCCGTTCGACCGACCGGAAGTTCGCCCCCTCGCCCGCGGGCGTGAACGCGAACACGCGCTGACTGGTGACGACGACGCCGTTCTCGCCGACCGGAACGCTCGCCTCGACGGTTTCGCCGCTCCGGAGTCGCTCGCTCGCCCGGTCCTCCCAGCGTTCCATCGGCTCCCCGGTTGGCGAGGTGCGCACATGAATCTGGCGCGCGACTCGACGGCGGAGCCGCGATGAGTGGATACAAGCCGTCCGCTACCCAACCGGCGACTATGAGCGACACCGTGCGGATCTGGCTCGTCGAGCGCGAGTACAGCGACAAGGGCCTGCTCACGCTCGTCTACGCCACCCCCGACGGCGAGCGCTACATGCAGAGCAACCGCTCCTCGAACATGCTCCGGGACGGCGGCATCACCGCCGCGAAGGAGGCCTCGCCCGACCAGCTGAAGCCGGTCGAGGACCCCGACCTGCGGGAACGCTACGCGACGGAGGCGGCCCGCGTCGCCGAGAACAACGACCCCGACGAGGAGATATGACCGACACCGTCCGCGTCTGGCTGGTCGCCCGCGAGTACGAACACGAGGACATGGTGAAACTCGTCTACGCCACCCGCGACGGCGAGCGGGCCGTCGTCCAGCAACGCTCGACGCGGATGCTGTTCGACTCGACCGTGACGGCGGGGCTGGACGTGGAACCCGACCGGCTGGAGCCCGTCGACCCCGAGGACCGACAGCGCTACGCCGGCGAGGCCCAGCGCATGGCCGAGAAACACGACCCCGCCGACGAGGTGTGAGCGTCAGCGCACGCCCCGCTCGTCCAGCAGGTCGAGAAACTCGTCCTCGTCGATCTCGGGTACGCCCTCGGCGTCGGCGTCCTCGCGTTTGGTCGTTCCCGGGTCCTCGCCGACGACCAGATAGTCGGTGTTGCCCGAGACGCTGCTGGTCGCCGACCCGCCGTGGGCCTCCACGAGGTCCCGGGCCGCCGAGCGGGTGAACGAATCGAGCGAGCCGGTGAACACGACGGTGAGCCCGTCGAGTTCGTCGCTCCCCTCGGTGTCGACGGGCTGGGGGTCGACGCCGTGGTCGCGCAGTCGGTCGATCACCGCGCGGTTGCGCTCGGAGGCGAAAAAGTCGCGGATCTCCGCGGCGACGGTCGGTCCCACGTCCTCGACGGTCCGTAACTCGTCGGCGTCGGCGTCCATCACGGCGTCGAGGTCGCCGAACTCGCGGGCCAGCGCTTTCGCGGTGCTGGGGCCGACCTCGGGGACGCCGATGGCCGCGAGGAAGTCGGGCAGGGGCGGCTCGCGGGCGGCGTCGATCTCGGCCAGCAGGTTCTCCGCGCTCCGCTCGCCCCAGCCCTCCAGGGCGGCCACGTCCTCGCGGTCCAGATCGTAGATGTCGGGCAACTCCTCGACCAGCCCGACGTCCATGAGCTGTTCGATGCGTTCCGGGCCCAGCCCCTCGATATCCAGCCCGTCGCGGCTGGCGTAGTGCTCGATGGCTCGCTCCAGTTGCGCGGGGCAGGCCAGCCCGCCGGTGCAGTAGGCCAGCGGTCCGTCGCGCTCGACGGCGCTGTCACAGACCGGACAGCGGTCGGGGAACTCGAAGTGGCTCTCGGCGTTGTCCTCGACGACCGCCTCCACGTCGGGGATCACGTCGCCGGCGCGTTTGACACGCACCCGATCGCCGACGCCGATCCCCAGCCGCTCGATCTCCTCGGGGTTGTGGAGGCTGGCCCGCGAGACCGTCACGCCCGAGACCTCGACGGGGTCCAGCAGGGCGACGGGCGTGAGCCGCCCCGTCCGGCCGACCTGCACGACGATGTCGGTGACTCGCGTCACCTCCTTGCGGGCGGGGAACTTGTAGGCGAAGGCCCACCGCGGGTGGCGGCTGGTCGCGCCCAGCGCCTCGCGGGCCGCGCGGTCGTCGACCTTGATCACCACGCCGTCGATCCCGTAGGGGAGGTCGTCGCGCCGCTCCAGCATGTGGTCGCGGTAGTCGATGGCCGCCTCGATGTCGTCGACTCGCTCGCTCTCCTCGGCGACGCGCAGGCCCCAGTCGCGGAACCGGGAGAGTTCGGTCCAGTGGTCGTCGGCTCGCTCGCTGGCGTCCAGCACGCCGAAGAAGAAGATCGAGAGCGGCCGCTCCGCCGTGACGGAGGGGTCGAGCTGTCGGAGCGTCCCGGCGGCGGCGTTGCGCGGGTTGGCGAAGGCGTCCTCGCCGCGCTCGACCCGCTCTTTGTTGTACTCGCGGAAGGCCGCCTTGGGCATGTACACCTCGCCCCGCACCGCGAGGAAGTCGGGATAGTCGCCCCGCAACCGCTGGGGGACGCTCGGGATGGTGCGGACGTTCTCGGTCACGTCGTCGCCCGCCTGGCCGTCGCCGCGGGTGGCCGCCCGCTCGTACTGGCCGTCCTCGTAGACGATCTCGACCGAGAGTCCGTCGAACTTGGGCTCGCAGACGTACTGCAGGTCCGACGAGCCACCGCTCGCGTCGCTCGCGGTGACGCCATCCCAGCCGGCGTCGGCCAGCCGGTCTCGGACCCGCTCGTCGAACTCCCGGACTTCCTCGGCCTCGCCGCTCTGGTCGATCGAGAGCATCGGGGCGACGTGTTCGACCGTGTCGAGTTCGTCGACCGGTTCGCCGCCGACGCGACGGGTGGGACTGTCCTCGCGGTCGAGATCGAAGGCGTCTTCGAGGTCCTGCAACCGGGAGAAAAGCGCGTCGTAGGTGCGGTCGCCGATCACCGGGTCGTTCGCGACGTAGTAGCGGTAGTCGTGGTACCGGATCGCCTCGCGCAGGTCGCGGGCCTGCTCGCGGGCCGCGTCCGCGTCGAGGTCATCGACCGGCGCGAAGTCGGTGTCCGGGTCGGTGACGTAGGGGTTGTCCGGCGGTGCGTCCGCGTCCATATCGGCACCCTGTACCGGGTACGTATAGAGTCCGGTGGTCCCGTCGGGGACCGCTTCGCGTTCAGAGCCCGGCCACGTCCTCGATGGCGTCGGTGAGTTCCCGGATGCTCTCGACGGTGTGTTCGCCCATGTGGCCGATGCGGAAGCTCTCCTCGCCGATGTCGCCGTAGCCGCTGGAGAAGACCATGTCGTACTCCTCGGAGACCTGCTCGACGGTCTCGGCCACGTCGATGCCGCGGGTGTTCTCGACGCAGGTCACGGTCCGGGACTCGTAGCCGTCCTCTGGGTACAGGTCGAAGTGTTTCCGGGCCCACTCGCGCGTGTACTCGGCCATCTCGCGGTGGCGCTGGTCGCGAGCCTCGTGGCCCTCCTCCAGCATGTGTTTCATCTGCTTGCGGTAGGCGAGCATGATCGGGATCGCGGGCGTGGAGTGGGTCTGACCCTTCCGGTCGTAGTAGTCCAGACAGCGCCGGAAGCCGCCGTACCACGAGGAGTCGCCCGTCTCGACCTCGCGCTCGTAGGCGGCGTCGCTGACGGTACAGACGGCCAGGCCGGGCGGCATGGCGAAGGCCTTCTGCGTGGAGGTGAAGATGCAGTCGATGTTGTGGCCCTCGATGTCGATCCGGTCGCCGCCCAGACAGGAGATGGCGTCGACGACGAAGTAGGTGTCCGGGTAGTCGCCCAGCAGGTCCCCGATCTCCTCGACGGGGTTGCGCACGCCCGTCGAGGTCTCGTTCATCACCATGCCGACGGCGTCGTAGCCCTCGTCGCTCGATTCGAGGGCGTCACGGATGTCCTCGGGCTTGACGGCATCACCCCAGTCGTACTCGATGCGGTCGACGGTCTTGCCGAGGCGTTCGGCCACGTTGGCCTGGCGTTCGCTGAACGCCCCGCTCGTGGGGACGAGTATGCGGTCCTCGACGAGGTTCAGCGTCGTCGCCTCCCAGAACTCCGTGCCGGAAGCGGTGAGGACGATGACCTCCTGGTCGGTGTCGAGGAACTCCTTGGTGTCCTCGACGATGGTCGTGTAGAGGTCGGTCATTCGATCCATGCGGTGGCCGAACATCGGCTCGGCCATCGCCTCGATCACGTCCTCCCGCACTTCGGTCGGACCGGGGAGATACAGCGTCTTCTCGGGATAGTCGCCCGTGTATTCCTGTTTCTTGGTCACCGGAACCACCTGGTGGCCCCTACTCCTCGGCCGGGGGCCATGGTAGTTTTGATCCCGCGTTCGCCCGCGGAGCGGCCGGGCGGGGTAGCCCGCCCCGCGACGACGACCGCTCCCCCGGCAGTCCCCGGGACCGCACCGAACGGCTCGACGAACTCGACGGGTACCGCGACGGCCACGCCGACGGAAGCCGACGCCCACTCCGCGTGTGATACTGACATCCACAGAAATATTTGCCGTAACTCTCGGTTATAGATGTCTTGAGATATATGAGTGTGATACATGAGCGACGACACGCGACGGTTCGGGACGCGGTGTGTCCACGCCGGGCAGGAGGAGCCGGACCCGGCGACGGGGGCGCGCGCGCCGCCGATCTACCAGACGACTTCTTACGTCTTCGAGGACGCGGACCACGCGGCGGACCTGTTCGCGCTGGAGGGTGATGGCAACATCTACTCACGCTTTCACAACCCGACGGTCCGGACGCTGGAGGAGCGGCTCGCGTCGCTGGAGAACGGCGTCGACGCGGTCGCCACGGGTGCCGGCATGGCGGCGCTGGACGCGGCCACGTCCGTGCTGGCCGAGGCCGGCGACAACGTGGTCTCTGCCTCCTCCATCTACGGCGGGACTCACACCTACCTCTCCCACAACGCCCGCCGCCGCGGGATCGAGGCCCGGTTCGTCGACACGCTGGACTACGCCGCCTACGACGACGCCATCGACGACTCGACCGCGTACGTCCACTGCGAGACCATCGGCAACCCGTCGCTGGTGACGCCGGACTTCGAGGAACTGGCGGCCGTCTGCGAGGCCAACGGCGTGCCGCTGTTCGTCGACAACACCTTCGGGACGCCCGCGCTCTGTAACCCCCTCGATCACGGCGTGGACATCGTCTGGGAGTCGACCACGAAGTGGATCCACGGGTCGGGGACCACCGTCGGCGGCGTCCTCGTCGACGGCGGCTCCTTCCCCTGGGGCGAGTTCCCCGAGAAGTACCCCGAGATCGGCGGCCCGAACCCCGCCTTCGACGGCACGACGTTCAGCGACCACTTCGGCGACAACGCGTTCGCCGCCGCCGCCCGCTACCGCGCGCTCCGGGTGCTGGGCGACGGCCAGAAACCCTTCGACGCCTGGCAGACCCTCCAGGGGTCGGAGACGCTCGCGCTCCGGATGGAACGGCACTGCGAGAACGCGATGACCGTCGCCGAGTTCCTGCAGGATCACCCCGAGGTGGCGTGGGTCACCTATCCCGGGCTGGCGGACCACGAGACCCACGACAACGCCAGCGAGTACCTCGACGGCGGCTACGGCGGCATGATCGCGTTCGGCCTGGCGGGCGGCTACGAGGCCGGCCGGAACGTCTGCGAGGAGATGGATCTCGGACAGTTCCTCGCCAACGTCGGCGACGCGAAGACGCTCGTCGTCCACCCCGCCAGCACGACCCACGCCCAGTTGAGCGAGGAGGAACAGCGCGCCAGCGGCGTCACGCCCGACCTCCTGCGCCTGTCGGTCGGCATCGAGGACGTCGAAGACATCAAGGCGGACCTGGACCAGGCTATCGAGGTGGCGACCTGACATGGAGATCGAACGCGACACGGTCTCGGTCGGCGAGTTCGAGTTCGAGTGCGGGGAGTCGATCCCCGACCTCGAGATCGCCTACGAGGCCTACGGCGAGTTCACCGGCGAGAACGCGGTGCTGATCTGTCACGCCCTGACCGGGAGCGCCCACGTCGCCGGCCACCGCACCGGCGAGGACACGAGCGGCCAGGCACGGGCCTGGTGGGACGACATCGTCGGCCCCGGCAAGGCCGTCGACACCACGGAGTACTACGTGGTCTGTGCCAACGTCCCCGGGTCCTGTTACGGCTCGACCGGCCCCGCCAGCGAGAACCCCGAGACCGGCGAGCCCTACGGCACCGACTTCCCCGCCGTCACCGTCGGGGACTGGACCGAGGCCCAGCGCCGCCTGCTCGACGAACTCGGGATCCCCGCGCTCCACGCCGTCGTCGGCGGCAGCGTCGGCGGCATGAACGCCCTGGACTGGGCGAAACGCCACCCCGACCACGTCGAGCGCGTGGTGCCCATCGCCGCGGCCGCCCGGCTGGACCCGCAGTGTCTCGCGCTGGACGCCATCGCCCGCCGCGCCATCACCACCGACGACGACTGGCAGGGCGGCGAGTACTACGGCACCGACGCCGAACCGACCGACGGCCTGGCCCTGGCCCGCCAGATCGGCCACGTCATGTACCTCTCGAAGGCCTCGATGGAACAGAAGTTCGGCCGCCGCGCGGCGGGCCGGGACGCCATGCGGACCTTCCCCGTCGACCCCGCGGGCACGTTCTTCCCCTACCGGGACGTGGAGTCCTATCTCGACTACCAGGCCGAGAAGTTCGTCGAGCGCTTCGACGCAAACGCCTACCTGTATCTCACCCGGTCGATGGACAACTACGACCTCGCCGCCGGCTTCGAGGACGACGCCGACGCCCTCAGCGCCTTCGAGGGCGAGGCCCTGCTGATGTCCTTCACCGGCGACTGGCACTTCACGACCGAGCAGTCCGAGCGGGTCGCCGAGGCCTTCCGCGAGGTCGGCACGCCGGTCGCCCACCACGTCGTCGAGTCCGACCACGGTCACGACGCCTTCCTCGTCGAACCCGAGAAGGTCGGCCCGCCCCTCGCGGACTTCCTCGCCGAGGGGATCGACGGGAAGGCCGTCACCGACACCGCCGAGGACGAGGAGGCGGAGAGCCAGTTCGCGCCCGTCCACACGAGCCTGTTCTCCTGACCCGGCGGTGCCTGCTCACCGCGCGTAGACGGCCGCGACCACGCCGACGAGAAACGCCGCGACGTAGGCCGGGCGTGCGACCGCGACCCCGGGGACGGCCGCGAGTACCGTCGCCGCGGCCGCCGGATCCGTCGGCGCGGCCCCGCTTTTCGCGCCGGCCGCCGCGAGGACGACCGTGGCACCCCCGACGGCGGCGACGAAACCGGCGACGGCCAGCGGACTGTCGCCGAGTCGCTCCAGCACGACGCGCCCGCTCCGACCGACACGATCACGCATCGAGCGAAACGTCTCGTCCGGCCAATATGAAGCCATCCACACTGGGGTGTCGTTCCATCGGCGAACCCGTTCGGGATCCCTCATCGGCGAGTGGACAGCTATTTCTCCGGGGCGCGTGAACGGGCCCCTCATGTCAGACGACGACGACCAGATCGAGACGCAGTCGCTCCACGTGGGACAGGAAGAGCCGGACCCGGCGACGGGCGCGCGGGCGCCGCCGATCTACCAGACGACGAGCTACGTCTTCGAGGACGCCGAGGACGCCGCCGACCAGTTCGCGCTGGCGAAGCCGGGCTACATCTACTCGCGGCTGATGAACCCGACCGTCGAGACCCTCCAGGAGCGCCTCGCCGCGCTGGAGGGCGGCGTCGGCGCTGTCGCCACCGCGTCCGGGATGGGCGCGCTGAACCTCACCGACTTCGTGCTGGCGGGACCAGGCGACAACATCGTCACCGCCTCCTCGCTGTACGGCGGGACCTACACCTACTACACGCACACGCTCCCGAGGAAAGGCGTCGAGGCCCGGTTCGTCGACACCCTCGATTACGAGGCCTACGAGGAGGCCATCGACGAGGACACGAAGTACATCCACTGCGAGACCATCGGCAACCCGGCGCTGGTGACGCCCGACTTCGACCGCCTGGCCGAGATCGCCGACGACCACGGCATCCCGCTGTTCGTGGACAACACGTTCGCGACGCCGTACCTGTGCAATCCCATCGAACACGGCGCGAACCTCGTCTGGAACTCGACGACGAAGTGGATCCACGGCCACGGCACGACCGTCGGCGGCGTCGTCGTCGACGGGGGCAACTTCGACTGGCAGGCCCACGCCGAGGACTACCCCGAGATCGCCAAGGACAACCCCGCCTACCACGGCGTCAACTTCGCCGAGGCGATGGGCGAGCAGGCCTTCACCTACACCGCCATCGCGCGGGGCCTGCGTGACCTGGGCAACCAGCAGTCCCCCTTCGACGCCTGGCAGACCCTCCAGGGCGTCGAGACCCTGCCCCAGCGGATGAGTGCCCACTGCGAGAACGCGATGGCCGTCGCCGAGTTCCTGCAGGACCACCCCGAAGTCTCCTGGGTCACCTATCCCGGGCTGGCGGACCACGAGACCCACGACAACGCCAGCGAGTACCTCGACGGCGGCTACGGCGGCATGATCACCTTCGGGCTGGAACGGGGCTACGAGGCCGCTCGCGGCACCGTCGAGTCGACCGAGGTCGCCAGCCTGCTGGCCAACGTCGGCGACGCCAAGACGCTGATCATCCACCCTGCCAGCACGACCCACCAGCAACTCACCGACGAGGAACAGGAGGCCGCCGGCGTCACCGACGACATGATCCGCCTCTCCGTGGGGCTGGAGGGCGTCGAGGACATCAAGGCCGACCTCGATCAGGCCATCGCCCAGTCGACGTAGGGCTGTCTCCGGAGTGCGACCGACAGCGAGAAAACGGTCCTTCCGCAGTCGGGCGGACGGCGGAGCGCGTGCTGTGGTTACTCCGACTGTTCGTCGTCGGGCTGTTCGTCGACCAGGATGACCGCCTCACCGTCGATGACGACTTCCTCGCCCTGCTTGACCTGCGTGGAGAGACGGAACTGGTCGTTGCCCAGGTCCTCGACGATCTCGATCTCGGCGGTGAGCCGATCGCCGATGCGGACCGGGTTGTGGAACTCCAGATCCTGCGAGAGGTAGACCACGAGCCCGGGCACGCGGGCCAGCGCGGCGCTGATGAGGCCGCCCACGAGCGTGCCATGGGCGATACGGCCCCGGAAGCGGGTCTCCGAGGCGTACTCGTCGTCGAGGTGGAGCGGATTGGTGTCGCCGCTGGCGGCGGCGAAGTTCGTCACGTCCTCCTCGGAGATGGTCTTGGTGAACCGGATGCGGTCCCCGACGCCGAGTTCGGTCCGGTCGTCCTCAGTTCGCTCGATGGACCACTCGGGCAGGTCTTCGTCGGGCTCGATCCGGTCCCGCGGCGGCAGCGTCGGGTCCTCGTCGGCGTCGTCCTCGGAGTTGACACCGAAGGCTGCGAAGGCCGCTCTGTTGGCTTCCAGAACGCTGTTGAAAACGTGCGACGAAGTGGCCGTCCACGTGTCCAGCAACGCGCTCCGGTGCGGATTGGAGCTCATTGGCACCAGTTGTTAGGAGTGGCTGTATTAAAGCGTGGTGGTTCACATGACTCGCCAGGCCTGGAGCGGTGTCTGCGGGCCGCTCCGGACTCTTCGTGGGCGTTCGCCGTGGTCGCTGAGGACCGGTCGCCGGTCCCCGGGGCCCCTGTCTCTACCATTTGTTGCCAGTGAATGGTGAAGAGTGGTGAGAACCATAACCCTTATGGTGTCGAGTGGCGTAGAGAGGGGTGAAGGGATGACCGAGCAACACGACAGTCAGGACGGTTCGATGTGGCCCCCCTCGATGATGAAGGGGTTCCAGCAGGCCAGCGAGCAGGCGATGGAGCAGCAACAGGAGTTCATCCAACAGCTGCTCGGTGCCAGCACGTCGGGCGTTGGCGTCCCCCAGTTGGGCGCGATGAGCCAGATGGCGACGTTCAAGACCCGCGTCCAGAGCGGCGGACGCATCAGCATTCCCGACGCCGAGCGCGAGGCGCTCGACATCGAGGAGGGCGACATCGTCCAGACTGTCGTGGTGCCGGTCAAGCGCAAGCGTTCCCAGGAGTGAACCCACTATGACAGAATACACCACCCCCATCAGCACGACGTTCGAGATGCAGCGCCAGGCGATCAAACAGGGACAGAACGCCGTCGAGCAGGGCGTCGAGTTCCAGCAGAGTGTCGGCGAAGCGTTCGTCGACACCCTCGACAGCCAGGCGTCGGCCCAGCGCCGCACCGTCGAGCTGTCGAAGACCGCCTTCCACAGTTACCTCGACACCGTCGAGAGCACGGTCCCCGGCGCGGCCGGCTCCGTCGAGGAGATCCGCGAGGCCGTCGACGAGCAGTTCGAGTTCCTGCTCGAGAACCACACCGAACTGTTCGACAACATCGAGGCCGAGACCCGTGACGGGCTCGACGCCTACGACGAGCTGACCGCGGACTACCTCGAGGCGATGGACGAGCAGATCGAGATGGTCCTGGAGGCCCACGAGGACCTCGAAGGCCAGTCCGTCGAAGCCGCCGAACAGGTCGAGGATCAGCTCGAACAGATGCAGGAACAGGTCGAGCAGGTTCAGGACCAGGTTCAGGAAGTGCAGGAGCAGGCCGCCGAGCAGCTCGAGGCCTGATCGGCCGCGAACGACCAACCCGATTTTTGTCGTCGGCGACAAACGATACACCATGAGCGATACAACTAACGATCCGATGGACGACTGGAACGAGATGGTAGAGGAGATGAACGACGCGGTGGCCGACTCCGTGGAACAGAACATGAAGGCCCAGGCGGCCTTCATGGAGTCGTGGGCCGACGCCGTCGAGGGCTCGATGCCCGAGGAAGAGGAGCTCGCGGAGGGCTTCGAGGGGTACAACCAGGCCTACGAGGTCTGGATGGACGCCTCGGAGAAGATGTTCGAGCGCACGACCGAGGCGGCACAGGGCGAGGACGTCGACCCCTCGGAGCTGCGGGACATCTGGCTCCAGTCGGCCAACGAGGCCTTCAAGGAGGTCATGAGCACGTCCGCCTTCGCCGCCGCCAACGGCCAGCTGGTCGAGGCGATGATGGACATGCAGGAGGAGGCCGACGAGGTCACGCAGGACACCATCCAGCAGATGGGCCTGCCGACACGGGACGACGTGATGGAGGTCGGCGAGCGGCTGGTCGAGCTGGAGCGACGCCAGCACGCCGTCGAACAGAAACTCGACGAGATCCTGGAACAACTATGATCAACCCCTTCAGGAACGCACTGGACGCCCAGCGACAGGGGTTCGAGATGCTGACCGAAGGCCTAGAGAAGGCCGAGGTCGCGCCCGAGCGGGCCGGCCCGCTGGCGAAGATCGACGTCGGCCAGACCCCCAGCGAGGTCGTCTACACCGAGAACAAGCTCGAACTGCTCCACTACAAGCCCGAGGAGGCCGGCATCGAGGTGCCCGAGGACGAACAGTGCGACGTGCCGATCCTCATCGTGTACGCGCTGATCAACAAGCCGTACATCCTCGACCTCCAGCCCGAGCGGTCGGTCGTGCGTCGCCTGCTCGAAGCGGGCCACGACGTGTACCTCATCGACTGGAACGAGCCCTCCCGGATGGACCAGTTCCTCACGCTGGACGACTACGTCAACCGGTACATCCACAACTGCGTCGAGGAGGTCGCCGAGCGGTCCGACAACGAGCAGATCAACGTCCTCGGGTACTGCATGGGCGGCACCATGACGGCGATGTACGCCGCGCTCCACCCCGAGAAGGTCAACGCCATGGCCCTGATGGCCGCCGGCCTCTACTTCGACGACACCGGCGGCGTCCTAGAGGAGTGGGGGAGCGACGAGTACTACGACCCCGAGGACGTGACCGATGCCTTCGGCAACGTCCCGTCGACGATGCTCGACGTGGGCTTTGCCCTGATGGATCCCGTCGACAACTTCGTCTCGAAGTACGTCCGGCTGTACGACAACCTCGAGAACGAGGACTTCGTCGAGAACTTCGCCCGGATGGAGCGGTGGCTCGACGAGGGGATCGACCTCGCCGGCGCGGCCTACGAGCAGTTCCTGAGCGACATCTACCAGGACAACAAGCTCTACGAGAACGAGCTGTATCTGGACGGGAAACACGTCGACGTCTCGAACATCGACATGCCCCTGCTCCAGCTCATGGGCGAGTACGACCACCTCATTCCGGCGGCCGCGAGCAAGCCGTTCAACGACGTGGTCGGCTCCGACGACATCGAGACCATCGAGTACCCGACCGGCCACATCGGCCTGTCGGTCTCGGGGTCGTCCCACGAGGACGTCTGGCCTCGCGCCGCCGAGTGGTTCCACGAGCAGACCGACGCCGCCGAGATCGAGGACGCCACGGAGATCGAGATCGGCGACGAGGGCGACGAGACGGAAGCGGAACCCGAGACCGAGGAAGAGCCGCCGGCCGACGACGAGGACGCCGACAGCGTCGACACGGTCGACGGTATCGGCCCGACCTACACGGAACGGCTCGAAGCCGCCGGCATCGAGACGACCGCCGACCTGGCCGCGGCCGACGCCGCCACCGTCGCCGAGGCCGCCGAGGTCTCGGAGTCGCGCGCGCAGGACTGGATCGACCAGATCGCCTGATTCCCACGACGGCAACCGCCGCCGAGCGCATGCGGCCATCCTTTTTATCACGGCGCTCGAAGAGAGGGTATGCTCGACGGACAGACCTGTCTCGTTACCGGAAGCTCGCGCGGCATCGGCCGCGGTATCGCGGAGGAACTCGGACGCCACGGCGCGGAGGTCGTCGTCAACTACCGTACCTCGGAGGCGGCGGCGAGCGAGGTCGTCGACGCCATCGAGGACGAGGGCGGGACGGCCATCGCCGTGCAGGGTGACGTGGCCGACTACGAGGACGTGGAAGCGATGTGCGAGCGAGTCCACG
Organism: Halorientalis sp.; assembly: GCA_042216105.1. Lineage (GTDB taxonomy): Archaea > Halobacteriota > Halobacteria > Halobacteriales > Haloarculaceae > Halorientalis. Next base: position 22,931 of record JBDGUF010000040.1, read on the forward strand.
ACGCCTTCGGACCGGTGGACGTGCTGGTGAACAACGCCGGCATCACCATCGACAAGAAGTTCGAGAAGATGACCAAGGAGGACTGGGAGCGTGTCGTCGACGTGAACCTCGGCGGCGTGTTCAACTGCACGCACTGCCTGTTCGAGGACATCAAGTCCTCCGATCAGGGCCGGCTGATCAACATCTCCTCGGTCGTCGGCCAGCAGGGCAACTACGGGCAGGCCAACTACGCGACCACGAAATCGGGTCTGTTCGGCTTCACCCGGACGCTGGCGCTGGAACTGGCCTCGACGGGCTCGACGGCCAACTGCGTCGCGCCCGGGTTCGTGAAGACCGACATGCTCGAAGACGTGCCCGAGCGCGTCCAACAGAAGATCCTCGATCGGATTCCGCTGAACCGGTTCGCCGAGGTCGACGACATCGCCGGCATCGTTCGCTTCCTCTCGAGTGCCGAGTCCAGTTACATGACGGGGCAGGTGCTGGCCGTCAACGGCGGCATGGAGTGGTGACGGCGTGCGGGTCAGCGTGATCGGCGGCGGCGTGATCGACGCCGCGACCGCGGAGACCGCCCGAGACGTCGGGCGCGAACTCGCGGAACGGGATCACACGGTCGTCTGTGGCGGCCTCGGCGGCGTGATGGAAGCCGTCTGTGCGGGCGCACGGGACGCGGGCGGACACACCATCGGGATCGTCCCCGGCCCGGATCGGGCGGCGGCCAACGAGTACGTCGACACCGCCATCGCGACGGGCATGGGCAACGCCCGGAACGCCCTCGTCGTGTTGAACGGCGACGCGGCGATCGCCGTCGACGGCTCGACGGGGACGCTCTCGGAGATCGGCCACGCGCTGGATTTCGACCGCCCGGTCGCGGGTCTGGACACCCACGACGTCGCGGGCGTCGAGGCGGTCGAGTCGGCGGCCGCGGCGGTCGAGTACGTCGAGTCGGCGGTCGGAACGCGATGACGGCGCGTGCCGCGGTCGATCCCGGCGTTTACGATCACGTCCGATCCACCGGCGACGTGCTCGAACCGGGCGTCTACCGCGTCGTCGGGGCGGACGAGGAAACCCGCACGCTCCTGCGAGTGGCCGACGGCGACGGGACGCGTCGCCACACCGGCACCGTCGTCACCCTGCCCCGCGAGGACCTGTCGGCGCTGGAGCCGGCCGAGAACCCGGACGGGAGCCGGTCGGTGGTGGCGTGGGTCACGGGGCAGTTGGAAGGGGTCTACTGGTCGTTGCGAGTACTGGTAAGGGCGGTACGGGAACGGCCGGTTCCCGGGACGGTCGCGCTGGCGGCGATGGTAGTCGGATTGTTCGGTGACCCTCTCGTTGCGATTCCGGACGCCGGGGACGCGCTGTTGGTCCTCGCCGGGGCGCTCGGGCTGGTGGTGTTGTCGCGGCGCTGATCGGGGGCCGGATTAGCCCTCTAACCAGTCGGCGAAGGTACCTTCGACGAGCGTCTCGGTCTGTTTTTCGACGTAGCGGGCCTGCATGCCCCAGATGGCCTCCGTCAGTGGAACGCCGCGCTCGACCTGACGCTCGACGAGCCCGTGTTTCCAGCGGGCCGGCGTGGTCCGGCGGTCGACGCGTTCCCGAAGCGGGCGGATGTACCGGCGGGCTTCCTCGGTCGAGAGCCCGCGGAGTTCGAGGCCGTCGCGGGCGTACTCGAAGATCTCGCCGTAGATCTCGTCGACGGCGTCGGTCTCGGAGGCGTCGGCGGTGAGCCAGGTGAACTCCGCCTCCAGGCCGTCACAGACGGCGGCGTAGAAGTTGGCCTTCGCGGTCTGCCAGTCCAGGTTGCGGACGGGGTGTTCCCGACGGGGCAGACTCTCCATGAGGCCGGCGAAAACCGCCTGGAAGGCGACGGCGTCCCGGATCGTGGGCTGGGCGGCCAGCGGGCGGAACTCGATGCGGGCGTTGGCCGCCGACCGGGAGGCACCGTCGAAGACCGGGCGGACCCACCGCCAGTAGGAGCCGTGCTTGTGTCGGAAGTGCCGGAAGCGGTCGTCGAACCGCTGGCCGTCGGGCACGTCCATCGGGACGATGGTGCGGTCCTGTGCGATGTCGTGGATGGCATCCTCGACGGTCTCGAAGTCCGGCGGGAACGAGACCTTGGGGTCGCCCTCGCCGGTCGGGGGATTCAACACGTCCTCGAAGACGGTGATGCGGTTCTCCATCCAGGCGTCGGCCAGGATCTGTCCGGCGGGCACGTCGTCGTACATCTCCGGCGGGAAAAAGGGAGAGTTGGCACCGAGGGCCGCGAGGGGGCCGGCGACTCGCAGGGCGTAGGCGAAGTGCTCGGGGAGGTCGGGGGCGTGGGGGACCTGGTAGTGGGGCTGGATGGAGGTGATGAGGCTCTCGGGCATCACGGTGTCGGTCTCCAGCGTGACGTGGGGGGCGTCGATCCGCAGGCCGGAGGAGTAGTCGGTGTTGGCCATCGTGTGGTACCGGACGGCGTCGGACATGTTGGTCGCGATCCTGATGCCGTCGGCCTCGATGCTGTCACAGAGGTAACTCGTCGCCGTCTCGCCGTTGGGCGGGACGGTCCACATGCCGTCTGCGACGAGCTGGATGTTCTCGCGGCCGACGGCCGCCTCGGCGGCGTCGATGTGGGCCTGGAGTTCCGCCTCCTGCTGTTTCAGGCCGTAGCGGGACAGCGGCGCGGGCGAGGTCTGGAGTTCGGCGTTGTGCAGGCCGAGTTCCTTCTCGAAGCCGATGCGGTCCAGTAGCTGGCGGGGGACCCGCCTGAGTGCGTCGGTACGGTCGTCGACGGCGTACAGCTCCTGCTCCAACCCGATGATGGCCTGGGAGTTGTCGAAGGTCCCGTCGTAGACCTCCTCGATCAGTTCCTCGGCCTCCTCCTCGGCGCGCGTCTGGAACGCCTCGGCGTCGACGGCCAGCGCCTCCCCGACCTGGGCCGCGAGTTCAGAGCCGGACATACACCCCCGTGTGCTGGCCTCGGTGAAAAGAAGAGGGGTCTCAGTCGAGGTCGGGGAGCGGGACCACGACGACGGGCACGTCCAGACTCACCAGCAGGTCGGCGGCGGTCCCGCCCAGTCCGGGCGCGGCGTCGGGATCGCCCCGGCGTGCCCCGATCAGCACCTCGTCGGCGTCGCGCTCGGCGGCCAGCGACTGGATCACCTCGCTCGGGCGACCCGTCTCGGTGACCGTCTCCACGGCCGGCTCGACGAGCCGCGTGCGGGCGACGTTGGTGGCGTCGCCCGCATCCCGTCGAGCGTCGCGAGACGGGGCTCGGGAGTCCGCAGGTCCCCCGGCGTCGCGGGGATCGTCTTCGGGTTCGGTGACGCTGACGACGATCACGGTGTCCTCGGCGGTGGCGCGGTCGCCGAGGTAGTCGCAGGCGGCTGCGGTCGTGTGGACCGACGCAGTGGCGACGAGGAAGGTGGTCATGGTTCCGAATGCGAACCCGAGGGACATAAATCGTCTCCGGCGGCGGCAGGCGACAGCGTTTTGTCCGCCGACCACACCTCTGTCGGTGTGCGAATCGAGAACAGTTTCATCCCGGTCCGGGGCGTGGGCGAGACGACCGAGCGCCGGCTCTGGGAGGCCGGCGTCACCCGCTGGGACGAGTTCGACGGGTCGGTCGTCGGCGACACGACCGCCGACCGCGTCCGGTCGTTCATCGACACCGCGCGCGACCGACTGGACGACGGCGACGCCCGCTACTTCGGCGAGCAGTTCCCCAGCGGCGAGCAGTGGCGCATCTACGGGAACTTCCGCGACGAGGCCTGCTTCTTCGACATCGAGACGACCGGCCTCTCCCAGGAGCGCGATCGGGTGACGACAGTGAGTTTCCACCAGGGCGGCGAGACCACCACGCTGGTTCGGGGCGACGACCTCACCGTCGACGCCCTGCGGGCGCAGTTTTCCGACGCCGCCATGCTCGTGACCTTCAACGGGAAACGCTTCGACGTGCCCTTCCTCGAGACCTCGTTCGACCTCTCGCTCGACCAGCCCCACCTCGACCTGCTGTATCCGTGCAGGCGACTCGGCCTCACGGGCGGGCTCAAGCAGGTGGAACGGGAGATCGGGGTCGAGCGCGACCGGCCGGACATCTCCGGGGAGGACGCCGTCCGCCTCTGGAAGGAACACCAGCGGGGCCGGGACGGCGCACTCGAACGGCTGGTGTCGTACAACCGCGAGGACGCCGTCAACCTCCGGACGCTCACCGACACCGTCGCCGACCGCCTCCACGACGACGTGTTCGCGTCGGCCGTCGATGGGTGACGACGCCCGTCCGGCGGTCACCGATCACCGTCGTTCAACACCCCTTCGTTTCGATTGCACGAACGGGAGACACGAGCCGGTCGACGGAGATATAGACTCCAGTCGAAGAAAAGGTTAGTCGTCCGCGTCCTCGGTGGACTCGAACAGTTCGTCCACGTCGGTGGCGTCGGCGTCGAGCCACTCCTCCAGTCGGAACCAGTCGGGGGCGTCGCGGTCGGGGAACTCGGGAACTGCGGGGCCCTCGACGGGGTCGTCCTCGTCGGTCTCGCCGTGGCGGTCGGGGGTGTCGGTGGGGTCCCGGTCTGCGTCCAGCGGTTCCGCGTCGGCGACGTGTTTGCGCATCCGGACGAACTCGACGGAGACGTCGTCGATGGTGGTCACCTCGTCGTCGAGTTGCCAGTAACCGACCGACTCGTAGAAGGGGACGGCGTTGCGTGCGGCGACGATGTCGATGGTCTCGATGCCCTGGAACTGCGCGGAGAGTTCGAGTTGCTTGACCAGCGCGGTCGCGACGCCGTGGCCGTGGTGGTCGGGGTGGACGTAGACGGCGTCGATGCGCTCGTCGGGGACGTTCAACGCCCCGTAGCCGAGGATCCGTCCGTCGCGTTCCCCCACGTGGACGACGAAGCGGTCGTCGTCGATGGCCTCCTCGAACGTGTCGCGGTAGCTGTCCTTCGGTTTCCAGGCGTCGACCTGTTCGGGACTGTACTGCCAGTGTTCGAGGTCCTCGATCGCGGCCCGCTTGATCGAGAGGATCTCCTCGGCGTCCTCGGGTCTGGCTCGGCGGAAGCGAACGTCCGACATCGCGGGACCTGTCCGGGATAGCGGAGCCGCGACCAAAAAGCGTCGTGTCGTACTGCGCGGTGAAACGGTCCGGAACCGCCGCGGGACGGGGGCGACGGGTCAGTCGATGTGGAGGGCCGGCCGGTTGGGTTCGGCTTTCGGCGCGAGGTCGTCGCCGTCTTCCGCCTGCCGGACCGTGACCGCGGCCCCGAACTCGTCCTCGAAGAGCCAGGCCGCCCGTTCCAGGATCTCCCGCTCGTGATCCGGTTCCATCGCCGGTTCGAGTTCGGCACTGCGCTCGCTCAGCGACGCGGCGAAGTCGGCCGCGGCCTCGCCGTGGTCGCCGACCCGCTCGTCGTCCATCACCTGTCCGACGACGGCCGTGTCGCCGTCGACCGCGTGGCTCGCGGCCCCACCGCTCGCTCCGTCCCCGGTCTCGCCGCGCCCGAGCGCGCGGGCCAGTTCGTAGGCCCGGTACTTCCAGTCCTGGGCGACGACGATCTCGATCTCGTCGGGGTCGTCGATGTCGACCACGTCCGTGATCTCGCGCACGTCGTCGAGCGTGTTCCGGACGAGTTCCCGCTCGATCCGGAAGTCGTCGACATCGTGGAGCGGGGTCGGCCAGTCGGCACCCGCGGCCAGCCCCTCCTCGCCGAGCAGGTGCCACAGCTCCTCGCCCAGGTACGGCGCGATGGGCGCGACCATGGCCGCGAGCGCCCGGAGCGCGCGGCTGTAGGCGTACCGATACGGCGACTCGTAGTCCCGGTACCGCCGGAGCAGGCGGGCGAACCGCCGGAGTTCGCCGACGACCTGGTGGAACCGGAAACGGTCGTACTCCGTGGTGACCGCCGCGATCGTCCGGTCGATCTCGCGTTCCAGGTAGGCGTCGTGCGGTTCGCTCTCGGTCCGGGTCTCGATTTCCCCCTGCGAGAACTCCGCGACCATCGCGTACAGGTCCTGCTGGAACTCGTAGGCACTCTTGACGTCTTTGACCGTCCACTCGAAGTCCTGGCTCGGGTGGGCCGCCGAGAGGACGAACAGGCGGGTCGTCTCCGCGCCGTACTCGTGGGGCGAGATGGCGTTGCCCTTCGATTTGGACATCTTCTCGCCGTCCTTGAGGACCGTGCCCTGGTTGACCAGTCGCTCGACGGGTTCGCGGGCGTCGAGCAGGCCCAGGTCGGCCAGCGCCCGCGTGAAAAACCGGATGTACAGCAAGTGGAGGATGGCGTGTTCCTCGCCGCCGACGTACACGTCGACGGGGAGCCACTCGTCGGCCGTCTCGGAGTCGAATGGGGCCTCGTCCAGATCGGGCGAGAGGTACCGCAGGAAGTACCACGAGGAGTCGACGAAGGTGTCCATCGTGTCGGTCTCGCGCTCGGCGGGGCCGCCACACTCCGGACAGGTCGTCTCGACGAACTCGTCGTTCTCCGCGAGGGGGTTGCCCGTCGTCTGGACGTACTCGGGGAGTTCGACGGGCAACTCCTCCTCGGGGACCGGGACGGGGCCACACTCCTCGCAGTGGACGATGGGGATGGGCGTCCCCCAGTAGCGCTGGCGGGAGATGAGCCAGTCCCGGAGCCGGTAGGTCACGTCGCTCTCGACGGCGTCGTGGGCCAGCAGTTGCTCGCGGGCGGCGGAACTGGCCAGCCCGTCGTACTCGCCGCTGTCGGTGAGCATCCCGTCCCCGGTGTACGGTTCCGCGGGCAGGTCGGTCTCGTCGTCGCCGACGGGTTCGATCACCTGCCGGACGGGGAGGTCCTGTGCGGCGGCGAAGGCGTGGTCGCGCTCGTTGTGCGCGGGCACGCCCATGACCGCGCCCGTGCCCACGTCGTCCAGCACGTAGGCCGCGACGTAGACCGGCAGGTCCTCGCCGGTCAGCGGGTGAGTCGCGGTCAGGTCCGTCTCGACGCCGGACATGCCGGCCTCGCCGGGATCGGCCGCCCGAGCCGAGTCGACGTACTCGGCGACGGCGTCGTCCTCGGCTGCGGCCGCCTCGGCGAGGTCGTGGCCCGGCGAGAGCGCGAGGTAGGTCGCGCCGAAGACCGTGTCGAGGCGGGTAGTGAACACGTCGACCGGCTCGCCGTCGACGGCGGCCCCGTCCACCTCGAAGGTGACGCGGGCACCCTCCTGGCGGCCGATCCAGTTGCGCTGGATGTCGCGGACGCCCTCGGGCCAGCCCTCCAGGTCGTCCAGCCCGGCGTGGAGTTCGGCGGCGTAGTCGGTGATCGTGAAGAACCACTGGTCGAGTTCCCGCCGGCCCACGGGCGTCTCACAGCGCCAGCAGACCTCGACGGACTCCGTGGTGCCGTCGTCGCGTTCCCGGTCGCGTTCGTTGACCTGTGCGTCGGCCAGCACCGTCTCGCAGTCGGGACACCAGTTGACGGCGGCCCCCTTGTAGTCGACCAGTCCCTCCTCGTAGAACCGGGTGAACAGCCACTGGTTCCAGCGGTAGTACTCGGGATCGCAGGTGGTGATCTCCCGGGACCAGTCGTAGCCAAAGCCCATCCGTTCGAGTTCGTCGCGCATCCGCTCGATGCAGGTGCGGGTCCACGAGTCGGGGTCGGTGTCGCGCTCGAAGGCGGCGTTCTCCGCGGGGAGGCCGAAGGCGTCCCATCCCATCGGGTGGAGCACGTCGTCGCCGCACATCCGCCGGTAGCGGGCGTAGGCGTCGGTGATCGCGTAGTTGCGGACGTGGCCCATGTGGAGCGCCCCGGAGGTGTAGGGGAACATCCCGAGGACGTAGGTGGGATCGGCGGGATCGTCGGGGCAGTCGTAGACCCCCGCGTTCTCCCAGACGTGTTGCCAGTACTCCGTGACCTGTGAGGGGTTGTAGCGCCGGGACATCGAGATTCGCCGTTGTCCCCTCTGGAACCCCGACCCACATGACTGTTCGGTTGCGGGCGCGGGGCGGGCGAGGGCGGCCGCCCGCTACCGCCGGAGGGACGACTCCGTCGTCGACTTGCCAAGTGCGGCCGACCGGCTCTCCTGGAGGATCTGGAAGACAGTCATCAGGTCCGTCCGGGAGACCAGGCCCACGAGGTCGCCGGTCCCGTCGACGACCAGCAGGCGGCCGACGCTCCCCCGGAGGATCCGCGAGACGGCCTCCTCGGCGTCGGTCTCGGGGGAGACGGTCATCAGGTCGGTCGACATCACGTCCTCGACGCGGACGGCGTCGCGCTCGACCTGGTCGACCCCCTGGACGTCGGAGAGGGTGACGATGCCCCGGAGGTCGCCGGACTCGGTGACGACCGGGTAGCCGGTGTGGCGCTCCGTGACCATCCGGTCGACGAGGTCGGCGACGCTGGTCTCGGGCCCGACCGTCGAGAGGTCGCCGGCCGGCGTCATCACGTCGGCGACGGTCAGCCCCTCGAAGGCGGCTTCGAGGACCAGCTGGCGGGTCTCGCCGGTCGCGCCGATGTAGATGAAGAAGGCGATCGCGATCCAGAACAGCTGGCCGAGCAGGATGCCACCGAGGCCGAGCAGGACGGCGAAGCCCTTCCCGACGCCGGCGGCGATGCGCGTGGCGTCCAGCCGCGAGCGATTGCGCGACAGCACCGCCCGGAGGATGCGCCCGCCGTCCATCGGGAAGCCGGGGAGCAGGTTGAACGCGGCCAGGAAGACGTTCAAGATGGCCAGGTAGCCGAGGACGAACCGGGGGGCGGGCTGGCCGACCGGGAGCGCGAGGAAGGCGGCGTAACAGACCGCGCCGACGCCGACGCTGACGACCGGCCCGGCGACGGCGATGGTGAACTCCTGTTTCCAGTCCTCGGGGAACTCCTCCAGCTGGGCCAGCCCGCCGAGGAACCAGAGGGTGATCGAGTCGACGTGGACGCCGTACCGCTGGGCCACGAGGGCGTGACCGAACTCGTGGATCAACACGCCGCCGAACAGCCCGAGCGCGGCCGCGAGTCCCAAAACCCAGGGCAGGGAGCCGCCGGTCAGCGCCCCCGCGTCGATGGTCGTGCCGAGCGCCTCGGCCAGCACCGTCGCGGTCGCGCCGACCTGTGATCCGATCAGGAAGACCAGCACCGGGAGAACGAGCAGGAACGATCCGCCCAGGCGAATCGGGATGCCGAACGCCGAGCCGATCCGTACACTTGCCATGGGCGTGTGTTGGGCCATCGGCCGGATAAGTCGTCCCCCTGGGGACGCCGGACCGCGAACTGTGGCCGGGCACGACGCTCCCCGGCCGAACCCGCTCGCTTCGGGTCGAGAACCGACGGACTCCGTCGGCACCTGCCTGCTCCCGACGGCAGGCGAAACGGACCCCCGGACGCTCCGGAGAGCTACTGTGAGATCGGTTACCAGGCGTCGCCGCCTCGCCGTCGCAGCGGTCCCGCCCGACGCCTCGACCCGATCCCCGGAGCGGTTCCGCCCGCCGGGGCGGAGATGGCTCTAACAACGTGCGACGTTTTCGCCAGATATTCTAACATTGTGAGATCTCGGCGCGGGATTTATGGTGGTTCCGCGGAATCGTCGGGACATGCTCACGTTCAACGACTCCGAAGCGGCCGAGGAACTGGCGTCGCGTGCCCACGACCTGATGGAAGAGGTCGTCCTCCCGAAAGAGCGGGAACTGTCCGGGGGGATGTCGGTCTCGGACAGCACGATCTCGGAACTCCGGGACGCGGCCCGCGAGTACGGCGTCTACGCGCCCCAGATCGAGGAAGAGTACGGCGGCATGGGCTACGACTTCCGGGACGTGCTCCCGACCTTCGAGGAGGCCGGGCGGTCGACGCTGGGCCAGATCGCGATGCGGGTCGACGCCCCCGACGAGGGGAACATGCACCTGCTGGAACTGCACGGCACGGAGTTGCAGAAAGAGGAGTACCTGAAGCCGCTCGTCGAGGGCGAGATCGCGTCGGGGTTCTCGATGACCGAGCCGATGCAGGGCGGCGGTTCGGACCCGAAGATGCTCAAGACGACCGCGGAGAAAGACGGCGACGAGTGGGTCATCAACGGCCACAAGTGGTGGACCAGCAAGGGCATCAAGGCCGACGTGTTGCTCGTGTTCGCCCGCACGGACCAGGAGGCCCACCCCTACGAGGGCTGTTCCGTCTTCCTCGTCCCGAAGGACGCCGACGGCGTCGAGGTCGTCCGGAACATCCCCCACGTCGGGAGCGAGGTTCACGGGATGGGCCACGCCGAGATCAAATACAACGACGTGCGCGTCCCCGAGGAACACCTGCTGGGCGAGGAGGGCAAGGGCTTCCAGCACGTCCAGGAACGGCTCGGCCCCGCCCGCCTGACCCACTGCATGCGCTACTCCGGGATGGCCGAGCGGGCGCTGGACGTGACCAAGGCCTACATGAGCGAACGCGACGCCTTCGGCGAGAAACTCGCCGAGAAACAGCACCCCCGGATGGTCATCGCCGAGCAGGAGACCCAGCTGGCGGCCGCGCGGTCGCTCGTCCGGCAGGCCGCCGACCGGATCGCCGACGGCCACGAGGCCCGCGTGGAGGTCTCGATGGCGAAGGTGTTCACCGCCAACGCCACCCAGGAGGCCATCGACACCGCGCTGCAGTTCCTCGGCGGCAACGGCATCGCCAAGGACCTGCCCGTCGCGGACTTCTACGAGAGCGTCCGGCAGTTCCGCATCGTCGACGGGGCCGACGAGGTCCACAAGCGCACCGTCGCCCGGGAGGCCTTCGAGGACGTGCCCGAGGAGGAACTCGAACCGCTCACGCGGTACGAGGGCTAGTCCAGCCCCTCCCGGTCGCGGAGCGAGGCACGTCTGACCTTCCCCGTCGCCGTCTTGGGCAGGTCGTCGACGAACTCGATCTCGCGGGGGTACTCGTACTTGGCCAACCGGTCGCGGACGTGCTGGCGGAGCGACTCGCGGGTCTCGTCGGTCGGTTCGTGGCCGTCGGCGAGGACGACGAAGGCCTTGGGTACCTGACCGCGCTCGTCGTCGGGGACGCCGATGACGGCGGCGTCGGCGGCGGCCGGGTGGCCGGCGACGCTGTCCTCGACCTCCTCCGGGCCGATGCGGTAGCCCGCGGAGATGATCACGTCGTCTTTCCGGCTCTTGAACTTGAGGTAGCCGTCCTCGTCCAGCAGTCCGAGGTCCTCGGTGAGCAGCCAGCCGTTCCGGACCTTGCCCGCGGTCTTCTCCGGTTTGTTCCAGTACTCCTTGAAACAGACCGGGTTGCCCTCGTACCGGAGGGCGATCTCGCCGACCTCGCCGCGGTCGACGGTCGGCTCGGCGGTGTCGGGGTCGACGATGGTCACCTCGTGGCCGGGGCCGGGCCGACCGATGTAGCCCTCGCGGAACTCCGTGAGGGCGGTACAGCCGCCGACGAGCATGTTCGCTTCGGTCTGGCCGTACCCCTCGTGGACGGTCGTCCCGCCGAACGTGTCGGCCGCCCAGTCGACGATGCTCTGACCCAGCGACTCGCCGCCGCTGGCGATCGTGTCGAGCGTCGCCACGTCGAACCGGTCGGTATCCTCGACCTGCATCATCATCCGCAGGGCCGTCGGGGGAGCGAAGAAGTTCGTGACGCCGTACCGCTCGATCACCTCGAAGGCCGTCTCCGGATCGAACTGACCGCCGTCGTAGGCGACGACCGGCTGGCCGTAGTAGAGGGCGGGCACCACCACGTCGAACAGCGAGGCGATCCAGGCCCACTCGGCCGGCGTCCAGAACACGCTGCCCTCGGGCGAGTCCACGTTCAGCATCGTCGTGAGGAAAAGCGGGAGGTGGCCCAGCAACATCCGGTGGGCGTGGCGGACCCCCTTCGGATCGCCGGTCGTCCCCGACGTGTAGATGATGATGGCGTCGTCCTCGGCGCCGGTCGCGACCGTCTCGAAGGTCCGGGACCGGTCGGCGACGGCCTCGTCGAAGGCCACCTCGTCGTCCCGCGGGTCGGCGTCGCCGACGGTCACGACGGTCTCCAGCGCGGGCAGGGACTCGCGAGCTTCCCGGACGGTGTCGAGGTTCGCGGCGTCGACCACGGCGGCGACGGCGTCGCAGTCGTCCAGCCGGTACTCGACGGCGTCGGGGCCGAACAGCGTCGACAGCGGCACCGAGACCGCGCCGAGTTTCCAGATCGCGACGTGTGCGAACATCGTCTCCGGGCGCTGGGGCGCGTTCACGCCGACGCGGTCGCCCCGCTCGACGCCCCGTGCGCGCAGGTAGTTCGCCAGCCGGTTCGCGACGTTCCGAAACTGCCAGAAGGTGTAGGTCTCGCGGTCGCCCGCGGGGACGCCCGTCGCGTCGGTTCGCGCCGACGACTCCCCCGGCGACTCGCGTTCGCCGAACAGGGCCACCCGTCGCCGGTCCGTTGCCCAGCGGTCACAGACGTAGGTGGCCATGTTGAACTGCTCCGGAACCTCCCACTCGAAGGCCTCGCGCAGTTGCTCGTAGCTGTCCCAGTCGTCCTCGTAGAAGTGATAGGCGTCGAGCCGGTCGCCACGTGCCATGGTAACTGGTGTCGGTTCGTGGGGGACCGTAATACGCGTTTCCCAAACAGGCCCGAAAGCGGGACGAAATTTTAACACGCCGCGCTCACAGCCACGGTCATGGTAGACGCGAGCGTGACGGTGCTGGACCGGGGGAATCTCCGGACGGACGTGAACCACATCATCGAGAACTTCTCGGTCGGCACCGCCAGCGAACCCGACCCCGACACGGTGATGGGCGAGGGGCCGGTGTACAACCTGGTGATCGACCACCCCGAGGCCACGGTGCTGTGGGACACCGGCTCCCACCCCGAGGCCGGCGACGGCCACTGGCCCGACGCGCTGTACGAGGCCTTCGAGCACTACGACGCCGACGACCACGCCCTCCCCGACGCGCTGGAGGAAGCGGGCTACGGTCTCGCGGACATCGACGCCGTGGTCCAGACCCACCTCCACCTGGACCACGCCGGCGGCCTCCACAACTTCGCCGGCACCGACGTGCCGATCTACGTCCACGAGGCCGAGCTGAAGTACGCCTACTACAGCACCGAGACCGACGAGGGGTCGACGGCCTACGTCCGCGGCGACTTCGACCACGACCTCAACTGGGAGATCGTCCACCGCGACCGCACCGAACTCGTCGCGGACCTGGAACTGCTCCACCTCCCGGGCCACACCCCCGGCCTGCTGGGGACGAAACTCGACCTGGACGGGTTCGGGACGGCCATCTTCGCCGGCGACGAGGCCTACACCCGGGCGAACTTCCACGACGAACGGCCGATGGGCGGGGCACTCATGTGGAGCAAGCGCGACTGGTTCGACAGTTTGCAGTTCCTGAAAGACCTGCAGCGCCGGACCGACGCCGCCGTCTTCTGTGGCCACGACGGCGACGACGCGGCCCAGATGCGCGAGGAACTGCCCTGACCGGCGATCGGGTTCGGTTTCCCAGGGATTCCCGCCGATCGGCTTCGGAATCACAGCCACAACGCCGGAAAGCCCCCGGCGACAACGTGGTGGCAGGGCGGTCGCGGTGCGGTCGACGCGATCTCGGAAACGGTGGTATCCATGGGCCTGCTCACGCGAATCGAACGCGCGCTCGAACCGGCACGCCAACTGCTGACGCCGATCCTGTCGGACCCGCGACTGCTGGCGGCGTGGGCCGCCATCGTCGCCGTCGCGGTCGCGGTCCTATGGTGGGACCTCCGGGAACGCAACCGGGCGCTCCCCTCGCTCATGAAGGGAGTCTGGACGCTCGTGGTGCTGTACTCGGGGCCGTTCGGGCTGGCGGTCTACTGGTACGCTGGCCGGACCCAGATCAGTCGGGACTCGCTGTGGCGGCGCGGGTTGCGCTCGACCGCGCACTGTTACTCGGGCTGTGGGGCCGGCGAGATCACGGGCATCCTGCTCGCCCAGGCGATCCTGAGCCTGGCGGTCGGCTGGGTCGCCGCGGTCACCTTCGGCTTCGCCTACCTCTTCGGCTTCGGGCTCACGGTGGGTCCCCTGATGCAGGAGGGCGTCGGGTTCCGGGAGGCCGTCGTCGACGCGCTCTACAGCGAGACGCCCTCGATCACGGTCATGGAGATCGTCGCGGTCGGCTCGGATCTGTTGCTGGCCGCGAGCGCCCACGTCACGAGCGTCCTGTTCTGGCTGTCGCTCTCGCTGTCGCTCTCGCTGGGCTATCTCGCGGCCTTCCCCGTGAACCTCGCGCTCGTCCACGTCGGCGTCAAAGAGGGGATGGGGAACCCTGCCGAGATGGGCGAGACCGGCGCTGGAGCGGCCGACTGACGGCCGGATCGGACCGTTTTTGTCCCGGCCGCGCCTGTGCCGGGCCATGTCGGACCACTACCGGAAACTGGAAGCGATGTACCACGGGTCGAACGTCAACGACCACGTTCCCGGGGAGCTGTCGATCCGGGAGGGCGAGGCCACCCTCGAAATCCCTGTCGACGAGGAGTACCACCACGCCCTCGGCGCGGTCCACGGGTCGATCTACTTCAAGGCGCTCGACGACGCGGCCTTCTTCGCCGCCAACTCGCTGGTCGAGGACGTGTTCGTGCTGACGACCGACTTCGACCTCTATCTGGAGCGGCCGGTCTCGGAGGGGACGATCACCGCCGAGGGCGAGGTGCTGAACGACAACCCCAGCCAGCTCATCGCGGGTGCGGTCGCGTACGACGACGACGGCAACGAACTCGCCCGCGGGACCGGCACCTTCCGGAAGAGCGAGGTCGAACTCACCGAGGACATCGGGTACGCGCTGGAGTGAGCGGAATCGGCGCGCGACCGGTCAGCGGAACAGGCGACGCTTCACGACGTCGGGCATGTAGTCGATCAGTTTCGCGACCAGCACCCACCGTCGCGTGACGAACGCGTGGCGGCGCTCCTTCTCGATGGCGCGGCGGATCTGTGCGGCGGCGGTCTCCCGGTCGGCCTTCCAGAAGTCGCCGCCCGCGAGTTCGGTGTCGACGTAGCCGGGTTCGATGGTCGTCACGTCCACGTCGGCGTCCAGTCGGCCGGCCCGGTAGCGGAGCCCGTCGAGGTAGTTCGAGACGAAGGCCTTCGAGGCCCCGTAGGCGGGCCACTCGCCGTTGCCAAAGCGGGCCGCGACCGAGGAGATCCCGACGAGGTGACCGTGACCCTGCTCCTCGAAGCGGTCCATCGCGGCGGTCGCGAGCGCGGCGAACCCGCGGACGTTCGTGTCGATCGTGTCCCGTTCGGGTTCCCACTCCAGGTCGGGGTTGTCGGGGGCGATCCCGGCGCTGAGGACGGCCACGTCGACCCCGCCCATCGCGTCACAGACCTCGTGGAAGCTCTCGCGGGCCGCCTCGGTCTCGGTCACGTCCATGCGCGCGACGTACGCCTTCGTCGGGAGGACCCGGCCGAGGTCCTCCAGCAGTTCCCGCCGGCGGGCTGTCAGGCCCACGTCGTAGCCCGCGTCCGCGAGTTCGCGCGCCAGCGCCTCGCCGATCCCGGAGGACGCTCCCACCACGACCGCTCGCTGTCTCGCCTCGGCCATACTGGACACAGTGCAGCGTTCCCCCATTACTTCCGGGGTTCGGCGACGACCGCGACCGGTTCCACGGCGGGGGCGATCCCGGGTTGCGGTCGGTTCGCCAACTGGTACCATCCATCTTTAATAGTTGTTCATCCCTGTACGGTGGCATGGGAACCACCCACACCCACGACTACGTCGTTGTCGGTGCCGGATCGGCCGGTTGCGCGATGGCACACCGCCTCTCGGCCGACGGCGACGCGGACGTCCTGTTGCTGGAAGCCGGGCAGCCCGACGAGAAAGACGAGATCCACGTCCCCGCGCTGTTCGGGGAGCTGTTCAAAAGCGACGTGGACTGGGAGTACTACACCGAGCCCCAGGCCGAGATGAACGGCCGGGAGCTGTACTGGCCCCGCGGGAAGGTGCTGGGCGGGTCGAGTTCGATCAACGCGATGATCTACATCCGGGGCAACGAACTCGACTACGACACCTGGGCCGAGCGGGGCAACGAGGGCTGGGGGTACGAGGACATGCTGCCGTACTTCAAGCGCGCCGAGAACTTCGAGCCCGGAGCCGACGAGTTCCACGGCGAGGGCGGCCCGCTGAACGTCACCGGACAGCTGGACTCCCACCCCACGTCGGCGGCGCTGATCGAGGCCGCCGAGTCCGTCGGCATCCCCCGGAACGACGACTTCAACGGGGCCGAGCAGGCGGGCGTGGGCTACTACCACGTCACCCAGGAGGACGGCGTGCGGTGTAGCGCGGCCGCGGCCTACGTGAAGCCGGCGCTGGAGCGGGACAACCTCACCGTCGAGACCGGGGCACAGGTCACCGAGGTCAGCGTCGAGGACGGCCGGGCGACCGGCGTCGTCTACGAGCAGGACGGCGACCGCCACGCGGCCGCCGCCGACGCGGAAGTGATCCTGAGCGCCGGCGCGGTCAACTCCCCGCAGTTGCTCATGCTCTCGGGGATCGGTCCCGCGGACCACCTCGCCGACCACGGCATCGACGTGGAAGTCGACCTGCCCGGCGTCGGCCGGAACCTCCAGGACCACCTGTTCGCCTTCACCGTCTACGAGCGGACCGACGGACCGCCCGAGCCGGCGGCGACGACCAACATCGCCGAGAGCGGCGGGTTCGTCCGGACCGATCCGGACCTGGACGCGCCGAACCTCCAGTTCCACTTCGCCCCCGTCTACTACATGGAACACGGGTTCGCCAACCCCGACGAGGGGATGGGCTTCTCCATCGGCGCGACGCAGGTCCGCCCCGAGAGCCGCGGCCGGATCACGCTCTCCTCGGCGGACCCCTTCGACGACCCCGAGATCGACCCGCGGTACCTCACCGAGGACCGGGACGTGGAGGTGCTGGTCGAGGGGATCAAACGCTCCCGGGAGATCGCCCAGGCCGACCCCCTCGACGAGTACCGCGGGGAGGAAGTCTGGCCCGGCGAGGACGTGCAATCGGACGCCGAGATCGAGGAGCACGTCCGCGAGACCGCCCACACCGTCTACCACCCCGTCGGCACCTGCAAGATGGGCGACGACGACATGGCCGTCGTGGACGACCGTCTGCGCGTCCACGGGGTCGACGGCCTCCGCGTCGTCGACGCGTCGGTGATGCCGACGATCACCAGCGGGAACACGAACGCGCCGACGATCGCCATCGCGGAGAAGGCCGCGGACATGGTGGCGAGCGACCGGGCCGTCCCCGCCGGCGACGACTGAGTCACCGCTTCCCCAGCGCTCGCTCGAAGACCCGCTGGGCGCGCTCGTAGGCGTCGTCCCGGTCGACGACGGGATCGGGATACTCCGGGGCCAGCGCCTCGCGTTCGCCGGCCGGGAGGGTCGGCCAGTCGACGATCTTCTCGGCGGGCACGTCCCGCAGTTCCGGAACGTACGCCGTCACGAAGTCGGCGTCGGGGTCGTACTTGGCCATCTGACTCACGGGGTCGAAGATACGCACGTCCACGGAGTCGGTACCCGTCCCGGCGATCCACTGCCAGTTGCCGTGGTTCGAGGCGGGGTCGTGGTCGACCAGTTGCTTCGTGAAGTAACGGGCCCCCTTGCGCCAGTCTATCAGGAGGTGCTTGGTGAGGAAGGAGGCGACGACCTGGCGCGGGCGGTTGTGGACGTACCCCTCCCGGTTCAGCTGGCGCATCCCGGCGTCGACCAGCGGATAGCCCGTCTCGCCGGCTTTCCAGGCCTCGAAGTCGTCCTCGGCCGCGTCGCCGTCGCGCCAGGCGATGTCGTTGGGGAAGTCCCTGTAGTTCTCGACGGGGAGGCCGGGGTTGTAGTACAGCAGGTGGTAGTTCTGCTCGCGCCAGGAGAGTTCGTAGCGGTACTTGTCGACGTTGCGGCGCTCGCTGCCGGAGACGGCGTCGTAGACCCCCGAGGCGTCGTTGTAGACCTCCCGGATGCCGATCGTTCCCGCGGCCAGGTACGGCGACAGCCGCGAGACGGCCTGGGTGGGCTTCTCGACGGCCAGCGCCAGGTCGTCGCGGGTGTCTGCGTAGGTGTAGATGCCCTCGTTGAGGAAGGCGTCGAGGCGCTCGCGGGCCGGCCAGTACCCCGCTTCCGGCAGGTCGATGTCGGCCCCGGGGTCGGGGACGGTCGTCTCGGCAGTCACGTCGGCCAGGTCCCCGGGGTCGGGTTCGGGGAACGGCGTCGTCTTGGGGGCCTGCTCCCAGTCGTCGTGGAACTGGCTGTGGTTGGGGTAAGACGGTTCGAGACGGCCGGGGTCGACCAGCACGTGGTCGGTGCGGGTCTCGACGTCGACGCCGTCGGCCGCCAGCGCGTCCTCGACCCGGCGTCGGCGGTTGGTCCGGGCCGGCCGGTAGTGTTCGTTGGTGACCACCGCGTCGGCGTCGAACTCCGCGACGAGGTCCGGCAGGACCTCCTCGGGGTCGCCCGAGCGGACTATGAGGTCGCTGTCCAGTTCGCGGTAGCGCTGTTTCAGCGCCCGGACGCCACGCAGGAAGAACGCCCGCTGTCTGTGCCCGACCATCCCGAGCATGTCGGCGTCGTAGACGAACACGGGGACGACCGGCCCCTCGGCCGCGGCGGCGTGCAGCCCCGTGTTGTCCCGGGTCCGGAGGTCCCGCCGGTGCCAGAACAGTCGCATACCCGTGACAGGGACGCCGGTACTTTGGACCCTTCGGTGTGAGGGTGTGCCAGCACTCGACCGAACGCTCTCTGAACCGAGCCGCGGTATTCACTTATGAAAATTCGGGTGAAAGAGTTTTCATGGTATTTTCCTCCATAGTTGTTGATGTCGAACTACGTTCGTCGTAGTTTCGGTCGGAAGTTGTTCCTGGGATACGGAACGACCGGGTTGTTCGTCGTCGTCGTCGCGTTCGGGACGGGCAGCGTCGCCGCGACGGCGATGGCAGCGGTCGCTGGGTTGCTGGCGCTCGGGTCGATAACGGGGACGGCGACCATCGCCGCCGTCCGGGAGATAGAGGAGGTCACGCAGGCCATCGCCGAGGGGAACCTGGAGGTCGAGGCGACGACCGAGCGGGCCGACGAGATCGGGCGACTGTACGAGTCCATCGACGTGATGCGGCGGTCGCTGGTCTCGCGCATCGAGGAGGCCGAGAGCGCCCGCGAGGAGGCAGAACAGGCGCGCGAACGGGCAGAGCAGGCACGCGAGGAGGCACAGGAGGCCGAGCGCGAGGCGACCGAGATGGCCGAGCGGTACCGCGAGGTCGCCAGCCAGTACGCAGCGACGATGCGCCAGGCCGGCGAGGGCGACCTGACACGGCGCATCGACGTGGTCGAGGAGTACGAGGCGCTGGCAACCATCGGCGAGGAGTTCAACGGGATGATGGACGACCTCGAGGCCGCGATGGAGAGAGTCGAGTCCTTCGCCGGCGACGTCCAGGAGGGGGCCGACGAGGTCGCAGACGTCGGCCACACCATCGAGACGACGGTCGGCGAGACCGTCGAGCTGGCCGAGGAGGTGACCGACAAGACCGAACGAGAGCGCGAGAAACTGGAGGAGACCGCCAGCGACGTCGAGGACATGTCCGCGGCAGCCCAGCAGATCGCCGCGACCGTCGACGAACTGGCCGACAAGAGCGAGCAGGTCTCGGAGGCCAGCGACGAGGCACAGGCCGCCGCGGCCGAGGCCATCGAGGAGATGCGGGCAATCGAGGACGAGACCGCCGAGGCCGTCGAGCAGATCGAACTGCTCACCGACAGCGCCGACGAGATAACCGAGGTGGTCGAGATAATCCGCGACATCGCCGAGCAGACGAACATGCTCGCGCTGAACGCCTCCATCGAGGCCGCCCGTGCCGGCGACGAGGCCGGTGAGGGCGACGGCTTCGCCGTCGTCGCCGACGAGGTCAAGAGCCTCGCCGAGGAGACCCAGCGCCGGGCCGACGAGATCGCCGAGATGGTCGAGGGCGTCCAGAGCGAGACCGGCGCCGCCGCGACCTCCATCAGGGCCACCCGTGAGCGCGTCGACGACGGCGTCGAGACCGTCGAGGACGCCATCGAGGGCCTCGAGGACATCGCCGACTCGGTCGACGAGATAACCGACGGCGTCACGGAGATTCGCGACGCCACCAGCGACCAGGCCCAGACCGTCGAGGTGACCGCCGCCGCGCTGGACGAGGCCACCGAGGTGAGCCAGGACGCCGAGTCCGCGGCCGAGGACATCGCCGTCGCCGTCACCGAGCAGGCCGACGCCGTCGAGGATATCGCCGACACGGCCGAGGAGTTCGAGGAGACGGCGACCGGGCTGTTGAGTCAACTGCGGCAGTTCGAGTTCGAGGGCACGAGCCACACGTCCGTCCCGGTCACCGACGGAGGTGAGGACCGATGATGGACCCTGTCACGGTGCTGTACGGTCTCGCCATCCTGGGGTTCGTCGCCGGCGTCGCCATCGCCTACCGGCTCATCACGGAGAACCCCGACCTCGCCGAGAGAGGTGCGTTCAAGTACCTCATGATAATCCCGGCGTTCGCGGGCCTGTCCTACGTCGTGATGTTCTTCGACCTGGGGACGCTGACCGTCGGCGGTCGGACCATCGTCCTGCCGCGGTACGTCGACTGGCTGGTCACGACGCCGGTGCTGGTCGGGTACGTCGGCTTCGTCGCCGGTGCCCCCCGGAAGTGGATAATCGGTCTCGGCCTGGCCGACGCGTTCATGATCGCGACGGGTGCGGTCGCGACGGTGACCACCGGTCCCGTCAAGTGGGCCTTCTTCGCCGTCTCTGGCCTGGGTCACCTCTCGCTTCTGACCATCCTCTACACCGTCCTCCCGCGGTTCCTGCCCGCCTACCACAAGCGCCGGAGCCTGTTCAAGCTCCTGCAGAACCACGTCGGCCTGCTGTGGCTGGCGTACCCGGTGGTCTGGCTGGTCAGCCCCGCCGGCATCGGCCTGATGTCCGGGGTCGGCCTCGCGCTCATCGTCGCCTACCTCGACGTGGTGGCGAAGACCCCCTACGTCTACTTCGTCTACCGGAACCAGCGGGCCTTCGCCGACCCCGAGGCGGCCGTCGGCGGCACGGCGCCCACGACCGGGTCCAGCGGCGAGGACACCGTCGGCGCCGACGAGGAGACGCCCGCGACGCCGGCCGACTGACGGGTCAGCCGGCGGCGAGTTCTTGTGTCTCGCACCCGTACGACGGGTAGATGGTCGCGACTCCAGTCCCGGACGTGGCGCCCGTGCTCGCGGACCTCGACGAGCGCGGGTACGACGTGACACGCCTCGACACCGACGGTCCCGCCGCGGTCGCCGCCGGTGGCGACCCGCCCGGCGCGGTCACCGACCGCCCCCTGGCGGTCGAACCGCTCGCGGACCCGACGCCGCTGTCGCTGGTCGCGCGGCTGGCGAGTGCCGCCGGGAAGGAGCAGGCGGTGCTGTTCGTCTGCGACCCCGAGGAGGCCGCCCGGGCCCGGGCGGTACTCTCTGACCCGTTGCTCCTCCGCGAGGCGACCGACGGGTGTCGGGCCTTCTACGCCGTCCCCGACCGCATCCAGGTGCAGGCAGGTGGGTACGCCTGCGTCCGGACCGACGGCGAGTTGACCTGGCGGGAGGAACCCGCGGGCGGTGGGGTCGGGACCGCAGACGACCCCGAAGACACCGGCCCGCGCCTCCTGCTGGAGACCGAGGGCCGGGCCGTCGCCGCCTTCGACTCCGTAGCGGGGCTGACCTGTCCCGGGCCGACGGCCGCGGCCTTCCCGTACCGGTACCGGTGGGGCGAGGATCGCCACGTCCACGTCCTCGACGGGGAACGGGAGGTCGGCCGCTACCCCGGCGTCGCCGCGATGAAGGAAAACGCCTACCGGCCGGTGCCGCTGCCGCTGGTGCCCGAACACCACCTCCGTGAGAACACCGCGCTGGCCCGTCACTGGACGCTGGCGACGGTCGCGGACGGAGCGGTCGAGTACGAGACGGCAGTCGACGTGTAACTGGGTCAGCGGTGGGCGAGCGCGGCCGCGGCCGTCGCAGCGACCGGGCGGGTCAGTCCCCGACCTGCACGACCTGCTTGCCGATGTTGACGCCCTCGAACAGGCCCAGGAACGCCTCGGGGCGTTCTCGAAGCCCTCGGTGACCGTCTCGCGGTACTGCACGTCGCCCGAGTCGACCCACTCGGCCAGCTGCTCGGTGGCCTCGCGGGCGCGGTCGGCCCAGTCCCGCACGAGGAGGCCCTCGACCTTGGCGCGGGTCTCGATGAGCTTCGGGAGCTTCCGTGGGCCGGTCGGCTGCTCGACGGCGTTGTACAGCGATATCTGCCCGCAGATGGCGACCCGGGCGCGGACGTTGAGGTGGGCGAAGGCGGCGTCGGTCACGGGCCCGCCGACGTTGTCGAAGTAGACGTCGACGCCGTCGGGGCAGGTCTCCCCGACCGCCGCGGCGAGGTCGTCGGTGGTCTCGTAGTTGATGCCGGCATCGAAGCCTAGGTCGTCGGTGAGCCACTCTATCTTCTCGTCGGCGCCCGCGACGCCGACGACGCGACAGCCGGCGAGTTTGCCGATCTGGCCGACGACGGACCCGACGGCCCCGGCCGCCCCCGAGACAAGCATCGTGTCGCCGGGGTCGGGCTTCTCGGCCGCCTGCCAGTCGTCGTGAAACCGGCTGTGGGTCGGATAGGCGGGGGCCAGTCGGCCGGGGTCGACCAGCACGTGGTCGGTGCGGGTCTCGACGCCGACGCCGTCGGCCGCCAGCGCGTCCTCGACCCGGCGTCGGCGGTTGGTCCGGGCCGGCCGGTAGTGTTCGTTGGTGACCACCGCGTCGGCGTCGAACTCCGCGACGAGGTCCGGCAGGACCTCCTCGGGGTCGCCCGAGCGGACTATGAGGTCGCTGTCCAGTTCGCGGTAGCGCTGTTTCAGCGCCCGGACGCCACGCAGGAAGAACGCCCGCTGTCTGTGCCCGACCATCCCGAGCATGTCGGCGTCGTAGACGAACACGGGGACGACCGGCCCCTCGGCCGCGGCGGCGTGCAGCCCCGTGTTGTCCCGGGTCCGGAGGTCCCGCCGGTGCCAGAACAGACGCATACCCGGGTCAGGGACCACAGGGGCTTGGATCCTTCGCGATCAGAAGCCGGTGAAGACGATCGGAACGGGCGTGAACGTCAGGACGGCCAGCGCGAGCGTGACGGCCGCGACCACCCGTCGCCGGCGGTCGACCGGCGTCGAGTCGAGCGGTTCGGCCCCGCCGATGCGGGTGAACACGAACGCCAGGAACGCCCAGAACCCCCAGAGGACGGCGACCATGGCGGTGCCCTCGACGACGTAGACGTACGCCGCGAGCGCGAGCAGGCCGGCCGGGACCAGCAGCTGGGCGGTGTCGAGGCGGTCGCCGATCAGCGCCCGGAGGACGTGGGCCCCGTCGAGTTGCCCGACCGGGAGCAGGTTCAGGAAGGTGACGAAGGCACCGACCCAGCCGCCGATGACGACCGGATTGGCGATCAGCGAGGGGTCGCCGTAGTAGAGCCGTTCACCCAGCAACAGGGCGATCCCCTGGATCAACGGCGGGTAGCCGAGTCGATACTGCTCGGCGAAACTCGCCCCGGCGGCGGCACCCACGTCGACGGGTGGCAGGGAGACGCCGACGGCGGTGACGACGACGGTGGCGGCCAGTCCCGCCAGCGGGCCGGCGACGCCGATGTCGAACAGCGCCCGCCGGCTCGGGACGTGTTCGCGCATCCGGATCACGGCCCCGAGCGTCCCCAGCACGTTCGGGATCGGGATGAAGTAGGGCAGCGAGACCTCGACGCCGTGGTACCGGGACAGGACGTAGTGGCCGAACTCGTGGACCGCCAGCACGGAGAGCACGGAGAGGGTGAAGGGCCAGGCCCCGAGCAACGCGGCCGGGTTACCGTCGAGGGAAATTCCGTACCACCGTGCGCCCGCGAACAGGGTCGTCGCGACCGTGAGGCAAAAGAGGGCGACGTTGGTCCAGGGGACGCCGTCGACGCCCGTGGACCGCTCGGTCGCCACCAGCACGTGTTCGCCGGTCTCGCGGGCCAGCCGGACGCGGTAGCCCCGTTCCCGGAAGCGGGGCGCGAGTCGCTGGACGACCGCGTCCTGTGTGTCCAGCGGCTCGCCGTAGTACCGGGCGTTCCCGTCGGTCATCTCGACGTCGTAGACGTGGAAGGCGTCGGACAGCGATTCCGGGTCGGGAAGCTCCGGCGGCAGCGACGACGGCGTCGACGGGGAGGTCGACATCGACGGCCCTAGCGGCGCGAGGAGTAAATACCTGTTCGCCCGCCAGCGGGCGGTTCCGACCGGCGGCGGCCGGAGGGATCGGCGCTGGTACGCCGGCTCAGTCCGCGACTTTCACGAGCTGCTTGCCGATGTTGACGCCCTCGAACAGGCCCAAAAAGGCCTCGGGCATGTTCTCGAAGCCCTCGGTGACGGTCTCGCGGTACTGCACGTCGCCGGCCTGGACCCACTCGGCCAGCTGTTCGGTGGCCTCGTCGAACCGCCCGGCCCAGTCCCGAACGAGCAGGCCCTGGACGCGGGCGCGGGTCTCGATCAGCCCCGGAAGTTTCCGGGGTCCCATCGGCTGTTCGGTGGCGTTGTACAGCGAGATCTGGCCACAGACCGCGACGCGGCCCCGGACGTTGAGGTGGGCGAACGCGGCGTCGGTGATCTCCCCGCCGACGTTGTCGAAGTAGGCGTCGACGCCGTCGGGACAGGCCTCCCCGACCGCGGCGTGGAGGTCGTCCGTTTCCTCGTAGTTGATGCCGGCGTCGAAGCCCAGTTCCTCGGTGAGCCAGTCGATCTTCTCGTCGGCTCCGGCGATGCCGACCACGCGAGCGCCCGCGAGCTTGCCGATCTGGCCGACGACCGACCCGACCGCCCCGGCCGCGCCCGAGACGAGCAGGGTGTCGCCGGGCTCGGGTTCGGCGACTTCGAGGGTGCCGAAGTAGGCCGTCCGGCCGGGCATGCCGAGGACGCCCAGCGCCGTCGAGATCGGCGCGAGGTCGGGGTCGACGGGCTGGAGGTCGTCGCCGTCGGCGACGGCGTACTCCGCCCAGCGAAGGTTGCCCGTGGCCACGTCGCCCTCCTCGAAGTCCGGGTGGTTGGACTCCACCACGTCGCCGACGACGCCGGCCTGCATCACGTCGCCCACGTCCCACGGTTCCGCGTAGGACTCGGCGTCGCGCATCCGCCCGCGCATGTAGGGATCGACCGAGAGATAGCGGGACTTCACGAGGACCTCGCCGTGGCCCGGTTCGGGGACCGCCGACTCCCGCAACTCGAAGTCGTCCATCGTCGGTTCGCCCGTGGGTCGACTCGCCAGGATCCACTGCCGGTTCGTGCCAGCCATGCCCCGTGCGACGGGCGTCTCCCTGTTGAGCCTTCGGGTCCGGAAAGCCCCCGAATAGTTGGGGCGGCCGGTGACGGGGCCGGCGTCCCTACGGGCCGGCGATGACCGAACTGCAGACGGCGGCCGACCTGCCGGCGATCGAGCGGATCCGCGCACAGGCCCGCGACGACCGCGGGAACCGGATGGTCGTCGTGGAGTTCGCCAACGGCGCGCGCCTGCGGTACCGCGAGGACGACGACGGGACCGTCGAGGAGTGGCTCGGGCCCGACGACGAACAGGCCACGCGGCGTCACGAGCGCGAGTCCGACGCCGGGCCGCGGGCGCTGGCGCTGGAGGCGGTCGGGTCCTACCTCACGTTCTCGGACGCGGCGCGGGCGCGGTTCGTCTGGGGCGAGGAAAACGTCGCGACGCTGTTGGCGGAGTGAGCCGCCGACAGGTCCAAACGATCCCCGACCCTACGGGGTGTATGGCAGACGACACCCCCGAAGTGACGGCGGACCTCCCGGACAGCCCCATCCACACCACCGGCACCGACCACATCACCCTGGTCGGCAGCAACGAGGAGGACACCATCGAGTTCTATCGGGACCTCCTGGGCATGCCGCTCGTGTTGCGCCAGCCCAACCTCGACGACCCCTCCTCGACCCACCTCTTTTTCGACACCGGCGACGGCCGCATCATCACCTTCTTCGTCGGCGACCGCCCGTCGAACCAGCAACCGCCGCGGGCCGGCGTCGGCGGCGTCCACCACCTCGCGCTCTCGATCGACCCCGAGCGGTTCGTCGAGATCCGGGAGGCCCTGAAGGAGGCGGGTCGCCAGTACAACGAGTTCGACCGGGGCATCTTCCACTCGCTGTACACCCGCGACCACAACGGC
>JBDGUF010000049.1:0-46641 GCA_042216105.1 Halorientalis sp.
AACTCCACTCCCCCAGTTCGATATAGCCGTCAGTCGTTTATCGGCCCGGTAAACCGGGACGTTGAACTATCCGGCCGCGGAACCGTCGGGTATGGCCATGGAACTCGACCGGACCTGTCCGAACTGCGGCGAGGAGAAGACCTTCTACCGGGCGGCGAGTACGGAGTTACACCTGGGTCGGAAAGTCAAGTGGCACTGCCCGGACTGTGACTACGGCTTCGTCAAGATCGACGGCATCGACACCGCGACAGCGTAACCGTTTTCCAATCCGCCCGGCCGTCGAGGCCCCTGTGTCGGCCCGTCGCCGTCGGCCCCGAGCGACCGCGCCCATCGAGACGCCCCATCTCCTGAGCCGACCGACTCAGTTCCCGCCCGTCAGCGCGCCGTCCAACCCGTCGACCGGGATCACCGAGTAATCGACCGTCAGCGTGTCCTTGGTCGCGCGTATTTTGCCCACGAAGGTAGAGATGTCCTCGAGGGAGCCTTCGAGGATGAACAGTTCCATGCAGTAGGCGTCGCCGACGTGGCTGTGGACGTTCGACTGGACCAGTTCCTCGTGCTGGTGACGCAGGTGCATCATCCGTTCCTCGACGCTCGTGGTCTCGTAGTTGAACAGAACGGTGACGACGCCCATCAACTTGCGGTCCTCCAGCCGGCGGTCCTCGAACTCCCCAAGCAGGTTGCGCGCGGCCTCCCTGACGACCTCGCTGCGGCCGGTGTAGCCGTGGCCGTCCGCGAACTCGTCGATCCGATCCAGCAGTTCGTCCGGCATCGACACGCTGACGACTGTCATGTGTTAATCCAGCACCGCTCAAATATTAAGGATTGGTAATGCCCTACTCGTCCAGCGCCTGCCAGGAGAGCCGGGGGTTCCGGGCGGCGGCGACCTGGTCGATCCGGCGGGCGCTGGTCTCCGTGGGGGCCGCATCGAGTGTCGCGTCGTCTTCGTCCGCCACGGCGTCGAACGCGGCGGCCAGCTGGTCGAGCGTCCGCTTGCTTTCGATCTCGGTCGGTTCGGTCATCAGCGCCTCGCCGACGATCTCGGGCCACTTCGTCGTCGGCGGGTGGACGCCGTAGTCGAGCATCCGCTTCGCCGCGTCGGCGGCGTCCTGTTCGCCCGCGCTGGCGACGAACTCGTGGTGGAACGGACCGAACGGCACCTCGTAGTCGATCTGCTCGGCGAGGTAGTTGGCGTTCAGGACCGCCTTGGCGCTGGCGTCGGCGAGCCCGGGGTCGCCCAGCCGCGCGATGTAGGCGTAGGCCTTGATCAAAACGAGCCAGTTGCCCTCGAAACCGTGGACCTTCCCGACGCTGTGTTCGGGGTCGTACCGTTCGTACCCGTCGCCGTCGGGACCGGCTCGCGGGTCGCTCCGCTCCCCGCTCGACCCGTCCGTGTCGCTTCGCGACACGCGCCGGACGTGCGGACTCGGCAGGAACGGGGCCAATTCGGATTTGACGCCGACGGGACCGGCCCCGGGTCCGCCGCCGCCGTGGGGCGTCGCGAACGTCTTGTGGACGTTGTAGTGCATGATGTCGAAGCCCATGTCGCCGGGGCGGGCCCGTCCCAGCAGGGCGTTGAGGTTCGCGCCGTCGTAGTAGAGCAGGCCGCCCGCGTCGTGGACGATCTCCGCGATCGCCTCGATGTCGCGCTCGAACAGGCCGAGCGTGTTGGGGTTGGTGAGCATCAGCGCCGCGGTGTCCTCGCCGACGGCCGCCGCAAGCGCGTCCAGGTCGACGCGGCCGTCCTCGGCGCTTGGGAGTTCTACCACGTCGTAGCCCGCCAGCGCCGCGCTCGCGAAGTTGGTGCCGTGGGCGGTGTCCGGGACGACGATCTCGTCTCTCTCCTCGCCGTTGGCCTCGTGGTAGGCCTTCGCGATCAGGATGCCCGCGTACTCGCCGGCCGCCCCCGCCGGAGGCTGGAGGGTGACCGCGTCCATCCCGCCGATCCGCCCGAGGTAGTCCTGGAGGCGGTGCACGACCGCGAGCGTCCCCTGCACGCTCTCGTCGGGCCGATCCGGGTGGACCGCGCCCGCCGGCAGGGCCGCCACGTCCTCGGTGAATTTCGGGTTGTACTTCATCGTACAGGAACCCAGCGGGAAGGGCCCGCTCTCGACCCCGTAGTTCATCTGGGAGAGGCGGGTGTAGTGGCGGGCCAGTTCCGGCTCCGAGAGGGCGGGCAGTTCCAGCGAGTCCCGCGTGAGGTCGTCGGGCAGTGGGGAGTCCGCGCCACCCACGTCGACCTCGGTAGTGTCTTTCTCCGAGAGCAGGGGTTCGTACCGCTCGTCGGAGTCGGTCCAGCGGGCCTGCCGGTAGCCGAGCGTCCCCGCGCCGTCCGTCGCGTCGGGTCCGTCGGTCGTCTCGGCTCCGTCCTCGCCCGCGGCCGGGTCGTCGCTCATGGTGCCACCTCCCGCATCGCGGTGACGAATCCGTCGAGCGCGTCGGCCGTGCGCTCGGTCACGCAGACCTGCAGGCGGTGGTCGCCGACCTCGTGGACCGCGTAGCCACGGTCGCGGAGGTCGGCCGCGACCGCCGTCGCGGGCTGGTCCGTCCGCGCCAGGAACTCCCGGAAGTGATGTCGGTCGTGGACGGGAGCGGCGACGCCCTCGATGTCGTCGAGTCGGGCGGCCAGGTTCTCGGGGTGGCGCACGCAGTCCTCCGCGAGGTCCACGAGGCCGTCCGGCCCGAGCCACGCGGCGTGGATCGCGGTCCGCAGCGCCACCCACGCCTGGTTCGTACAGATGTTCGAGGTGGCCCGCTCCTTGCGGATGTGCTGTTCCCGGGTCTGGAGCGTGAGCGTGTAGGCCCGGCGGCCGCTGTCGTCCTCGCCCGCGCCGACCAGCCGGCCGGGAACCTGCCGGAGGAACTCCTCGCGGGTGGCGAACATCCCGAGTCCGGTCCCGTACCCCCGTCCGAGGCCGAGCGTGCTGGCGTCGCCGACGACCACGTCCGCGCCGACGCCCGCCGGCTCTTCGAGCAGGGACAGCGCCACGGGATCCGACCCGAGACAGAACAGCGCGTCGTGTGCGTCTGCCAGCTCCCCCACCGCGGACAGCGACTCCTCGATCACGCCCCGGACGGTCGGGTTCTCGGCATAGACCATCGCCACGTCCTCGCCGATCGTGCCTTCGAGGGCATCTGTGTCGACACAGCCGTCATCCATCGAATAGGCCTCGACCGTGACGTCGGCGCCGCTGGCGTAGTTCTCGAGAACGCCCCGGCGGCCGGCGTCGAGGTGGGTGGGGACGAGAACCCGGTCGCCCGAGACGGAACGGGCCCGCCGGGCGAGCGTGGCGGCCTCGCCCAGCGCCGTGGCGGCGTCGTACATCGAGCAGTTGGCCACGTCCAGTCCCGTCAGCTCGACGAGCAGCGACTGGTACTCGAAGAGGGCCTGCAGGAAGCCCTGGGCGATCTCGGGCTGGTACTGGGTGTAGGAGGTGAGAAACTCCGAGCGGTCGGCCAGGTGCTCGACCAGCGAGGGGACGTAGTGGTCGTAGTGGCCGCGACCGAGCAGTTCGGTGAGGTCGTCGTTGCGCGACAGCGTGCGCTCGATCTCGCGGCGAACCTCGCGCTCGCCCCTGGGCTCGATGCCGAACGCGTCGGTGAACCGGACGGCCTCGGGGATGTCGAACAGTGCCTCCTCGCTATCGACGCCGACGGCGTCGAGCATCGCCGCCGTCTCCGCCTGGGTGTGGGGTGCGTACGGACTCCCGCGTGTGTCGTTGTCGCTCATGGTATCCCGCAGGACGGCGGGGCCGCCCTGTGTCCTCGGGTGCGTGTTACGCCCGGGCTGAAAAGAGTGTCCCGGTTCTCAAAACAGCGCGCGCTTGACCAGTCGCCGGAGGAACGTCGAACTCCCGTCGGAGTGAACCTGGAGCACGCTACAGGAGAGTCGGTCACTGATCTCGTTCGAGAGGTCACTCAAGAGGACGTCGTGGACCACCGTGTGCGGGTCGTGACCGAGCACCGCGAGATCGGCCGTGGCGGTCGCTTCGGCCAGACTGTCCACGAGGTCGTCGCTCCGGATTATCTCGGAGGTTGTGGGGGTGGTCGCGTACAGGGATTCGAGTTCGGCGTGGAACGTCTCGGTCCGGGCGACGAGTTCGGCCGTGGCGTCCTCGTCGACCACGGTGACGAACCGGACCGTCGCGTCGGCCCCGGCAGCGATCGCGCTGGCGAGCGCGACCTTCAACGGTCCGTGCGGGCCACGCTGTGCGAGGACCGCGATCTCGTCGACGTCGCCGAGGCCACGGTCCCGGATCAGCGCGAGTTCGCAGTCGGCGTTGCGCATGAACCAGTCGACGTCGTGGCCGAACATCTCGTCGTGGAACCGCCCCTCCGATACCGACCCCAACAGGAGGCCGGCGTCGACCGCCGCGGCGTGATTGACGATACTCCGGCGAACGTCGTGACTGACGACCCACTCGGTTTCGATCGGTATCGAGAGCGCTGTCGCCAGCGTGTCGGTCTGTGCTTCGAACTGCCTGTCGCGAGGGGACACGTCGGCCGCGGACGCCAGGCTGGTCTGTTCGGGAACTTCCTCGAACCGGACTGCGTGGACGACCCCGTCGCGGTGGTCGGCCACGTGGCCCGCGAGCGTCAACAGCGTGCGCTCGCGTTCGACCGACATGTCCGGTTCGAGAGCCACCAGCACGTTCCGGGTCCCGCCGTCGGTTCCCTCGATCTCGGCGATGGCACGGGAGCCGACGGCACCCCGTAGCGCGTCGAGAGCCGCCCCTTCCCGGTCGGTTTTGGCGCGCCCGTAGATCCGGTACCAGACGAGACCGGTAGCGACGATGCCGAGCGCTCCCAGCAGCGGCACCATGCCCATCTGGGTCAACAGGACCGACCCGCCGACGATACCGGCGGCCTGAACCCACGGATACCCGGGCGCGACGAACTCCGGATCGTAGCTCTCCAGGTCGCTCTCGCGGAAGGCCACCAGGGCGGCGTTGATGAACACGAACACGAGGATCTGGAACGCGCTCGCCAGTTTCGCCAGGTCCCGCACCGGGACGAACGCGATGAGCGCGATCAGGAGCGCTCCGTTCAGCCCGAGCGCCTTGATCGGCGTCCGGAACCGTTTCGAGATGTCCTGAAACGACGGTGGTGCGAGGGCGTCCCGGCTCATCGCGAGCGGGTACCGCGACGACGAGAGGATGCCGGCGTTGGCCATGCTCGTCAGCGCCAGCACCGCGGTGACGCCGATGACGATCCGACCGACCGGCCCTGCGAAGGCTTCGGCCGCGACCGCCATCGGCGTCTCGGTGTTCAACGCTCCCAGCGGCGCGACGCCGACCATGACGAACACCACGAACGTGTACAGGAACATCATCAACACGACCGAGCCGAGGATCGCGATCGGGATGTTGCGACCGGGATCTTCGACCTCCTCGGCGACGCTCGCGATCTTCGTCACGCCCGCGTACGACACGAAGACGAACCCGGTCGCCGCCAGGAGCCCGTCGCTGCCCTCCTCGAAGAACGGATGATAGCTGGCCTGGTCGACGTAGGTCAGCCCGTCGGCGACGAACAGTGCCAGGACGACCAGCACGGCCGCGACGATGAGCGACTGGAGGCGACCGCTCTGTTTGACGCCGACCACGTTGACGACGGTCACGAGGACGGCCAGCCCGATAGCGCCGACCTTGACCGCTCCCGGGGGGAGCGAGACGAACAGCAACAGGTACGCCCCGAGTCCCACCAGCGCGAAGGCGCTCTTGAAGACGAGCGAGAACCACGCGCCGATGCCGGCGATGGTCCCGGGGAGCGGCCCCATCGCACGGTCGATGAACAGGTAGGTCCCGCCGGATTCGGGCATGGCCGTCGCCATCTCCGACTTCGAGAGCGCCGCGGGCAACACGACGGCCCCGGCCAACAGGTACGCCACCACGACGGCTGGCCCCGCCTTCTCGGCGGCGAACCCCGGCAAGACGAAGATCCCGCTTCCGATCATCGCGCCGAGGCTGATCGTTATCGTCGCGAACAGCCCCAGATCGCGCTCCAGGTCCTTCGGCACAGTTGCCCCCACGGGCGCGTCCATGAAGCAGTTTCCCTCTCCGAACCGAGACGTGAATCGAAATCCGCTATATCAAATCGAGTGGTCACTCGCTGACGGTCCGTTCGAGCCAGTCGAACTGGGTGGTCAGTTCGCGCCGGCGCTGGCGCTCGATGACGGTCGCGTCGAGGACGGCACCCACGACGGCCACGTCCAGGGCGAACTCGGTCGTCGCCGTCACGCGCGTCCCGTCGTCGACGGGTTCGACCTCGTAGGTAGTCCACATCTCCTCGAAGATCCCCTCGTCCTGTTCGTATGCCAGTTCGGCGTCGTCCCGGTCGACGAGGGCCAGTTTCAGTTCGATGGCGGCGAGGCTGAACCCGTTGACGATCGTCATGTCGTCGCCGTCGACGGTCACCTCGTCGAAGCCCGCGGCGGCCATGAACCGCTCCACGTCGGTCATCGCCTCGCGGACCGCGTCCGGGTCGGCGTCGAACGTCCGGGACACACTGACGGATTCCATGCGGCGGGGTACGCCGGGCTCCCCTAACCCGTTTGTGCCGAACGTCGGCGGATCCCGTCCTCGCTCACGAGAGCGCCGATGCGCCGACGTACGCGATCGTTCCGACGGCGAGGCCGAGGGCGACGGCGAAGGCAGCGATGGCCGACAGCGGCGGGCTGCCGGGCGGGAACGAAAACGCGAGCGTGGCCAGGACCGCGATCCCGAGGCCGAGCGCGGCGGCTATCAACAGCGAGTTCCGGTCCAGGTTCGCGGCCCAGGCGTCGAAAGATACCATCTGTACGACCGTGTCGTCGGCGTCGGTTAGGCGATCCGGTCGCCGTACGCCTCGGGCGAGAGCAGGTCGTCGAGTTCGCTCTCGTCGGCGGGGTCGACTTCGAGCATCCAGCCCTCGCCGTAGGGGTCCTCGTTGACCAGTTCCGGCGCGTCCACGAGGTCGTCGTTGACGGCGACGACGGTGCCCGAGAGCGGGGCATACAGGTCCGACACCGCCTTGATGCTCTCGACGACGCCGAAGTCCTCGCCCTTGGTCACCCGGTCGCCCTCGGCCGGGAGCTCGACGAAGACCACGTCGCCGAGTTCGTCCTGTGCGAAATCGGAGATACCGACTCGAACGGTGTCCTGCTCGCGGCGTGCCCACTCGTGGGAGTCGAGGAACCGGCAGTCCTCGGGAATCTCGAAGCTCATCTATCGAGGAATGGCAACGCCTGTGTTTGTGCCTTTTTCGGCTCGCCGCGGACGACGACCTGGACGCTGACGCCCGGACTGCGGTACTCGACGGGCAGGTAGGCCAGTCCGATGGGCTCGTCCAGCGTCGGGCTCATGGTCCCGCTGGTGACCGTCCCGATCGCCTCGCCGTCGGGATCCCGGACCGTGTAGCCCTGCCGTGGTACGCCCCGGTCGATCAGCCGCAACCCCGTCAGTTTCTCCGCGACGCCCTCGGCGTCGACCCGCTCCAGGGCGTCCCGCCCGACGAAGTCCGTGTCGAGGGCGACCGTGAACCCGACCCCGGCCTCGTAGGGGTTGCGCGGGTCCTCGTCGGGGTCGAAGTCCTGGCCCGAGAGCAGAAAGCCCATCTCGATCCGGAGGGTGTCCCGGGCCCCGAGCCCGCAGGGCTGGCAGTCGAAGGCGTTCCAGACGGCCTCGGCCTCGGCGGCCGGGACGAGCAACTCGAAACCGTCCTCGCCGGTGTAGCCCGTCCGGGCGATCAGGCAGTCGACGCCGGCCACGGTCGCGGTCATGGTCGAGAACCGGGAGAGGTCACAGATCGCCGTCCGCTGGGCCTCGGCGACCGGGTCGAGCAGGTGCCGTTCGGCGTCGGGGCCCTGGAGCGCGAACATGGCGTAATCGTCGGTGCGGTTCGCGACGGTGGCGTCCAGCCCCCACGCGTCGCGGTGGTCGATCCACCGGTGGGCCATCCGTCCGTCGTGGCCGGCGTTGGGGACGAAGAGGTAGTCGGCGTCGCGTTCGGGCGGCAGGTCGTAGACCACCGTGTCGTCCAGGATCGTCCCGTCCTCGTCGGTGATCATCGCGTACTGTGCCTCGCCGGGGTCGAGGGCGGTCACGTCGTTGGTCGTGAGCCGCTGCATCAACTCGCGGGCGTCCGGGCCGGCGACCTCGATCTGACCCATGTGGGACACGTCGAAGCGTCCGGCCGATTCGCGGACGGCCGCGTGTTCGGTGCGGATGGAGTCGAACTCCACCGGCATCTCCCACCCGCCGAAGTCCGTGAAGGACGCCCCCGCGTCCTCGTGGACGGCGTGCAGGGGCGGCGTGCGTCCCGTCATACCAGTACCCGCCCCGGCCAGGGACCTAACTCTTCCCCCTCCGGGGACCGCGGCGGCGACCGCGTCAGTCGTCCCCGGTCGCGCTCTCGCCGTCGCCGCCGTCGCCGTGGACCGGCTCGACGCCCTCGGGCAACTCGGGCACGTCGCTGGTGTCGTGGTCGCCCGTCGGTGGCAGGTTCACCTCGGCCGCGGCGGACTCGCTCAGGTCCGTCTCGTCGTCGATGGCGTCCATCTCGCCGTCGGCGTCGCGTGCGTCCTGGTCGATCCGCATCGAGCAGAAGTCGACGCCACACATCGAGCAGAATCGGGCCTCCTTGTAGTTGTCACCGGGGAGGGTCTTGTCGTGGTACGCGCGGGCACGTTCGGGGTCCAGCGCCAACTCGAACTGTCGCCGCCAGTCGAAGTCGTATCTGGCCTCCGAGAGGGCGTCGTCCCAGTCGCGGGCCCCCTGCTTGCCCGCGGCCACGTCGCCGGCGTGGGCGGCGATGCGGTACGCGGCGAGGCCGTCGCGCACGTCCTCGGCCTCGGGCAGGCCGAGGTGTTCCTTCGGCGTGACGTAACAGAGCATCGCCGCGCCGGCGCGTGCGGCCTCGGTCGCGCCGATGGCGCTGGTGATGTGGTCGTACCCCGGCGCGACGTCGGTCACGAGCGGCCCGAGCAGGTAGAAGGGCGCGCCGTCACAGACCTCCTGCTGGCGGGCGACGTTGTCGGCCACCTCGTCCAGGGGGACGTGGCCCGGCCCCTCGACCATCACCTGCACGTCGTGGTCCCACGCCACCCGAGTCAACTCGCCCAGCGTCTCCAGCTCCGCGAACTGGGCCTCGTCGCTCGCGTCGGCCAGCGAGCCGGGGCGGAGCCCGTCGCCGAGGCTGAAGGTCACGTCGTGATCGGCGAAGATCTCGCAGATGTCCTCGAAGTGGGTGTAGAGGGGGTTCTGCTCGCCGTTTTCCTCCATCCACTGCGCGAGGATCGAGCCGCCACGGGAGACGATGCCGGTCTTGCGGCCGTCGGTCAGCGGGAGGTGTTCCATCAGGACCCCGGCGTGGATCGTCATGTAGTCGACGCCCTGCTGGGCCTGTTTCTCGATCACGTCGAGGAGGAGGTCGGCGCTCAGGTCGGCCACGTCGTCGACCCGCGTGACGGCCTCGTAGATCGGGACCGTCCCGACCGGCACCGGCGAGTGGGCGACGTTGGCCTCGCGGATCTCGTCGAGGTTCGAGCCG
This sequence comes from Halorientalis sp., assembly GCA_042216105.1. Lineage (GTDB taxonomy): Archaea > Halobacteriota > Halobacteria > Halobacteriales > Haloarculaceae > Halorientalis. The sequence continues at coordinate 9,526 of JBDGUF010000049.1, forward strand.
GTCGAGAGGTCCATCACCGTGTCCGCGCCGTAGTGGACGGCGGCGTGGAGCTTTTCGAGTTCGCCTTCGAGGTCGCTGGTCGTCTCGCTGTTGCCGATGTTGGCGTTGACCTTGGTGGCGAACTCCCGGCCGATCACCATCGGGTCGAGCGAGTCGTGGGCGCGGTTGGCGGGGATCACCGCCTGTCCCTCGGCGACCTGCTCGCGGACGAACTCCGGATCGCGATTCTCCCGGTCGGCGACCCGCGCCATCTCGGGGGTGACCTCCCCGTCTCTGGCGCGCGCCAGCTGGGTCCGTGCCATCGACCACTAGATGATACCACTGAGTGATAAGCCTTGGCTCGGCGGGTGGCGTCGGGGCGGGTGACCGACCACCGACGGCGGCGGGGACACTCAAACGAGGAGCGGGCCGACCCCGAGGATCGCTTCGACGAGCAGGAGGGTCCCGATCACGAGACTCGCGCCGCCGGCGACGGTCTCCAGGATCGACCGAAGGTGGGTGGTCAGCACCGACCCCCACAGGTGCGAGAGGACGCTCATCGTCAGTATCGTGATGATCGAAAACGAGAGCAAGAGGGAAAACGAGGAGGGGACGGTCGAGGCGCTCGCGGCGAGGGCGACGACGATGGCCCCGCTCCCGGCCAGGCCGTGGACGACGCCGACGAGGAACGACTCGCCGTCGACGTGGGCGTGGAAGGAGCCGATCGAGACGCTCCCCAGCGAGACGTGTGCGTGTTCGTGACCGTCGTGTTCGTGGCGCTCGACGGTCAGCAGTCCCGCGACCGCCAGCAACATCCGGAGGCCGAGGTAGACGAGGATCAGGCCGGCCAGCACCTCGAAGGCCAGCCTCACGGCGTCGGGAAGCGACGTGCCGAGGAAGACGAAGAGGAGTCCGACGGCGACGATGGGGAACGAGTGACCCACTCCCCAGGACGCGCCGACCACGCCGGGACGGTCCGTCTTGCGGTCGTCGACGAGCGTCGAGATCGCGGCGAGGTGGTCCGCCTCCAGCGAGTGGCGGAACCCGATCACCGCGCCGGTGATCGCCGCAGCAGCGATTGCCATGTGTCCGGACAGGGACCTCCGTCGTGATTAATCCACCGATCCGACCGAACCCTTCGTCGCTTTTTCACGACCAGAACCGTACGATTTCTCCGATATCGGGTCGAAAGTATTCGGTCGAGCGGACAGATAGAACAGAAGTTCCACATCGGAAATTATACGGGTAGCTCGGCGCGTCGTCCGGCTCGGACGCGCCGACAGGTGACACGTCGTCGCCGAGGACCGCTCCCGCGGGCGTCGCCCGCTCCCGGAGTATTTAGACGAACGTTTTCTTTCTCCTATTAGATCGAACGTTTCGGAATATTTGGGGCGTAAAACCGATCCGAAACCGACGTGTGTCCGCCCGACTCCGACCGAACGCTGTGTCAGGATAGATCATGAAGGTTTATGATGATGGAGGGCAGATGGTGAAACGAAGACGGCGTACCTACCATGATCCGGCCTCGATCCGACGACATCGACCCGATGGTGCCCGAACTCGCAGCCGCGACCGCCCGGACCGACGGCGGGAACCGTGTAGCCTCGGACGGGGGCGTCGGGCGGGGGGCGGACCCCGAGGCACCGCTGGTGCCCGAACTCGCCTGAGACGCATCCTCCTTCACCGTTCACCGACGAGAGCGACCGCTGTATCGGCCCGTCATCTTCGAGTTCGAAGCACGACCTTTGATTAGCCGGTCGATATAGCCGAGGGCATGGGTTCCGATCGGGCCGACGACGAGATATTCCGAGCGACCTGGGATCCGGACGACCCGGGCGCGCTCGCCCGCGTGCTCGTGTCGGGGTCCGGACGATCACGGTGACGTTCACGCTCGACGGACAGGACGTGACGGTCGACAGCGAGGGGACCGTCTTCGTCGAGCCCGACGACGCGTGAGACGTACCCGCCGCGGTCAGTCCTCCTCGTTCTCCGGTTCGCCCGTCCCCTCGACGGGCGTCTCGGACTCGTAGACGCCCAGGTCGGCCGCGCGCCGCCGCCAGGACTCCTCGAAGCCCTCGTGTTCGCCCCGGACCGTGCTCTCGCCGTCCCGGACGTAGTCGAGTTTGAGGTTGGTCTCTTCGAGCAGGCGCTCGCCGGCCGTGTCGCTGATGACGCCGTTGCGCATGGCGTCCATGATCGCACTCTTCTCTTGCTGGAGGATGCGGCGCTCACCCGTGAGGTACTGCTCGTGGCGCAGTTCGGGGGCCGTTTGCAGCAGTTCCGAGATGGTGTCGTTCAGTTCCGATTTCTCGCGCTCGTACTCGGTGGTGAAGTTCTCGTACACCTCGCCGGTGAGCTCCCCGGCGTCGTGGAGTCGGTCGGCCGCGTCCAGCGCCGCGTCGACCGCGCGAGCACGCCCGATCAGCAACTCGAACAGTTCCTCCTCCTCGGATCTGGTGACCACGCCGAGCGAGCGCAACAGCGGCGCCATCGTCAGCGCCTGGACGACGAGGCTGAACCCGGCGACGCCGAACACCATCGCTCGCAACTGGGTCCGGACCGTGGCGTCGAGCAAACCCCCGGTGGGCAGCCCGAGCACCAGCGCGATGGGGATCGAGGCGTGGAGGCCACCCCAGACCATGACGTGCTTGTAGGCGTGGGAGATCCGTGGCTCGTTGACCAGGTTGACCAGTGCCGTGATGGGGTAGACGACGGCCGCACGCGCGGCCACGACCAGCGGGATGGCGAGCAGGATGAGGTCGGCGTAGGCGACGAGGTCGGCGACGGGCGTGGTCACCCCGATCATCAGGAAGATGAACGTGTTGACGATGAACGCGCCCGTCTCCCAGGTGTTGAAGATCGAGATCTTCGTCTGGGGGCTCATCGCGTAGTCGGCCCCCCGGTTCCCGATGAACAGGCCGGCGGCGACGGTGGCGATCACGCCGGAGACGTGGAGGTAGTGTTCGGCCAGGACGAACGCGCCGTAGGCCAGCACGATGGTCAAAACGATCTCGGTCATGTGTTCGTCGAGGTTGATCATGACCCGATAGACGGCGTACCCGGCCGCCAGCCCGACGACGAGACCGCCGACGCTGACGACGGCGATGTCGGTGGCGACGGCCGCGAGCTGGCGCGGGTCCAGCAGCGTCCGGACGGTCGCCCCGGACTCGACCAGCGCCAGGAGCGCCGAAAAGAGGACGACGCCGACGCCGTCGTTGATCAGGCTCTCGCCCTCGACGATCACGGAGAGGCGGTCGGGCGCGCCGAGTTCCTCGAACAGCGCCAGTACCGACACCGGGTCGGTCGGGAGGATCATCGCCGCGAACAGCAGGGCGACGAGTGGCTCGAAGGGGAACAGTCGCGCGCCCGCGGCCCCGAGCAGGACGACGGCGGCGACGAGGCCGGGGACCGCGATCGCGAGGATGGGGACGGTGTTGCGCCGGAGCCGTTCGAGGTCGGTCGTCGCCGCCCCCTCGAACAGCAGCGGCGGGAGCAAGACGAGGAGGATGAGATCGTGGGACAGCGTGATCGCCACGTCGACGCCGATGACCGATGCCGCGATCCCCGCCAGCAACAGGGCCACGGTGTAGGGGAAGTCCCCGACCTTGGCGACCAGGATCCCCACGCCGGCGGCGATCACGAACACCGACAGCAGGTCGACCAGCAACGAGATCGGGATGCCTCCCTCTGCCATGTGGGCCCGTGCAGGCGGCTGGCAGTTAAGCGGACCGACCGGGCAGGTCCGGGACGTGTCGACGGTGACCCCGCCGGCCGCGAACGGCCAGTCCTATATCACTGGCCCGCCCTCTCGACGGTATGGGACTGCTGGACCGGCTGTCGGGCGGTGGTGGCCCCGTTCGCGTGGGCCTGTTCGTCGACGGCCCGAACGTCCTCCGGTCGGAGTTCGACGTGGACCTCGCGGACGTGCGCGCGGTCGCCGCCGACCGGGGTCGGCTCGCCGTCACGCGGCTCTACCTCGACGAGAACGCCACGGCGGGATTGATCCAGGCCGCCGAGGCCAACGGCTTCGAGGTGGTGACGACCAGCGGCGACGTGGACGTGAAACTCGCCGTGGACGCGACCGCCGCGGCGGTCGACGACGAGATCGACCTGCTCGCGATCGCCTCCCGGGACACCGACTTCAAGCCCGTCGTCGAGGCCGCCGCCCGCCGGGGCGTCGAGACCTTCGCCATCGCGCCCGGGGAGTACGGCCGCTCGGACGCGCTCCGGACCGCCGCTCACGACGCTGTGACGCTGGATTAGCCCGACGGCAGGATCCCCACGATGACCCCGGCGGATTCGAGGACGACCCAGACGACGAAGCCGACGTAGGCCAGGAGCAGGCTGTACGCCTCCAGATCGGTCAGCGAGAGATCGGTCCGGAGGACGGTAAAGAGGAGGATGGTCGCGGCGGTGAGAACGCCGAACATGGGGACGGCCATCGCGAAGTCGATCGAGGCCGCGCCGACGATGAGGACGCCGACGGGGATGGCCACGAGCAGGTCGAAGGTGTTCGAGCCCAGTACGTTCGCGATGGAGGCGACCCCGCGGTCGTCCTTCGCGGCCCGGATGCTGACGAGGGCGTCGGGGAGGCTCGTCGCGGCCGCGACGACCGTCACGCCCATGACGAACTCGGGGACGCCCAGCGCCGTCCCGATCAGGTCGACGGCGTGGACCAGCCGCTCGACGGCGATCAGGATGACCACGAGGCCGGCCACGAGAAGGCCCCACTGCCGGCGCACGTCGATGTCTTCGATCCCGTCGGTGTCGGCCTCGTGGTCGCCGGTGTCCTGCATCTGGATGAAGACGTACAGGCCGTAGAGCCCGACCGGGATGAGTGCGAGCGGTCGGGTGACGTACCCGGCGAGGTCGGCCGCGCCCGCGGAGGTGTCGGGGTAGTAGATCACCGCCAGCGCGAAGGTGATCAGCAACACCGACACCGCGAGCATGTAGAACTGCGCTTCCTTGTAGACCAGCGTCCGGTTCGACTCGATCTCCTCCTGCTTGGCGATGCCGGACAGCGCCGGGATCACCAGGATGTTGAAGATCGCCGATCCGACGATGGCCCCCACGCCGAGTTCGATGGAGCCGGCCAAGAGCGCGGCGAACACGACGGAGGCCAGTTCCGGAAAACTCGATCCGACGGCGGTGACGATCGCACCCTGGACGACCTGTGGGAGGCCGTAGTACGTCGAGAGTCGGTCGCTGGCGTCTTCGAGCCAGCCGCTCCCGATCCAGATGCCACCAGTCGCGACGAGAATGATCGCCACGTCGACGAGGGAGACGCCGGTCTCGCTCATCGGGTGGACGGTCAGCCAGCGGACACAAAGTGGTTCCGGACCGTCTATCCGGAGGCGTACATTGACATGGGGAGCCGTCCGCGTCGACGCGGGGCATCGCGGGGACCGGACGAGACGAACGGTTTTTGCGCCGGGCGCGACCAGCGTGGGTATGGACGACCTCGACACGCCGGTCCTGGACGACCACCTGCACCTGGACCCGGTCAACGGACGCAACACGGAGGCCGTCGCGGAGTTCGCCGACCACGGCGGCACCCACCTGCTCGTCCTCAACAAACCCTCCTGGTCGCTCGGCATCGAGGTCGACGCTCCCGAGGACTTCCGGGAGGTGTTCGACCTCACCGTCGAGGCGGTCGCCGACGCCACCGAGGTGCTTCCGGGGCGGGCCTGGCCCGTCCTCGGGGTCCACCCGGCGCTGATCTCCCAGTTGCTCGACCGCGGCTACGAGCCCGAGGAAGCCCGGGACCTGATGCAGGCGGGACTCGACGTGGCCGCCGAGTACGTCGCCGAGGGCCCGGCGCTGGCGATCAAGTCCGGCCGCCCCCACTACGACGTGGCCGACGAGGTGTGGGCGGCCTCCAACGACGTGATGAAACACGCCTTCGAACTCGCCGGGGAGGTCGGCTGTGCCGTCCAGTTGCACACGGAGGGCGGCGAGGACTTCACCGCAGTCGCGGAGTGGGCCGAGGACCGCGGGCTCCCGCGCGAGCGCGTGGTGAAACACTACTCCGGCGGTCGCATGGAGGGGCCCGTCCCCAGCGTCCTCGCGGACAAGGACGAACTCGAAGTCGCGGTCGAGCGCGGCGAGCCGTTCATGATGGAGACCGACTACATCGACGACCCCGACCGGCCCGGCGCGGTGCTGGGACCGAAGACCGTGCCACGGCGCGTGCGCTGGCTGCTACAGGAGGGCCACGACGAGGCGGTCCGCACCGCCCACGTCGAGACGCCGGCGCGGGTGTACGGGATCGACACCGAGGCGACCCTGGAGTGAGCCGGGGCGGGCGGGACCGCCGAGCGATCCGGCGTGGGGCGCGATATCGGCCGCTTCGTCGGTGAGAGTGGCCTCGCCGTGGGAGCGTGTCCCTCGAAGTCTTTAACCCCGGCCGTACATAGGGGCAGGTATGAGCGATAGCGACCCGCCGGGGACGTTCTACACCGAGGAGCGGTGGCAAAACTGGATCGAGCGGATCGACGAGGAGGAGATCGACCCCGAGGACGAGGACTCCGCGCGGCTCCTGTTGAACCTGCAGGACGACACGGCGATCGCGGTCGCGAAGATCATCACGGCCTACGACGACGGCCACATCGAGGCCGAGGAGGCCCGCGAGAAGATCGAGGACATCCGGGAGATCGTCCTCTCGGAGGTCGAACTGGACGACGAGGAGAAACTGATGCTGGTCGACGGCGTTCAGACCTCGCTGGTCTGTGTCTTCTACGCGGCCGAGGAGTACATCGCCGGCGGCGTCGCCGAGGACGGCACCGTCGAGGAGTACGTCCGTGCGGCCGCGGACGCCGAGGCCGAGGAGGACCCCGACACGGCACTTGGCTACTGCGCACAGGCGGGCACCCGCATCATCGACGGCGACGAGCTGTCGATGGAACTGGCCGAGGACCTGGAGTTCGGGCTGGTCGCCGAGTGGGTCAACGGCCTCGACAGCCTCCAGACCGCGATGAGCGATCCCGAAGTCGTCGAAGAGGACGAGAACTGAGCGGACCCGGTGCAAGCGACGGGTCCGATACGGCCCAAATACTATTGCGCGTCCGGCGACGAGGGTCGGTATCGGAATGTCTCACGGTCGCGCCCAGTCGGAAGTCGTCGGCGTCGTCATCCTGATCGGCGTCATCGTGACGCTTTCCGGGATCGTGAGCGTGGTGATCTTCTCGAACGTCGCCGCGGAGTCGGCCCCCGTCACGGACCTGCGCATCGAGGCCAACGAGACACACCTGCGCGTCACCCACGCCGGCGGTGACGAACTCGAGGTCGGGGCCCTCAGCGTCGTCGTTCAGGGTTCGACGACGACGCGGTTCGGCGTCGACGGAGCGAACCTGACGGGTGCCGACGGCGACGGGCGGTTCGAGTTCGGGGAGTCGCTGGTCCGCCGTCACGGTCACGACGGGAGCGGCGCGCGGGTGCTGGTGGTCCACCGGCCGACGAACGGGATCCTCGCGGAGCGGACGGTCTCGTTCGCGGGGGCGAACACGCTCGCCGTCGGCACGGTCGCTCCGTGGGCGGTGGTGGAGGGCCGACGGGGCATTACGGGATCCGGAACAGCCACACGAGTTTTAGTCGCGGAGCCGAAAGGGTCGGGAACGTGAGCTTTCGGGACGACGAGCGCGGGCAGGCGATCCAGGTCGGAGCCGTGCTGCTGTTCGCGGCGCTGATCATCGCCTTTTCGACCTACCAGGCGTTCGTCGTCCCCAGCCAGAACAGGGAAGTCGAGTTCAAACACAGTCAGCAGGTCCAGGCGGAGTTGCTGGAGGTTCGGAACGCCATCGTCTCCATCCCGGGCGGGGACTCCGGCCGGGCGATCGGCGTCACGCTTGGCACCCGGTATCCGAGCCGGTTGGTCGCACTGAACCCGGGGCCGGCCACGGGAACCCTCAGGACGGTGGGCACGACCGACCCCCGGTACAATCTGACCATCCGCAACGCGACCGCCGGCGGCGCGGTCGGCGACTTCTGGAACGGGAGCGCCCACACGTACAACACCGGCGGGCTGGTCTACGCGCCGAACTACAACCTCTACGACGCGCCCAGGACGGTCTACGAGAACACCGTGCTGTACAACGACGGGGGTGACCGAACGGTGCCGCTCACGGGCCAGCAACTGATCGAGGGGAACCGGATCACGCTCGTCACACTGAACGGGTCGCTCGGGATCACCCGGGCGGGCACCACGACGGTCGATCTGCGTGCCCTGAGTACCTCGACGCAGACGGTGACGGTCAGTAACGACGCCCACAATCTCACGATATCGGTCCCGACACAGCTCTCGGCGTCCCAGTGGCGGGACCTCACTCGAAACGAGGATCACGTTCGCGGCCTCACCGTCGAAGACGGTGCGCTCGGCGACGGGTGGGGGCTGCTCCACCTCGATTTAGAGAGCGGGACGACCTACAACCTCCGGATGGCGAAGGTGGGGGTCGGGACGGGAGCCACGGACACCGAGCCCGGCTATCTCCTGCCCGTCGAAGGGAACGGGTCGACGGTCCCGGAGGGCGGGACCCAGCGAGTCGTCGTCGAGGTCCGGGACCGGTACAACAACCCCATCGCCGGAGTCGAGGTGAACGCGAGCGTCTCGCTACCGGACGCGTCGGTGACCCCCGTTCAGCAAGTGACTGACGAAAACGGACAGGTGATCCTGCGATACAACGCCACCGACGTGGACATCTCGGGTGTCGCCCAGCGAACGGAACGGCTCAACGTGAGTTTCGACACGCCGCCCGGGGCGCTCTCGGATGCCACGTTCGACCGGCAGGCCCCGGAGAACGCGACCGTCGAGTTGACGATCCGGAACACGGACGGCAGTGGTCCGACGAGCGGCGGTCTCACGTACAACGGGGACGCAGTAGCCGCCGACGGACCAGGGTCGGGAGGGACGCCGGCAGGCGTGAACTTCAGCATCAGCAACAATTTCAACGGCCCCGTGACGGTAACTGACATCACCATCATCCCGGAAGACGGCGGGATCAACTACCTGAGCGACGATGCGACCCCGAACGGTGAGATCGCGACCAGCGAGGTCTACGTGTCCGGGGATCTGAACGACGGGTTCGTCGACGTCGGCGGGGACGGCGTCAACCTCCCGGCGATCGTCGACCTCGATCAGGACGGATTCCTCAACGACGGGAACCCGCGGATTTCAGCCGGGAGCGACGCGACGTTTTACCTCTACGAGTTCGAGGACTTCGAGGACGACGAGCGGAACATGACCGGCGAGCGCGTCGAGATCACCGTGGACTTCCGTCTCGATAACGGCCTCAGCGGGGAGAAGACCTTCACCATCGACCCGACGTTCGACGGCGGCGGTGGCGGTGGCGGCGGTGGTAACAGTTCACCGTCGGTGACCATCGACTCGACGACGGTCACGTCTATCGGCGGCAATACCAACGGCAAAAACGACATCCAGGTCGAGTTCACCGGTAGTGACCCCGACGGAAACCTCGACAGTTACACCGTCACGGTGTACGACAGCAGTTCCCAGACGACACAGATCGGTTCGACCAGTTCGACCACGTACACCGGCGGTACCGAAACCGTCACCATCAGCGACAACGACGCAAACAGCGGGAGTACTCCCTACTACGTCGTCGTGACGGTCACGGACAGTCAGGGCGCGAGCGATACCGACGAACAGTCGACGTGATCCACCGCCGACTGACGACAGGACCCCATGTTTTCGACAACTGTCGATAGTTTAGTCGACAATAACTTATAGCGGGTTCCCGCAGTTGCGAGTATGACAGCGGTCGGCATCGACGCCGTGGAGATCAAGACGGGGAAACTGGAACTGGACCTGGCGGAGACCTTCGCGCCGGCGAAAGGCGAGTCGCCGGAGAAGTACACGAAGGGGCTGGGCCTCCATTCGAGTTCCTTCCCGGACACCTACGAGGACATCGTGACGATGGGGGCCAACGCGGCCCACCGGCTGATGGAGCGGAAGGGACTGGAACCGGCCGACATCGGGCGGATCGACGTGGCGACCGAGAGTGCCTTCGACAACTCCAAGCCCGTGTCGACGTACATCGCGGGCTGTCTGGAGGAGGTCTACGACGGGGACTTCCACCACGCGAACAAGGGCGAGCGGAAGTTCGCGTGCGTGGCGGGCACCCAGAGCATCGACGACGCGTACAACTGGATCCGCGCGGGGCGACACCGCGGCCGGAAAGCCCTGGTGATCGCGACGGACACGGCACTGTACGCCCGCGGCGACCCGGGCGAGGCCACCCAGGGCGCGGGCGCGGTCGCGCTGTTGATCGGCGAGGACCCCGATCTGGTCGAACTCTCGCCCGAGCAGGGCTTCGGCAGCGCGGACGAGACGGACTTCCTGAAGCCGAACCAGCAGTTCCCCTCGGTCGACGGGAAGCGGTCGGTGCAGGTGTACCTCGCGCGGATGCGCGAGGCCGTCGAGGACTTCGAGTCGGTCTGGGGCGAGATCGAGCCCGACGACTTCCAGCTGGTGCCGTTCCACACGCCGTTCCCGGGGATGGTCCGGAAGGCGGCGCTGCTGGGCTTCCGGCACATGACCCGGAACACGGGCATCGAGGAGGAACTGGCCGAAGAGATCGGTCGCCAGCCCCGGCCCGAGGCGTTCGACGACGAGGAGGCGTTCCGGGACGCCATCAGCGAGTACACGGACAAGCTCAAGGAGACCGACAGGTACGCCGGCTGGTACGACGACGTGATCGAGCCGACGCTGACGATCTCCCGGGAGGTGGGCAACTGGTACACCGGGTCGGTTCACGTCGCGCGGGTCAGCGGGCTCAAGCAGGCCCTGGAGAACGGCGAGGACCTGACCGGCCAGCGCCTCCTCGTCGGCTCCTACGGGAGCGGCGCGCAGGCCGAGATCCACGCCGAGACCGTCCAGCCCGGCTGGGAGGAGGAGATCGGCGAGCTGAACGTCGACGAGCAACTCCAGTCGCGGTACTCCATCTCCTTCGAGGAGTACGAACACATCCACGACGTCCACAACCACGACACCGATACGCAGGCCGACGCCGAGGAGTTCACCACCCCCGAGGCCGAGTTCGTCTTCGACGGCTGGGGCCGGATGGGCGAGCGCAAGTACCGCTACGTCGAGTGACCGTCCCGGCGTCCCGTTTTCGAACCTGATAGAGGTGTTTCTCGGATCGAAGCCACACGTCCGATATCGGCGTCCTGTCTGTCGCCCGATCGAAAGTATTGATAACGATAAAATTAACGAGGGATTCAAACCGGGTGCGAGACAACTCGGGAGTATGGCACACCCGGCGGAGAGCGCGTTCGTGGGCGCGATCATCGGGCTGGTCGCGGCGCTGGTCGCGTTCCCGACGCGGGTGGGGCGGTTGCTCGCTCCGGCGGGTGTGGCCGTGGTCGACGGCATCCGCTGGGTCGGCGAGGCGTTTCCCTACTGGGCGTTCATTCTGACCGTCTTCCTCGGTACGATGGTCGTCGCCGTGGTCGTCGCCTACGAGTTCGCCAGGGTGGGCTACGCCGCGGTCCGACGGGCCGGGCCCCGGACGAAACGCGTCGTCCGGTTCGTCACGCCGAACACGCCCATCGGGAAGACGGCGTTCGCGTTCTGTCTCACGATCCTCTTTCTGATCGGCTCGGTCTGGGCGCTCCCGTACGTGATCGGCGACCTCGGCGCGGTCAGCGACGCCGGGAACTTCACCGACGGGGACGATCCGAAGGAGGTACTCGAGGAGGCGAACGATCGGATAAACGCGCTGCTCTCCGGCGACGCGGCGACACACGGATCGGGTGTCGACACCGCGCTGGAGAACGAACGGGCGTACGATCGACCGCGTCCGGACAGTGACGGGGACCGGCTCAAGGACAGCTGGGAGCGAGCCGGGGAGACGCCCGCGGGTGTCGCGCTCCCGAACGCGGACCCCGACCACAAGGACATCTACCTCCAGATCAACTACGCCACGTACACGCGTCCCCTGTCGAAGACGGAGAAGAGACAGCTCCGGCGAGTCTGGGCGGAGATGCCCGTCGAGAACCCCGACGGCTCGACCGGCATCACCCTCCACATCGACGAGACGCGGCCCTACGGCGGGCCGCTCGGGACCACCGCCGTCTACGGCGGCGCTGGAAACACCACCCGGTTCTACACGCGGGAGTATCTCGGCGACCGGCGCTGTCGCTACCACCAGATCGTCGTCGGGAAAGTCGAGCACCCGACCACCGCCGGGCGGGCGAGCGTCCCCGGGTTCGCGGGCTACGTCCAGTCGGACCGAATCGCGGCGTACCGGCAGGCCCGGAGCGACGACGACCCCCGGCAGGTCTCCTCGCGCGTCCACGTCATCACCCACGAACTCCTCCACAACGTCGTCGGGCCGGTCGACGGCGGCAGTCACACCAGCGACGGGTGGCTCGCCCCGACCGCCAGTCCCGACGAAACGTTCCTCTCGGACGCGGCGACCCGGGAGTTGAACGACGGACTGGCCGGGTCGGCGTACTACCAGGAGACGCTCTGCTAGCGCACCGTCGAGGGAGCCCTTCGAAGGACTACGCACCGGATCCGCCCTCGGAGGCAGGTGACCCGTTTCGAGCGGGTCAGGGCAGTTCGTCGAGCCCGTCGAGCATCGTCGACAGGTCCGTCGTCGTCACGGCGAGCGAGAAGCCGTCGATGCGGGCCAGTCGCGGCGCGTGTTCCCAGAGGCCCTCCTCGTCGAGGCCGTGGAGGACGATCGCGTTGGGCGTCGGCGTGACCACGCGCATCGCGACCAGCGGCGACTCCCCGCGCGTGACGTTCGTGAACACCAGCGCGCGGTTGGTCGACTGGCCGTAGAGCCGGTAGAACTCCTCGCTGGAGAGGCGGGTGATCGCCTCGATGCTGTCGATGACCGTGTGGCCGGCGACGGTCGCCTGGGAGCCTTCGACGATCTCGGTCGCGCCGATGGCGTCGTAGTACCGGTCCATCGGGATCGTCGCCGGGTACTCCCGGAGGTCGTGGACGATCTCGCTGTCGAACCCGGCCGAGAGGACGCGTGCGTGCTGGCGGATGCGCCCGCCGCCCCGTTCCTCGTCGATGTCGAGCAGGGCGCCGACGATCCGCTCGACGACGCCGATGCCCGGGCTCTGTCGGCGGCCGCTCTCGTAGTCGGATATCACCGAGGAGGAGACCTCCAGCGTGTCGGCCAGCTCGGTCTGGGACACGTCGAAGTCGGTCCGCCACTTCCGAAGCGTCGCGCCCGGATCGTCGCTCAGCGTGATCTCGCCGGCGATCTTCTCGGCGAGCTCTCGCCGTGGCCCGCGTCCCATGTCGCCAGTGGACGCACTCGATGACTTTAACGTACCGGCACTGCGTCACCGGAAGGAACTTTCCACCGTCGCTCCGATACCACGCGTATGCCATCGACGGTGGTTCACCTCGCCTTCGCGGGCATGCTCGCCGCCGCCCTGCTCGGTGACGCGTTCTCCCGCCGGAGCGTGGCCGTCGTGTTCGCCGTCGTGATCTTCGCCGACCTGGACGTGTTCGTCGGGCTCGTGATCCCCGGTGCCCACCGCGCGGCGTTTCACACGCTCCTGTTGCCGGCCGCCGCCGGCGCGTTGCTGTACTACGACACCCGGCGCGAGGATCCGTGGCTCACCCGCCGGTTCGGCGAGCGGGCACCGCGGGTCGGCTGGACCGCCGTCGTGGCGTTCACGTTCGCGGCGGTCGGCCTCGACCTGTTCACCCACTGGGGTGCGAACCCGTTCTATCCCCTGCACGATCAGTTCTACTCCGTCCGGGGGACCCTGGAGTACTCCACCCAGCGCGGGCTGGTCCAGACGTTCGTCGAGATCGGCCGCGACCCGGTCGGCGACGGGACCGGAACGGCGGCGCTGGGCACCACCGACACCTACCACGTCAACAGCGGCGTCGACCCGACCGCGGGGCGCGAGCCGGAGAACGTCGACCGCGTGTTCCCCGTCGCCCAGTCCGGCTGGCAACTCCTGCTCGTCCTCACCAGCCCCGTCGTGCTGTGGGCGCGAGCGCGGTGGGACTAGTTCGTCCGGCCGGCGACGACACTCCCCAGCGTACCCAGCACGAGGGGATAGCCGACGCGGCTCCGACCCTCGTCAGTAGTCGTTCTGCTGGGCGTCCACGACCGCGACGCTGGCCAGGTTCACGATGTCTTTGACCTCGTCTCCCCGCTGGAGGACGTGGACGGGCTTGTCCATGCCCACCAGCATGGGGCCGATGGCCTCGGCTCCGCCGAGTCGCTGGAGGAGTTTGTAGCCGATATTGCCGGCCTCGAGGTTCGGGAAGACGAGGACGTTCGCGGGTTCGTCGAGGTCCGAGAACTCGTAGGTCCCTTCGAGGATGTCCTCGACGACGGCGGTGTCGGCCTGCATCTCGCCGTCCACGGGGAAGTCAGCCCTGGGATCGTTCCGGAGCCGCTGGGCGGCCTCCCGAGGCTTGCGGGTGCCCTCGTTGTCGACCGATCCGAAGTTCGAGTACGAGAGCATGGCCGCGCGGGGTTCGATGTTGAACCGGCGGGCCAGCTCCGCGGTGTGGCGGGTCACTTCCGAGAGGACCTCGGCGTCGGGGTTCTGGTTGACGGTAGTGTCGACACAGAACACGACGCGGTTCTTGAACGTGAGCATGTAGACGCCGGCGGCGTAGTCGGCGTCGTCGGCGGTGCCGACGACCTGGAGGGGCGGTTTCAGCGCCGACGGGTAGTTGTGCATCAGCCCCGTCAGCATGGCGTCGGCGTCGCCCATCTCGACCATGACGCTCCCGAGGTAGTTGCCGTCCTGGACGAGTTCGCCGGCCTCCCGGCGGGTGATGCCCTTGCGCTTGCGGAGTTCGTACAGCCGCTCGGCGTAGGGTTCGAGGTTCCCCTCACCGGGGTCGACGATCTCGGGCTCGAAGTCGAGCGCCAGGGTCTCCATGATCGCCCAGATGCGCTCGCGGTCGCCGATCAGGACCGGCTCGGCGATCCCCTGATCGACCAGTTGCGCGGCCGCACGGATCATCTTCTCGTCGTCGCCCTCGGCCAGCACGACCCGCTTGGGCTCGTTTTTGGCCTTGTTGAGGACGACCCGCATCATCTCCCGGGACTTGCCGAGGCGAGCTTCGAGGCGTTCGACGTACTCGTCGCGGTCGATCTCGGCGCGGGCCGCGCCGCTGTCCATGGCGGCCTCGGCGACCGCGGGCGCGACCTCGAAGAGGACCCGGGGGTCGAGCGGCTTCGGGATGACGTACTCCGGGCCGTACTGGAGCGGCTGGTCGCCGTAGGCCTTGACGACGGCGTCGGGCACGTCCTGCCGGGCCAGTTCGGCCAGCGCCTCGGCGGCGGCCCGTTTCATCTCCTCGTTGATCTCGGTCGCGCGCACGTCCAGCGCGCCCCGGAAGATGAAGGGGAACCCGAGGACGTTGTTCACCTGGTTGGGGTAGTCCGACCGGCCCGTGGCCATGATGACGGTGTCGTCGCGCGCGTTCTTGGCCGCCTCGTAGCCGATCTCGGGATCGGGGTTGGCCATCGCGAAGATGATGGGGTCGCTGGCCATCGACCGGACCATCTCCTGGTCGACGATGCCGCCGACCGAGAGGCCGACGAACACGTCCGCACCCGCCATCGCGTCGGCCAGGTCGCCCTCGGGCACGTCCCGTGCGAACTCCTTCTTGAAGTCGTTGACGTCGTCGCTCTCGGCGCGGGCCTCGGTGATGATCCCCGAGGAGTCACACATGGTGATGTTCTCCCTGCTCGCGCCCAGCGAGACGTAGAAGCGGGCGGTCGCGATGGCCGAGGCACCGGCCCCGGAGAAGACGATGTCGAGTTCCGAGAGGTCCTTGCCTGCGATGTCGGCGGCGTTGAGCAGTGCGGCCCCGGAGATGATGGCGGTGCCGTGCTGGTCGTCGTGGAAGATCGGGATGTCCATCTCCTCGCGGAGCCGCTGTTCGACCTCGAAACACTCCGGGGCCTTGATGTCCTCCAGGTTGATCCCGCCGAAGGTCGGCTCCATCGAACTGATCGAGCGGATCATCTCCTCGGTGTCGGCGTCCTCGAGTTCGATGTCGAACACGTCGATGTCGGCGAACCGCTTGAAGAGGACCCCCTTCCCCTCCATGACGGGCTTGGAGGCCTGCGCGCCGATATCGCCCAGTCCGAGGACGGCCGAACCGTTCGAGACGACGCCGACGAGGTTCCCCTTGGCGGTGTAGCTGTACGCGTCGTTGGGGTTGTCCCGGATCGCACGGCAGGGGGCGGCGACGCCCGGCGAGTAGGCGAGGCTCAGGTCACGCTGGGTGTTGGTTGGCTTCGTCGTCGAGATCTCGATCTTCCCCGGGGGATCCTCCCGGTGATAGTCGAGCGAATCCTCGTCTAGTCCCATGCACAATGGGGACCTTGCCAGCGTAAAAAGGTAACCGAAAATAATGTTCGACGGTCGTCGAACCCCACGCCCGCGGCGTCCCCAGATCTCGGGAACGAAAGGCCGAACCTAAGTACGCGCGAACCCGACTCCCGATCATGCGACTGGGCTTTCGCCACCTCGCCGCGACGACGACGGCCTTGACCTTCGCGCTCATCCTGCTCGGCGTCTACACCGGTGCCATCGGTGCGGGACTGTCCTGCGGGGCACGCTGGCCGCTCTGTAACGGGGCCGTGTTCGGCCTGTTCCCGGCCAACTGGCCGAGTTTCGTCGAGTGGTTCCACCGACTTGTCGCGATGGTCACCGGCTTCTTCATCGTGGGCACGGCCTACGCCGCCTGGAAACGCCAGCCCCGGACGGACGTCCGCTGGGCCGCGACCGTCGCACTCGCCGTCCTGCCCGTGCAGGTCCTGCTCGGGGCCAACACCATCTGGGCCTACGGCCCCGTCGCGCAGGTCCTCCACCACACCGCCGCGCTGATCATCTTCGCAGCCATGACCGCGACGACCGCCTGGGCGTTCCAGGCCCCCGGGTCCACCGACGACGCCGCGACCGACGCCGGTGCCGACGGCTCCTCCGGCCCCGTTCGGCTCTGATCGCCGCCCCGTCTCTCGCCGCTACACGAAGTCACCCAGCCCCGACTGCTGGTCGTCCGCGCTCGCCTCGTCCTCGGCGTCCTCGCTCCGGTCGCCGTCGGACTCCTCGCCCCCCGCGCTCGCGGCCAGCGTCGCCTGCCCGTCGTCGTCTTCGGTCGCCCCACTCTCCGCGTCGTCTGCGACCGTCTCGCTCTCGGTGTCGCCCTCGGCCACCCCGCCCTCCACGTCGTCCTCGGTTCCGCCGACGCGACCGCCCTCGAAGGCCCCGCCGGAGTGTTCGACGGCGGCCTCCTCCCGGAGCTGGCGGGCGTCCTCGACGATGTCCTGGACCTTGTTGGTGTCCTTCCCGGACCCGGTGACGAACGCGACGTGTTCGGCGTCGAGATCGTACCGGGCGGCCATCGCCACGGTCAGCTCGCGGTTCTTGCAGTGGTGGGTCATCGCCGCCAGGTGCGGGATCACCTCGCGTCGGGCGGTGGCCATGCTGACGCCCAGGTCCTCGGCGATCTCGCGGGCCACGTAGTCGCGTTTCTCCCGGGTGCCACGGGAGCGGCCGAGTTTCGACCAGTAACTCGGCGGGCCGTAGCGCGTCCAGCCGCCCTTCTCGCCGTCCCGGGCCGCGGCGACCCCGGCGGTCATGTTGTCGCCGGCGTAGCGCCAGTAGGAGTAGTTCTGGGTCGCCCGCACCCGCCCGAGCCAGCGGTCGGCGTCGGCGAGGAAGTCGTAGGCCCGGGCCAGCTCCCGGCCCTCGTAGTCTTTGGGCATGTTGTCCTCGATCCAGTTGATGAGGTCGTCGGGCGTCTCGTCCACGTCGTAGGAGGCCTCCAGGGCCTCCTGGGCGTCGGCGTTCTTGATGAGGGTGTCGAGGTAGTCGAAGACGCCGTTCGTGGTGTCCCGTTCGCCGGTGACCACGTCCTCGGCCCGGAGTCGGTCCCGACCCTGTGCGAGCGCCTGCAGGTCGTTGATCGCGCCCCGGAGGTCGCCGCTGTTGGACTCGGCGATCGATTCGAGGGCCTCGTCCTCGAACTCGATGCCTTCCTGTCGGCACACGTCCCGGAGGACGGGGACGATGGACCGCGCGGAGATGTCGCGGAACTCGATCTCCCGGCAGGCGTTCCGGAGGGTATTCGACATCTCGTAGAAGTCGTTGGCGATCAGCACCACGGGCTGGTCGGCCTCCTTGACGATCCGTGTGACCGCCTTCGAGCCGCCGCGGTCGACGTTGCCGTGGAAGTTGTCGGCCTCGTCGACGATGATGAGCTGTTTGCCCGAGCCCCCGAGCGTCGCGTTCCTGGAGGCCCGCCCGGCGAGTCGCTCGATGTCGTCTTTGGTCCGGGAGTCGCTGGCGTTGAGTTCGACGACCTCCCAGCCCATGTCCGCCGCCAGCGCGTGGGCCGCCGAGGTCTTGCCGATTCCGGGACTGCCGTGGAGGATGGCCGCCTCCTGGTGGTCGTCCCAGGTCTCGCCCCACTCCCGCAGGGCGTCCCGGGCCTTGTCGTTGCCCCGGACCTCCGAGAGCGTCGACGGGCGGTACTTCTCCGTCCAGTCGCTCATTGTCGGAGGAACGGACGGCCCGCGTTTAGGGGTTGCGGAGGGGGTGACGGCCGGCCGCTCACTCGGTCCGGATCGAGGCCAGCCGCGCCTCGGTCTCGAAGTAGTACTCGGCGACCACGCCGGTCCAGAGGAAGGCGAGAACGGCGACGGTCACGGCCGCGGGGACCCCGACGGGCGAGACCAGACTGGCGACCGCCAGCCCGACGGCCAGCAAGGTCACGAGGAAGACGTACTCGTCGCGCGGATCCGTGGTCAGCAGGGACGCGTCGAGGTAGCCGTATCCCAGCCCGGCACCGAACCCGGCGACGAGACCCACCAGAGACCACACGACCGGGCCGTCCGGGACGGGCCCGCCCCACAGTTCGACGGCGACGTAGATCGTCAGCGCGAGCGTCAGAATACCCGCCTGCACGACTGACGCGGCCAGCTCCCAGAACCCCTCGTCGTCCCCCATTGCCCGTTCGGGCGACGGCCAGCGTGTTAAATCTTGCCGGCTCCACCGCCGGGCATCAGTCGCCGACGCCGCGGTCCGATCGGGACGGCGGCGGGACCCGCTCCTCGGACGGATCCGTCGGGACGACACACCGGTCGGGTTCGTGGTTGACGTGGGCGTACTGGTCCGGCGCGTTCGCCAGCGGGTGGGCCGGGTTCACGTCGCTCTCGATGCGGGCGGCCCGGATCTCGTCGAAGCCGTTGATCCGGGCGCGGATGCCCCGCCAGTGGTTGCTCGTGGCCGCCGGCACGGAGACGGCGGGATCCCAGTCGGCCCCGCGGGCGTCGATGACGGCCTGGTTGACGTTGCCCGCCAGGTCGTCGTGGTCGATCAGGACGCCGACGCGGGCGTCGTCGGGTGCCCGCGCCGCGAGAACGTCCAGTCCCAGGTGGAGCGCACGGTACTCGGCGACGTTGTTGTCGGGAGCGCTGTCCGCGACCGAGAGCCGGGCCACGCGTTTCCCGTCGCGTGTCTCGATGACCACGCCGAGACCGCCGTCGGGGTCGTCCTCGCCCCCGGCCGCGCCGCGGCGGCCCCTGTAGGAGCCGTCCGTGGCGAGATAGAAGTCCCGGTGGTGGGTGCGAGGAGGGTGTGCGATGTGTGGCGTCGGCGACTCGTCGAACAGGTCCCGAAGGGACGGCCGGCCGTAAGCGGCCATACCTCGACTATAGACCGGGGGGAATTTAAATATATGGCCCGGCATGACCGTGATTCGGTGCCCGCAGGGGGCCGGCGACCGGAACGCCTACGGCCGGGCCGGCCGTCCCCCCGGGCATGCTCACGGCTCGTGACATCATGACGGCCGACGTGGAGACGGTCGCGCCCGAGGACGACGTGGCCGCGGTGCTGACGAGACTCGCTCGTGCCGACTTCAACGGCTACCCCGTCACCGACGGCGACGAACTCGTCGGTATCGTCACCCAGGGCGACCTGGTCGACCTGTTCCAGCCCTCCGACCGGACGCTGTGGATCCCAGTCGGCTTCCCGCCGTTCGTGGAGAGTCTGACCTACGGGATCGACCTCTCGTGGGACAACCTCGACGTGGGACTGGACATGGTCCGCAACTCCGGGAAGGCGATCGGCGACGTGATGACGACCGACGTGGTGACGGTCGCGCCCGAGGACGACATCGACCGGGTGCTGGAGCTGCTGGCCGACCCCGAGCGGGACATCAACCGACTCCCGGTCGTCGAGGACAGCGAGGCGCGAAGCGCCTCTGGCAGCCGGACGCAGTCCGGCGACGGCCGCGTGGTCGGCATCATCGCCCGGCAGGACGTGTTGCGGGCGCTACGCGACGAGCGGATCGAAGAGGCGGGGTAGGGCGGGGCGGCGAGGTCAGTCGTGGTAGCGGTGGCCGATGACCGCCGCGACCACGTTCAGCGCGAGCAGTCCGACGAACGCACCGACGATCGAACTGCTCCGGAGCCCGTAGGCCAGCAGCGGGAGATAGAGGAAGGGCAGGACGACCGCCGACCAGAAGGCGAGGCCGGTCACGCCGGTTTTCAGGTCGGTCCCGTACTGCGCCAGCGCGGGGCGGACGTCGCTCACTGGCGGGAACCGTTGCCGTTCGTTGCTGGAGGGACTTGACGATGCCATCGTGTCGTTCTGCTCGCTCCTTGAACGGCCGACCCCTTATAGCCGGCCGAGCCTTCGATCCGTTTCGGCTCATTTCATCCCGCTACCGACAGCCGCACGGACCTTTCACGACGCCCTCAAAACGACGCACACATTTCATACTCCGGTCTGATACCGTATCTTCGGATAACAGCCGGTTATTATTCCACACGAACTGAGTTGTAACTATTTCGCCGGTCGCGGGTGTAAGACATTGGTTAACACACTTATGGTATCTACCCACATGAATCGAGGGCGGAGCGGAGTCGGTCGCGGGTCGCCGGGTCGAGGTCGGCGGCCGCGCGGTCGGTGAACGGGGAGGCGATCAGTGTCGCGAGCGCGCGGTCGGTCTTCTCGCGGATGCGGTCGATGGCTTTCTCGACGGACTCGACGGACTCGTCCCGTTCGGCGGCGATCTCCTCGACGGAGTGGTCCTCCTCGAGCATCGCCGCGACCTCGCGTTCGCCGTGGCTCAGGATCGAGGCGTCGGGGTCGGACATACCGACGGTTCGGCGCGGGCGGTCAAAACGGTGGCGTCAGCCCAGCACGGTGACGGCAACCTCGTGGGGACCGGCCGGCGTGTCCAGCGTGACGGTGTCGACCAGGTGACCGGTGACGGTCTCGCGCCAGTCCGCGACGGCCTCGGCGTGGCGCTCGCGGTGGCGGTCCCGGGTGTACTCGACGGTCGGATCCGCCCGGAGTTCGTCCTCGGTCTCGGCCGGCGTCGGATAGGCGGGCGCGGCGTCGGTCACGAGGTCGTCGGGGTCGACGTGGATCGGCGCGGGTTCGTCGTCGTACTCCGTGGCCCCTTCCCGGTGGATGCGGGCACGCATCCGCCCGCTGAACGGCGGCGTCACGCGAAGGACGGGGTCCTGCCCGCTCCGGCGACCCGCCTCCAGTGCGGTGACCACGTCCGCGGCGTCGACCGCGATCGCGCTGATCGCCGTGGGATCGGATGTCCCGGTCACGGTGGCAGGTGGCGACGCGGCGTCTTGAGCGTTCCCGTCGGCGCTCAGTCGTCGGCCACCGCCTCCCGCCCGAGATCCGCGATGAGGTCGTCGACGGCCGCGTTGACGTCGCCGACCCGGTCGGCCTGGTCGTCGAGTTCGTCGCTGATCTCCTCGACGGCGTCGACGATATCGGCGGCGTTGTCCGTCGACTGGTCGACCATACTGGCGACTTCCTCGGTCGAGGCGGCCTGCTCGTCGGTGGCGGTCGCGACCTCCTCGATCCCGTTGTTGACCTCCTTGACCGTCTCGCTGATCTCCTCGAGGGTGTCCATGGCGTTGTCGACGGACTCGATTCCGCCCTCGATGCGCTCGTTGTTGCGTTCGAGGCTGTCGACGGCCTGCTCGGTGTTTTCCTGGATCTCGTCGATCATGGCCTCGATCTCGCCGGCCTGGGTCTGGGACTCGCCGGCGAGGTCTTTGATCTCGTCGGCGACGACGGCGAATCCCTCACCGGCCTGCCCGGCGCGTGCGGCCTCGATGGAGGCGTTCAGCGCGAGGATGTTCGTCTGGTCGGCGATGTCGTTGATGATCTCGACGATCTCGTCGATCTCCTGGACGCTGTCCTGGATCGTCCGCACGTCCTCGGCGACGCTGTCGGCCGCCGCTTGGATCTCCTCCATGGCCTCGACGACCTCCTCCGCCGAGTCCTGCCCCTCCTCGGCCAGATCCCGGGCCTCCTTGCTGGCGGACGCGACTTCCTCCGCCGAGGAGGCGATCTCCTCGACCGAGGCCGACAGCGTCGACACCTCGTTTGCCACCTCCGACATCCCCTGGTGTTGTTCGCGGGCCAGCGCCGAGATCTCCCGGGTCCGCTCGGCGATCTCGACCGAGGACTCCTCCAGTTCGGCGATCGCGGTCTGGATCTCGCTGGCCGCGTCGTGGTCGTACCCCGCGTCGCTGTCGATGTCCTGTTCGATGTCGTGGTCGACTCCAGCGTCGATACCACCCTCACGGGACATTGCTACCGAGAGACAGGGAATACACCACATAACGGTACCGCCGCGGCTGTCAACATTGATAACCGCGTGTGACCGAACCGCCGGTCGGGGTTACTGGCGGTCGCGCTCGAAGAAGGCGTCGAGGACTTTGCGTTCGGCGACCCGGAGGTGCTGGTGGAAGGTCGAGCGGGAGATGTCCATCATCGCGGCGAGTTCGTCGCCGTCGACGTCGCGGGGCCAGTCGAAGAAGCCGCTGTAGTAGGCCGTCCGGAGCGCGGTGAGCTGGCGGTCGGTGAGCCGCTCTTCGAGATCCGCCCGGAACTCCTGGTGGGTCTGGACGGGGCGTTCGTGCTCGTGGTACCCGACGAGTTCGGTCCCGTCGTACCGGTCGTCGATCTCCTCGAACAGCGCCCGGGCGTTGGCCTCGCGTGGGAGTTCGACGGTGAAGGTCGTCACGCCGTCGTCGGTGACGACTTCCTTGGTGACCGCACCCCTGTCGACGAGGCGTTCGACGAGGGACCGGGCGAGGGTCAGTTGCAGGAGACAGCCGTCGTCGTGATCGGCCAGCATCGTCGCGTCGGCGACGGCGTCGTGGTCGGTTGCGTACGCGCTGACGGCCTCGTGATCGCAGCCGTCGACGGTGTAGAACTCCCGGAGGGTCCCGCCCGAGCCGTAGACCGAGCCGGAATAAGAGAACCGGCAGTCGAGTTCGGTCGACGCGGCGTTGAAGAAAAGCGTCGGATCGTCGACCGTGAACTCCATCTCGACGATCCGGTCGGCCGTCAGCGTCCGCTTGCTCTCCAGGGCGTCGATGGCGTTGGCCGTGGCGCGCCCGAGCGCTTCCAGGACGACTCGCTCGCGCTCGTCGAAGGCGTCGGGGTGGGCCGCACACACCGTGAGGACGCCGTACTCGCTCTCCTGGCTGCCGATCGGAATCGAGATGACCGCCTCGATCCCCGCGTCCCCGTACCGTTGCCCGACGGCCGAACCGCCGTCGACCGCCGAGACGATCTGGCCGCTCCCGGTCGCGAACGCCCGCGCGCTCGGCGTCGCCGCGTCGGGATCAAGCGGCCGGGTCGCCACGTCGAGGTCCACGTCGGCCGACCCGGCCGCCGCCCGCACGCGGAGCCGCTCCTCGGCGATGTCCGCGCTCCCGATCCAGGCGAACACGTAGGGATCGGTGTCGGCCAACCGCTCACAGACCCCGCGTTCGATCTCGTCTCTGGAGACCGACTCGACGAGCAGTCGGGTGATGTCCTGGACGAGGCCGTTGATGCGGTCGACGAGATGTTCGAGGCTCCGCCGCTCCTGTTCGGCCTGCCGGGCGTTCTCCTGGGCCTCCAGTTCGGCGAGCCGCCGGTCCGTGATGTCGATGTGTGCGACGGTCGCGAAGTTGCCGTCACCGATGGAGAAGGGCGTGACACGCATCAGGAACCAGCGCTGTTGCTCGGGCGTGTGACAGGGATATTCGAGCGTGAACTCCTCGCACTCGCCGTCGAGGACCCGTCTGATTCCCCGGACCGCCTCGATGGCGTGGTCGTCCTCGGTCGGATCGACCGAATCGAAGTAGTTGGTCCCCGCCACGTCCGCGTCGGTTCCGGCGGTCCCGTCTCCAACCGTCCCCCAAGAACTGTTGGTGAACAGAATGTGCCCCTCCTCGTCCAGCACAGCGATCTGACTCGACAGCGTGTCGAGAGCTGCCCTGGGTATCGATTCGGTGACTTCCATTCAGTCCCTTTCGGTACCCCAGACGCATAAAAATCCGCCCGGCATTTCGGAGCAGCCGCTCACACGCGGTTCGTGACGGAAGGAAATGCCCGGGGAGGGCTCCGGAACCACGGAAAATCGAAGATTTTCCTGCTCCCGTCTCGCTTCGCTCGACGGGACCCTGCGGGTTCGGAGTCGGTCGGGCATTCTCACGGAGTTGCCACTCGCCGATGGCTCCGTGGCGTTCGAGAGAATGCCCGGGGAGGGCTCCGAACCCTCGATCTCCGCATGTCCCAGGTTCGAGGCTGACGGGCCTCACGGGACCGGGAGCGACGCCGCGTGAGTCTCGAAAAACCCTATGAGTGCGGCGCTATGTCCAGCTAAGCCACCCGGGCTCGGTGTGCATCCAGTGGTAAACGAGTGCCCGTCTTTAACCTTCCCATCTCCGGCGGCTATCCCCGTCACTGCGTGCGAATCTCACACACGACGAGGGCCGGGCGTGATACGGGGCCACACCACCCGCGGATTTAAGCCACCCGGCAAGCACACAACGACCATGGAGATCCCTGACCTCGTCCGGAACGAACTCGGGGACGAGGACGTCGAGCTGGGCGTCAACCTCGGCGACGAGGACCTCGTCTGTCTCACGCCGACCCGGACGCTCCTGTACCGGGCCGAGGGGCTGTTGAGCGACGAGAAGGTTCAGGCGTTCCCTCACGACGTGGAGTCGCTGCAGGTAAACGAGGGTCGCCGGAAGACCAAGTTCGTCCTGGAGTACGTCGACGGGACGCGCTCGTTCGGCGTCCCGAGCAACAGGGACGGAGCGGTACTCGAACTGCTGTTGACCGGCATCCTCCGGGCCGACGGCGTGACCGAGCCCGACGAGTCCGTCGTCGGTGCCTTCCGGTTCAGCGAACTCGTGTTGATCGTCACCGAACGGCGGGTGGTCCGCCACATCGGCTCGGCGGTCTGGACCGACGACTTCGAGGAGTACCCCTTCGGCGACCTCACCGGCCTCTCCTTCGAGCGGGGCAACGTCGCGACCGAGGTCGTCCTCGAAGTCCAGGGCCGACCGAAGCGGATCAAGACGCCGAACGACCAGGCCCGCAAGGTCCAGCAGGTGATCGAGGACGCCGTCTTCGACTTCTACGACGTGGGCAGTCTGGAGGAGCTGAACGCCACTATCGGCGTCGAGGAGCGGTCGGACGAGGCGGACGGTGAAGACGACGGCGGCAGCGGTCTCGACATCGGGGGCGGCATCGACCCGCTGGTCTCCGACGACGGGGACGAACGCGGGGGCGCGAGCATCGACGGCCCCACGGCGAGCGGGTCGTCCGAGACGGCGTCCCAGGTGGAGTCGCCCACCCAGTCGGGAACCGACGGCGAGAGCGACGGCGACGCGGCGTCGGACGCGACGCGTGGACAGGAGGAGTCCGGCGGCGGGTCGAAGACCGCCACGTCGACCCGGCGTCGGGAGTCCGGGACGGCGAGTCGGGGCGACCTCGAAGCGGTGGAGTCGCAACTCGCAGAACTGACGACGGCGGTACAGCGCCACAACGAGCTGCTCGAGAAGCAACAGCGGACGATCGAGACGCTCATCGAGGAACTTCGCGAGGGGCGCTAGTCCTCCCGGCCGGTGACTTTCCTGATACAGGAGGAGCCGAAGGGGCCGTGTTCCCCGGCGTCGAAGGTGATGAAGTAGCCGGTCGACAGCCCGGCACCACACCGGCGACAGGTGAACTCGCCCTCTTTCGTGACCACGTCGCTCTCGAAGCTCACGTAGTCGTGCCCCGTCGGGCGGACGGTGCCGTCCTCGCGCTCGACGATCCCGCGGGCGACGGCGGTGTCCAGGATCTCGCGTTGCACGGCCGGGTCGGTCGTGATCGTCTCGATCCGGTCCAGCGCCGCGGCGACCGACAGGGAGTCGTGTTCGAGGCTGGCGAGCAACTCCAGGCCGAGTGCCACCGGATCGGCGTCCTGCACGCCGGACACTGTGACGGCGAGGCGATTAAGCGTTGCGAGCCCACCACAAGAGGTATACGGCCCGGAACGGGGAGTGTGAGTAGATGCGAGGCGTGACGCGCCAGCGGGTGCTCGTCGGCGTGGTGCTCGCCGCCGTGGCGGCCGTCGCGGTCGTCGGTCGGTCACCGACCGCGGTCCTCCGGTGGCTCGGGGGACTCGCCGGCCAGCCGGCGCTTTTCGCCGTTGTCCTGGCCGGCCTGTACCTGTTTCGTCCGCTCGCGCTCCTGCCGGTCGCCGTCTGCTCCGTCCTGGTCGGCTACGTCTACGGTCTCGCGGGAATCCCCGTCGCGCTGGCTGGCGCGGCCGTGACCAACCTGCCCGTCTTCCTGCTGGCCCGCTACGCGGACCCGGGCGGCGCGCTGGCACGCAGGTTCGAAGATCACGCCGGGCGGTTCGTCGCCGCGACCGGCGCGTTCCGGAGCGTCGTCGTGGCCCGACTCCTCCCGCTCCCCTCCGACGCCGTCTCCTTCGGGGCCGGCCTCGCGCGGATCCCCGTGGGCTACTACGTCCTGGGTTCGACCGCCGGGGAAGTCCCCTGGGTGATCGCCGCCGTCCTCGCCGGGCGGTCGATGCACGACCTCACCGCGTCCGGTTCCGGCGTCGGCCTCAACGTGATCGTCGGCCTGGCGGCGCTCGCGGCCCTGTTGCTCGCCGGCCCGGCCTACCGGTATCTCGGTGACGGACGACAGCCCGGCACACCGGACGCTCAGTAGAAGGTGTCCGCACAGTCGTAGACGACGCCGTGTTCCGGACAGACGTACTTGCAGTGGCGGCTGTACATCGGCCGGTCACACAGCGGACAGGGACGCCCCGCCGGGTCGGCCGTCCCTCCCTCGGAGCTGCCTTCTTCGGTCATGTCTCCGGTCTGGGAGGGTGCGGGCTTGACGCTTTGGATCGTGCCGGACCCGCCGCTGTCGGTACGGCGGTGCCGGCGTCGAAAACGAAAAACGGCGAAGCGCGCTCGGTCTCCCCGTAGTGTCACACGCCCCAGATGCGAAAGGAGGTCAGCAGGTCCTCAACACTCCGACCAGCCACAGGACTCGCAGGTCTTGCAGCCCTCCGAGTAGTACAGCGTCATCGCGCCACAGTCGGGACACTCCGGGCTCTCGCCGCTGGAGATCAGTTCCTGCGTCGCGTCGTCGCCGGACTTGGCCCCGTCCCCAGAACCCTGCGGGTTCTGGTGTGCTCCGGAATCGCCTGGCGATTCCGGACCGCCGTCAGGCTCGGGCGCGCCCGCGCCGGTGTCGGCGACGGCCTCGGCGTTGGGGTCCTCGGCGGTCTCGGTGTCGCTTGCCGTCTCCTCGAGGGTCTTCTGCTCGGGGTAGCCCTTGTCGATCTCGTCGTCGAGGTAGCGACGCAGGGCCGTCCCGATGGCGTCCGGGATCGACTGGATCTGCTCGCCCTTGTCCCAGGCGACCTTCGGGCTCCGGGTGCCCTGGAGTTCGTCGACGATCTCGTTGGGATCGACGCCCGAACGCAGCGCCGTCGAGATGACCTTCGCCAGCGCCTCCGTGAAGGAGTTGGTGAACCCGCCCGAGTGGCCGATGTTGGCGAACAGCTCGAACGGTTCGCCCGTCTCGGGGTCCTCGTTGATGGTCACGTACACCTTCCCGTAGCCTGTGTCGATGCGCTGGGAGACGCCCCGGAGGGCGTCCGGCCGGGAACGCTTGTCGGCGTACTGCTGGTCCAGGTCGAACAGGTCCTCGGCGGACACGTCGAGTGCGGCCTGCACGTCCTCGTGATCGAGGAACGCTTCGAGGCTTCCGAAGATGTCCTCGATCTGCTCGGAGAGGACCTCGGCGGCCTCGTCCTCGTCCATCTCGGCGAACTCGGTGTTGTCGGCGCGGGTCGTCAGCACCTGCTTCGAGCGGGTGCCGTCGCGGTAGTAGGTGACGCCTTTCCCGCCGTGTTCGTAGATGTACTCGAACACTTCCTTGGCGTCCTCGACGGTCGAGTCGTTGGGCGCGTTGACCGTCTTCGAGATGGCCGAGTCGACGCCCTCCTGACAGGCCGTCTGGATCGCGGCGTGCTGTTTGGCGGTGAGGTCCTGCGTGGTGACGAACAGTTCGCCGATGGCGTCCGGCACGGTGTCGAGGCCGTCGATGCCGTCGAACTCGTTCGTGGCCATCTGCTCTTCGGCCTCCTCCTTGACGGCGTCGACGTCGATGCCGTTCTCCTCCAGCACGCGAAGGAAGTAGTCGTCGAACTCCACCAGCATCTCGTCGCCCTGCACGTCGTCGGAGACGTTCTTGTAGTAGGCGACGTTGTAGATGGGTTCACACCCGCCGGTGGTGTTGCCGACCATGCTCGTCGTACCGGTCGGCGCGATGGTCGTCGTGTTGTGGTTGCGGATGGCGAACCCGTCGTCCCACTCGTCGGCGTCGAGGCCGGTCTGTTTCTCGAACCACTCGCGGTACTCCGTGGGGTCGGCGTACTTGGAGTTGTCCCACTCGTCGAAGGTCCCGCGCTCCTCGGCGAGTTCGTGGGAGGTCCACTTCGAACCGTGGTTGATGTGGCGCATGATCTGGCGGGCGACTTCGTTGGAGGCCTCGTCGCCGTACTTCATGCCGAGCTGGACGTACAGCTGGGCCAGCCCCATCACGCCCAGGCCGATCTTGCGCATCTCCCGGACCTTCTGTTCGATCTTCTCGACCGGGAAGTCGGACATGGTGACCACGTTCTCCAGGAAGCGGGTCCCCATCTCGATGCGGTGGTCGAACTCGTCGGTGTCGAGCGCCTCCTCGAGGAAGGCGTCGACGGCGTCTTCGAGACTGTCGTACTCGTCGAGATGCTCGTCGGACCAGATGCGCCAGTCCGGCGCGTCCTCGGCGGCCAGCGTCGAGAGGTTGATGTGGCCGAGGTTGCAGGCCTCGTACTCTTCGAGCGGCTGCTCACCGCAAGGATTTGTCGATAATATCTTATGTTCAGGATGCTTATCAATGTCGAAGGAGTGTTCCTTGTTGACCCGTTCGAGGTAGATCACGCCGGGTTCGCCGTTCTCGTGGGCCCCCTCGACGATGTGTTCCCAGATCTTCTCGGCGGGGACCGAGAGGACTTCGCCGACCTCGACGTGTTCGCCCAGCCCGAACATGTCGTACAGTTCCTTGGTCTCGGGCGTGGCGACGTGGGGTTCGTCGGTGCGCGGGTTGGTGAAGGTGAAGTCCTCGCCGTTCTCGACCGCCTCCATGAAGTCGTCGGTGATGCCGACGGAGATGTTGAAGTTCGACAGGTGACCCTCGACGGCGTTGCGGAGGTGTTCGGGCACCTTGCCGTCGTCGTCGATGAGTTCGCGGGCCTCCTCGAGGGCATCCTCGAAGGAGTTGTGCGTGAAGTCGTCGGGGTCGTTCAGGCGCAGCGTCTCCGCGAGGCTCACGTCCTTGTTCTTGGCGTGGATGAACTGAATCACGTCCGGATGGGAGACCCGCATGACGCCCATCTGGGCACCCCGCCGGGCACCGCCCTGTGCGATGGTCTCGCACATCTGGTCGTAAGTCCTCATAAATGTGATAGGACCGCTGGCGATGCCCCCGGTACTCCCGACGGCGTCGCCGTATGGACGTAATCGCCAGAAGGCGTAACCCATCCCGCCGCCGCTGTTGTGCGACACGACGGAACTGGCGAGATACTCGTGGTTGTCTTCGACGGTCACGTCGTAGACCGTGTCGGTGCCGGCCGCTTCGACCGTCTCGACCGGAACGTCCCAGGTACCGTCTTCGTGGATGGTTCCGGCGGTCGTTCCCCGAAATTCGGTTTCCTCGATCGCCGCGGCCATGTCGTCGTCTCTGGCGTCGGTGAACCCAACGAGGTCGGCAAAGCGGGTCAGCCCCAGCTCGCCCGTCGGTCCGACGTTGTAGTACTCACGTTCCTCGGAGTCGATCTCCCAGGTTGTCGCGGGGATTCCGAGTCCGAGCAGGAGCTGCTGCACGCCCTCGAGCAGGTCGTCCGACGCGGTCCAGAGGCGCGGATAGGTATCCTTCTGGAGGCCGCCGTCGGTCGAGAACAGGCCGCGGAGGAACGCCGCGACCGTCTCGCGGTCGGCGTTCCGAACCGGTGCCGGCACGCGAGCGGATGGCGCGTCGGGTTTGGCGTCTCCGAAGTTCGCGAGCCAGAACCGTTTGATCTCGTGGCTGTGGACCACGGCGTCGTAACACCCGTCCGCGAACTGCCAGTCGAGACCCTCGTCGAAGAGGCGTCGGCAGAGTCGATCCGCGTGTTCGAGGTTCTCCTCGCGGTTGAGGTGGAACCGGATGCCGTCCTGGTGGGTCGATCCGTCACCGACCCACATCCCGAGCAGTTCGGCCAGATCGGGCGTGAGCGTCGTCGGTTGCGAGACCGTCTTGACTGGCTCGCCGTTCGGTTCGAGCGACTGTGTCCGCCGGTACTGTCCGACCGTCGTCGCGTGAACGTCGAGTTCGTCGGCGATTTCGGCGTCCGTCTGCCCTCGCTCGTGGAGTCGTTCGAACTCGGCGGCGTCGAAGCTCACGTCCCCACGATTCCGGCCACCGCTACCGTTGGGGTCGAGGCCGAGTTCGTTCGCACGCCGTCGCTGGACCGTCGACGCCGAGCAGTCGAGACGGTCCGTGATCTCGTAGTCGGACAGCCCCTCCGCGTGTAGCTCGAGAATCTCGTCGTCGGCGACCGTTCGCGCGGCGTCCCACTGTCCACCGGCGGAGACGGTCGTCAGGTCCGGCCGCTCGTCGGCGTCGGGGAGCCAGTCGAGACGTACCGAGAGGGCGTCCCCGGACTCGATCTCGTCGATGCGCGTCCACTCGCCGTCGACGAGCAGTTCGTGGTTCGGCGTGCCGGTTAGCTCGATGCCAGCCGCCGTCTCGACGCGGTGGACGGGCGCATCGTTGTAGGCGTGAGTCTCCGCGACGGTGCGCGTCCGGTGTTCGTCACCATCGCGCTGGCGGATCTCGTCGCCGGGTTCGACGTCGGCGATGGACATGACTCCCTTCCCGTCGACGTGGACCGCCGTGTCGGCAGTCAGACACTGGAAGACCTGGGCGGCTTCTTTCGCCGTTTCGTGGATGTCGTCGATGTCGTCCTCGGGCGAGTCGACGAAACAGGCCGAGAGCTGCTGGAGTTCGTCGCCGGCGTTCATCAGCGTCGGCGAGTTGGGCATGAAGGCGAGTCGCTCCATCAGGTCCTGGAACTCCGCGGCCGTCTCCTCGACGTGGTTCCGGACCGGTTCGGGGAGTTCGGGGACCAGTGTGTCGTAGGCGAACTTGTTGACGTTGTAGATGGAGAGTTCGGTCTCGGCGTCGTCGTCGGCGGTGACGCCTTTCCCGAAGACCTCGGCGGCGAGTTCGTCCCGACGGGGGTGGTCGGGCTTGAGCTGGTCGGGCGTGACGGTGATCTCGAGGTCGCGTTTCCCGGCCTCGAAGACGGCCTCGGCCAGCGCGATGTTCTTCCCGACCCGCTCGAAGAGGTCTTCCTGCTGTTCGATCAGTTCGCCATCGGCGTCTTTCCGCAGATACCGCGCGGGCAGAATGTTGTCGTAGGCGTTGCCGGTCAACCGCTCTTCGAGGGTGTCGCCCTCGGTGCGCTTGATGGGCAGCGTCACCTCGTCGGTCGAGAGGTCGTTCCGACTCACGGACGCTCCCCTCCTTCCGGCGCTGTCTGGCGGGCGATTCTCGGCTGGGTCCTGAGACTCTGACCTGTCATTTGTGACGGAGTTCGTGTTGTCGCGGGTGGCAAATAACCCTTGTCGTTGGGGGTCTTCTCGGCGTCGATACAGATGTAACTTCCCTGTCAATCCGTGCCCGCAAGCACCGCTTCGCGGGCGTGGTTGCTACGCTCGAAGTCGAGGGCCGGACACTTCTTAAGCCTGAGCAGACCGGAGTGAAAGTGAAATCGAAGCCCTTGGAACCGACGGATAGTGGCGGAGTTTCCAGTGGAAATTAGCGGGGGTTCGGGTGCGGTAGGCAGCGCCTGCGTCGACGTTTCTTCCGAACGGGCGGAGTGTGGATCGAGTGCCTCGGAACCCACAGACGACGGCAGGGCGGCTCGGCCTGGGACGGTTTCGAGCGGGAAGGTGCGCGCGTCTCGAACCTCGACACGAAAGGCGGGGGTCGGCCAGTACGCTTTATTGTGGGGGTACGGTAGTGTCGGCCATGTTGCCCGTTCAACTCGGCCCCCTCGGGTCCCCGCCGGCGCTGTTGCTCGGCTTGCTCGCCCTGGCCGCGGTGATCGCCGTCGGCCGCATCCTGTTGAGTCTGGCCTGGCGACTGGTCGTGATCGCGGCCGTCGTCGCCGCGGTGCTGTGGGTACTCGGCGCGCTCGGCCTGGACGGAGTGTTGGTCGCCGCGCCCTAATCGGCGGCCCAGTCGAGGAAGTTCCGGATCACGTCGTGGCCCACCGCGGTCAGGACCGACTCCGGGTGGAACTGCACGCACTCGATGGGATGTTCGCGGTGGCGAATCCCCATCACCAGCTCCTCGCCGTCGTTCTCGCAGGTCGCGGTCACGTCGAAACAGTCCGGGATCTCCGTCGCGACCAGCGAGTGATAGCGTCCCCCCTGGAAGCCCTGGTCCAGTCCGGCGAACACGCCCTCGCCGTCGTGATCGATGGCGAAGGCCTTCCCGTGGATCGGCTCCGGTGCGCGCCCGACCGTCCCGCCGTAGACGTGGGCCGCCGCTTCGAGGCCGAGACAGACGCCCAGCGTCGGCACTTCGGGACTCACCTCGCGCAACACCGCCGTCGTCACACCCACGTCCCGTTCGTTCGCCGGGTGGCCCGGCCCGGGGCTGATCACGATGGCGTCGGGATCGACCGCGCGCACGTCCGCGAGCGAGGCGGTGTTGCGCAGGACCTCCGTCTCGGCGTGTTCGCTGACGTACTCGACGAGATTGTAGGTGAAGGAATCGAAGTTGTCGACGAAGAGGACCCGCGGACGCTCGCCGTCGACCGCGGTCCCGTCCTCGGCGGCGCTCATCGGGACACCTCCTCGGCGTCGGCCGCCGGATCGTCGCCGGCGTCCGCTCCGTCCCCGGACCCGTCGTCGGGATGGGCGTCGGCTTCGACGGGCCGATCGGCGATCCGGTCGAGCGCGGTCAACACGCCGTCCATCTTCTTCTCGGTCTCGTGGTACTCGCTGGCGGGGTCCGAGTCGGCGACGATGCCCGCACCGGCCTGGACGGTGATGCGGTCGAAGTCGTCGTCGCGGTCGGCGGTGTCGGGGCCCGTACCACTCTCCACCGTAGCGGTCCGGATCACGATGGCGAAGTCGGTGTCGCCCGTCCAGGAGTAGTAGCCGACGCCGCCGCCGTAGAGCCCGCGTGGCTCGGGTTCGAGGTCGTCGATGATCTCCATGGCGCGGATCTTCGGCGCGCCCGAGAGCGTCCCCGCGGGGAACGCCGCCCGTGTCGCGTCGAAGGCGTCGCTGTCGTCGGCCAGCGTCCCCGTCACGGTCGATTCGATGTGCTGGACGTGGCTGTACTTCAGGACGTTCATGAACTCCTCGACGCGGACGCTCCCGGCCCGGGCAACCCGGCGCACGTCGTTGCGCGCCAGGTCGACCAGCATCGTGTGTTCGGCCCGTTCCTTGTCGTCCGCGAGCATCTCGCCGGCCAGCCGGCGGTCCTCGACCGGCGACGTGCCGCGGTCGCAGGTGCCCGCGATGGGGTTGGAGACGATCCGGTCGTCCCGGACCGAGATGAGCGTCTCCGGGCTCGCGCCGACGACGATCAGCCCGTCGTAGCCCAGCAGGTACATGTACGGCGAGGGGTTCACTGCCCGGAGCGACTCGTAGAAGGCAAGGGGGTCCACGTCGCCGGCGAGTTCCCGCTTCCGGGAGATCACGCCCTGGTAGATGTCGCCGTCGAGGACGTGTTCCTTCGCGCGCTCGACCGCGGCCTCGTAGTCCCCGCGGGGGTCGACCCGCTCGGAATCGAGGGCAAAGCCGCCGGTCTCGACGGTCGTCGCCGCCGAGAGCAGGGTCGCGACCCGCTCGGCCTCCGCTTCGAGTTCGTCGTAGCGTGCGCCCGCGTCCTCGTCGGGCGTCACCAGGGGCGTGAACACGAGCGAGACGGTGTCGTCCCGGTCGTCGAAGACCAGCGTCTTCGTGTTCAGGACGAACTGCGCGTCGGGGAGCCGGCCGTCGGGGTGGTCCAGCCCCACCTCGTCGAGCCACATGTCGTAGACGGCGTCGTAGGAGAGAAAGCCCACGAGCCCGCCGTCGAGGTGCTGGCGGTCCGCGCCGTTGAACCCGCGCAGGGTCGCGTCCGGGAGCGCGTGCCGGAGGTGGTCGACGGCGTCCGGGTCCGCGTGGTCCGCCCCGTCCGCGACCGTGACCCGACCTTCGTAGCGGTCGTCGAACGTCTCGACGGTCGCACCCGCCGAGTCGACGGTCACGACCGCCTCGGGGTCGTAGCCGACGAACGAGTAGCGGGCGTGGCGTTCCTCCTTGACGGGCGCGAACGCCCCGTCGGGATCGCTGGAGGCGACCTTCTCGGCACTCTCCAGGAGGAACGCGTAGGGCGCGGGCTCGGCGTCGGTCGTTCGCCCGGTCAACGCGGCGTAGGCGGCCAGCGGTTCCACGTCGGCGGAAAGGTCCGCCGCGACGCGGACGACCGCCGGCCCGTCGGTGTCCGCGAGTGTCAGAAACTCCTCGCGACTCGTGTCCATCATGCGTCGACCACCGCCGCCCCGGCGCGCTCGACGAACCGCCGGACTGCGTCGTGGTCTTTGATTCCGCCCTCGCTCTCGACGCCGCTGGCCACGTCCACGGCGAAGGGGTCGACGGTCCCGACCGCTTCGGCGACGTTCTCGGGCGTGAGCCCGCCCGCGAGGATCACCGGCGCGTCCAGTTCGGCGACCAGGTCCGCCGTCCGCTCCCAGTCGTGGGTCTCGCCGGTTCCGCCGCCGCCCTGCTCGTCCACCGAGTCGACCAGCACGGCGTCGGCCGCATCGGCGTAGCCGTCGATGGCCGGGTCGGTCGCGTCGACGGCGGCGATCACCTGTGTCGGGGCGCGCTCGCCGACCGCGGCGACGGCGTCCGGTCCGAGTTCCCCGTGCAACTGGACGGCGTCCGGCCGGACGCGTTCGGCCAGTTCGACCGCGCGGTCGACGGTCTCGGGCATCGCCACCAGCACGCTCGTCACGAACGGCGGGACGGCGGCCGCGAGGTCGTCGGCCCGATCGACCGACACCTCGCGGGGCGTGTCCACCGTGACGGCGGCGGTGAGCCCCACCGCGTCCGCGCCGGCCGCGACGGCGGCGTCGAGGTCGGCCTCCCGCGTGATGCCACAGATCTTGGCCCGCGTCATTGCTCCGAGAGGTCGGCGAGCTTCTCGGCGGCCCGGCCCTCCGCGATGGCCTGCCGGGCGCGCTCGACGCCGTCGCGGTGGGAATCGGCCTCCCCGGCGACGTAGATCGCTGCGCCCGCGTTGGCGAGGATGATGTCCCGTTTGGGTCCCGTGACATCGCCCTCGACGATCCCGCGCAGGTCCGCCGCGTTCTCCTCGGGGGAGCCGCCGGCGACCGCCTCGATGTCCGCCCGGTCGAGGCCGAGATCCTCGGGAGCGAGCCGGTACTGCTCGACCGAGTCGCCCTGGACCTCGGCGACGACCGTCTCGTCGTGGATCGCGATCTCGTCCAGCCCGGCCCCGTTGACGACCATCGCGTGGTCGACGGGCATATGCGTCAGCGAGTCGGCGACGAGGGGCACCAGGTCGGGGTCGTAGACACCGAGAACCTGCGCGTCCGCGCCGGCGGGGTTGGTCAGCGGCCCGAGGACGTTGAAGATCGTCCGCATCCCGAGTTCCTTGCGCGGCCCGATGACGGCCTTCATCGCCGGGTGGAAGACGGGCGCGAGCATGAACCCGATCCCGTCGTCCTCGATGGCCCGTTCGACCGCAGGGGGTTCGGCCTCGACGTTGACGCCCGCGACCTCCAGCACGTCGGCGCTACCCGACGACGACGAGACCGAGTAGTTGCCGTGTTTGGCGACGGGCACGCCCGCGCCGCTTGCGACGATGGCGCTGGTCGTCGAGACGTTGATCGTGTTGTAGTCGTCGCCACCCGTCCCGCAGGTGTCGACCAGCGGCGACCGGTCCGGGTCGATGGTGCGGGCGGCCTCGCGCATCCCCTGGGCGAAGCCCGCGATCTCGTCTTCCGTCTCGCCCTTCGCGCGCAGCGCCGACAGCAGCGCGCCGATCTGTGCCTCCGTCGCCTCCTCGAAGACCGCCGTCGCGGCCTCGCGTGCCTGTTCGACCGTCAGATCCTCGCCCTCCGTCACTCGCTCGATGTAGCCCTGCATTGTGAACACCAATGAACGTATTCGCGTTGTGATGCACAAATCCGTTCATCGACTTAAGCGTGTCGGGTCCACGGCGGCCGGCGACCGCGTGTGAAACGGGCACGAGTGCCGGACGGCACGGTCTTCCCCAATCCGAAACCTTCAATTACCACTGCGGATTACGGTGTGATGGAAGCAGCAGGGGTTCGTGGTCTAGATCGGTTACGACACCTCCTTGACATGGAGGAGGCCGACGGTTCAAATCCGTCCGAACCCATTAAAAATTTTACAGGAGCCGTTTCGGGAGATGGTTCTGTGCTATATTCGGTCGGTATCGACAGTCTCACCGGGTGCATCGGGGTGGTGCGTTCGACAGACAGTTGTCAAATCTCTGAGTGAGTGTGCATCGCGTACGGGTTTCTCCCATTTGACGAACAGTCGCAGTGGGACGACGTGGTGAACGTCGAGCCCGAACCCGAATTGGGCTTCGTGTTCCTCGTTCGTGATTCCACAGACCGTGCAGCGGTAGTCGTCGCGTTCGAGGGCTCGTCGGCGCTGTCGGTACCAGCCGTCCCGGTAGTGTGTCGAG
>JBDGUF010000060.1:0-43394 GCA_042216105.1 Halorientalis sp.
ACACGTTGGAAGGACGTGAGGAACGGTTCGTCCGTGACCGACTCCACAAGGTGAGTCGTCACATCGTGGAGTGGAGCCAGCAGTTCGAGAAGCCGTGCATCGTCTTTGAAGACCTCAAAGAGATGCGCGACAGTATCGACTACGGCACGCGGATGAACCGACGCTTGCACCACCTCCCGTTCCGCGCCCTCCAGTTCTATACGTCGTACAAGGCGGCGTTCGAGGGGATTCCGACTGCGTGGATTAACCCCGAGTACACGAGCCAACGGTGTCCGATGTGTGGGCACACGGAGCGAGCGAACCGGAACAAGAAGCGGTTCAAATGCCGGTCGTGTTCCCATCAAGACCACAGCGACCGTGGTGCAAGCGTCAACATCGCCGTAAAAGGCATCAAGAAGCATCACGATTGGAATGTGCCCGCTCTCAACAGCCTTCCCCAAGTTCGGAAGGTGCGACGGCGGGCATCGGGGGCCGTGGACGCCCCGACCGCAACCCACTCGTCCGTTCGAGACGACCGTGACCCCTCTCGGGGTGTGGCGTCGAGGACGGTGGGAGTGTCCGATTAACCTGCGGGAAGACAGAAGCCTCGGGGCTTGACCCCGAGGCGGTTCACGTCCAGCAAGCGGGCCGGAAGATCGGTGCTGTCGTCAAAGCCGTCGACGCGCACCTCGAAGGACGGAACGAAGACGACCGGTCCATCCACTACATCTGAGCCGGTATCCGCCCTGCCCGATCCCGTCGGGGTGACCGGCCCGGGACCGTGGCTTCGGCCGCCTACTGCAGGCCCAGGTCGTGTTCCATCGAGTTGCCGGGGCGGGGGACGCCCTTGACGGTCACCGTCTCGCCGGTCATGAACGCGGCGGCGGGCGAGACGAGGAACTGCACCACGTCGGCGATGTCCTCGCCGTAGCCGATCCGGCGGTCGGTCTGCTCGCGTGGGGGCATGTCCTCGCTGTCGATGCCGAGCGTCTCGGCGACGCCGGGGGTCTGGATCAGGCCGGGCGCGACGCAGTTGACGCGGATGCCGTCCTCGGCCCACTCGGTCGCGACGGTCTCGGTCAGCCGGATGATCCCCGCCTTCGCCGTCCCGTAGTGGCTCTCGCCCGGCGCGGGGTGTTGCCCGTTGACGCTGGCCATGTTGACGATCCTGCCGCCGCCGTTGTCCCGCATGTGTTCGCCGGCGACCTGCATCCCGTGGACGGTGCCCATCACGTTCAGGTCGAGGATGGCGTCGAAGCCGTTGGGCGAGATGTCCTCGAAGGGGGCGACGAACTCCCCGCCGGCGTTGTTGACCACGATGTCGAGGCCGCCGAACTCGTCGACGACCTCGGCGAAGAACGCCTCCATCTCCTCGCGCTCGCGGACGTTACACTCCACGGCCAGGGCCTCGCCGTCGGCGTCGCTCTCGTTGATCGCCTCGGCGACGGGGCCGACCCGATCCATCTCGCGGGAGCAGATGCCCACGTCGGCACCGCCAGCCGCGAGCGTCTCCGCGATCGATCGGCCGATACCCTGACTCGCACCGGTGACGATGGCCGTCTCGCCGGCCACGCCGAAGTCTGCTTCGTGCATCGGCGGATGGGCGAACGCGAACGAAAAGACGCTTCCGGTGGCTTTCGGGCCGGGGATCGGTCGAAGGAACGGAGACCGGGTCGCCGCGGCACGAACCGCTCGGAACCACGCCGCCGATCCGGACGGCCACAAGAAGTATTCCTGGCATCGGCAAGTAACGGGTATGCGAACGAAAGCTCTCACGGCGCTGGCGCTCGCCGGCATGCTCGTACTCGCGGGCTGTTCCGGCGGCGTCGGCGGCGGGACGCCGACCGCGACGGACGGGACACCGACGGTGGACGGGACCCCCACCGCCGGCGAGACGAGCAGTGTAGTGATCACGCGGGCGACCCAGACCGGCGTGAACTTCTACGTCAGCGACCAGCGAAACGCCATCGAGGAGTTCGCTCACCTGAACGTCACGATCTCCGAGATCGGCTTCCAGCGGGCCGCGGGCGGGTGGGCCGAGTTCGCCGTCGACGACCGAACCGTGGACCTGACCCGACTCCAGGGCGCGAACGCGACGCGGCTGACCACGGTCCGGCCGGAGAACGGCACGTACACGAAGGTGTTCGCGTACGTCAGCGACGTGAACGCGACGCTGACCACCGGGGAACAGGTCCGGGTGAAACTCCCCAGCGAGAAGCTCCAGTTGAACGCGGAGTTCACCGTCGGCGCGAACGAGTCGACGAACTTCGTGTTCGACATCGCGGTCCACGAGGCCGGCAACAGCGGGAAGTACATCCTCAGCCCGGTCGTCAGCGAGTCCGGCACCGACGTGCCCATCGAACCCGTCGACGCGGACCTGGACGTCGAGTTCGTCGACGAGGAGTCGGTCACCCGCGGCGGGAACGCGACCCTCGAAGTGACGCGTGAGGACGAGCCCGTGGCCAACGCCACGGTCGAGATCGATGGCGACGTGGTCGGCACCACCGACGCCGACGGCCGCGTCACCGTCGCGATCCCCGACGCGACGAAGTTCAAGCTCGTGGTGAAAGCCGGCGACGACGTGTCCGACCTCCGCGTGACGTTCGAGCGCGAAGACGAGCGATCGGACAACGAGACCGAGTCCGAGCGTGACGAGCGATCGGACAACGAGAACGAGACGGCGGTCGACGAAGACGACCGCGAGAAGAACGAGACCGAGTCCGACGACGGTGACAGGTCCGGCGAAGCGACGCTGAACGCGACGTTCGTCGGCGAGGTCACGCCGGGCGGGAACGCGACGGTCTCGGTGACGGCCAACGGGTCGGCCGTCGCCAACGCCACGGTGACGGTCGACGGCGAGGTGGTCGGCACCACCGACGCCGACGGTCGCATCACCCTGGCGGTGCCGGCCGACGCCGAGGAGTTCACGGTGGAGATCGCCGCGGGCGAGCGCGAGGCGGAACTCGAAGCCGACCTCTAGGCGCAGGAGAAGCCGCCGTCGATCACGAGCGCCTGGCCGGTGATCCAGTCGGCCTCGTCGGAGGCCAGGAACAGCATCGCGTTGGCCACGTCCTCGGGTTCACCGAGTCGTTTCAGCGGGTAGTGACGCGCCAGTTCCTCCTTGCGCTGGGCCCACTCCTCGTCGCTCTGTCCCTTCCGGGGCATCGGCGTGTCGGTCACGCCGGGACAGACCGCGTTGACCCGCACACCGTCGGGCCCGACCTCGGCGGCGAGCGCCCGCGTGAAGTTCACGACAGCACCCTTCGACAGCGAGTAGCCCGTCAACTGGGGCGCGCCGATGACCCCCGCCAGCGACGCCGTGTTGACGATGGCTCCCGACCCCTGTTCCTTGAAGTGGGGCAGGACGGCCTGACAGCCGTTCCAGACGCCCTTGACGTTCACGTCCAGCACGCGGTCGCGCACGTCGTCGTCGATGGCCTCGAAGTCCATCCGATCGTGGGAGACGCCCGCGTTGTTCAGCAGGACGTCGAGGCCGAACTCCTCGGCCGCCGCGTCGACCGCCGCACGGAAGGCGTCGCCGTCGCGTACGTCGAGTTCGTGGGTCGTGACCTCGCCGCCCAGGTCCGCGACGCGGTCGGCGGTCGCTTCGAGGCCGTCGGTGTCCACGTCGGCGGCGACGATGGTCGCGCCTTCCTCCGCGAACCGCTCGGACGCGGCGCGGCCGAGGCCGGAGCCTGCACCAGTGATGAACGCCGTCTTGCCTTCGAGTCGCATACCCGCTTCTGTGGCCGGCGGGGCTTAAGCGACGGGGAGAGAACGGGCGACTTTTGTCCCGCCGACTTCTCCGAACGGTGATGAGCGAGTCGCCCGCCAGGCGCACGTACGGCCTCGTCGTCGCCGGCGCTCTCTGTTACAGCTGGCTGACCTTCGCGTGGTTCAGCCTGCCGGCCTACCTGGCGACGATCATCGCCGAGGTCGGGCTCTCGGGCACGGAAGCCGGTCTGCTCGCGGGCGCGGTGCCGCTGACCTACATTCCCATCGCGCTGTTCTCGGGACTGATGGTCGACCGGATCGGGCCGACCCGGAGCCTCGCGGTCGGGCTCGTCGTCGTCGGCGTGGCACAGATCGCCCGCAGCGCCGCGGCGGGGTTCCCCGGCCTGCTCGCGGCCACCCTGCTCCTGGGAGTCGGCGCGACGGCGATCACGTTCGGCCTCCCGAAACTCGTCTCGGTCCTCTTTCCGCCCGACGAGACCGGGCTCCCGTCGTCGCTGTACATGGTCGGGGCGGCCGTCGGGACCGCGAGCGCGTTCGGACTGGGCCGGCCCGTCGTCGGACCCCTGCTTGGCGGGTGGCGACCCCTCTTCCTCTACAGCGGCGTCGCCGCCCTCGGCTACGCGGCGATCTGGCTGACGGTCGTCCGGTTCGTGCCCATCGGCGGGGAGGACGGGGCGGGCGACAGCGAGCGCGCGTCGACCGCGGTCCGGACGGACCTCCGGCGGGTGCTCGGCCACCGCGACCTCCGGCTGATGGTGGTGCTGGGCGTGGTCTACCTCTCGCTGGTCCACGGGTTGCAGGGCTGGCTCCCGACGATGCTTGAAGCGCGGGGGCTGTCGGCCGACCGGGCGGGTCAGACGACGACGTTGCTCGTCGGCGCGAAGGTGGTCGGCGTCCTCGCGATTCCGACGCTGGCCGACCGTCTGGACGACCGGCGCGGGGCGGTGATCGCCTGTGGCGGGCTGGCGGCCGTCGGCGTCGCCGGCGTCGTCGCGGGCGGTGCCACGGCGGTCGCGGCGCTGGGCATCGTGATCGCCGGCCTGGGAGTCGGCGGGCTCTCGCCGCTGATCCGCGCGATCCCGCCGAACCTGGAGGGGATCGGGCCGGAGCTGACCGGCGTCGCCATCGGGCTCGTCTTCGCCGTCGGCGAGATCGGCGGCTTCCTCGGCCCCGTCCTCGTGGGGACGCTCCACGACCTGACGGGGTCGTACGTCCCCGGGTTCGGACTGCTCGTCGGCGGCGGCGTCGTGGCGGTCCTGGTCGGGGCGGCACTCGGTGACGTGTAGGTCCCGTCGCCGGCATACTCAAGTGCGTGAGACCGCCACCCCTCACCAATGAGCGAGGACGGGCGGATCAGGGAACTCGACGGGAAGACCGTCGAGCGGATCGCGGCCGGCGAAGTCGTCGAGCGCCCGGCCTCGGTGGTGAAGGAACTCGTCGAGAACAGTCTCGACGCCGACGCCGCCCGGGTGTCCGTGGCCGTCGAGTCCGGCGGCAAGGACGGCGTCCGCGTCGAAGACGACGGCGTCGGCATGACCGAGTCGGAGGTCCGGAAAGCCGTCGAGGAACACACGACCTCCAAGATCAGCGACATCGAGGACCTCGAAGCCGGCGTCACGACGCTCGGCTTCCGGGGCGAGGCGCTCCACGCCATCGGCGCGGTCTCGCGGCTGACGATCGAGACCCGGCCCCGCGGCGGGGACAGGGGGACGAAACTCCGCGTCGAGGGCGGCGAGGTGACGACGGTCGAACCGACGGGCTGTCCCGAGGGGACG
Source organism: Halorientalis sp. (assembly GCA_042216105.1). Classification (GTDB taxonomy): domain Archaea; phylum Halobacteriota; class Halobacteria; order Halobacteriales; family Haloarculaceae; genus Halorientalis. Next base: position 5,490 of record JBDGUF010000060.1, read on the forward strand.
ACCATCGAGGTCGAGGACCTCTTCTACAACGTCCCCGCCCGCCGGAAGTACCTCAAGCAGGACGGGACGGAGTTCGCCCACGTCAACACCGTCGTCACGAGCTACGCGCTGGCGAACCCGGACGTGGCCGTCGCGCTCGAACACGACGACCGGGAGACCTTCGCGACGACCGGCGACGGGAACCTCCGCAGCGCCGTGCTGTCGGTCTACGGCCGCGACGTTGCCGAGGGGATGGTCGAAGTCGACCGGGAGGAGGGTGACGACGGGGATGGAGACGACGGTATCCCGGAGGGGCCCCTCGACGGCGTCTCGGGGCTGGTGAGCCACCCCGAGACCAACCGGGCCAGCCGCGAGTACGTCACGACCTACGTCAACGGCCGGTACGTCCGGTCGGCGACGGTCCGGGACGCCGTTGTCGAGGCGTACGGCAACCAGCTCGCGCCCGACCGCTACCCCTTCGCCGTCCTCGATCTCTCCCTGCCGGCCGACACCGTGGACGTGAACGTCCACCCCCGGAAGATGGAGGTCCGCTTCGCCGACGCCGAGGGCGTCGCCGAGCAGGTCCGGACCGCCGTCGAGGACGCCCTGCGCCGCGAGGGTCTGATCCGCTCGTCGGCACCCCGCGGCCGGAGCGCCCCCGAGCAGACCGAGATCGCACCCGAGCGCGAAAACACGGCCGACGAGCGGGAGTCGGGCGAGTCGGCGGACCGGGACGGGCGGGAACCCGGGACTGGCGACACCCCCGAGCCGCCCGAGACCACCGCTCGCTCGCCCATCGGGCCGGACGACGTGCGGGACGCCGACCCGGAGCGACCCGGCGAGGCCGACCCGGCGTCCGGAACCGAAACGGCGGCAGAGACCGGATCGGCCGGGACCGACGGTGCCAGCGCCGACGCCGGGACGGGCGAGCGTCGAGATGCCGAGCGGACCCGAAACGAGGGTGTCGGCGGGGCGACCGAGGGTGGGAGCGACCCGTCGGCACCCACGGAAAGCGCCCCGGGACCGACCGACGGAGACGCGTCCGCGGCCCCGCACGACCGCGGGCGCGGCGGGCGGTTCCGGCCCGGGACCGACCAGGCGCGGCTCGGGGACGGAGAGCCGGCGACGGGCGAGCGGGAGTCGTTCGACCGGCTCCCGTCGATGCGCGTGCTGGGCCAGTACCGGGACACGTACCTCGTCGCGGAGACCGACGACGGCCTCGTCCTGATCGACCAGCACGCGGCCGACGAGCGGGTCAACTACGAGCGGTTGCGCGAGCGCTTCGCCGAGGGCGCGACGAGTCAGGCGCTGGCCGATCCCGTCGAGCTGTCGCTGACGGCGCGGGAGGCGGAACTGTTCGCGGAGTACGAGTCGGCGTTGCGACGGCTGGGGTTCCGGGCCGAGCGCGTGAGTGAGAGAACCGTCGAGGTCCGGACCGTCCCGGAACTGGTCGCGCAGGCGGCCGGCCCCGAGTTGATCCGGGAGGTGCTGTCGGCCTTTGTCACGGGCGAGTCGGCGGCCGCCGAGACCGTCGACGCGGCGGCCGACGACCTGCTGGCGGACCTGGCCTGTTACCCCTCGATCACGGGCAACACGTCGCTGACGGAGGGGTCGGTCGTCGCCCTGCTCTCGGCGCTTGACGACTGCGAGAACCCGTGGGCCTGCCCGCACGGCCGGCCGGTCGTCATCGAGTTCGATCACGGGGAGATCGAGGACCGGTTCGAGCGGGACTACCCGGGACACGGCGGGCGGGAGTGACGACGGGAGCGGCATCCGTCACGCGACTCGGCGTGTCAACTCACCGCACGAACTAAACCCCCCGACGCCGATGTTGGCGGTATGACACAGCTGGTGACGTTCGGGGAGGCGGTCCTCAGACTGTCGCCGCCGCCGACGGCGCGACTGGAGACGGCCGAACAGTTCGACGTGTGGACGACGGGGGCGGCGAGCAACGTCGCGGTCGCGGCGAGCAGGCTGGGGACGGACGTGACGTGGCTCTCGAAGATGGCGGACACGCCGCTGGGACGGCGCGCCGTCTCGACGCTGCGCGGACACGGGCTCACGACCGACGTGACGTGGGCCGAGGAGGGCACCGGTCGTCAGGGATTGACCTTCTACGAACGCGGAGCGACGCCGCGTGGGAGTACCGTCGTCGACGACCGCGACAGGACGGCACTGGAGACCGTCGAACCCGGATCGATCCCGATGGACACCGTCCAGGAGGCCGAGGCGGTGTTCGCCAGCGGCGAGTCGCTGGCGCTCTCGGAAGACGTGGTCGAGACGACACAGGCCGTACTGCGGGCCGCCGGGGGCACGTCGGTGCTGGGACTGGACCACCGGCCCGACCTGTGGTCGAGCGAGGAGGCCCGCGAGACGATCACCGACCTGTTCCCGGCGGTCGACGTGTTCGTGACCAGCACCGAGGACGCCGAGCGCGTGCTGAAACAGACGGGCAAGCCGCCCGAAATCGCCCACCAGCTCGCCAACGAGGGCGACTTCGAGACGGTCGTGATGACCCGGGGCGAACACGGGGCCCTGGTCTGGCACGACGCGACGATCCACGAGCGCGACGCCGTCGAGACCGACGCCGTCGACGCGACCGGCCAACACGACGCCTTCGTCGGCTCGTTCCTGGGTCGGCGGCTGGCCGGCGACGACATCGGCGACGCGCTGGCCCACGGCGTGGCGGCGGCGGCGCTGACCCGGACGATCCACGGCCCGGTCCCGGCGATCGACCCCGCGGAGGTCGAGTCCGTCATCGCGGACCTCGACGACGGGTCGCCCGGGATCAGTAGTGACGGTCCACTGAGATAGCGAGAAGGCGTTCGAGAGCGACGGTTCGCCACTCACAGCCGTCGATTCCGGGTAGGTCGACGAGTGACAGCCGACAAACGTATATGAGAGTGTTCCGAGTCTTCGGACATGAACCGGACAACGACGTTGCTTTTCGCGGTCGTGGTCGCGGTCGCTGCCGTGCCGGCGGGGGCGAGCGCGGGAGCGGCACAGACCGATCTGGTCACGCTCACCATCACGGTCGAGAACGAGGCTGGCCAGGGGGTCGGCGGCGCGACGCTGACGGCGTCCTGGGACGGTGGGATGAACAAGAGCGTGACCAAGTCGAACGGCCAGGCGCTGATCGACGTGCCCCGGGGTGCGGACGTGACGATCACCGTTCGGAGCGACGAGTACGTCCGGAACACGCCGTACGTGATCGAAAACGCCCGCGGGGAGTCGGTGACGGTCACCGTCGCCGAGAAGGGGACCGCGACGATCGAGGTCCGCAACAGGAACGGCGAGCCGGTCAACAACGCCGTCGTCCAGCTGTACCACGACGGCGAGGTCGTCGTCAACGCCCGGACGAACGCGAACGGGATCTACCGGACCGAGGCCATCGAACAGGGCGAGTACACGCTCCGGGCGTTCAAAGAGCGGTACTACGCCAACGGGACGACCTTCGAGGTGGGCGAGAACACGTCGGTATCGACCCGCATCCGGACCGGGTCGGTCCTGGTGACGTTCAGCGTGAAAGACGATCACTACGAACCGCCGCGACCCGTCGAGGGAGCCACCGTCACCATCCCGGCCCTCGGCGACACCTCGCAGACGCTGGCCGACGGCGAAGCGACGACCAGCGTCCCCGTCAACACCGAGTACGAGGTCAGGATCACGAAGGAGGGGTACGAGACGGTGACGAAGACGCTCGACGTCGGCGAGCGACGGACGACGCTGAACGCGACCATCCAGCGGCAGGAAGCCATCAAGCTGACCGTGTCGAACTCCCAGGTCATCGCCGGCACGAACGTCACCGTCGACGTGGAAGACGAGTACGGGACCGTCGTCGAGGGCGCGACGGTCACCGTCGACGGCGAGCGCGTCGGGGAGACGAACGCCAACGGCGAACTCACGTTCACCATCGAGGACACCGGCGTCAACACGATCCGCGTGCAGTCCGGCGACCTCGAAGACAGCGCGACCGTCGAAGGGTTCAGTCCCAACGAGGGGACGCCCACCGACACCGCGACCGCGGCCGAGACGACCGCCGCGTCGACGACCTCCGGCGGCATCGGCCCCGGCTTCACGCCCGTCACCGCCGCCGTCGCCGCCCTGCTGACCGCCCTCGTCCTGCGGCGGCGGGCCTGACCGCCCCGCGCTTCGAGCGGCCGACCGCGGTTTTCGTTTGGGAACGTTCGACACAGGAGCAGTCGGAACCGGGAGTTAAGGCGGCCACGACCCAAGGACGGCCGTGACCGACGCCGCCGGAGAGCGCCGGGTCGACGGCGAGGAGGCGAGCGCACTGGGGACGCTCCGTGCCGTCTTCGCGCTCGAATCGGACGTGTTGATCCTCTCGGTGGCGATGTTCGCCTTCAGCCTGGGCTTCCAGATGACCGGCCGGTACGTGCCACGCTACATGAGCCTGCTCGGGGCCGGCGGGCTGGCCATCGGGCTGTACGGCACCGTCGGGAACCTCGTCGGCGCGGTCTACCCGTATCCCGGCGGGGCCGTCTCCGACCGGATCGGCTCGCGGCTGGCGCTGACGCTGTTCGGCCTGGCCTCGACGGTCGGCTTCCTGGTGTGGCTGGCCGCGCCGCTTTTCGGCACAGTGGTGCTCGACCCGTCGGCGCTCCCGTTCGTGGACGTCGGAGGGGTCGTCCTGCCGGTGGGGATCTTCCTCGGACTCTTTCTCGCACAGGCCTGGAAGTCCCTGGGGCTGGGCGCGACCTTCGCCGTGGTCAAACAGAGCGTCCCGCCCGACCGGCTGGCGACCGGCTTCGCGAGTACCGAGACGGTCCGCCGGCTGGCCTTCCTCGTCGGCCCCCTGCTCGCCGCCGCGCTGATCGCCGCCTTCGGGTTCGATACCGGCTTTCGAGCGGTGCTGGTCGTCGCCGCCGCGTTCGGCCTGATCGCGACGGTCGCCCAGCACGCCCTCTACGACGCGAGCGGGGACACCGTCGGGAGTTCCTTCGAGGGTATTTCCACCGTCGTCGACGACCTGCGGTCGCTGCCGTCCGCGCTCGTGCCCCTGCTGGCGGGGGACACGCTCGTGCGCTTCGCCAACGGGATGGTGTACGTCTTCTTCGTCATCGTCGTCACGGAGTTCCTCGCGGTCGATGCGACCCTGCCCGTGGTCGGGTACCTCTCGCCCGACGCGCTGTTCGGCGTGTTGCTGGCGGTCGAGATGGTCGTCGCGCTGGCGTCGATGGTCCCGATGTCCCGGCTGACCGACCGCGTCGGGCGCAAGCCCGTGGTCGCGCTCGGCTTCGCGGTCTACGCCGTCTTCCCGATCCTGCTGATCAACGCGCCCGCGGACCCGCTCGTGGTCGCCCTCCTCTTCGCGTTCTCCGGCCTGCGGTTCGCCGGCCTGCCCGCGCACAAGGCGCTGATCGTCGGCCCAGCGGAACGTGGGGCCGGCGGCCGGGTCACGGGCGCGTACTACCTGCTCCGGAACACCCTCGTCGTCCCGAGCGCGCTGCTCGGCGGGTACCTCTACGACGCCGTCTCCCCCGAACTGGCCTTCGGCACGGCGACGGCGATCGGACTGGTCGGTACGGGCGTGTTCCTCGTCTTCGGCGAGGAGTTCGAGTCGAACGGCTGAGGACGGTTACGCGCCGCCGCCGGCGGCCCGGTACCCCCCGTCGACGAGCAACCCCTCGCCGGTGATCCAGGAGGCCTCGTCGGAGGCCAGGAAGACGATGGCGTCGGCGATCTCCTCGGGTTCGCCGAGCCGACCCAGCGGGTAGTTCTCCTCCATCTTCTCGCGGGCGGCCTCGGGGTCGTCCGAGGTAGCCAACATCTGCTCGACCAGCGGCGTGTCGGTGAACCCGGGACAGACCGTGTTCGCCCGGACGCCGTCCCGACCGGCCTCGGCGGCGATGGCGCGGGTGAAGTTCAGCACCGCCCCCTTGGTCATCGAGTAGGCGGCGTTGCGCGGCAGGCCGAACACGGAGGCCAGCGACCCCACGTTGACGATGGCCCCGTGACCCTGCTCCTTCATCAGGGGGAGCGCGGCGTGACAGCCGTTCCAGACGCCCTTGAGGTTCACGTCGATGACGAAGTCACGCATCGACTCGTTGATCTCCTCCGTGACGGCGGGCGGGTGGCCCGTCCCGGCGTTGTTGACGATCACGTCCAGGCCGTGGTCCTCGTGGACGGCCTCGACGGCCGCGTGGAACTCCTCGGCCTCGGTCACGTCGACGCGGTGGGCTTCCGCCCCGCCGGTGTCGAGATCCGCGACCTGCTCCGCGGTCTCCTCGGCGCTCTCCTCGTCGATGTCCGTCGCGATGACGTGTGCCCCCTCCTCCGCACAGCGCAGGGAGGTGGCCCGTCCGATGCCCGACCCGGCACCGGTGACGAACACCGTCTTGTCTTCCAGTCGCATGGCCCCACCGAGTCGCGCCACCGCCATAAATCTACCAGAATTTCCGGTGCGTCGCTCCGGGTTTCCAGCGTTAGCTTGAATCGCCGTTTCGGCACTAGCTGGAAACGGAACCGTTCCGTTCGGCCGTTGCCGTACCACTCACTCCCCGAGCGACGGGTTGGCGGCGCAGTTGTTCGGGCCCAGTTCCACCTCGAAGGCCGCGTCGTCGTCCAGTTCGTCCAGCCCGAGGTTGGCGGCGACGATGCGCTCGTAGTCGTCGGGCTGGGGCGGCATGTCACGGAGGATCCGGGCGGTGAACTCGGTTCGGTCCATCCCGAAGACGGGCAGGCGGTCGCGCAGTTCCCCGAGGCGGGCGGCGTAGATTCCGTCGTCGTTCGGCGTCGCGTCGTCGCCGTAGTGGCCCGGCGCGACCAGCGTGTCGTCGGCGAAGTCGGCCAGCCGTTCGGTCAGGGACTCGTACAGTTGCGCGGCCAGGGCCTCCGCGCCGCCCGCGCCGCGCTGGAGGTCCGGCCGGGCGACCGACTCGACGAAGATGCTGTCCCCCGAGAGGAGTACGTCGCTGACGGCGAACGCGGTCATCCCGGTCGTGTGCCCCGGCAGGTGGACCGCCCGCAGGGTCGCGTCGCCCACCGCGAGGGCCGCGCCGTCGACGACCGTCTCGGTCTCGTACTCGACGCCGCGCTGGTGGCTCAGGCGAGACAGTACGGGCACCGCGCCGGTCTCGGCGGCCAGTTCCCGGAGCCCGCTGACGTGGTCGGCGTGGACGTGGGTGTCCACGACGGTCGTGATCTCGGCCCCGCGCTCGGAGGCCGCCGCGACGTAGCGGTCGGTGAACGCCCGGAGCGGGTCGATCACGGCGGCCTCGTCGCCGTCGATCACGAGGTAGGAGAGACAGCCACTCGCGGGGCGCTGGACCTGGAGGACCGTCGCGGCGTCGCAGGGCACGTCGAGTTCACGGTGGACCCGCGCCCAGCCCCGCATGCCGTCGGCGAGGTTGTGGGCGTCGATCCCGGCCTCGGTCAGCAGGCCGGCGACGTAGGCGCTGGCCTCCCCCTCGCCACAGACGACGGTGATCGGTCCCTCGCCGTCGATCTCGGCGGCGCGGTCGGCGACGGTACTCTGCACCTCGGCCTGGAGCCACTGCATGTACGGGATCAGGGTGGTTTCGACCGACGGGCCGTCGACGTGCCAGTCCTCGAACTCGTCGCGGTTGCGCACGTCCAGCAGGCGCACCGGGTCGCCCGCGGCGATCCGGCCGGCCAGCCAGTCGGGCGACCGCGACTCGACGGCCACGTCGGGGTCGGGGTAGTCGCTCATGCCCGGGGGTAGGCCACGGCGGCGAATAAACGGCCCGGCGAGTCGTCGCGGGCCGACCCGCGAACCGTCCCGGCTCGCGGGACCGGGATACTAAGCCGCCGGCTCACCAACCCGTGGACATGGACGAACAGCAGTTTCTCGACCGGGTGCGGGACGGCGAGCGGACGGCTCTCGAACGCCTCGGATCGGACAAGGCCCTGCTGGCCGCGACCGGGGCCGACCTCGACACCGACACGGTGCTGCGGGTGCTGGCCGCGACGGAGTTGTTCCACGCCGACGCCTTCCGGCGGTGGGCCGAGGAGACCGACGACGAGCGGGCCGTCGAGGCCTTCGAGACGGCGGCCGAGACCGCGAGCGACCACGCCGACCGTCTCGACGCCGACCTGGACGCGGTGCCGGACGGGAGCGGCGTCGAAACGGGGGTCGGCGGGCGTGACGGCGACCGCGAGCGGGCGGCGGCCGGCCTCGTCGGGGCGTCGCTGGTGCTGGATCGGGTCCTGTTACAGGCGGTCAACTTCTTCGTCAACGAGGCCGACGAGCGCCGGGCGGACCTGATCCGCGAGGTCCGGAGTGCGATCGAGGACCGGCGGGACGCGGGGCTGGCGTTGCTGGCGGACAGCTGCGCGTCCGACGACGAGTGGGAGCGGGCGGTTGCGGCGGCCGAGGACGCCATCGCGGCGGCGTACGACGACTACGTCGCGACCCTGGAGGGGCTGGGGATCGACCCGAAACCGGTGTGTTAGGGTCGGTCCGTCCCGCAGTCGGTTGCCCGGTCACTCCTCGGGCTGGTCAGGCGGCGTCTCCTGGAAGGCGACGACGGCCTCGCGGAAGGCGTCGGGGATCCGGGTCGGGTCACCGGTCTCGCCGTCGACGGCGACGTGGGTGACGGTCCCCTCCGCGAGGAGGTCCTCGTCGTCGGCGTGGCGGGCGACGTACTCGCCGGTCATGCTCGACTCGCCGATGCGCTCGATGCGGTAGCCGTGGACCAGGTCGTCGGCGAAGGTCGCCTGCCCGCGGTAGTCCATGTCGACGTTGACGACGTGGACGTCCCAGCCCGCGTCCTCGACGTCCTCGTAGCTGTAGCCGACCGCCCGGAGGAACGCGGAGAAAGTCTCGTCCTGGAACGTGACGTAGTTGGCGTAGAAGACGACGCCCTGCATGTCGGTCTCCTCGAAGCGCACGCGGTTCTCCCAGACGACGGGTACGTCCATACCCGAAGGGGGCAAGCGCCCGGCAGTTACTCCTTTCGGTAGGCGGGCAGACCGTCCCGCTCAGGCCGTCTCGACGGTCTCCAGCACTCGCTGCGAGAACTCGGTCTCGGAGATCTCGTCGCGGCCCAGTTGCCGGAACCAGGCGGCGTCGGCCCGCCAGGAGCCCAGGCGCTCGCCGTCGAGGTCGGTGACGACCGCCCGGAGGTCGACGGGGTCCCACCCCTCCTCGCGGAAGTCCCGGAGGACGTTACAGAGCCGGCCGATGTCCCGGTCCGGAACGGTGTCCGCGTCGGCGTCGGCGTGGACGGTCTCGTACGTGATTTCGAGGGGATCGCCCCGGTCGAGGTCGGTGACGTAGAGCCCGTGGCTCACGAGGCGGTTCTCGATGCGCTGGTAGACGTCGTCGGGGGCGGACATACCACCGGGTAGGCGGGAGACGGGCTTGGCTCTTGGGGCGGGCGGTCCCGCGGCGAGTCAGGGCTGGTGGGGGTCGTACTCGTCGTGGAGCGTCTCGGCGAGCAGGCCGTCGGGCTCCAGCGCGATGTAGACCACGAAGAAGGGCTCGGTCGCGGGACGGATGCAGAACACCTCGTAGGGCGGCTCGACGCCGCCGTCCTCGATCTTCTCCAGCATCGGCTCGATGGTCTTGCGGCCGTCGCGGAACTCGGCGAACAGGTCCCGTTCGCCGGCCTGTTTCGCGACGACGTAGAGGACGCCGTTGGGCTCGCCGTCGGTGTCGAACGTCTGCGTGGGGTAGATCGGCATCCCCTCGGTGCGGGCCTGCTGGAAGGTCTCCGTCGCGCGCTCGAAGATGTCGGGCGTGCCGTCGGCGACGAACAGGCGCGTGCGAGTCAGGACGGTCAGGCCGGTGATCGCCGCGGGTTCCCGACTCCAGTCGAGGGAGGCCTCGACGAGGTTGCCCGGCCGGAGGTCGGCGACGGCGTCGGCCAGCGGCTCGTCGTACCTCTCGGTCCGGACGTAGGTGGGCTGTTCGGTCCCCTGCTCGACGAAGCTCAGCTCCCCCTCGTCGCGGTCGCTCCCGTAGACGCGATAGGTCCCGGACTCGGTCGCCGTCATCATCGTCCGTTCGCCCGCCGCGCATTTAGGTTCGCGGATGTGATGCGGTCCGGAACCCTATTACCTGACCGCGTGGTGTACCGTGTGTCGGAGTGAACGCGCATGAGCAGGGTCTCCATCGCCGGGAGGGAGTTCGACGTCGACGTCGTATCGCGTGACGAACACGTGACGTTTCGGCTCGTCGTGGAGTACGAGACCGGGGACGGGAAGCGGCTCGTCGAGCGGTCGACGCTCGCCGTCGACTCGCGCTCGGAGCTGACGACCGACGCGGTGTCGGCGGCGCTGACCGAGTGGGCGGACGGACGCGACGTGGCGACGGTCGTCGGGTTCACCGTCGTCGAGGAGCGACTCGCGCGCCGTGCCGGCGAGTTCGAGGGCGCCGGCGACGCGTTGCTGGTCGACCCGAAGGAGTCCACCGCCGACCAGTCCAGCGAGCGCGTGGTCGCCGGAGCCTCCCGCTACGCCGAGGGCGACCACTTGCTCTACCACGAAGGGGGACCGGACAGCGCGGTCTACGGGTACACGACCGAGGGGATCGTCGCGGAAGCGCCGCCCATCGAACACCAGCACCGCGAGAACGAACCCGACAGGATCCGGCTGGACGTGGGCGAACGGACCAAACTCGTCCCGGTGGAGTGGGTGATCGGCCACGTCGACGAGGTCGACGAACCGATCGACAAGCCCCGGGACCTCTGATTTTTGGGGCCGGCGTCCGTAGCGGGGCCATGCGCATCGTCTCCCTGCTCCCCTCGGCGACGGAGATCGTCTACGCCCTGGGGCTGGAGCCCGTCGGCGTCTCTCACGAGTGTGACTACCCGCCGGCGGCCACGGAGAAGCCGGCCGTCAACCGCTCGCGGATCGACGCCGAGGCCAGCAGTCGCGAGATCGACGAGCAGGTCGCCGACGCCGAGGGGGACGGCGGCGTCTACGAGATCGACGACGACACGCTGGCGCGGCTGGACCCCGATCTGGTGATCTCGCAGGGGATCTGTGACGTGTGTGCCGTCGACGAGGTGCTGGTCCGGGAGGCCGTCGAGCGGCTCGGTCTGGACGCCGCCGTCCTGACGACCGACCCCCACAGTCTGGCGGACGTGTTCGCGGACATCCGCCGGATCGGGGACGCGACGGGGACGGGCGAGCGCGCCGCGGAACTCGTCGCCGACCTGCGCGAACGGGTCGAGGCCGTCGAGCGGACGGCGGCCGCCGCGACGGAGCGACCGCGCGTGGCGGTGCTGGACTGGCTCGATCCGGTGATGGTCGCCGGTCACTGGATCCCCGGGATGGTCGAGACGGCGGGTGGCGGGTACGGGATGGCAGAGCCGGGCGCGCGGTCCGAACCCCGCGAGTTCGACGCGATCCGGGAGTACGACCCCGAGGTACTGGTGGCCGCGCCCTGCGGGTTCGGGCTGGACCAGACCGAGCGCAACCGCGCGGACCTGACCGACCGCGAGGGGTGGGACGACCTGACCGCCGTCCGGAACGGCCGGGCCTTCGCCATGGACGGCCACCACTACGTGAACCGGCCGGGGCCGCGGCTGGTCGACACGCTCGAACACCTGGCGGCGTGTCTCCACCCGGACCGCTTCGACGTGCCGCCGAGTTCGGTCGTCCGGCCGTTCCCGGACGCGTTGGCCTGACATGCTCGAACTGACCCGCGAGGTGTACGACGAGGTGATCGCTCACGCCCGCGAGAGCGCGCCCGAGGAGTGCTGTGGGGTGCTGGGCGGAGTGGGCGGCGAGGGGACCGACACGGCGGACCGCTACCGGCGCGCCGAGAACGCCGCGAGCGAGCCCCGGCGAGCCTACGAACTCGACCCCGAGGAGCAACTCGCGCACATGCGAGCCATCGAGGAGTCGGGGCGGGAAGTGGTCGGGTTCGTCCACTCACATCCGGCGGGGCCGCCGAAACCGAGCGCGACCGACGAGCGGCAGGCGACCTGGACGGGTTATCCCTACGTGATCGTCGCGCTCGGCGGGGCGGAGCCGTTCGTGGGGTCCTGGCGCTGGACGGGCGAGGCCTTCGAGCAGGAGGCAGTGGCAGTTCAGAGCGCGGCGAGTCCGACGTAGACGTTCGTGACGACGATCAACGTGCCCAGGCCCGTGACCGAGAGGATCCACGAGCGCCACAGCGGCACGCGCTCGACGGCGTCGCGATAGGTCAACAGCGTGACGCCGACGACCAGCGCCACGGCCGCTTTCATCGCGAGCATGAACAGCGGATGGGCGGCGAGCAACTCCCGGACGAAGGGGTTGGCCTCCATCCCCACGTCGCCGGTCAGCGCCAGCGCGAGCAGCGTCGAGACGGCGTCGCCGAACCCCCAGACGAACACCAGGGCGAACACCGACTCCACGTAGCCGGGCTTTTCGAGGCCGAACGCCGGCAATCCAGTTTCCAGTGATGAGATCGACATCGAGGGGTGCCACCTGACTGCCTACAGGTTGGCGAAAATCCACCATAAATATACGCGCCCGATTATAGAAAATGAAAATCAGTCGGCGGAGATGGCGCAGGTCTCGACGTACTCCACGTCGTCGACCGAGGAGATGGCGGGGTCGTCGCCACAGACCGGGCAGTCCGGGGCAGGTTCGACCGGGATCTCCTCGAAGGTCATGTCCATGGCGTCGTAGAACACCATCCGGCCGTCGAGCGTGTCGGCCTCGGGGACCAGTCCGGCGTCTCTGAGGATCCACTTCACGGTCTCGGTGGCCTGGATACAGCCGACGGTCCCCGGGAGGACGCCCAGCACCCCGGCCTCGGAGCAGTCTGGGATCTCGCCGGCCGGCGGCGCTTCGGGGAACAGACACCGGTAGCAGGGCCGGCCCTCGGTGAAGGAGGTGATCTGGCCCTCGAAGCGGTAGATCGCGCCGTGGGAGAAGGGGACGCCGGCGAGCGTGCAGGCGTCGTTGACCAGAAACCGCGTCTCGAAGTTGTCGCTCCCATCGACGACGAAGTCGTAGTCGGCGATCAACCCGTCGACGTTCTCGGCCGTCACCCGGGTCTCGTGGGTGTCGACGGTCACGTCCGGGTTGAGGTCGGCGACGAACTCGGCGGCGCTCTCGGCCTTCGACCGGCCCACGTCGGCGTCGGCGTGGACGATCTGGCGCTGGAGGTTGGAGCGCTCGACCACGTCGTCGTCGGCGATGCCGAGCCGCCCGACGCCCGCGGCCGCGAGGTACTGGATGATCGGCGATCCCAACCCGCCGGCCCCGATCACGAGCACGTCGGCGTCGAGCAGCGCCTTCTGGCCCTCCGGGCCGATGTCGTCCATGATGATGTGCCGGGAGTACCGGTCCAGTTGCGTGGGGTCGAGATTGAGGTCGCTCATATCCCGGTTTGGCGGCGTAGGCGGTTAAGCGTACGGTCGAGCGTGGCGGAGCCGGCGCGGAACCGTCGGCGGCTCAGAGCCCGTAGAGGTCGCCGAACTTCCCGCGGGCGTACTCGAGGAAGTAGTCGGCGGTCAGCGGCTCGCCGGTCGCTTCCTCGATCAACTCGTCGGTGGTGTACCGACAGCCGTGGCGGTGGACGTTCTCGGTGAGCCAGTCGTGGAGCCGGTCGAACTCGCCGGCGCGGATGTCCTCGTCGAGATCGCCCAACTCGTCCTCGGCCGCGGCGAACAACTGCGCCGCGAGTACGCTCCCCAGCGAGTACGTCGGGAAGTAGCCGAAGTTGCCGTGGGTCCAGTGGATGTCCTGCAGACAGCCCTCGGCGTCGGTGTCGGGCCGGATCCCGAGGTACTCCGCCATCTTGTCGTTCCACACCTGGGGAACCTCCTCGACTTCCAGATCGCCCCGCACCAGATCGCGCTCGATCTCGAACCGGAGGATGACGTGGAGGTGGTAGGTGAGTTCGTCGGCCTCCACCCGGATGAGGTTGTCCGGGTAGATCCGGTTCGCGGCCTCGTACAGCTCGCGGGGAGCCACGTCGGTCCCGAGGTGGTCGTTGACCGTCGGCGCGAACAGGTCCCAGAACGGCCGGGAGCGCCCGACGTGGTTCTCCCAGAGCCGGGACTGGGACTCGTGGACCGAGAGGTCACGGGACTGGCCCAGCGGCGTCCCGTACTCCTCCTGGGGCAGGCCGAGGGTGTAGGTCGCGTGACCGAACTCGTGGACGGTCGAGCCCAGGGCGTCCAGCGGGTCCGACGGCTTGAACCGCGTCGTCACGCGGGCGTCGAACTGCGTGCCCATCGAGAACGGGTGGGCGGCGGTGTCCAGCCGGCCCCGGTCCCAGTCGTAGCCGAGCGTGTCCAGCGCCTCCCGGACGAGCCCCTCCTGGTCGTCCTCGTCGTAGGTGCTCTCGAAGGGATCGGCGAGGTCGGCGTCGCTGTCCTCGATGGCGTCGATCAGCGGGACCAGATCCTCCCGGAGGCGGTCGAGGATCCGCTCGGCGGTGTCGATCCCGAGGTAGGGTTCGTACTCCTCGAAGAGGACCTCGTAGGGGTCCCGGTCGGGGTCGATCTGGGCGGCGTGTTCGCGTTTCAGTTCGACGATCCGTTCGAGGGTGGGGGCGAACTCGTCCCAGTCGTCCTCGGCCTTTGCCTCCTCCCAGACGGGGAGGGCGTTCGAGGTGGTCTCGGAGAGCTCCTCGATCAGGTCGCCGTCGACCCGCGTGGCGCGCTCGTGTTCCCGGCGCACCTCGCGGACGACGGCGGCCTGCTCGGAGTCGAGGTCCGCCTCCTCCAGCGCGTCGAGATGGTCGGCGAGGTCGTCGTCGGTGAGCAGTTCGTGGTGCAGCGCCGACAGCGCGGCGGTCTGCTGGGAGCGGGCGGGCGTCCCGCCCTCGGGCATCGTCACCTGCTGGTCCCAGCTGAGGATCCCGGCCGCGTTCTCGACGTTCGTCATCCGGCGGACGTGGTCGACGAGCGACTCGTACGCGTCCGACCGCTCCGCCTGATCCGTGGCCATGTCCAGTCCTACGGCCGTCGCGCCTAAAGCCGTTGGTTCCACGGCAGACACTCGCACGCCAGTTCCAGCATTGATAATCGCGGCGTAACAGCTATTCAAGGGGGTTCACGAGATACAGTGACAGGCCCGGTCGATGGAGTGGCGGCGGGACCCGGCCGCTGGGGACAACGATGAAAATCGACATCGACGCCTTGGAGGAGCTGAACCTGCTCACCCGTGACGGCACGGAGCGAGCCAACGGTGCGCTCACCGACATGACCGGTGCCAGCACCGTCATCGGGACGACGAAGATCCTGCTCGTCGACCGCGAGGACGTGATCGAGCGGATCGACGGCGGCGGCTACGAGGTCGTCCGGTTCGACATCGAGGGGAAACTCTCGGGAACCGCGCTCCTGCTTTTCGACCGGCCGGCGACGGAGGCGGTCGTGGAGGCGCTGGTCCCCGGCGACGCCGACGACGCGATGGCCTCGGCGGGACTCAAGGAGATGGCCAACATCATGATGGGGTCGTTCACGACCGACTGGGGCGATCACCTCGGGGCCGGCCTCTCGATGACCGCCCCGACGTATCTGGACGACCCCGACGCCGACGCGCTCCAGCTCGACCCCACGGGCCCGGAGACCGACAGCACCCTCGTCTTCCAGAGTTCGATCACCTGGCGCACCGGCGAGGGCCACATCGACATCTTCCTCGCGCCCGACCGCTCGGCGCTGGACCCCGTCTTCTCGGAGGCCGAACGCGACGAGTCCGACGGGACCGAGACCGAACTCGACGGGGCGTTCGAGGCCGGTGACGCCAGCGGGTCCGCCGGGGAGGCATTCGCCGCGGGCGACGACGCCGGCTTCGGGACCGACGAATCCGCGGGCGACGACGCCGAGTCGTTCGATCCCGGCGACGAGGACGATCCCTTCGGGTTCGAGGACGAGCCCGGGAGTGTCGACGAGATCCCGCTGGAGAAGCTGTCGGTGTTCAGCGACCTGACGAAGGAGGGCACGGAGGCGGCGGCGGAACGCGTGACGGGGATGACCGGCGTCGAGACCAGCACGGAGATCGCCGGCATCACCTTCACGCCCATCGACGACATCGCCGCGCAACTGGAAGACGGCGACTACGTCGGCACGACCGTCGAGTTCGAGGGGACGCCCAGCGGCTCGCTGGTCATCCTCTTCGACGAGGACTCCGCGGAGAACATCGCCGAGGAGATGATGCCCGTCGACCCCGACGGGGACGGCCTCACCGAGATGCACGAGAGCGCCATCGAGGAGCTGGGCAACATCATGACCAGCGGGTTCATCGACGGCTGGGCGAACGTCCTCGAAACCGGCGTCGACCACACCCCGCCGGAGTACGTCGGCGACATGAACATGGCCTTCGTCGAGATCATCACCGAGCAACTGGGACCGTTCCAGACCCACGCGTTCACCATCGAGTCCACGCTCCGAACCGACGACGTGGCCTTTACCTGCGAGATTCACGCCCTGCCCGACGAGGCCGACCTCGGCGAGGCCCTGAACGCACTGGCGGTCGAACGGAAAGACCAGACCGACGCCGACCCGAGCGAACTGTTCTAGAGCGACTCGGCCAGCCCGCGGTAGATCCGCTCACAGCGCTCGATCACCGCGAGCGACGCGCTCTCGTCGGCGGTGTGAGCCTCGCCTGGTTCGGCGACGCCACAGATCACGCAGTCGGTGCCGGCCTCGCTCAGCCACCCCGCGTCCGTCGCGTGGGGCTTGACGACGTGCTCTGGACTCTCCTCCTGTGCTGCGTCGGCCGCATCAAGGACGGCATCCGCGAACGCTGCGTCCCCACAGGCCATCGGCGGGAGGTCCTGATCGACGGTCCACTCGACGCCCGGAACGTCCTCGACCCGTTCCAGTTCGGCGCGTTCGCCCGGGACCGTGCGCTCGTCGACCGTGACCGCACAGCGCTCGGGGATCACGTTCATCGCGGAGCCACCCTCGATCTCGGTGACTGCGACCGAGCCGGCCATCGAGTGGCCCAGCACCTCGGTCGAGGGGAAGTCGAGGTCCCGGACGATCCCCACGGCGTCGGTGGCCCGGTAGATGGCGTTCTCGCCTTCCTCGACCTCGCTGGCGTGGGCGGCCTCGCCGCGGGCCGTGATCGTGCTTCCCCGTCGGCCCTTGTGGGCGACGGCCACGTCGGTGGTCTGTGGGCTCGAATACCCAGTCGACCCCTCCGTCACGACGGCGTAGTCGGGGGCGAAGCCGTTTTCGATGGCGTAGCGGGCTCCGACGCCGCCGACCTCCTCGCCGACGAAGGAGGCGAAGACGAGTTCGCAGGCCGGCTCTGCTTCGCGGAAGGCGACCATCGCGGCCGCGAGCGCGCCCTTCATGTCGGCGGTGCCGCGGCCGTAGATGCGGCCGTCCCGCTGTTCGATCACGTATTCTCCGGCGGTTGCACCGCCTCCGTCTCGGTGGGACTCCGTCCCACCGCTCTCCTCGCCCGCGACCTGCGAGTCGTCCGGCGGCACCACGTCGTGGTGGCCGACCAGCGCGAGCGTGGGTTCGCCCGAGCCCTTGCGGGCGATCACGTTTCCGCCGCGGCCCTCGTCGGTCCCCGCCTCGTCCCGGCGTACGTCGGCGTCGGTGCGCTCGCGGAGCCAGTCCTCGACGTAGTCGCCGGCGGCGGCTTCGGAGTCGTGACTCGGGATCGCGACCAGTTCCCGGGTCAGCTCGATCGCGTCCATGGCCGGCGGTGGGGGCGCGCGGGGCATAAGCGCGGCGCGAGCCGCGATCCGTTTCCCAAGAGACTTGACGCTGTTCGTGGAACTCCGGGTGAATGCCGTCATCGCCGGACCACGCGACGGACGAGCCCCCGACGCTGGGGGCGTCGGTGCCGCCGCTCAGGGAGTGGGCGTCGACGTACCTGATCGGGCTCTTCATGGGGAGTGCCGACGCCGTCCCGGGCGTCTCCGGCGGGACCATCGCCCTGATCGTCGGGATCTACGAGCGGCTCATCACCGCCATCACCGCCGTCACGCCCCGGCGGGTGCTGGGCTTTTTGCGGGCGCTCACCCCCATCGACGGCGGGGTGTCGGTCCGCCGGGCCGAGGCCATCTTCGACGAGGTCGACGGCTGGTTCCTGCTGATCCTGCTTTCCGGCATCCTCACGGCCGTCGTGATCGTCACCCGGATCGTCGCGGTGCTGAACGAGAGCGCGCCGGTGGTCCTCTACGGCTTCTTCTTCGGCCTGATCGCGGCCTCCGCGGTCGTGCTCCTGCGGGCCATCTCGATCCAGTCGGCCGGCGCGGCCGTGGCCGCCGTCGCCGGCTTCCTGCTTGCCTTCCTCATGTCCGGGCAGGCCGAGGAGCTGTTCGGGGGCGGGCTCGGGCTGGTCTTCGTCGCGGGTACCCTCGCCGTCAGCGCGATGCTCCTCCCCGGACTCTCGGGCTCGTTGCTGCTGGTCATCCTGGGCCAGCACGCCCGGCTCTCGGAGACGCTCTCGAACTTCGTCGACGGCCTGGCCGGGCTCGCCACGGGCGGGTCGATCGAGGCGGTCACCGGGCCCGGGACCGTGGTCGTGACCTTCGTCGCGGGCGGGCTGGTGGGCCTGTTCACGATCTCGCGGGCGGTCCGGTACGCGCTGAACCGCAACCGCGAGGTGACGCTTTCCTTCCTCGTGGCGCTCGTCGTCGGAGCGCTCCGGGCCCCCGTCGCGACCGTTCGGGCGAAGGCGGGCTTCTCGGCCGACGTGGCGATCACCTTCCTCGGCGTCTCGGTCGTCGGCGCGGTCGTCGTCCTCGCGCTGGACTACTACGCGGCCGACTTCGAGATCGAGGAAATATAGCACGGCGACAGCATCACGACCCTTATCAAGCGACCGGTCCCTACGGGACGGCATGAACGTTGTACCGGACACCAGCGTCGTCATCGACGGGCGCGTGTCCGACCACGTCGACTCCGGCGAGTTCGCCGGAGCCACGATCTACGTGCCGGAAGCGGTCGTCGGCGAACTGGAGTCACAGGCCAACGAGGGCCGGGACAGCGGCTGGGACGGACTGACCGAGTTACAGGAGCTCGCCGACCTGGCCGACGCGGGCGAGATCGACCTCGAGTACGTCGGTCGCCGCCCCGACGCCGACGAGATCGGCGACGCCGACGAGGGCGAGATCGACGCCATCATCCGTGACACCGCCGCCGAACACGACGCGACGCTTTTCACCTCCGACATCGTCCAGAGCGAGGTGGCCACGGCCAAGGGGATCGACGTGGAGTACGTCGAACCCATCGTCGAGGAGACCACCGTCGAGACCCTCACCATCGAGCAGTTCTTCGACGATCGGACGATGAGCGTCCACCTGAAGACGGGGGTCGCGCCGATGGCCAAGCGGGGCGAACTCGGCGAGATGCACTACGAGGAGATCCGCGACGAGCCCACGACCGAAGCCCAGCTCAAGGAGTGGGCCCAGGAGATCGAGAACGGTGCCCGCGCGAGCCCGGACGGGTTCATCGAACTCTCCGAACCCGGCATGACGATCGTCCAGTTCCGGGACATGCGCATCGCCATCGCGAGCCCGCCCTTCGCGGACGGCCACGAGATCACCGCCGTCCGGCCCATCGTCAAGACCGACCTCGACGACTACGAGTTCGCCGACGAACTCCGCGAGCGACTCGCCGACCACCAGCGCGGCGTCCTGATCTCCGGCGCGCCCGGGGCCGGGAAATCCACCTTCGCCCAGGCGGTCGCGGAGTTCCTGAACGACGCCGACTTCGCGGTCAAGACGATGGAGAAACCCCGCGACCTCCAGGTCGGGCCGGAGATCACCCAGTACACGGAGCTGGACGACGAGATGGCCAAGACCGCCGACTCGCTGCTGATGGTCCGGCCCGACTACACCATCTACGACGAGGTGCGCAAGACCGAGGACTTCGAGGTCTTCGCCGACATGCGCCTGGCGGGCGTCGGGATGATCGGCGTCGTCCACGCCACCCGCGCGATCGACTCGCTCCAGCGGCTGGTCGGCCGGGTCGAACTCGGGATGATCCCCCAGGTCGTCGACACCGTGGTCTACATCGAGGAGGGCCGCGTCGAGAAGGTCTACGACGTGACCACCGAGGTCAAGGTGCCCGAGGGGCTGATGGAGGAGGACCTCGCGCGGCCGGTCATCATGATCCGGGACTTCGAGACGGGTCAGCCGGAGTACGAGATCTACACGTTCAACCGGCAGGTCGTCACGGTCCCGCTCGGCGAGGACGGCGAGGGAGGCGGCCGCGAGTCCGGCGTCGACCGCATCGCCAAACAGGAGGTCGAGCGCGAGATCCGCTCGGTCGCCCACGGTCACGTCGAGGTCGACCTCAGAGGCCCCGACACGGCGGTCGTCTGGGTCGAGGACGACGACATCTCCCAGGTCATCGGGAAGGGCGGCGGCCGCATCTCCGACATCGAGAACCGGCTGGGTATCGACATCGACGTGCGGACCCTCTCGGAGAAACCCGGCGGCGCTGGCGGCGACGGCGGCGGTGGCGGGGGCGGCGACGCCGGCCAGATCGTCACGCCCGAAGTGACCTCCCGGCACGTGATCGTCCCGATGGAGGGCCACGCCGGCGAGACCGTCGAGGTCCAGGCCGACGGCGAGTACCTGTTCACCGCCACCGTCTCGCGGGGCGGGGAGATCCAGGTCTCGCGAGGGAGCGCCATCGCCGAGGAACTGGAGCAGGCCATCGACAGGGGGAAGACGATCTCGGTCGTCCCGTCGTAGGACGAGCATCCGACGACCGGAGGGAGTCGGTTCACCGCGGCGGAACGCAGTGACGCCGCGGCGTTTTGGCCCAGCTTTTGCGAGGAGCGGTTGCGACCACAGGAGCAACCCGACGAGCAAAAGGTGGGGGCGTGAGACGATCTCGGTCGTCCCGTCGTAGGACGAGCATCCGACGACCGGAGGGAGTCGGTTCACCGCGGCGGAACGCAGTGACGCCGCGGCGTTTTGGCCCAGCTTTTGCGAGGAGCGGTTGCGACCACAGGAGCAACCCGACGAGCAAAAGGTGGGGGCGTGAGACGATCTCGGTCGTCCCGTCGTAGGACGAGCATCCGACGACCGGAGGGAGTCGGTTCACCGCGGCGGAACGCAGTGACGCCGCGGCGTTTTGGCCCAGCTTTTGCGAGGAGCGGTTGCGACCACAGGAGCAACCCGACGAGCAAAAGGTGGGGGCGTGAGACGATCTCGGTCGTCCCGTCGTAGGGTGAGCATCCGACGACCGGAGGGAGTCGGCCGGACGCCCGGTCGGTCCGGCCGGGGTGCCGCGAGCTTTATCCCTCGGAGGCTCGTTTCTGGACGTATGGGACGCATCAAACGCGCACTCGGTCGCGCTCGCTACGCAGCTATCGGCGGTGCCGTCGGCGGCGCAGTCGGCGGGTTGTTCGGTCGCAACGCGGCGAGTACGGGGGCCGCGGTGGGAGCCCTGCTCGGCGCGGCGCTGGGGGAGAAACGCGAGGACGTGGACGCGGTCGTCGAACGGGTCAAGGAGAAAGGCGAGAAGGCGAAAGCGAACGCGGAGTAGGCGGGTCGGTCACGATCGGCCGTGTCGCGCCGGTCCCCGCCGTCTACGGCGTGGGCGGTGCGGGTGGCCGATCAGTCCGAGACGGCCGACTCGGTGCTTTCGGCGGGCTCGTCCTCGGCGTCGTCGACGATCTCGTAGAGGTTCTGCCGGGCGTCGGCGAAGTAGACGTCCTCGTCGACGGCTCCCACCTCTTCGAGCCGTTCCAGGGCGTACCGGACGGTACGGGCGGACAACATGGACTCCTCGACGATCCCCTTCTGGGTGAGCGGCCCGTTGTACTCGAGTACCTTGTACACGAGCTTCGCGCTCGGCGGAAGGTCCGCGATAGTCTCCCCATCGGATTCTGCCATCGCGTAGACAGTGGCGCGCCGGGTCCATAAAGATTGATGCACGAACCGACGGAGCGGTCCGAATCCAGCCCCGTCCGGGCCGCTCGTGGTGTGTCAGGGCGTGGCGCCCGACGCCGGACGGCCGGGGGAGTCGCGGCCGTCGGCCCGACAACGAACGGTTTTTGAGGCCCGATGGCGGACAGTTGGGTATGGCAACGGACACGGCCGAGCGGCGGGCAGCCCACCTCCGGGGGCTGAAAGTGACGACGCTGTCCGCGATCGCCGGGATCGGGGCGGCCGTCGCGTCCTCGGTGGTCACCGCCGGGATGGCTCCCGCCGCGGCCGCAACCAGCGACACCGCCTTGCTGGTCGTCCTCGGGGCGATCCTCGTCCAGTTCCCGCTGTTGCTCGGACTGGGCGTCGACGTCGGGGACTTCGACGCGAAGGACTTCCTCTACGTCGGCTTCATGACGTTCTCGCTGTGGTTCGTCTCCTGGGGCGTCCTGCTGACCGCCAACACTACCTTCTAACATGGCCGAAGACAGCATCGCCGTCGTCGACCTCGACAGGTGCCAGCCCGACCGCTGTAACTACGAGTGTGCGAACTTCTGCCCGCCCAACCGGACCGGCGAGGAGTGCATCGTCACCCGCGAGGAACGCTACGACGACCCCGGCCTCTACGAGGGCGGGCCCGACCAGATCTCGATCAGCGAGGAGCTCTGCCTGGGCGAGTCCTGTGGCATCTGCGTCGAGAAGTGCCCCTTCGACGCCATCGAGATCATCAACCTGCCCCAGGAACTCGACGAGGAACCCGTCCACCGCTACGGCGAGAACGCCTTCGCCCTCTACGGCCTGCCGGCCCCCGAGGAGGGACAGGTCACGGGCATCCTCGGTCCGAACGGCATCGGGAAGACCACGGCCGTCCACATCCTCGCCGGCGAGATGCGGCCCAACCTCGGCGAGTTCAATCAGGAGCCGGACTGGGACACCATCCTGGAGGAGTACCGCGGCACCGAACTCCAGGACTACCTCGAAGACCTGCGGGACGACGACGTGACCGTCGCCCGCAAGCCCCAGTACGTCGACCAGATCCCCGACCAGTTCGACGGGAAGACCCGCGAGCTACTGGAGCGGACCGACGAGCGCGGGGCGCTGGACGACCTCGTCGAGCGGTTCGGCATCGAGGCCGTCCTCGACCAGGACATCGACTCCATCTCGGGCGGGGAACTCCAGCGCGTCGCGATGACCGCCACGCTGGCCCGGGACGCGGACTTCTACTTCCTCGACGAGATCACGCCGTACCTGGACATCGGCCAGCGCGTGACCGCGGCCCGGATCGTCCGCGAACTCGCCGAGGAGGAAGACCGCTCGATGCTGGTCGTCGAACACGACCTGGCGATCCTCGATCTGCTGGCGGACAACGTCCACCTCGCCTACGGGAGCCCCGGCGCGTTCGGGATCATCACGCCGCCGAAGTCGGTGCGCAACGGGATCAACGAGTACCTCTCGGGCTACCTGGAGAACGAGAACATGCGCATCCGCCAGGACGCCATCGAGTTCGAGGAACACGCGCCCCGCACGGTCACGAGCGGCGAGGTCGTCGCCGAGTATCCCGAACTCACCAAGTCCTACGGCGAGGGCGAGTTCAGTCTCGAAGCCGAGGCCGGCCAGATCCACGAGGGCGAGGTGCTGGGCGTCGTCGGTCCCAACGGGATCGGGAAGTCCACGTTCGCCCAGTTGCTCGCCGGCCGCCTGGAACCGGACACGGGGGAAGTCGACGCCCAGCTGGACATCTCCTACAAGCCACAGTACATCGAGATCGACCAGCACATGCGGGTCGACGCCTTCCTCCGGTCGATCACCGACGACTTCGGCTCCTCGTACTGGAAGACCGAGATCGCCGAGCCCCTGCAACTGGGGCGGGTGATGGAGCAGAACCTCACCGACCTCTCGGGCGGGGAGCGCCAGCGGGTCGCCATCGCGGCCTGTCTCTCGAAGGACGCCGATCTGTACCTGCTGGACGAGCCCTCGGCGCACCTCGACGTGGAACAGCGCGTGCTGGCGACCGACGCGATCCGGCGCTACACCGAGATCCACGACGCCACGGCGCTGGTCATCGACCACGACATCTACATGGTCGACCTGCTGGCCGACCGGCTGCTGGTCTTCGACGGCGAACCCGCCCAGCACGGCCACGCCTCCCCGCCCAAGGGGATGCGCGAGGGCATGAACGAGTTCCTCGCCAACCTCGACGTGACCTTCCGGCGCGACGAGCGGACCTCCCGGCCGCGGGTCAACAAACCCGGCTCACAACTGGACCGCCAGCAGAAGAAAGACGGGGAGTACTACTATACGGACTGACGTTCCGGGGCGACCTCCTCGGCCAGGAACGCCTCGATCTCCGTGGCGGCCTCGATCCCGACCGAGCCGTCGCGGTCGAGCGTGATCAAAAATCCGGCCTTCGCGTCGGGTTCGTCCGGCCGGGAGAAGACCCACACGTCCTCGAAGATGCGGACGGTGCCGTGGAACTCGCCGGGATCCGCGCTCTCGGACTGCTGGCCCAGGTTCAGGTAGTTGACGATCGCCTCGTCGACGAACGACTGGATGTCGTCGTCGGAGTACCGCGACCGGAGGTCGGCGCGCATCCGGGCCTCGAAGTCCGTCGGATGGTACCGGATCACCGCCCGGAGTGCCTCCCCGTACCGATCCGCCAGTTCGTTCCAGACACGGTCGCTCAGAGTCACGGCCGAAGGTGTTTCTCGCGGCACATATTGGTTGGGGTGAGTTCGGGCGACGACATCCGGAGCGACGCGTGGTTCCGTGCCTCTTTTTCGCCGTGAGGCCCGAACGACGGGTATGGTCGGATCGCGGACGGTGACCGCGGCCGTCGGGGTGGCGGTGAGCCTCCTCGTCACCGCCGTGCTGTGGTGGTACTTCGAGACGTTCGTGTTCTTCCTGTTTCTCCCGTTCGTCCCCTTCCTGTTCCGGGGCGACGACGGGGCCGAGCGCCGCGTCCGGGAGTGCCCGGAGTGTGGGTTCCGGACCGACACCGACGAGTACGAGTTCTGTCCGCGGGACGGGACCCGGCTGGACTAGTCGAGCCGGCGACCCTCGGCCGAGAGGTCGGTGTCCTCGTCCAGCGGGTCCTCGATGTCG
Organism: Halorientalis sp.; assembly: GCA_042216105.1. Taxonomy (GTDB): domain Archaea; phylum Halobacteriota; class Halobacteria; order Halobacteriales; family Haloarculaceae; genus Halorientalis. The sequence continues at coordinate 30,355 of JBDGUF010000060.1, forward strand.
CCCATGACGGCTTCCAGCGCGTCGGTCGCGGTGAGCAGGCCGACGACTTCGCCTTCCGAGAGCACCAGCGCGAGTTCCTGGCTCTCGGCCTGGAACTGGTCGACGGCGTCGCTGATGATCGTGTCGGGCGTCATCGTCATCGGCGGCGCGGCGATCGCCTCGAAGGAGGTGTCGCCGGACTGGAGATCGTCGATCCGGTCGACCACGGAGGGAACGTAGACGATGCCACGGAAGTCCTCGGGGTCCGCGCCGATCAGCGGGAAGCGGGTGTGTGGGCTGGAGCCGATCCGGTCGAGGTTCTCCGCAACGGGGGCGTCGGTCGAGAGGAAGACCACGTCCTCGACCGGCGTCATGACGTCGCTGATGGGTTCCTCGCCGACCCTGAGTGCGTTGCGGATCTCCTCGCGGCGTTCCTCGGCGATATCGCCCTGTTCGAGCAGGTAGTCCAGGCGGTTGCGCAGGTCCGCGCGGGACTCGACGATCTCCTCTTCCGTTTCGAGCCACGCGCCGGTCATCTCGACGCCGAAGAGTTTGAGCGTCCACTTGGCGACCCCGTCGCCGATCGCGATGATCGGGGAGATGAGCCGGGCGAACCAGTACAGCGGCGTCGCGCCCCAGCGGGCGACGAACTTCGTGCGCTCGACGCCGAGATACGTGGGCGTCTGCTCGCCGTGGGTGAGATGTAAGAGGTTGATGATCAGGAAGGCGATGATCCCGCCGGCACCGATCGAGGCCAGCGCGGTGTCCTGAAAGTACGGCTCGAAGACGGCCGCGAGCGCGGGTTCGGCGACGATCCCGACCGCGATGGAGGAGGCGGTGATCCCGACCTGACAGCTGGTGAGGTAGATCTCCAGGTCGTCGGTCATCTCCCAGGCGCGGCGCAGTCCCGGTTCGTCGAACTCCGCTTCCGGGTACTGGCGGACGCGTGTCAGGGCGAACTCGATGGCAACGAAGAAGCCGTTTGCGAGGATCAGGGCGAGCCCCGCCGCCAGCCGAGCCCACAGTTCGAGCGCGTTCACGGGTGGTCCTTCGCGGACCCGTCAAAAATGACTGGTGGTCTCGGTCACCCGCCTGCGGGGCTCGAACCCACATCGAACGCCGAAACGCGACGGAGGGTTATGGCCCGGGAAACGGTAGCGCGGGCCGAATGGATCGGGATTACCACGTCCACTCGACGTACTCGGACGGGCGCTTCCTGTTCCAGATGGTCCGGGCGGCCGCGGAGGCGGGGCTGTCGGGCGTGGGGATCGCCGACCACTGTAACGTCTCGGACCGCGAGGAGATCGCCGAGCAGAAACACCTGCTCGGGTTCAACCTGGACGAGACCCACGAGCGCCGCCGGGAGGCGATCCGGCGGCTCCGCGAGGACAGCGACATCGCCATCTACGACGGCGTCGAGATGGACTACCACCCCGAGGAGGAAGCCGCGATCCGGGCGTTTCTCGACGAGGCGGACTTCCAGTACGCCATCGGGAGCGTCCACTACCTCGACGGCGTCAACGTCCACGTCGAACCCTACTTCGCCGACCTGTCGGCCGCGGACCGCGCGGACGCGGTCGACCGTTACTACGACCGCCTCATCGCCCTGATCGACTCCGAGCTGTTCGACGTGGCCGCCCACGTCGATCTGGTGGAGCGCAACCCCGCGCTCCGCGGGATCGCGACCGAGGAGCACTACCGCCGGGTCGCCGAGGCCTTCGTCGACTCGCCGACGATCCCGGAACTCAACGCCGGCCGCGCCCTCGACGAGTACGGCGAGTTCCACCCCTCGCCGGCCTTCCTCGACGTGCTGGCCGAGTACGACGTGTCGATCACCGTCGGCACCGACGCCCACCGACCGGAAGAGATCGGCGAGCGCGTCCCCCACCTGAAGCGGTATCTCGACGCGCGCGGGATCGAGCCGGTAGAACTGTCGCTGTGACGGGTCCGACGGCGGCGGTCACTGGAACCGCACGCCCAGGTCGTGCATCCCCTCGCTGTTCTTGGCGACGTTGATCAGGAGGGGCGTGATCGCCTCGATCTCGGCGGCGTTGGCGAGCGGCCCGGCGTCGACGGGGCGCAGGCCCTCGACCGCCTCGGTCAGCCGGGACACGGTGTCGACGGCGTCGGCGTCGTCGCCGACGATGGCCGTGTCGATGCCCAGGTCGGCGTCGAGGTCGGCCAGGCGGGCCGCCGGGAGGTTGTGGTACGCGCCGACGACGGGCACGTCCTCGGGGGCGGCCTCGGCGGCGATGGCCGTGACGCTGCCCGCGCCGGGCCGGTTGTAGTGGAAGCCGTCCTCGTCGCGTTTCATCCCGACGGCGGGGGTGACGAGGACGGTGTCGTCGTCGAGTTCGGCTTCGATGGCCGCGACGGTGTCGGCGAGATGGTAGGCCGGGACCGCGAGGACGACCACGTCGGCGGCCGCGGCGGCGTCGGCGTTTTCGTGGCCCGCGACCGCGGCCTCGACGCCGCGGCCGTCGAGTTCGGTCTCGTACTCCCGTGCCTTGGTCTCGGCGCGGTCCGCCTCGCGGGAGCCGACGATCACGTCGTGGTCGGTGTCGTGGGCGAACCGAAGCGCCAGTCCCTCGCCGATGTCGCCGGTACCGCCAAGCAGTGCGATTCGCATACTCGTAGGTACGGTCAAATCCCGAAAAGCGTTGCGCGAGCGGCCGACGTTGCCGGCGTCAGTCCAGCCGGCCGGGCAGGTCGTTGACCGAGTCGATCACCAGGTCCGCACCCGCGCGTTCGTACTTCTGGCGGCCGGACTCGCCGGTGAGGCCGCCGGTGAGGACGCCCACGCCGTAGTAGGTCCGGTCGGGGTCGGCCTCGGCGGCGTTGACGGCGGTCCGCACGTCGTCGAGGGTGTCGCCGGCGAAGGCGACGGCGTCGGCCCCGAACCGCTCGGCCAGCGTCGTCAGCGCGCGCGGGTGGGGTTTGCCCGCCTCCCAGTCGTCCATCGTGAAGCGGTGGTCGTCCGGGATTTCGAGCCCCACCCGGTCCAGCGCGATGTCGGCCTCGGCGGCGGGACGGCCGGTCAGCACGCCTACGTCGAAGTCACGCTGGAGGCGGGCCAGGGCCTCGGGGTCGGCGAGCTTCGGCTCGTCGTGGATGAACCCCTCGGTGTCGAGGTCGGGCTCGCCGCCCTCCAGGTCGCGGTACAGGTCGCTCCCGAGGTACAGTTGCTGGAAGACCTCCCGGAGGCGCTCTTTGTCCCAGGCCTCGTAGATGCGTTCGCGCTCGGCCGGGCCGACGGCGTTGACGACGACCGTCTCGGCGGCGTCGAGGCCGCCGCCGGTCGCGGCGATCATGTCCGTGAACGAGTCGAGATCGCGGTCCAGCCCGTACTGGGAGGCCAGCACGTACAGCGCGGCCGCGTAGGTGAGTTCCCAGTCGTTGTTGAACCCGCCGGCGTCCTTGAACCGCTGGATGGCCGCCCGATCGACGGTGTCCCCGTAGACGTGTTCGATGGACTCGACGATGGCCCGGCGGTAAGAGTCGGCCACGTCGACGAGGACTCCATCGATGTCCAGCACGACCGCGTCTACCTGCATACCCGACCCATGCGGGGCCGCCCTGAAAACGGCTTCTGACCTGTCGAGCCTCGAACGGCGTCCCGTGTCACCACGACCCATCCGATCCCGGGCCGTCAGCGGCCACGAACAGCGTCCCCCCGGGGAGCGTCTCGCGGTCGACCGGGATCAGCGGCGGGTCGCCGCCCAGCGTGGTGAACAGGAAGTCCGCGTCGGCCCCGCGGGCGACGGCGCGGGTCGGCCGGTGGAGTTCCGGCGGACAGTTCAGGGCGTAGACGGCGTCGGCGTCGGCGTAGAGGTCGGGATCGGGATCGGTCACGTCGTCGCGGGCGAAGTCGACGCCCGGGGGCACCGGCCGGTCGTGAACGTCGGTCGCGGTGACGGTACACCCCCGGTCGGCCAGCGCGGCGGCGACGGCGGGGCGCTCGCCCACGCCGACCTCGACGAGGGTGTCGTAGCCGGCCAGTCGGTCGATGAGGGCGGCGTGACGGGCGTCGGACACGGCGGGATGTTTATGGGTGACCCGGACATATGCGTTGGCATGCACGTCGACATCGTGCCGGTCGGCGAGGTCGCGGCCCCGGTAAAGCGGGAGGCCTCAGCCGGGTTGCGGACCGTCTACGACTGCGAGGTGACGGTCCACGACACCCAGCCGGTGCCCGACGGGTCCTACGACGCCAACCGGGACCAGTTCCGCGCCGAGGAGTTCATCGAACTCGCGAGCCACGTCGGATCCGGGGAGAAGAACATCGCCATCACGCCGAAAGACCTCTTCTATCGCCGCCGCAACTACGTCTTCGGCCTCGCCTACCTCGACGGGAACGGGAGCGTCATCTCGACCTATCGCCTCCAGACCTCCTCGGACGGCGGCTTCTCGAACCGCTCGGCAGAGGACATCTTCTCGGATCGGGTTCGCAAGGAGGTCGTCCACGAGATCGGCCACACGCTCGGCCTGGAACACTGCGACAACAAACGCTGCGTGATGAACTTCTCGCCGACCGTCCGCGAGGTCGACGTGAAAGAGGAGAACCTCTGTGGCACCTGCCAGCGGCAGGTCCTCTGAGCGGGGACCGGGGCGAAAAACGGACGGGGCTTCCCGCGCTACGCGCCGGCCTTCTCCAGGGCGTCCTCGATGTCGTCGGCCTGCGTGACGCCCACGAACCGGTCGACGATTCCGTCCTCGTTCTCGACGATGAGAGTCGGCAACGAGCGGACCTGGTACTCGTTGGCCACGTCCTGCTGTTCGTCGACGTTTACCTTCTCGAACTCGACGTTCTCCCACTCCGTCTCCAGCTCCTCCAGGATGGGGTCCTGGGTCTTGCACGGACCGCACCAGTCCGCGTAGAAGTCCTTGAGCGTGACTGTCATAGATTACGACGGATGTTGCCCACGGTTCCCGATAAGGGTTTTCACTGCCGCGGTGACGGGTCGCCGGGTCGCGACCGCCACGAGATGCGGCGTGACCGACGGAACCTGCCCGGACCCGGACGTATTGAGCCTCGAAACGAGGGAATCACTATTGAGGGGTTCGCCACTACACGAACCCGTGAGATACGTCACGTACGCGCTGACGCCGGAGCGAGGGTATCTCGATCCCGGGGAGGTGGTCTTTCGGGAACACGGCGTCGTCCTCCGGTCGATACAGGAGCTCGACCTGTTGACCGACGGGACGGTGGTGATGCTGTACGAGGTCGAGGCGACCCGCGATCGGATCGACGAGAGTCTCGCGGGCGCCGGCGAGAAGGTGATCGACTACCGGGTCGCCGACGCCGGCGACCACCGCATGCTTCAGGTCCACTACCACCCGAGCGACCTCATCAGGAACCTGATGGAACTCCACGACTCCTACGCGACCCACCTGGATCTGCCGCTGGAGTTCGTCGATCCGTCCACCTCGCGGCTCCGGGTCTCGGTGATCGGGGCCAGAGAACAGCTCCAGGAACAGATCGCGGCCACGCGCGAAGAGATCGACGTGACCATCGAACGCATCGGCGACTACGATCCCGGGACCGACCGGCGCTTCGCCGGGCTGACCGAGCGCCAGCGCGAGGTGTTGCTGGTCGCCGTCGAGAAGGGGTACTACGAATCGCCCCGCGAGGCGACCTACGACGACATCGCGGCCGATCTGGACTGTTCCGCCAGCGCCGTCGGCAAACACCTCCGCCGGATCGAGAGCGAACTCGTCGACGCGGTCGTCTCCGAGCGGGCGATGAGCGAGTTCCGCGACGCGGTCGCCGAGATGCGGTAGCCGCCGACCCGCGGCCGGGCCGGCGGACCCCGATCACCACCAGCCGTCGTCGCCGTCGTCGTCTTCGCCGCCGGTATCGCTTCCCTGACCGGACCCGCTGCCGAAGCGGTCGACGATCTGCGGGACACAGCCCACGTCGGGCCGGAAGTAGTCGCAGTGGTTCAACACGGCGTCGGTGACTTCCACGTCGGTGTAGGTGTCCGGCGTCGATCCGTCGGAGAACCAGCCGCCGTCACACGCCGCGCCGACACAGCCGACGCCCTCGGTCAGCTCCAGGAGCTTGTAGTAGGTACAGACGATGTCGTCGCTCTTGGAGTGGAAGTTGTACACCGCGTCGGCCGAACTCGCGATGCCGTCGCCGAACCGCCCCTCCTCGCAGACGGTGTCGGGATCGTTCGCGGCACCGATCGTCGACACCGACGCGACCGAGCCCGCCAGGGCGTCGAGCATCGCGTAGGACGCCCGGCCGCCCAGCGAGTGACCCACCACCCGGACCGTCGTGCCGGGGTTGTCGCGCATGTAGCCGTCGAGCCAGCCGGCAAAGTCCTCGCCGGCCGCCTCGGCGGCGTCCTTGCCGGCCCACCAGTCGAGCGTGTTCGAGTCCCAGAGGACGGTGACGACCGGCGCGTCGTAGCCGTTGGCTTCGAGCGCGTTCGCCAGCGCCTGCCCCTGGTTCTCGCCGCCGCCCGAGGCGTCTTCCAGCCAGCCGTGGATGTAGAACAGCACCTCGTCTTCGCCCGACGGCATCGCGCCGCGGGTCTCCAGTCCCTCGCCCGTCAGGTCGACGATGGGCGCGTCTGCGGGTGCCTCCGGCACGTCCGCCAGACAGTTCCCGAGGAACGCCTCCTCGGCCTCCTTGGCCGTCGCCGTCCCGGTCGCCGCACCGAGGCCCACGGCCCCGACCGCCGCGGCCGACGTGGCCCGCAGTACGCTCCGCCGGTTCAGTCCACGTGCCCGTTCCTGTTCGTCGTGGTGAGTGGTGTCGTCCATCATCGCTCCCCCCAGTGAGACACAGTAACGTGTGTCACTCCCTCAACCTTCCCGTCCGTATCCGGATTTTTTAAGTAACCGTATAATCACGGCCACTTACAAGCGGCGCGCCGAGGCGAAAGGCTTACCCCCGGGGACAGGTCACACTCGGGTATGAGCAGCAACGACGGCGGGGGGCTGATGTCGAGTGCCGGGCTGGTCCGGTACTTCGACGCCGAGGACAACAACGCGATCCGGATCAACCCGAAAACTGTCGTCGCCTTCGGCGCGTTCTTCGGTACCTTCGTGCTGGTGCTGAACCTGGTTCTTTAGAACCCCGGCCCGCCAACGGCTGGACATGCATTTCGACCAGCGGACACAGCGGGCGCTCCGCGAGGCCGGTCTGTCGACCGACGAGATAGAGGCCGCCTCGGAGCGCGTCGTCGACGCGACGGCCGAGGCCGCCGACGCCATCGAGGACTTTTTCGACGGACTGGAGACCGTCCACTCGGACATGGATCTCGCACACGGCACCGGCGACGCCGTCGAACACGACGTGGCGTACGTCGACCTGCACACCCACGCCGACGACCTGCGGGGCTACCTGAAGTTCGACGGCTGGGGCGTCTACGTCGAGGGGGGACGGGTCCTCTCCGACGACACCGTGGAGTTGACGCTGGGGCCGACCGTCCACGACCGGGTGCGGTTCAGCACCGACCCCGACTCGCTATGAACGTCCGCGTCCGGGGGATCTACGCGACGGCGCTGACCGCCACCGTCGAGGACCACGCGGACCTGTCGGTGGTACAGGCCTCCGACGCCATCGCCGACCGCTTCGAGGCGTCGTTCCCGCTGGCGGCGGCGGACGTGAGCGTCGAGACGACCGGCGACCGGCAGGGCGTCGGCGTGATCGGGGACGAAGCGGCGGTCGAGCGCGTGTCGGACCTGCTGACGGACGCCGGGCGGGACGCGCTGTGCTGGGAGGACCCGATGCCGCGGAACGCGGTGTTCGACGGCCGCGTGAGCGAGACGCTCGGGAGCGGTGCCCTCGTCGACCTGGGGAGCGGCCCCGACCACGGGAGCCCCCGCGACCGAGAGGGGTTTCTCCCCTACGACGACGCCGCGGACCGGATCGAGACGGGCGACCGCCTGCGCGTGCAGGTTCGCGAGCCGACGCCGCCGTGGTCGTCGGACCGGCCGGTGCTGGACACCGATATCAGGTTCCCGGGCGAGCTGGTGCGGCTGGTCCGGGGCGGGACGACGACCCGTGGTAACGGCCCGGCGGACGTGGTGGATCTGATCCCCACCGACCCCCGCGACGGGTGGGGCGTCCGCTGGGGGCGACGCGCCGACGACGCCGACTTCGACACGCTCGATTCGGTGCTGGCGGCATACAACGAGCGGGCGGCGGAACTGGACGACCGGCTGGCCGACGCGCCCGCCCCCGGCGAGGGGAAACTGGCGCGGCGCTGGGCCGGGACCGCGACCCGGTGGCTCTGGTTCGGCCGCGAGTCCCGCTTCGCGCTGGACGAGCGCCGACGCGCGGTCGTGCCGACGATGGCCGGTCACCACCGCATAAAGGCCGGCGACGACCGCGCCAGCGCCGCCGTCGACTTCGCCGAGGCGGTCTGTGACCCGGGAGCGGACGAGACCAGCGGCGACTCGGACTTCCCCTTCGGCGTCGTGGCCCGGCAGTTCGGCCCGCGCGAGGGCGATTCCGTCGAGATCGGCCACGGCAAACCCGACGGCCGGCTGATCAGCCTCGGGCGGGGCGAGGTCGTCGAGTCCGATCCCGACGGGAGCGTCACGGTCTCGCGGGAGCTCTCGCCGGGCGGGACGCTGGACGCCATCGGCGAGCGCATCGAGGCCGGCGACGTGGCCGTCACGAAGTTCAAGGAGGGGCGGTGGTGGTACGCCACCGTCTACCGCGACGCCGAGGACCGCCGGAAGGGGACCTACGTCAACGTCTGTACCCCCGTCGAGGTCTTCCCCGACACCGTCCGGTACGTCGACCTCCACGTCGACGTGGTGAAACACGGCGACGGCCGGGTCGAACGGGTCGACGACGACGAACTCGACGCCGCCGTCGAGGCCGGCGACGTGCCCGAGGGCCTGGCCGAGAAGGCCAGGAGCGTGGCGAGCGCGGTCGAGAACGCGCTCTGATCGCCGCCGTCAGCGGTCCCGCCCGTACCGCCACGCGCCCAGTCCGAGGCCGGCGAGCCCCGCCAGCACGCCGAAGCCGGGGCCGCTCGCGCCGGTCGTCACAGTCCCGGTCGAGCCGTCCGGGGTCGGTCCGCCGGACCCGGGATCGGGGAACGTGTAGAGGCGCTCCTCGATGTCCAGGGTCGGCGGCTGGCTGCTGCTGGCGGCGACGACGCAGTCGGCGGCCGACCGGGCGGTCCAGAAACACGCCGCGTCGGTGTCGCGCCACGCGGCGATCTCGGTCGGGTTCGCCGGGTCGCTCACGTCGTGGACCTTCAGGCCGCCCTGGTACCAGGCGGAGTACAGCCGGTCGCCGTCGAACCCGAAGTTGTGGGCGGTCGTCCAGACGCCGTCGTAGCTCGGGTCCGGGGTCGGCGGCGGGGCGATCCGGGCGAGTCGCTCGGGGTCGGTCTCGTCGGTCACGTCGTAGAGGACGATCCCGCCGGGGCCGGGCTCGCCCCACGCCTCGATCCCGATCCCGAGGAGATCGCCGGCGTCGTTCACGGCGACGTAGTGGTCGTTGCCGGGGAGCCGAAAGGCGTCGTCGCGGGCGGCGCTGCGACCGAGTTCCGCGAGTTCCTCCACCGACCGGCCACGGACCCGCGAGACGAAGGTGGGGTCCGCGGGATCGGTCACGTCGAGGATCCAGGTGCCGGCGTCCCAGACGGCGAGGTAGGCCCGGTCGCCCCGGACGTACACGTCGTGGAGGTTCGCGAGCGCGAAGGGCACGTCGGCCCACCGCGGGTCGTGATCGGTGAGCGCCCAGCCCCCCAGCCGGTAGGGGTCGGACTCGACCGAGACCGTCGCGAGTTCGGCCCCGCCGTCGCCGATGGCGGTGAGGTAGGCCACGCCGTCCCGGAGGTAGCTGTTGTGGATCGGATACGTCGTCTCGTGGACGCCCACTCGCTCGGGCGCGGCGGGGTCGGCCACGTCGTAGACGGCGGCGGCCCGGAGCCGGTTGCCCGTCCTGCCGTGTGCGGGACCGACGACGAGCAGGCGGTCGCCGTCGACTTTCACGTCCCAGATCCCGTCGAGCGGTCCGCCGTCGCGGCCGGCGAGCGGGTCGCGGCGCTCGGCCAGGATCGCGGGCGCGGTCGGGCCGGAGAGGTCGACGGTCGCGAACCCGTCGGAGACGGCCGCGTAGGCCGTCGTCCCGTCGTCGCCGACGACGGCCTCCGCGATGCCACGGAGGGACAGCGATCCCAGCGGTCGGAAGGAGGACGACGACTGCGAACGGGCCCGCCCGGCGACGACCGGGACCGCGGCGAGTCCGCCCGTCGTCGCGAGGAACTGACGGCGGCGCATACTCGTCCCTCGGGCCTGTCGCACCTATGGGTTGTGGCCCCGTCCGCGACAGGTTCAACACTCGTGATACGGTACCGATACACATGGCACCCGACGAACCGGCGGACGCCGACCTGACCGAGGACGAACGGGCGGCCCTGCACCAGATCGAACTCGGGCTGGAGTGGCTCCAGCGGGCGCACGGACACCTCGTGGAGTTCCACCACAACACGGGTCACGCGATGGACCACCTCGCCGAGGCGGAGCCGCTGTTGCGGGAGTGCGGGTACGACGACCTGGCCGACGCGGTGCGGGACCGGTACCTCCCGCGGGGGGTCATCGACGACGACCGGTGGTCCTACGACGTGTTGGAGAGCTTCCAGGAGGGGTTTCTCGCGGAGATCGAGGACTTCGAGGCCGAGGCCCGGGAGGAAGTCGCAGACGGACAGCGTCACGCGGCCGAGCGCGCACAGGAGCGGGTCTGGAAGGGGCGGGCCGGCCGGGAGGAACGGGACCGGTGACGGCCCGCGCCGTCCACGCCACGTCCCGTCCTCGCGAGGAGTGGCGTCGCCGCGGAGTCCGGCAACGGCGCGTGGGACGGCGAGTCAGTCGTCGGGGAGGAGCCGGGACTCGATGTACGCGTCCAGTTCCGCGCGGACCGCTTCGAGGTCGGGTTCCGCGCTGGTCGTCGCCAGGAACGTCGCGCCCTGGACGATCGTGACCAGCATCGCCGCGACCTGTTCGGTGTCGACGTCGCGAAAGACGCCCCGTTCGATCCCCTCTTCGAGGATGTCCCGGACCCGCTGTTTGAAGTACTGGTCGTTTTTCGTGAACTGTTCACAGAAGGAATCGTCGTGTGCGGACTGGGCGCGCAGTTCGGTCATCGCCCGGTTGAACTCCTCGCTATCGCCGCCGATGATCTCGGTGAACACGTGGTCCAGCCCGATCCGTAACCGCTCGTCCGCGGCGTCGGCCTCCTCCAGCGGGATCGTACCCTCCGTCCGTTCGAGCATGAACGCCAGGAAGTCGATCAACAGCGCGTCCTTGCTGTCGTAGTGGTGATACAGCAGCGACTTGCTCTTGTCGAACTCGTCGCCGATGCGCTGGATCGTCAGGTCCGCGTAGCCGTGTTTCGAGAGCGCGTCGTAGGTGGCCTTCATGATGGCTTCCCGCGTGTTCTCGGGATCCGACTCGAACAGATCCGTCCCGTCCGGCATTGTTGATTGAATATTCAATCACCAGTCAATAGCCTTTCGGCTCGCCGGGCCCGTCGTCGAAGGGAAAGATACTTGTGTTGAATGAACGTTCAACGGTGTAGACGAGCTGACTGAACGTTCAATCAAGTATGAGAGGATCACAACTCGCGGTTCTGGGAGTCGTCGTACTGTTTCTCGTTCCGATGCCGGCGCTGGGCGGGTTCGTCGTGTCGGGGAACCCGGAGCTGTCGGCGGCCATCGGTGACAACAGGGTGGTGGCCGGCGAGGACACGACGCTGAACGTCCAGATCAACAACCGGGGCGAGATCGATCAGGGGTCCGCGTCGGGCCTGGAGTCGCTGGTCACGAAGGCCCGCGGGCTGACGGTCGAGCTGCAGGCGGACGGGGCACCCGTGACGGTCGAGACGAGCGAGCAGACCGTGGGACAGCTGCCGGGCGAGCGTTCGACGACACTGCCCTTCGAGGTCTCGGTCGCGGCCGACGCCGAGCCGGGAACGTACACCATGGAGGTCAGAGTCGAGTACAGCTACTACTCACAGATCACCCAGACCGACACGGGTCGGCGGGTGTACAACGAGCGGACCACCGACGAGACCTACGAGGTGACGCTCCGGGTCGAGGAGAGCGCCGACTTCGAGATCGTCGCCACCGAGTCCGACGTACAGGTCGGGTCGACCGGGACGGTCGCGGTCACCATGGCGAACACGGGGACCGAGACGGCCCGGGACGCGAGGGTCACGCTCGAGTCGCTGAACAGCGACCTCACCTTCGGCCGGTCGAGTTCCGGAACCCGGTACGCCGGCGAGTGGGAGCCCGGCGAGCGGAAGACCATCGAGTACCAGGTCACCGCGTCGGACAGCGCGGAGCAGCAGCGCTACGCCTTCCGCGCAACCGTCACCTACGAGAACAGCGACGGCGTCACCCGGCAGTCCGACGTGCTCTCGCTGGGCGTGACGCCGCTACTGGAGACGGAGTTCGAGCTGTCGAACGTCCGGTCCTCGCTCAGGGTCGGCGAGGACGGCACGATCTCCGGGACGATCCGCAACGCCGGCGATCGGGTCGCCCGCGACGTGGTCGTCCGCCTCACGACTCGGTTGCAGAACCTCAGCCCGACCGACACGGAGTACTCCGTCGGGACGCTCCAGCCGGGCCAGTCGGCCGAGTTCGACTTCGATATCGAGGTCAGCGACGCCGCCACGAGCGGGCCCAAGCAGTTCGTCTTCGTCGCGGAGTAATGATCAAGGAAACTTCTGAAGGTCGAGGAACTTCTCACACCAGTCTTTTGCAAAACTGATTCGCTGTGTCACTTGATCGAACACGTCCTTGACGAGTTCGTGGAACTCGTCTTCGTCCTCGACGATGATCGGTGCCATCGTCCACTTGAGGTATTTCCAGACCTGCTCGATTGGGTTGAGATGCGGCGATCCTGACGGAAGGAACACGAGATCGATGCCAAGTTGATGCGCGCGCTTGCGCGTGTATTCACAGACGTGTGAGCCGTGCTTGTCCAAGACGAGCAGAATCCGCTGCCCCGGATTCTGCTCGCGGACCGTTTCTAACACCTCACAAATCCGTTCCTTCTCTTCGGTTTCTTTCCAGCGAACCGTA